>NZ_SSDJ01000139.1 GCF_004794465.1 Microbacterium sp. K24 | reverse complement strand
GGACAGGATGGTCACGAGGGGCAGCCAGATCCAGGTCGGCTCGAGATCGCGCAGAGCGCCGGACTCGCGGAACGGGTAGAGCACGAAGGAGTGCAGCAGGAACACGTACATCGTGTACTGACCGAAATGCGTCCACCAGTAGGTCCCACGGGGGACCAGTGCGAAGAACGCCGCGCAGAGAACCACCGCGAGCAGCATCAGGGCGAATCGGACGCCGCCGGCCCACCACTGCTCTCCGCCGAGGTCGGCGTAGGAGTCCTCGTAGAACAGCCAGTGGCGCAGGTCGATCGCCTGCCAGACCGGGAGCCAGTTCCACGCCGCCCAGCCGGCAGCCGCCAGCACTCCGAGCGCCACGACGCGCACCCACCAGGGCCGGAAGTCGAGCAGGCGGAGGCGTGCGACGATGTCGCGCTCCCGCAGCCACCAGCCGAACGCGAAGAACGGCAGCAGTCCGAGGGTTCGGGAGAGCGAGAAGGTGCTGTCGACGTTCGGCAGGTACCCCACACCGATCGAGATCACGACGGTCCAGAACAGCGGCCAGCGCAGCAGGGCCAGATAGGGGAGCACGAGGCGGAAGATCCCGAGCGCCAGCAGGAACCACAGCGTCCACGACGGCTTGGTGATGTTCGGGTTCGCCTGGCCTTCGACGAGCCATTTCGTGAGGGTCCACAGGACCTCGAAGATCAGATAGGGCACGAGGATGTCGGTGATCACCCGGGCCATCTGGGTCTTCGTCGGGGATCCGGACTTCGAGAAGTAGCCGGAGATGATCGCGAACGCGGGCATGTGGAACGCGTAGAGGGCGAGATAGAACGCGAAGGCGATGTCGGAGTCGTAGATGAGACGCTGGATCGCGTGGCCCAGCACCACCAGCACGATGCAGGCGTAACGGGCGTTGTCCCAGAACGGCACACGCCTCTTCGGCCGCGGGAGCGATCCTGTGGTGGGCCCTGAGATGTCCGCCCCGGTGGTGCTCATGCATCGAGGCTACAGGTCGGGAATAAAGTTGCTGTGAGCGCGTTATCCCATATACATTCAAATGAATAGAAACGGATGCCGAGCATCCGGTTCGAGGAAAACGGAGCAATCATGAGCGAGCAGTCGGGCGCGAAGGCGATGCAGTTCGGCATCATGTCGGTCAGCGACATCACGCGCGATCCCACCACGGGCATCACGCCCAGCGAGCAGGAGCGGATCAAGGCGACGCTGACCATCGCCACGCACGCCGAAGAGGTCGGACTCGACGTCTTCGCGATCGGCGAGCACCACAACCCGCCGTTCTGGTCCTCGAGCCCCACCACGTTCCTCGCCGCACTGGCGGCGCAGACCGAGCGACTGATCGTCTCGACGTCGACGACACTCATCACCACGAACGACCCCGTGCGCATCGCCGAGGAGTACGCGATGCTGCAGCACGTCTCCGACGGACGCATGGACCTCATGCTCGGGCGCGGCAACACCGGCCCGGTCTACCCGTGGTTCGGACAGGACATCCGCCAGGGGCTGCCGCTCGCGATCGAGAACTACGCGCTGCTGCACAAGCTGTGGCGGGAGGACGTCGTCGACTTCGAGGGCAAGTTCCGCACTCCGCTGCAGGGCTTCACCTCGACGCCCCGCCCGCTCGACGGCATCGCGCCGTTCGTCTGGCACGGTTCGATCCGCACGCCGGAGATCGCCGAGCAGGCCGCCTACTATGGCGACGGCTTCTTCGCGAACAACATCTTCTGGCCGAAGGAGCACTACCAGCGCCTCATCGAGCTGTACCGCCAGCGCTACGCGCACTACGGACACGGCACGCCCGAGCAGGCGATCGTCGGACTCGGCGGCCAGGTGTTCATGGCAGCGAACTCGCAGGACGCGGTGAACCAGTTCCGTCCCTACTTCGACAACGCGCCGGTCTACGGTCACGGTCCGAGCATGGAGGACTTCACCGAGATGACGCCGCTGACGGTCGGCTCGCCGCAGCAGATCATCGATCGCTACGCCGCGATGCGCGAGCACTACGGCGACTACCAGCGCCAGCTGTTCCTCGTCGATCACGCCGGACTCCCGCTGAAGATCGTGCTCGAGCAGCTCGACATCCTCGGATCCGAGGTCGTGCCGGTGCTCCGCAAGGAGCTCGCGCAGGGCCGTCCCGAGAATGTGCCGGACGCCCCCACGCACGCCGCGCGGGTGAAGGCCGAGTTCGGCGACGGTCCGACGCGTCAGGCCCGGCCGGGCGCCAACCGCGGCGACAACCTGACCGGTGACTCGCCCTACCAGGACACTCCGGCGCCCGCCGGTGCCGCCTTCGGGCTCAGCCGGAAGGGGGCCTGAGATGACGGTGCGCAGGATCGCGGTCGTCTCCGCGGGGCTGTCGAACCCGTCATCGACGCGGATGCTGGCGGACCGGCTGGCGGCGGAGACGCTGAAGGCCCTCCGCGAGCGGGACATCGAGGCGAGCGTCGACGTGATCGAGCTGCGCGACTACGCGCACGACATCACGAACAATCTGCTCACCGGCTTCGCACCCCCGGCGTTGGAGACGGCGATCAACACCGTCGTCTCAGCCGACGCGCTCATCGCGGTGACGCCGATCTTCTCCACGAGCTACTCGGGTCTGTTCAAGTCGTTCATCGACGTGCTCGACCCCGATGCGCTCACCGGCAAGCCGGTGCTCATCGGCGCGAACGCCGGAACGGCACGGCACTCGCTGGCGATCGACTACGCGATCCGCCCGCTGTTCGCCTACCTCCACGCCGAGGCGGTCTCGACGGGTGTGTTCGCCGCATCGAGCGACTGGGGCGGCGCGGGCGATGATGTCGCTCCGCTCGCGAAGCGCGTCGAGAAGGGCGCCAGGGAGCTCGCCGAGGCGATCGCCCGGCGCGATGCCGCCTCGGCCGCCGACCCGTACGATCCCGCCACCTACCTCGGCGAAGGCCGCTCCTTCGGGCACTTGCTCGGCGGACTCGCGGGGGAGTGACGCTCTGATCACGGTACGACGTCCGTCGACAATGTCCGACGGACGTCGTACCGTGTCGTCATGCCCTCGACCTCCTCGCTCGAAGCCCTGCGCCCGCGCCTGACCGGGGCGCTCATCCTGCCCGCTGACCCGGGATACGACGATGCTCGACAGCCGTGGAATCTGGCCGTCGACCAGCACCCCGCGGCCGTCGCCGTCCCCGCCGATGTCGGCGACCTGAAAGCGCTGCTCCAGGCTGCCGCCGACACGGGAACCCCTCTGGCCGTGCAGCCCAGCGGCCACGGCGCATCGGGCGACCTCGCCGGAGCCGTGATCGTCCGCATGCCGGCGTTCGACGAGCTCGAGGTCGATGTCGAGGCGGGAGTCCTGCGCGTCGGCGCCGGAGTGCGCTGGGGAGCGGTGGTGCACGCACTGGAGGGCACCGGATGGGCGGCGCCCGCCGGCACGAGTCCCGTGGTGAGCGTCGCCGGATACACGCTGGGCGGCGGGCACTCGTGGTTCAGCCGCACGGCCGGGCTCGGCTCCGACAATGTGCGAGCGGCATGGGTGCTGCGCACCGACGGCTCGCATGAACGCATCGACGACGAGAGCGACCCGGAGCTCATGTGGGCGCTGCGCGGAGCCGGCGGCATCGTCGGGATCGTCACCGCGCTCGAGATCGAACTGGTGCGCACGCCCGCCCTGTGGGGTGCGAGTCTCGTGTTCGAGGTGACGGATGCCGCCGCGGTCATCCGGGCGGTGCGCGACCTCTCCGCCGACGCGCCCGCCACGCTCAACGTCTTCATGAACTCGATGCGCATGCCCGACGCTCCTCAGCTGCCCGAAGCGATTCGGGGGCGCAGCTTCCTCGAGGTCCAGGCGCTGTCGGTCGACGGCGACGCGAGCGCGCTGATCGACCGTGTACGGGGCGCCGGCACGGTTCAGCGCGATACGACAGGATCGACGTCGCCGGCGGCCCTCGTCGCCGCGTCGAATGAGCCGACCGATCCGATGCCCGGTCGTGGTGCCTCGATGGCCCTCTCGTCGCTGGACGACGCGACGATCGACGCGCTCGTCGACTACCGCGAGCTGCCCGAGCAGGGTCCGATCATGGGAATCGACATCCGGATGCTGGGCGGCGCGCTCGATTCTCCGCGGCGCAGCGGATTCGCGTCACTGCAGTCGGCCGGCTGGCTGCTGCACGCGCTCGCCCCGATCTTCCCCGGTGCGCCGCTCGAGCCGGGCGACGCGAGCCTCGCGGGCTTCGTCGGGCTGCTGGCACACGCCGAGGCCGCACGCACGGTGCCCACGTTCCTGGGACCGGGTCAGACGCTCGATCGCTGCGGCGGTCCCGCAGACCTCGAGCGGCTGCGTGCCGTGCGTGCCGCCGCCGACCCCCAGGGGGTGCTGTACGCGGGTCGCCTCCCGCGCTGAGCACTCAGACGCCGTCGGCACCCCGGTTCCAGCCGTACTCGGTCTCGGGGCGACCGCGCGCCCCGTAACGGGCGGTGCGGCGGAGGACGCCTTCGGTCGCGAGATGCTCGAGGTAGCGACGCACGGCGACCCGTGACATCCCGAGGTGCTCCGCCGCTTCGCTCGCCGACAGCGGACCTTCAGCGCGCAGCGCGGCGGTCACTCGCTCCAGTGAGGCTGCGGAGAGCCCCTTCGGAACGGAGATCGTTCCCGTCGCCCGTCCGAGCAGCGCGTCGATCTCCGCCTGGGTCGCCTCGCCGGCCGTGGTGCGTGCCTGATCGCGATGCGACCGGTACTGCTCCATCCGCTCCTTGAACACGGCGAAGGGGAACGGCTTGACGAGGTACTGGAACACGCCGAGCGCGGCCATCTGCCGCACCGTCTCCGCGTCTCGCACACCGGTGATCGCGATCACGTCGACGGATGCCGATCGGGCGCGCAGCGCCCGCAGCACGTCGATCCCCGAGCCGTCCGGCATCGTGATGTCCAGCAGGACCAGGTCGAACGCGTCAGGACCCTGCCGTTCCAGGACGGCGCTCACCGCGGCGCGTGCGCTGCTGCACTCCCCGGAGACCGTGAACCCCTCGAGGCGCGCCACATAGTCGCGATGGAGTTCGAGGGTCAGTGCGTCGTCGTCGACCAGCAGCGTCCGGATCATGAACGCGGCCTCCGCGATCCGGCAGGCGGCAGCACGACGCGGAACGTCGTGGGGTCGTCCGTCAGCGTCACCGAGCCGCCGACGCCGGTCACGACCGAGCGCACGAGCGCCAGACCGATGCCTCGACCCTGGGCATCCGCCGGCTTCGTGGAGTAGCCCTGCAGGAAGATGCGCTCGCGGTCGTCGTCGGGCACGCCCGGTCCGCTGTCGGAGACCTCGAGCACGATGCCGCCGTCCTCAGCCGGGGTCAGCGACACCGCCACCCAGCGGTCCTCCGCCTCCGCCGCGGCATCCATCGCGTTGTCGACGAGGTTGCCGAGCACCGACACGCTGTCGACCGTCGAGAGCGGCGAGCGCGGCGTGTCGGGGTCGATCCGCACGCGCCAGTCGATGCCCCTCTCCTTCGCCTGCGACGCCTTCCCGAGCAGCAGGGCGCCGACAGCCGGGTCGCCCTGACGTCGCGCGGTGACCTGATCGACGAGAGACTGGCTCTGGCGGGAGGTCTCGGTGAGGATCTCGATCGCCTCGTCGCGGCGTCCGAGTTCGAGCAGGGCGACGGCGGTGTGCATCCGGTTGCCGTGCTCGTGCGTCTGCGCGCGCAGCGCCTCGCCCAGTGTGCGGATGGACTCGTACGACGACACAGCGTCGCGCAGCTGCCCGGGCGGCAGGTCTCCGGCGATGCGTCGGGTGATACGACGCGCGATCAGGGCGCCGCAGGCGCCGAGGGCGACGAGTCCGGCCGTGATCCCGAGCGAGAGCGGAAGCCGACGCACCAGCGTCTCGCTGATCGACTCGGTCGTCACGCCCGCTGCCACCCACCCGACCAGAGCGTCGTCGGCGTCGACGACCGGAACGATCGTGCGCACGGACGGGCCGAGGGTGCCGGTGAACTCCTCCGTGAGCCTCTGCGGCGCAGCGGGGATGGTCCCGAGATAGCGTCCGCCGATCTGGTCGAGATCGGGGTGGGTGATCCGCACCCCGTCGACGGTCATCACGGTGATGAAGTCGAGCCCGGCCTCGTCCACGACCTGCATGGCGTAGGGCTCGAGGCTCCGCGTCGCAGCCTCGTCATCGCCGTTCCCCAGCGCGGAGACCACGTCCGGAGACGCGGCGAGGGAGATGGCGGCCGCCGCCGTCACCCGTTCGGCCTCGGCACGGATGGCGCGCTGCGCCTCCACCACGAGGTAGACCGCCACGAGGGCGCCGATCACGACCGCCGCGACGAGCAGCACGGCGAACACGCGCGAGGCGGTGCTGCGGCCGTCAGAGGCATGTGCCATCGCATCCTCCGGTCGTCGGCGCTCTCGGTAGTGACCAATACGACCACAAATCGCGTCGCGGAGGGAAGTCCGCGACGGTGAATGTCATCGGCGACGAAGCTGCCGCCGCACACATGACACGACGACGTTCATGCTCAAGGAGGAAACATGGCCATCACAACGGGGTTCCGTCTGCCGGGGTTCAATTCGCGGCGCGGCAAGCAGTCCTGGGACCGGCACACCTGGCTCTACGTGTCGGTGATCATCGCGGTCGTGCTCGGTGCGCTCGTCGGGCTCATCTGGCCCGAGGTCGGGCAGGGCTTCGAGGCGCTCGGCAAGGGATTCGTCGCGTTGATCAAGATGATGATCGCACCGATCATCTTCTGCACGATCGTCGTCGGAGTCGGATCCATCGCGAAGGCGGCGACGGTCGGGAAGATCGGCGGTCTCGCGCTGCTGTACTTCATGATCATGTCGACCTTCGCCCTTGCCATCGGCCTCGTCGTCGGCAACATCATCCACCCGGGATCCGGGCTCGACATGGCCGCCTCGACGTACGATCCCGAGGGCGCGGCCGAGGCCAAGACGACGCAGGAGTTCATCCTCGGGATCATCCCCGCGACGTTCTTCGGCGCCTTCACGGGGGAGAGCGTGCTGCAGGTGCTGTTCATCGCCCTCCTCGTCGGCTTCGCTCTGCAGGGCCTCGGCGACCGCGGCGCGCCGATCATGGAGGCGGTGAAGCAGCTGCAGAAGCTGGTGTTCCGCATTCTCGGCATGATCCTCTGGCTGGCGCCGATCGGCGCCTTCGGAGCCATCGCGGCCGTGGTGGGCAAGACCGGGATCTCGGCGATCTGGAGCCTCGGCATCCTGATGGTCGCGTTCTACATCACGTGCATCCTGTTCATCGTCGTGGTGCTGGGCACGCTGCTCTGGGCCGTCACGCGGGTCAACATCTTCTCGCTCATCAAGTACCTGGCGCGCGAGTACCTGCTGATCGTCGGCACGTCCTCGTCGGAGTCGGCGCTGCCGCGGCTGATCGCGAAGATGGAGCATGTCGGCGTCTCCAAGCCGGTGGTGGGCATCACGGTGCCGACGGGCTACTCGTTCAACCTCGACGGCACGGCGATCTACCTCACGATGGCCTCGCTGTTCATCGCGACGGGCATGGGCCAGCCGATGTCCATCGGCGAGCAGATCGGTCTGCTGCTGTTCATGATCATCGCGAGCAAGGGCGCCGCCGGTGTCACCGGGGCGGGACTCGCCACCCTGGCGGGCGGACTGCAGGCCTACCGCCCCGATCTCGTCGACGGCGTCGGCGTGATCGTCGGCATCGACCGATTCATGTCGGAAGGTCGTGCGCTGACCAACTTCACGGGTAACGCGGTGGCCACGCTCCTCATCGGCACCTGGACCAAGCAGATCGACCGCGATCGTACGCGTCGGGTGCTCAGCGGGGAGCTGCCCTTCGACGAGTCGATGCTGGACGGTGTCGACGCGCACGGGCTGTCCGACGCACCGGACGCGGCGGGCGTGCAGGAGCTCAGCGACTCGGCCGTGTCGGAGATGGCGGCGAAGGAGCAGCGGGCGCGGGATCGCGCCGCACAGCGCTGATCCGCGCTGCGGGACGAAGAAAGGATGGGAGGCCGGAGGGATCCGGCCTCCCATCCGTGTGGTCAACCGCTCTTGCGTCGGAACTCGCGCCGCGTCTGCGGAGCGGCCGCGCCGTGCACGGCGGAATCGCCGTCGAGGTGCGACTCGCCCTGTCGGTGCTGCGCGTTCTTCTTCTCGAGCGCTTCCTTGAACTTGCGCTTCATCTCCTCGGAGGAGGTGGCGCCTTCTTCGGTGCTCATGCCCCGAGCCTAGAGCACGCTCGCGACGAGGGGGAGTTCAGGTCCGTCGCCTGCGGGTGACGAGATCGATCAGCAGACCGACCCCGATCGCGACGGCGATCGACACGGGCACGGCGACGAGCGGCCCTCCGGGCACGATCGCGGCCACCGCCGCGCCGACCGCCGCCTGGTAGACGGCCCATCCGGTCGCGGCGAGTGCGACGAGGGCGAGATACCGCGGGGGATGGATGCGCGATGCCCCGGCGACGAGGTTGATGGCGAGCCGGGCGAAGGGCACGAACCTCGCCGTGAACAGCACCGTGGCCGTGCCTCCGTCGAGTCGCCTCCGCGCCCAGCCGAGAGCCTGTTGCACGCGGGGTGCGCGCATCCAGCGCCAGCGTTCGGTGCCGACCACCCGGCCGATCAGGTAGCAGCACACGTCGCCCACGGTCGCAGCGATCGCGGCACAGACGATGACCGCCCACAGCGAGGGTGCCCCGGTCGTGACGGCGAGAGCTCCGAGAGCGGTCACCGCGACCTCTCCGGGGATGACCACGAAGAAGGCGTCGACGACGACGAGGAGGCTCATCAGCACCAGGCTCCAGGGGCCGTCGAGAGAATCGGCGAGCAGGTCGGTCGGCACGGCTTCACTGTGCACGCGCACGGTGAACGGGAACCAAAGAACGGATAGCCGGTGACCTGCGATCCAGCATCGGGTGAACATCTGGTGGCCCGGGCCGTTTTCGGGGATTCCCGCACTCCCGCGACGTCATCCTGAGGATGTGAGAGTAGCGATCATCACGGAATCCTTCCTTCCGCACATGAACGGCGTGACCGGCTCGGTGCTGCAGATCCTGCGACACCTCGAGAACCGGGGGCACGACGCCCACGTCATCGCGCCCGCCGCCCTCGGCATGCCCGACGCGGTGAGCGGCGCGCGCGTCGAGGCGATCCCGAGTCTCGCGCTGCCGGGCTACCGCAACGTGCGGGTCGGCACGTCGCCGGCGCACCGCGTCGCCGCCTCCCTGCGTCGGTTCGAGCCCGACGTCGTGCACCTGGCCTCGCCGTTCGCGCTCGGCTGGCGCGGGGTGCTCGCCGCCGAACGGCTCGACGTGGCATCCGTCGCCGCCTATCAGACCGATGTCGCGGCGTATACCGAGCGCTACCGGATCGCGGCGACGACGGGCATCGCCCAGACGCACATCGCCCGGCTCCACCGTCGTGCGACGATGACGCTGGCGCCGTCCGCCGAATCGGCGCAGCAGCTCGCTTCGCTCGGCATCGACCGCGTGCGGCGGTGGGGGAGAGGCGTCGACGCCGAGCGCTTCCAGCCCTCCCGCCGCAGCAGCGAACTGCGCGGCGCCTGGGGTGCGGATGCCGTGATCGGCTACGTCGGCCGCCTGGCTCCGGAGAAGCAGGTCGAGGATCTCGTCGCCCTGCGCGGAATCCCCGGCACGCGTCTGGTGATCGTGGGTGATGGCCCGACCCGTTCGAGGCTCGAGGCCCTGCTGCCGGAGGCGCTGTTCCTCGGTCACCTCGACGGCGACGAGCTCGCCGCGGCGATGGCCTCCTTCGACGTGTTCGTGCACCCGGGGGAGAGCGAGACGTTCGGTCAGACCCTGCAGGAGGCGCACGCGAGCGGTGTACCCGTGATCGCCACCGGCCGCGGTGGTCCGCTCGACCTCGTCCGCATGGGCATCGACGGCTGGCTCTACCGTCCCGGAGACCTCGACGACCTGCGGATGCGCGTGGCCGATCTCGCCGGGGATGCCCGCAAGCGTCGGGCGTTCGGAGAGGCAGGGCGGGAAGCCGTGCAGGGCCGCAGCTGGGCGAGCGTGTGCGACCAGCTCCTCGGACACTTCGAGGATGCGCGGACGCTGCACCAGGTGGATGCCGGTGCGCGCGCTCGCCGTGTCGTGCGCCCGGAGGCCGCAGCGCCGGTCACGCCGCGACGGTGGCGCCGCTATGTCGCCCTCGGGGATTCCCTCACCGAGGGGCTCTGCGATCCCGCACCCGACGGCGCCCTGCGCGGCTGGGCCGACAGACTCGCGCTGCTCCTCGCCGCCCGCGGCGGACTCCACTACGCGAACCTCGCGATCCGCTCGAAGCGCGTGAGCGACGTGTGCGGCACGCAGCTCGATCGGGCGCTCGAGCTGCGGCCCGACCTGGTCTCGATCCTGATCGGCGCGAACGACCTGGTGAAGCACCGCGTCGATGTGCCTGCGCTCGCCGCACGTCTCGAGGACGCCGTGCGACAGCTCCGCGACATCGGCGCCGACGTGGTGCTGGTGACCCCGTTCCTGCCCGGGCGCCGCGCCGCATCCATCTACTCCCGGCGATTCGCCGCGTTCGCCACCGCCCTCGCCGGGATCGCCGCGCGCACCGGCGCGATCCTGATCGACACGGACCTGCATCCGACCCTGCCGGAGCGCCCCAACTGGGGCGAGGACCTCGTGCACCTCAGCAGCCGCGGCCACCGGTTCCTCGCGTACCGCGCGGCCGAGGTCCTCGGCGTTCCGGATGCCGATGCCCTCGGTGTGCTGGATGCCGCTCTGCACGAGAACGAGACGATCGGCGCGGGGGTGTGGTGGCGCCGGCATGCCCTGCCGTGGGTGTGGCGTCGACTGCACGGGCGCGCCGCGGGCGACGGCCGCTCGGCGAAGCACGACGACTACGTTTATCTCGGACGCTCCTCCGCGGTGCGCGGTGTCTTCTCGGGTCGCTGAGCGGTCGTCGCTTCCGGTCGTCGAGCGGGCGAAGCGAGACGAGCCGCCGTCAGCGCCGCCCCATGCCGTGGTACTGCCACCCCGCGGCCCGCCAGGCCTCCGCGTCGAGGCAGTTCCGGCCGTCGACGATGATGCGACCGCGCACCAGACCACCCGCGTGCGTGGGCGACAGGTCACGGCGGTACTCGTCCCACTCGGTGACGATCACGACCGCATCCGCTTCCCGCAGGGCGTCGTCGCGTTCTCTCGCGTAACCGAGCTGCGGGTGCGCGGCCCGCGCGTTGTCGATGGCGGCCGGGTCGGTCACGACGACGTCGGCGCCGAGTCCGCGCAGCCGCACGGCGACGTCGAGTGCAGGCGAATCGCGGATGTCGTCGCTGAAGGGCTTGAACGCCGCTCCCAGCACCGCGATCCGTCGGCCGAAGACGAGCCCGCCGAGCGCGTCGACGACGAGCTGCACGGCCCGGTCGCGACGCCGCAGGTTGATCGCGTCGACCTCGCGCAGGAAGCCGACGGACTCTCCGCGCCCGAGCTCCTCGGCGCGGGCGGCGAAGGCGCGGATGTCCTTCGGCAGGCATCCGCCGCCGAAGCCGATGCCGGAGCCGAGGTAGCGGCGTCCGATGCGTCCGTCGTGGCCGAGGGCGTCTGCGAGAAGGGTGACATCGGCGCCCGCGGCCTCGGCGATCTCCGCCATCGCATTGATGAACGAGATCTTGGTGGCGAGAAAGGCGTTGGCCGCGCCCTTGACCAGCTCGGACGTGGCGAGATCGGTGACCAGGAAGGGCGTTCCGGCCTCGAGCGCGGAGCTGTATGCCGAGCGCAGCACCTCGACCGCGCGCTCGCCGTCGGCGCCGGGTGCCGCTCCGACGACGAGCCTGTCGGGAGTGAGGGTGTCGTGGACGGCCCATCCTTCCCGGAGGAACTCCGGATTCCAGACCAGCGTCGCGCCGCTGTCGGCGATCCGTTCGGCGAGCCGGGCGGCGGTGCCGACCGGCACGGTCGACTTCCCGGCGAGCACGTCGCCCGGGCGGAGGTGGGGGAGCAGGGCGTCCACCGCGGCGTCGACGTAGCGGAGGTCGGCGGCGTGCCCGCCGGCGACCTGCGGGGTTCCGACGGCGAGAAAGTGCACATCCGCCCCCGCGGCATCCGCCATGCTGCTGCGGAAGCGCAGGCGTCCGGAGGCGAGGCCGTCCGCGAGCAGCTCGGAGAGCCGCGGCTCGAAGAAGGGCGCCGTCCCGGAGGCGAGAGCGGCGACCTTGTCTTCGTCGACGTCGATGCCGACGACGTCGTGTCCGATCGAGGCCATGGCCGCGGCGTGCACGGCACCGAGGTACCCGCATCCGATCACTGACATGCGCATGATGTCAGCACAGCGGATGCCGCTCTCGCCCCGGCGTCCGGGCGGTGAACGCCTCGTGGCCGGGACATGTCCGATCCGTCATGAGCATCGGCTCGCGGGATTCCGGGGATCCCGCTGGTAGGCTGGGTGGGGTTGACGTGTGTCAACTGCACAATTTCATATCGACTCATGGAGCGAGCGGCGGAGAAGCTGGTCCCCTGTGGTGGGTTCCTCGGCGGGAGATGTCGGGTGGCTTTCTACTGGTGGCCAGCGCAGGCGATGTTCGCGGGAGTGCCCGCGCGCCCGAACCCTGCTGTTTCCGCTCCTCTTGAATGCGCTCGCGCGTCATACGGATTCGCGAGTCTAAACAAAGAAGGAGAGACCTCTTGGAAGGTCCTGAAATCACCGCCACCGAGGCCGTTCTCGACAACGGCCGCTTCGGCACCCGCACCATCCGCTTCGAGACCGGCCGCCTCGCGCAGCAGGCTCAGGGCGCAGTCGCCGCGTACCTCGACGGCGAGACCATGCTCCTCTCGGCCACCAGCGCTGGCAAGCACCCGCGCGAGGGCTTCGACTTCTTCCCGCTGACGGTCGACGTCGAGGAGCGCTCCTACGCCGCCGGCAAGATCCCCGGCTCGTTCTTCCGTCGTGAGGGCCGCCCCTCCACCGAGGCGATCCTCGTCTGCCGTCTGATCGACCGCCCGCTGCGTCCGTCGTTCGTCGACGGCCTGCGCAACGAGGTCCAGATCGTCATCACCGTGCTGTCCATCGCTCCGGGCGAGTTCTACGACGCCCTCGCGATCAACGCGGCGTCCGCATCCACGCAGATCTCCGGTCTGCCGTTCTCGGGCCCCGTCGCCGGTGTGCGTCTCGCGTTCATCCCGGGTCACGGCGAGAACGCCGACCAGTGGGTCGCGTTCCCGACCGCCGAGCAGGTGTCGGAGGCCGTCTTCGACCTGATCGTCGCCGGTCGCGTCGTCACCAAGAACGATGGCACGGAAGACGTCGCCATCATGATGGTCGAGGCCGAGGCCACCGAGGGCAGCTGGAACCTGATCAAGGCCGGCGCCACCAAGCCGAACGAGGAGATCGTCGCCCAGGGCCTCGAGGCCTCGAAGCCGTTCATCGCGCAGCTGGTGAAGGCTCAGGCCGAGCTCGCCGCGACCGCGTCGAAGGAGCCGGGCGTCTACCCGGTCTTCCCGGCGTACAGCCAGGAGGTCTACGACTTCGTCGCCGGCCGTTCCTACGACGAGCTCGTCGGCGTCTACCAGATCGCCGACAAGACCGAGCGTCAGACCGCCGACGACGCGATCAAGGACCGCGTCAAGGCCGAGCTCATCGAAGCCACCGAGGCGGGTTCGCTCCCGGCCGCGGCTCCGCTCGAGTTCTCCGCCGCCTACAAGTCGGTCACGAAGAAGATCGTCCGCGGCCGCATCCTCACCGAGGGTGCTCGCATCGACGGTCGCGGCCTGGCGGACATCCGTCCGCTCGACGCCGAGGTGCAGGTCATCCCGCGCGTTCACGGTTCGGCGATCTTCCAGCGCGGCGAGACCCAGATCATGGGTATCACCACGCTGAACATGCTGAAGATGGAGCAGCAGATCGACTCGCTGTCGCCCACGACCAGCAAGCGCTACATGCACCACTACAACTTCCCGCCCTACTCGACCGGTGAGACCGGCCGTGTCGGTTCGCCGAAGCGTCGCGAGATCGGGCACGGCTTCCTCGCCGAGCGCGCCCTCGTGCCGGTGCTGCCGAGCCGCGAGGAGTTTCCGTACGCGATCCGTCAGGTGTCCGAGGCGCTCAGCTCCAACGGCTCGACGTCGATGGGTTCCGTCTGCGCCTCCACCCTGTCCCTGCTGAACGCGGGTGTGCCGCTGCGCGCTCCCGTCGCCGGTATCGCCATGGGTCTCGTCTCCGACGAGGTCAACGGCGAGACCCGCTACGCGGCTCTGACCGACATCCTCGGTGCGGAAGACGCTCTCGGCGACATGGACTTCAAGGTCGCCGGTACCAGCGAGTTCGTGACCGCGATCCAGCTCGACACGAAGCTCGACGGTATCCCGTCGTCGGTGCTCGCCGGTGCGCTGACCCAGGCTCGCGAGGCTCGTCTGACGATCCTCAACGTCCTGAACGCCGCGATCGACGCTCCTGACGAGATGGCGCCGACCGCGCCCCGCGTCATCAGCGTGCAGATCCCGGTCGACAAGATCGGCGAGCTGATCGGCCCGAAGGGCAAGACGATCAACGCGATCCAGGATGAGACCGGCGCGCAGATCTCCATCGAGGAGGACGGCACCGTCTACATCGGCGCGACGGACGGCCCCTCGGCCGAAGCCGCTCGTGCGCAGGTGAACGCGATCGCCAACCCGACCAACCCGGAGATCGGCGAGCAGTTCCTCGGAACCGTCGTGAAGATCGCCACGTTCGGCGCCTTCGTCTCGCTGCTTCCCGGCAAGGACGGCCTGCTGCACGTCACCGAGGTGCGCAAGCTCGCCGGTGGCAAGCGCGTCGAGAACGTCGACGACGTCCTCTCGGTCGGTCAGAAGATCCTCGTGAAGATCACGAAGATCGACGACCGCGGCAAGCTGTCGCTGGAGCCCGTCATCGACGAGGCGCCCGCCGCAGAAGCTGAGCCCGTCGAGGCCGCAGCCGCCGAGTAAGCACCACGCTCGAACTGGAACCCGGGTCCGTCCGCACAGGACGGGCCCGGGTTCCGTCGTCGAGACGTGACCAAACTGTTATGGGAAGTTTTCGCGCCGTTCCCCTGATTGGTCGGGACGTTCGCCGATGTCGCTTACCCTCGAAGTACGCACCGGGGGGTGCACCACGAGCAGTGACGCAGGTCGGCACGCACCGATCTACGCGGGGGTGAGAGTATGCGGTTGTTCAGCGTAGGCGCGGGAGCGTCAGACGAGCGAGCCCAGGGCGCCGCACCCGCCGCCGCCGAGCACCCTTCCGCTCCGATCCCGATCGTCGGACCCGGAGTCGGTGAGAACGTCCGTCAGGCTCTCGGCGAGACCGGCTTCGAAACATTCCCGCTGATGCTGGGCGCCGCCGAGTTCGGCTGGAACGTCGACCTCGAGACGAGTCATGCCATCCTCGATCGCTACGTGGAGTTCGGCGGCAATGCGATCCACACCGCCGACGGATTCTCCGGCGGACGCAGCGAGCACATCATCGGGCAGTGGCTCCGGTCCCGCGGTCAGCGCGAACGCGCGATCCTGAGCGTGCGCATCGGCGCTCATGCCGACAACCCGGGGCTCGGCTCCGTGAACCTCGTGCGGGCCGTCGAAGGATCCTTGACGCGTCTCGGCGTGGAGCGCATCGACGTGCTGTACCTCGATGCGACGCTCGACAGCACGACGAACGTCGAAGACACCCTCGCGACGGTCGAATGGCTCAAGGACGCGGGCAAGATCGGCGCCGTCGGGGCCTTCGGCTTCGCCCCGGAGCGTCTGGTCGAGGCGCGCATCCTGGCTTCGGCAGGCTACCCGCGCATCGAGGTGATCGACGCGCCGTACAACCTGCTCCGTCGGCAGCCGTTCGAGGGCGATCTGCGCCTCGTCGCCGGGGCTCAGAACCTCGCTGTGACCCCCTCGCACGCGCTCGAGCACGGCTTCCTGTCGGGTCGTCACCGCAGCAAGGCGCTGACCTCGCAGGGCGTCCGCGGCGAGCAGCTGCGCGGACATCTCAACCGCCGGGGCATCAAGATCCTCCGCGCGCTCGATCAGGTCGCCGGCGACCTCGCAGTGCCCGTGGCTGCCGTCTCCATCGCGTGGCTCCTTGCGCAGCGCACGATCGCGGCGCCGATCGTGAACACGTTCGCGACCGATCACGTCGACGAGCTCATGCAGGGCGCGGGCGTCACGCTCTCGCGCACCCAGGTCGCAGAGCTCACGCGTGCGGGCAACTGAGCATCGTCCCACCTGTGACATAGGGTGGATGAGAGGCCCGGCGGATGCTGGCGATGAAGCGAGCGAGTTGTGACGCACTACATATATCTGGTCAGACACGGTGAACATCAGGATGCCGAGCACGGCCTCGCCGACGGACCCCTCTCGCCCCGCGGACAACGCCAGGCCGAGCTGATCGCCGATCGGCTGTCCGGGCTTCCGCTCGATGCCGTCTGGCATTCGCCGCTGCTGCGCGCGAACGAGACGGCCCGCGCGATCGCGGGACGGCTCCCGTCCGTCGACCCCGAGCCGACGGCGCTGCTCTTCGACTGCGTCCCCACGGGCATGACCGAGGAGACGCCCGCCGCGTACGAGCCGTTCTTCGGGTCGATCTCGGACGCCGAGATCGACGCCGGTCGTGCACAGATGGACGACGCGGTGAACGAGTTCCTGATGCGCAAGAACGGCGAGGTCCACGAGGTCCTCATCACGCACAACTTCGTCATCTCGTGGTTCGTCCGCGAGGTGCTCGGCGCGCCGGAGTGGCGCTGGATGACCCTGAACCAGGCGCACTGTGGGCTGACGATCATCGCGCAGAAGCAGGGGCGCCCCTGGACGCTGCTCAATCACAACGACACGGGGCACCTGCCGTTCGAGCTGCGCACGGGCATCCCCGACCCGATGCCGGTCTGAGGCCCGCGCGCCCCGGACGGAAGCGGTCGCCCGCTCCATAGACTGGATGCATGACCTCGCAGGTAGCACTCGTCGGCGGAACCGGGAAGCTCGGCACGATCATCCACGCGGTGATCGACGAGCTCGAGGGCTTCGAGGTGAGCCGCGTGCTGACGTCGTCGAGCGATCTCTCCGAACTCGACGGAGCCGACCTCGTCGTCGATGCGTCGACGCCGCAGATCAGCATCGACGTGGTGCGTGCCGCCGTCGAGCGGGGGATCAACATCCTGGTGGCGACGTCGGGCTGGTCGGCGGAGCGCATCGCGCTCGTGCGTCCGCTCGTCGAGGCTGCCGGCACGGGTGCGGTGTTCATCCCGAACTTCTCGCTGGGCTCGGTTCTGGGCTCGGCACTGGCCGCCGCGGCCGCGCCGTTCTTCGGGTCGGCGGAGATCATCGAGGCGCACCGCGAGACGAAGATCGACTCGCCGAGCGGCACGGCTGTGCGCACCGCCGAACTCATCGCGGCGGCGCGCGCCGAGCAGGGGCCGGTGAGCGCCCCGCACGCCGATCAGCGCGCCCGCGGTCAGCAGGTCGGCAGCGTGCCGATCCACTCGCTGCGCCGTCCCGGTGTGGTCGCCAAGCAGGAGGTCATCCTCGCGGGCCCCGGCGAATCCCTCACCTTCACGCACGACACGGTCGATTCCGCTCTCGCCTACGCGCCCGGCATCCGTCTTGCGGTGCCGTTCGCGCGTGACGCCACGGGCGTGTTCGTGGGTCTCGAGAACATGATCGACATCGGCATCCGCGCATGATGTCGCGGATCGGCGTCGGGCTGATGGCCGCCGCGCTGCTCGTCTATCTGGCCGTCGCGATCTGGCTCGCGGTGATGTTCATCTCGGTCGGCACCCCCATCTCGATCGGGATGGGGATCACGCTCCTCGTTCTCACGCCGATCGGAGCCTGGGCACTCGTCCGGGAGATGCAGTTCGGATTCTCGGCCGACCGGCTCGGACGACAGCTCGAGGCCGAGGGCGGCATGCCGCCGGTCGAGACGGAGCTGACGCCGAGCGGCCGGATCGCGCGAGCCGACGCCGATCCGCTGATCGCGCGGTATACGGCCGAAGCCGAGGCGGCGGCCACGGACTGGCGTTCCCGCTACCGCCTGGGTGTCGTGCAGGATGCCGCCGGACGCCGCAAGGACGCCCGGGGCAGCATCCGCGAGGCGATCCGCCTCGCCCGCTCCGCCCGTTCGCGCGCGTGATCAGGCGAGCGTGGCCTCGAGCGTGATCTCGATTCCCGCGAGCGCCTGAGAGACCGGGCACCCGGTCTTCGCCTCGGCGGCGATCTCCTGGAACTTTTCGGCCGTGAGCCCGGGGACGACCGCGTTCACGTTGAGGTGGCTTCCGGTGATGCCGACGCCCGGCTTGAAGGTCACGGAGGCGGTGGTGTCCACCTTCTCCGGCGGGGTGCCGTTCTCGGCGAGGGCGTGCGAGAGAGCCATGCTGAAGCATGACGAGTGCGCGGCCGCGATGAGCTCTTCCGGCGTGGTGGTCGTGTCGCTGCCTTCGCTGCGGGCCTTCCAGTTGATCGGGAAGGTGCCGAGGTTCGACGACGAGAAGGCGACCGTGCCCGACCCTTCCATGAGGGATCCGGTCCACGTGCTGGCGGCTTCGCTGGTGACGGGCATGATTCCTCCGGTTCTCGCAGAGCGCTCGGTGCGCGCTCGCGTAGCGGCCAGCCTATCGACCGGGCGGACCCGACGGAACAGCGGTCAGACCGTGGATGCCGCTCGACCGATGAGCCCAGCGCGCTGCAGCAGCAGGTAGAGCTGGCAACCGAGGCAGAAGGCGAAGGCTGCGTTCAGGAATGCCGCGAGGAAGGCGGCGGCGGTGGCGATCGGAAGAGCCCACGGCACGCCGATCAGGTGCAGGACCAGGCCGACGCCGACCACGAAGAGCCCGACACCCTGCGAGAACCGCGGCGGACGCGGGTCTTCGAGTTCCACCGGCGGCGCCAGACGGGGCCTCACGAGTCGGCGGAACAGCACGCCCCAGGGGGCGGTCGTCGGCGACGCGACGCTCCAGAGGAACAGAAGGGCGATCGCGACGGTGAGGAGGAAACCGGGGTCGAGCACGCGCTGCGCGAGGGATGCGGAAGCGATCGCCCACGTGCCCGGGGCGAATGTCGCGTCGGCGAGGGGCTGATACGCGAACCAACCGGGGGCCTGCGCGGTGGAGATGCCGATGAGTGCCAGAAACGTCGCGACGAGCAGCAGCACCGCCGTGATCGTGGCGGCGAAGCGGGGACCGCGAGGGTCGATGCCTGCAGGAGTGGTCATGGGTGCTCCGCTCTTCGGGCCTCAGACGGAGGCGACGGCTTCGGTGAGGGCGTGCCGATGGGGCACCCCGTGGAATCGGGCACGGACGGCGCCGGAGCCGTCGATCAGGAACGTGGTGGGCGTCTGCAGCACCTTGTAACGAACGGAGAGGTCCGGCCGATGAGTCAGGTCGACCTCGACGTGACGCAGCCCGTCGTGGTCCGACGCGTAGGCGTCGAGCATCCGTCGCACCTGCGGGCATCGCGCGCACATCTCCGTGCTGAACTGCACCAGAGTGGCACGCGATCCGAGCTCGGCCGATGCGGCATCCGCCGGGTCGAAGCGGAGCGCACCCGCATCGCGGCGGCGTCCGTCGCGGCGACGCAGGACCACGCCGATGATCGTGGCGAGCACGAGCAGTGCTGCCGCGATGGCTCCCGCGAGGAATGGCGACATGGCTTGAGAGTACGTCTGTCGGAGGGGTCGGAGGGCCGATGTTTCCGACCGTGACGATCGGCGCGCGAGCGGGACGGCATCCGCCCGTGCCCGCGGAGGGGCGGGTATCGTGGCTGTCATGAGCGCTGGCGTCCCGACCCCGTACGAAGACCTGCTCCGCGACGTGCTGGAGACCGGCACGCACAAGTCGGATCGCACGGGCACCGGCACGACGAGCGTCTTCGGCAGGCAGATCCGTTTCGACCTGTCGCAGGGGTTCCCGCTGATCACCACCAAGCGGGTCCATTTCAAGTCGATCGCCTACGAGCTCCTCTGGTTCCTGCGAGGAGAGTCGAACGTGCGCTGGCTGCAGGACAACGGCGTGACGATCTGGGACGAGTGGGCCGACGCGTCGGGCGACCTCGGCCCGGTGTACGGCGTGCAGTGGCGCTCGTGGCCGACGCCGGACGGCGAGAGCATCGACCAGCTCTCCCAGGTCATCGACCAGATCCGTCAGTCGCCGGACTCCCGCCGGCTGATCGTGTCGGCGTGGAACCCGGCCGACATCCCCGACATGGCGCTCGCGCCGTGCCACGCTCTCTTCCAGTTCTACGTCGCCGACGGCAAGCTGTCGTGCCAGCTCTACCAGCGCAGCGCCGACATGTTCCTCGGCGTGCCGTTCAACATCGCCTCGTACGCCCTGCTGACGATGATGATCGCCCAGCAGGTCGGGCTCGAGCCGGGCGATTTCGTGTGGACGGGCGGGGACTGCCACATCTACGACAACCACCTCGAGCAGGTGAAGGAGCAGCTGACACGCGAGCCGTTCGCCTACCCGACGCTCCGCTTCGCCCGCGTGCCGGAGTCGATCCTCGGCTACCAGTACGAGGACTTCGTGGTGGAGGACTACCAGCACCACGCTCCCATCCGCGCGGCGGTCGCCGTATGACCTGGGTGGGTCTGATCTGGGCGGAGGCGCACGGGGGAGTGATCGGCGCCGAGGGCGGGATGCCCTGGCACGTCCCTGAGGACCTGGCCCACTTCAAGCAGGTCACCCTCGGCGCTCCCGTGGTGATGGGTCGCAAGACCTGGGATTCGCTTCCGGAGCGGTTCCGTCCCCTCGAGGGTCGCGAGAACATCGTGATCACGCGCCAGCAGGACTGGACCGCGGACGGGGCGCACCGGGCGGCGAACGTCGCGGAGTCGGTCCGGGGCAAGGACAGGGTGTGGATCATCGGCGGGGCGGAGATCCTCCGGCTCGTCATCGCCGACGCCGACCGTCTCGAGGTGACCGAGCTCGACCTCGCGGTCGACGGAGACGCCTACGCGCCCTCGAAGGCCGGGTGGCGTCTCGTCGACGAGGGCGAGTGGCAGACGTCGCGCACCGGTGTCCGATACCGCTTCCTCGGATACGAGCGCTGATGCCCACCGCACTGATCACCGGAGCCAGCGCAGGACTCGGCGCGGAGTTCGCCCGGCAGCTCGCCCGCCGTCGCGCCGACCTGATCCTCGTGGCACGGTCCGAGGATGCCCTCGACTCCCTGGCAGCCGACCTGCGGAGCGCGCACGGTGTCGCCGTCGAGGTGCTCGTCGCGGATCTCGCCGACCAAGACGGCGTCGGGAAGGTCGCCGACCGGCTGCGGGATGCGGCAGACCCGGTCGACCTCCTCATCAACAACGCTGGGTTCGGGCTGCCGCTGCAGTTCGCCGACAACGACATCGACGACGAGGTGCGCCACCTGCGGGTGCACGTCGAAGCGTCGATGCGGTTGATGCACGCGGCGCTGCAGACCATGCGGGGGCGTGGCGGACGCATCATCAACGTCGCCTCGGTGGCGGGATTCATCTCCCGCTCCACGTACTCCGCGTGCAAGTCGTGGCTGATCGGCTTCAGCCGCTGGGCCAACGCCGAGTATGCCCGCGACGGTGTCACCGTGACGGCGGTCTGCCCCGGGTTCACCCACACGACGTTCCACGAGCGCATGGGTCTTGCGGTGGGCCAGGAGGGCGTCCCGGGATTCATGTGGTTGAACGCCCGCGATGTCGTGCGCGAGGGTCTGCGCGATGCGGCACGGGGGAAGTCCGTCTCGGTTCCTTCGCTGCGCTACAAGGCACTCGTGGCCTTGACCCGTGTCCTGCCGACCTCGCTCACGTCGGGTGTCGCCCGGCGCGGCCGCGTCTGATCGCGGCACCGCACCATGGGATGGTTCCGCAGAGAGAAGCGCGATCCGCAGGACGCCAATGAGATCCTGCGCCAGTACAACGAGTCGGAGGCGGCGCGCATCTCCGCCCTGACGAACGGGTCCGTCAGCACGCGGGATACGCCTTCCTTCCTCAGCGCCGGCGGCGCTGCGGCCGAGGTGGCCGTCGAGGACGTCTTCACGATCACCGGGCGCGGACAGGTGGCGACCGGCACGGTGACGACGGGGACGATCCGGGTCGGCGATGCCGTCGTCGTGCTCCGCGACGGCACATCCGTCGCGGAGAGCGCGATCACCGGCATCGAGATGTTCCGCAAACGCGCCGATGAGGCGTCGGTGGGCACCATGATCGGCGTGCTGCTGCGCGACAGGATCGATGTGACCCGCGGAGACGTCATCCGCGTCCGCTCGTCTGCGTGAGCAGCATCCGAACCGATACGCTGGAGGCATGACGCACTCGGGCAACCCATTCGGACAGGTTCTCGTCGCGCTCGTCACTCCGATGACGGCCGACGGCGAAGTCGACTGGCCCGCCGTCGAGAAGCACATCGATGACGTGATCACCGCAGGCGCGGACGGCATCGTCGTGACGGGAACGACCGGCGAGACCTCGACCCTGACGGACCCCGAGAAGCTCAAGCTCGTCGAGGTCGGCAAGTCGGTCTCCGCCGGCCGTGCGAAGGTCATCACGGGTGGCGGATCGAACGAGACCGCGCACGCCATCGAGCTGTACAAGGCCAGCGAGAAGGCCGGCGCCGACGGCATCATGATCGTCACGCCGTACTACAACAAGCCGACCCAGGCCGGCATCCTCACGCACTTCCGCATGGTGGCCGACGCGACCGACCTGCCGGTGATCCTCTACGACATCCCCGGCCGCACCGGCGTGCCGATCAAGTACGAGACGATCCTCCGGCTCGCGAAGCACCCGAACATCCTCGCGGTGAAAGACGCCAAAGGCGACTTCTCCGAGGTGAGCCGCGTGCTCAACCAGACCGACCTCATGTACTTCTCCGGCGACGACGCCAATGCGCTGCCGCATCTCGCGATCGGCGCCACCGGCCTCATCGGCGTCACGGCGAACGTCGCCGCGGCACCGTACCGCGCCATCATCGACGCCGTGAACGCGGGCGACCTGGCGACGGCGACCCAAGAGCACAAGAGGCTCGAACCTCTCGTGCGCGCCGTCATGACCCACGTGCCCGGCACCGTCGCAGCGAAGTACATCCTGCACGGTCTCGGCCGCATCTCCAGCCCGCGGGTGCGTCTTCCCCTGGTCGGCCCGGAGGAGTGGGAGGCCGCGCTCATCGAGGACGAGCTCGACCTCGTGAAGAACGTGCCCGGCGCCGATTTCTCGAACTTCCGACCCGACCGCAACGCGGCTGCGGGTGGTGCCCTGCCGAAGGTGCACGGCACGACGCGCTGAGTCGCGTCGCCATGAACGAACGGACGCGCAGAGTGTCCGACTGAGGAGACAGCATGTCCATCCCCCTGTCCGAACCGTCCGCACTCGACGAAGGAACGCTGCGGGTCATCCCGATCGGCGGTCTCGGCGAGATCGGTCGGAACATGACCATGTTCGAGTACGACGGCAAGATCCTGATCGTCGACTGCGGCGTGCTGTTTCCCGAGGAGCACCAGCCGGGCGTCGACCTGATCCTGCCCGACTTCGAGCCGATCCGGGATCGGCTCGACGACATCGTCGGGGTCGTGCTCACGCACGGTCACGAGGATCACATCGGCGCCGTCCCGTACCTTCTGCGTCTGAAGAGCGACATCCCGCTGATCGGCTCCGGTCTCACGCTCGCGCTGGTCGAGGCGAAGCTCAAGGAGCACCGCATCAAGGCGTTCACGCTCACCGTGACCGAGGGTCAGGAGGAGCGCGTCGGACCGTTCGACCTCGAGTTCGTCGCGGTCAACCACTCGATCCCGGATGCTCTCGCCGTGGCGATCCGCACCCCCGCGGGCATGGTCCTCGCAACGGGTGACTTCAAGATGGACCAGCTGCCGCTCGACGGCCGGATCACCGACCTGCGGGCCTTCTCCCGTCTCGGCGAGGAGGGTGTCGACCTGTTCCTGGTCGACTCCACGAACGCCGACGTCCCCGGTTTCACGCCCACGGAGCGTTCGATCGGACCGGTTCTCGATCAGGTGATCGCGAAGGCTCCCCGCCGCGTCATCGTGGCGAGCTTCTCGAGTCACGTGCACCGTGTGCAGCAGGTCATCGACGCCGCCTACGCCAACGGACGCCGCGTCGCGTTCCTCGGCCGCAGCATGGTCCGCAACATGACGATCGCCGAGCAGCTCGGCTACCTCAAGGTCCCCGCGGGAGTGCTGATCGATTTCAAGAAGGCGCGCGACCTGCCCGACGAGCAGGTCGTCTACATGTCGACCGGGTCACAGGGCGAGCCGATGGCGGTCCTCAGCCGGATGGCCAACCTGGACCACGCGATCGAGATCAGCGAGGGCGACACGGTCATCCTCGCGTCCAGCCTCATTCCCGGCAACGAGAACGCCGTCTACCGCGTGATCGACGGTCTCACCAAGCTCGGTGCGAACGTCGTGCACAAGGCGAACGCGAAGGTGCACGTCTCGGGGCACGCCGCGGCCGGTGAGCTGCTGTACTGCTACAACATCCTGAAGCCGAAGAACGTGCTCCCGGTGCACGGCGAGTACCGCCATCTCATCGCCAACGCGAAGCTCGCTCAGGACACCGGCGTTCCCGAGGCGAACACGATCATCGCCTCGAACGGCACCGTGATCGACCTGAAGGACGGCGTGGCACGCGTCACCGGCCAGCTGGATCTCGGCTTCGTGTACGTCGACGGCTCCACGGTCGGCGAGATCACGGACGCCGACCTCAAGGATCGCCGCATCCTCGGCGAAGAGGGATTCATCTCGGTCATCGTCGTCGTGGATGCCGCCACGGGCCGCATCATCTCCGGACCCGAGATCCACGCACGAGGCGTCGCCGAAGACGATTCGGTGTTCGACGACGTCACCCCGAAGATCGTCGCGGCCCTCAAGGAGGCGTCCGGCAACGGCGTGCGCGACACTCACGCGCTGTCGCAGGTCGTGCGCCGCACGATCGGCCGCTGGGTGAACCAGAGGCTTCGTCGGCGCCCGATGATCGTGCCGCTCGTGATCGAGGCGTGAGACGCCGCCATCACGGGCGAACGCACTCACGGCTGACCGACACATCGTCGTAACAGCCGCGCTCTAGGCTCACGTCATGTTGACGGGCTTCTCCATCCGGCGGGCGACGCAACCTGACGCGGTCTTCCTCGGCGACATGCTCGTCGAGGCGGCGAACTGGCGCGCCGGGGGAGTGCGTCCGCGCCACGAGGTGCTGACGTCGGCGGACCACCGGCGCTACCTCGCCGGGTGGAAGCGCGCGGCGGATGAGGGTCTGATCGCCGTCGGCGACGACGGCGTTCCGGTCGGTGCCGCCTGGTACCGGATGCTGCCGCAGAACGAGCCGGGGTTCGGATATGTGGGCGCCGGCGTGCCGGAGCTCATCATCGGCGTTCATCCGCTCTGGCGTGCGCGGGGTGTCGGCCGCTCGCTGCTGCGGGGAATCGTGGAGTTGGCGAGCGCGCAGGGATATGCCCGGATCAGCCTCAGCGTGGAGCGCGACAACTTCGCCCGCAACCTCTACCGATCGGAGGGGTTCAACGTCACCGCCGAGGGTCTGATGCGCGACACGATGGTGCGCCGCACCGGGTGAGCGCCGCTCGCCGGATCCTGGGAAAGCCGCGTCATTACGGGGATATGTCAGCGGCCCGTCGTAACGTGAGACCATGGCCAGGAGTTCCACGAAGACCGAGCGTGCGTCCACGAGCGCACCCTCGCGCGCCAAGCGGCAGACGGCTCCCAAGGCCCAGCCCGCGCCCAAGAAGTACATCGACGAGCAGGACAAGCCGCCGGTCGCCGTTCGCGCCTGGGTCGGATTGGCTCATGGTGTGGGTGGTCTGTTCCGGGCGTTCGGTCCGGAGAGTCTCGAGAAGGACGATCGTCGCGACGGTTTCCCGTTCCTGCTCGTGCTCCTCGCCATCGCGGGCGCCGTCAACGAGTGGTTCTTCATCGGCAGCGAGATCGCCGCGAACATCAGTGCGTATTCGGTCGGTCTCTTCGTCGGCCGCGTCGCATTCTTCATGCCGGTGCTGCTCCTGCTGCTCGCGGGCTGGCTGTTCCGTCACCCGTCGTCCGTGCATGACAACGGGCGCATCGGAATCGGCTTCGGGATGTTCGTCCTGGCGCTCGCGGGCATCTTCCATGTCGCCGGCCCGCGTCCGCATCCCAATCAGGGGATGCCCGCGCTCAGCGAGTCCGGGGGTCTGCTCGGGTGGCTCGTCGGCCAGCCGCTGACGTATCTCACCGACATCCCGGCGTACCTCGTGCTGGCGCTGCTCGCCGCGCTCAGCATCCTGATCCTCACCAAGACTCCGCCCAACCGCATCGGCGCGCGTCTCGGCGACCTCTACGCGTGGATGTTCGACGCGGAGCGTCCGGAGAAGCCCGCGAAGGATGCCGCGGCGATCGACGATGCCGACAAGGTCGACGACCCCGATGTGCTGCCCTGGTGGCGACGCAACAAGACCGGGCGAGAAGAGGACCCCGACGAGGGAACCCTCGGCTCGGACGACATCACGGCGCTTCTGAGCACCGCGGAGCCGACGCCGGCGTACGACCAGGCGGTCGTGGTCGAGAACCCGTACGACGCGGCCACCGAGGTGCTGACCGACGTGCGCTCCGTCACCGACGCCCTCGCGGAACAGCAGGCGACGGCGCTGCTCGACGACGAGTCCGACACGGGCGAGATGCCCGAGCTCCCGGGTCTTGACGGGTTCGGGACCGACGGACCGGGAGAGCGCGGTCCCCAAGCGCCCGCAGCTCCCTACATCCTGCCGTCTCCGGGCCTGCTGGTCGAGGGTCCGCCGCCTGTTCTGCGCTCCGAGGCCACCGACAAGGTGATCGAGCAGATCACGAGCGTGCTGACCCAGTTCAAGGTCGATGCGAAGGTCACCGGGTTCTCGCGAGGCCCGACGGTCACGCAGTACGAGGTCGAGGTCGGTCACGGCGTCAAGGTCGAGAAGATCCTCCAGCTCAGCAACAACTTCGCCTACGCCGTCGCCTCCAACGACGTGCGCATCCTCTCGCCCATCCCGGGCAAGAGCGCCATCGGCATCGAGATCCCGAACGCCGACAAGGAGATGGTGGCGCTCGGCGACGTGCTGCGCTCCCCGGCCGCGCAGAAGAGCACGCACCCGATGACCATCGGCGTCGGAAAGGACGTCGGCGGCAACATCGTGATCGCCAACCTCGCGAAGATGCCGCACCTCCTCGTCGCCGGTTCCACGGGCTCCGGCAAGTCCAGCTTCGTGAACTCCATGATCACGAGCCTGCTGATGCGTGCGCGCCCCGCCGACGTCCGTATGGTGCTGATCGACCCGAAGCGCGTGGAACTCACCAGCTACGCCGGTGTTCCGCACCTCATCACCCCGATCATCACGAACCCCAAGAAGGCGGCCGAGGCGCTGCAGTGGGTCGTGAAGGAGATGGACATGCGGTACGACGACCTCGCGTCGTTCGGCTACCGCCACATCGACGACTTCAACCGCGCGGTGCGCGCCGGAGAGGTCGAGCTGCCGGTGGGCAGCGAACGCGTGCTCAAGCCATACCCCTACCTTCTGGTCGTCGTCGACGAGCTCGCCGACCTGATGATGGTCGCGCCCCGCGACGTCGAGGACTCGATCGTGCGCATCACCCAGCTCGCGCGAGCGTCCGGCATCCACCTCGTCCTCGCGACGCAACGACCCAGCGTCGACGTGGTCACCGGTCTGATCAAGGCCAACGTGCCGTCGCGCCTGGCCTTCGCGGTCACCAGCGTCACCGACAGCCGCGTGATCCTCGACAGTCCGGGCGCCGACAAGCTGATCGGTCAGGGCGACGCGCTGTTCTCGCCGATGGGTTCGTCGAAGCCGTTCCGCCTGCAGGGCGCGTGGGTCGACGAGAAGGAGATCGACGCGGTCGTCAAGCACGTCACTCGTCAGGCCCGGCCGGACTACCGCCCCGATGTGCAGGAGGCTCTCGAGCCGACGAAGAAGAAAGAGGTCGACGAAGACATCGGCGACGACCTCGAGCTGCTCCTGGCCGCCGCCGAGCTCATCGTCTCGTCGCAGTTCGGATCGACCTCGATGCTGCAGCGCAAGCTGCGGGTCGGCTTCGCGAAGGCCGGTCGACTGATGGACCTGCTGGAATCGCGGGAGATCGTCGGCCCGTCCGAGGGGTCCAAGGCGCGAGATGTCCTCGCGACCGCCGAACAGCTTCCCCAGGTGATGGCCAAGCTGCGCGGAGAAGACGCGCCGGCCGCACCCACCGCGCCACCGGGGGCGTCGACGGCATCGGCGAGCCCGGCATACGACGATCCGACCGAGGCGCAGTTCAGCGGACTGCCCGTCGTGGAGGCCGAGGGCGATGAAGACGCCTGGGGCCTGACGGGTCGCGACTGATGGCGATCCCGCGTCAGCTGCCCAACGCCATCACGGTCGCGCGCATCCCGCTCGCCGTCGTCTTCTTCATCCTGCTCCTGCTCGGCGGCACCGACGGGATCCCGGATCCGACGCTGCGCTGGATCGCCGGAGTCCTCTTCATCGTGGGGATCTCCACGGACTGGGTCGACGGTTATCTGGCACGCAAATACGAGATCGTCACCGATTTCGGCAAGCTGTGGGATCCGATCGCCGACAAGCTCCTCACGGGCGCAGGCTTCATCGGGCTGGCGATCCTCGGCGAGGTCGACTGGTGGATCGTCGTCATCATCCTCATCCGCGAGTGGGGCATCACCGTGCACCGACTCATGGTCGCCAGTGAGCATGTCGTCGCGGCGGCCTGGATGGGGAAGGTGAAGACCGCGTTCCAGGGCGTCGCTCTCGGCTGGGCGCTGCTGCCGCTCCACTTCTTCATCGGCCTCGGGCCGTGGACCCTGATCACCTTCCTGCTGATGATCGTCGTCCTCGTGCTCACCGTGGCGAGCGGCATCGACTACATCGTGGCGCAGGCGCGAGGGGCACGGCAGAAGTCGTGAGCGGGGCGCTGGCGCCGCAGGTGCTGTCGGCACTCGGTCGTCGAGGTTGGACGCTGGGCGTCGCGGAGTCCCTCACCGGGGGTGCCGTGTGTGCAGAGCTGGTGTCGGTGCCGGGCGCGTCCGCGGTGCTGCTCGGGGGAGTGGTCGCCTACGCCACGCCCGTCAAGCAGACGGTGCTCGGAGTGGACGCGGAACTCCTGGCTCAGCACGGCCCGGTGCATCCCGTCGTCGCCCGCCAGATGGCCGACGGTGTGCGACGCGTCGTCTCCGTCGAGGGACGCGCGGCCGACGTCGGGATCTCGACCACCGGCATCGCAGGGCCCGAATCGCCGGACGGGCAGCCGGTCGGCACCGTCCACGTCGGAGTCGTGACTCCCGGAGCCGCTCGGACACGGGAGCTCCATCTCGTCGGCGACCGGGCGGCGATCCGTGCCCAGTCCGTGTCGGCGGTGCTCGCATTCCTTCTCGAGATGGTCGAGGAATAGTCGCGTGTCCCTTGCGGTTATGACTGATGTGCTCACATTGAAACCACAGAGTGCAGGGGTAGATTCTGTGCACGCCAGGAGGACTAGACTGGCTGTCTCATCGAGAGGGAACTCGATGAATCGAACGGGGAGGAGGTTCCGATGATTCTTGTACGACAGGAAATCGGCGATGTGCTGAGGGACTTCCGCCTGCAGAAGGGGCGCACCCTCCGGCAGGTCGCAAGCAAGGCTTCTGTCGCGCTCGGATACCTCAGCGAGGTCGAGCGGGGCCAGAAAGAGGCGTCGAGCGAGATCCTCGCTTCGGTCGCCGACGCGCTCGATGTGCCCATCTCGACGATCATGCGCGAGGTCGGAGATCGAATCTCCGTGCTCGAGGGCATCCAGGTTTTCCCGGATGTCGTTCCCGACGACCTCGTCGCATCGATCGAGCCCGAGCTCTCCCTCCACTGAGCTTCGGCCGGTCTGAGACACGATGCGTCGCAGTGAGTTCTTCCGCGCCGTCGAGACGGAGTTCCAGGCGCGTGCATCCTCGTTGGTGAACGATCTCGTTCTCGGCGTGCTCGGCAATCGGACGTCCGTCGAAGCGCTCGCAGACGGCGTGCCGCCCCGGGAGATCTGGCTCGCCCTGTGCGCAGAGATGGATGTTCCCGAGAACCGGCGACATGGCGTCGGACGTCAGGAGCCCCGTCGGCTCTGACGGTCCTCGTCGCGTTCGAGTCGTGCGGACTCCGACACGCCGATCACGGCGTGTTGTCGAAGATTCGTTCGAAGCGGGCGTATTCTTCTGCACAAGTGGTCACTGAGTTTCGTTTCGCACAGTTCATGGAAAAGCCGATGCAATGTCGGTGGCTCCTTCTACGGTGAAGAACAGGCCCAGAGCCATACGCCTTGTCGGAGAGTTGCTCCCAGTCGGGAGTGCCGCGGCAGCCTACAGGCGGCACCACGCGAGCAGAAGGAGCAGACCATGCCATCACCCGCCGACCGCGAGAAGTCCCTCGAGACAGCACTCGCCCAGATCGACCGCCAGTTCGGCAAGGGATCGGTCATGCGACTGGGCAGCGATGATCGCGCACCCGTCGCCGTCATCCCGACCGGCTCCATCGCGCTCGACGTCGCTCTCGGCGTCGGAGGCCTTCCGCGTGGTCGCATCGTGGAGATCTACGGACCGGAATCCTCCGGTAAGACGACGCTCACCCTGCACGCGATCGCGAATGCGCAGCGTGCCGGCGGCATCGCCGCGTTCATCGATGCCGAGCACGCGCTCGACCCCGACTACGCGGCCAAGCTCGGCGTCGACATCGACGCGCTCCTCGTCTCGCAGCCCGACACGGGTGAGCAGGCCCTCGAGATCGCCGACATGCTCGTGCGCTCCGGGGCGATCGACCTCATCGTCATCGACTCCGTGGCCGCTCTCGTGCCGCGTGCCGAGATCGAAGGCGAGATGGGCGACTCCCACGTGGGTCTGCAGGCGCGACTGATGTCGCAGGCGCTGCGAAAGCTCACCGGTGGTCTGAACCAGACCAACACGACGATGATCTTCATCAACCAGCTGCGTGAGAAGATCGGTGTCTTCTTCGGGTCTCCGGAGACCACGGCCGGCGGTAAGGCCCTGAAGTTCTACGCGTCGGTGCGACTCGACATCCGTCGAATCGAGACGCTGAAAGACGGCACCGACGCAGTCGGAAACCGCACCAGGGTCAAGGTCGTCAAGAACAAGATGGCTCCGCCCTTCAAGCAGGCGGAGTTCGACATCCTCTACGGCGTCGGGATCTCGCGCGAAGGCAGCCTGATCGACTTCGGCGTCGAGCACGGGATCGTGAAGAAGTCCGGCTCCTGGTACACCTACGACGGAGACCAGCTGGGTCAGGGCAAGGAGAACGCGCGCACCTTCCTGCTCAACAACGTCGACGTCGCTCTCGCGATCGAGACGCAGATCAAGCAGAAGCTGGGTATCGGCGGACACGTCGCGATTCCCGAGGCTCCTGTGGCTGCTGACGAGCTCGCCGAGCGTCGTCCGGCCTGATGAGTGACACACGTGGGGGCGATTCCGAGCGGATCGCCCCCATCATCCCTCTCTTCGGCAAGAAGGCGACCGACCCGGAGACGACCTCGGTGAGGCCCTCTGCCGCCGAGGCCATCGACGCCGAGAAGATCGTGCCGCGACGTACCGGCGACGCCGGGCTGTGGCGTTCGACGTGGGACGGTTCGTCTGAGCCGACGCCCATCGGCGACGACCGAGAGGTCGGAACGCCGAGCGATCGCCACCCGGCCCGAGGCGCGGCGGCGAGGGCGGCAGCGGCGGGGGAGTCACCGGACGAGAAGGGGCCCGCAGAGAAGTCCGCGCCGAGGCTTCGTGCCCTGCGCGACCCTCAGGCCACACTGGACGACGACCCATCCGAGCCGATGCGGTCACCGGACGAGATCCGCGCGACAGCGGAGCAGTCTCTGCTCCGCAAGCTTCGCGCCAAGTCGCTCTCGATCTCCGAGGCGCGGCTGGTGCTGCGAGGGCACGGTCTCGATGCGGGCCAGATCGACGACGTGATCGATGACTTCAGCCGCCGGCACTACCTCGATGACGCGGTCCTCGCCGGACTGCTCGTCACGTCGGGGGTGGAACGCAAGGGACAGGGTCGCGTAGCACTGTCGCGCGCCCTGTCTCAGCGCGGTCTTTCGCGCGACGTGATCGACGCGGCTCTCGACGAACTGCCCGACGATGACGCCGAGCGGGCTCTGGACTTCGCGCGGACGAAGGCACGCTCGATGAGCAGGCTCGACAACGACACCGCACTGCGACGGTTGATCGGACAGCTCGCCCGACGCGGATACAACGGCTCCGTGGCGATGAACGCGGCGAAGACGGCTCTGCGTGAGGTCTCCTCGGGCGGGTCATCTTCGGGTGTGCGCTTCGTGGATTCCGACTGAGCCGACTCGCTCCGGCGCCCGTGATCCGCTCGTACAATGGGAGGATCATGACTATCCCCCGGAGCGAGCCGACGATCATCAGCGCGTCGTCGGCGGCCATCGACGTCGACGGCCGACAGCGATCATACGAAGTGCGCACCTTCGGGTGCCAGATGAACGTGCACGATTCCGAGCGGCTTTCCGGCTCCCTGGAGAGCGCCGGTTATGTGCGAGCGAGCGAAGGCGCCGAAGCCGACGTCGTGATCATCAACACCTGTGCCGTCCGCGACAACGCGGCCGGAAAGCTCTACGGCACGCTCGGTCACCTCGCGTCGGTGAAGCGCCGCAAGGACGGCATGCAGATCGCCGTCGGCGGGTGCCTCGCCCAGATGGACAAGCAGGCCGTGCTCGACAAGGCACCCTGGGTCGATGTCGTCTTCGGCACGCACAACATGGGCTCCCTCCCCGGACTCCTCGAGCGCGCGCGTCACAACGGCGATGCGGAGCTCGAGATCCTCGAGTCGCTCGAGGTCTTCCCCTCGACGCTGCCGACCAAGCGGGACTCGGCACACAGCGGCTGGGTGTCGATCTCGGTCGGCTGCAACAACACCTGCACGTTCTGCATCGTGCCGAGCCTGCGTGGCAAGGAGAAGGATCGCCGCCCCGGCGACATCCTCAACGAGATCCGCCTGCTCGTCGACGACGGCGCGATCGAGGTCACCCTGCTCGGCCAGAACGTGAACTCCTACGGCGTCGAGTTCGGCGACCGCCAGGCGTTCGGCAAGCTCCTGCGGGCCGCCGGCGAGATCGACGGCCTCGAGCGCATCCGTTTCACCAGCCCGCACCCCGCCGCCTTCACCGACGACGTCATCGACGCGATGGCGGAGACCCCCAGCGTGATGCCGCAGCTGCACATGCCCCTCCAGTCGGGCAGCGACCGCATCCTCAAGGCGATGCGACGCTCGTACCGCAGTGAGCGGTTCCTCGGCATTCTCGATCGGGTGCGTGAGCGCATTCCCCACGCCGCGATCACGACCGACATCATCGTCGGATTCCCCGGCGAGACCGAGGAAGACTTCGAAGACACGATGCGCGTCGTCGAGCAGGCGCGCTTCTCCGGCGCCTTCACCTTCCAGTACTCGATCCGTGAGGGCACGCCTGCCGCCACGATGGAAGACCAGGTGCCCAAGGAGATCGTGCAAGCGCGATACAACCGGCTCATCGCGCTCCAGGAACGCATCTCGCTCGAAGAGAACCAGAAGCAGATCGGGCGTGAGATCGAGGTGCTCGTCTCGACGGGCGAGGGCAAGAAGGACGCGGAGACGCACCGTCTCACCGGTCGCGGCGAAGACAACCGCCTCGTCCACTTCGAGGTGACACCCGGTTCCGACCTTCCGCGGCCGGGAGACGTCGTCACCGTGACCGTCACCCACGCGGCTCCCTTCCATCTGCTCGCCGACGACCCCACCGGCGCACCGCTGCGCATCCGCCGGACACGCGGCGGTGACGCCTGGGATCGGGCCCAGTCCGAGTCGTGCGCGGTGCCGGCACCGGCGTCAGACGGCGGGCCGCGTGCCGTCTCGCTCGGACTGCCGACCCTGCGCGTCGGCGTGTGACCGCCGGGCCACGACTCTGGGCCATCGTCGGCGCGACCGGCACCGGTAAGAGCGACCTCGCTCTCGACCTCGCTGAAGCACTGCGCGCGCAGGGCAATCCTGCGGAGATCGTCAATGCCGATGCCATGCAGCTGTACCGCGGCATGGACATCGGCACCGCGAAGCTCCCCGTCGCCGAACGCAGGGGTATCCCGCATCATCTCTTCGATGTGCGCGAGGTCGATCAGGAGGCCGCGGTCGCCTGGTATCAGCCGCTGGCGCGCGCGTCCATCGCGGCCATCCACGAGCGCGGTGGCGACGCGATCCTGGTCGGCGGCTCCGGTCTCTACGTGTCGAGCGTCGTGTACGAGTTCCACTTCCCGCCCCGTGATCCGGCGATCCGCGAGCGCCTCGAGCGCGAGCTGGAGTCCGACGGCCTCGACGCCCTCCTCGCGCGTCTCCGGACTCTTGATCCGGAGACCGCGGCCCGGGTCGATCCCCGCAACGGTCGCCGTGTGATCCGCGCCCTGGAGGTGCTGGAGCAGGGTAACGAGACCCATGGCGCCGTGCTTCCCGAGCACCCGGTTCTCTGGCATCCGCGCACCCGCATGATCGGTCTGCGCGTCGACCGCGCGGACCTGGTCGAGAGGCTCGATGCCCGCGTCGATCGGATGTGGGAGGCAGGCCTCGTCAGTGAGGTCGCCGACCTCCGCGACAGGGGTCTTGAAAGCGGTGCCACCGCGAGCCGCGCGATCGGCTACGCGCAGGCGCTCGGACAGCTCGACGGTCGTCTGTCCGAGGGTGAGGCGATCGCCGAGACGCAGGCGCTCACGCGCCGGTACGCCCGGCGTCAGGTCTCCTGGTTCAAGCGCTACCGCGAGCTGGAGTGGTATGACGCGCCTGTGGGCGTCGATGCCGTCCTCGAGGCCTGACCCACCGGATGTCGGTGGCCGCTGGCATGCTCTCGGGCATGACGACACACTTCTTCACAGCGTCCAGTCTCGACGGGTTCATCGCGACCGCCGAGCACTCCCTCGACTGGTTGCTGAAGCAGGACATCGACCCTGACGGCCCCATGGCCTATCAGGGGTTCGAGAAGACGATCGGCGCACTCGCGATGGGTGCCTCGACGTACGAATGGGTGATGCAGCACGAAGAGGGCCGCTGGGGGTACACGCAGCCGGCCTGGGTCTTCACGCACCGCGAACTCGAGATCGCCGAAGGGGCCGACATCCGCCTCACGCAGGGCGACGTCGCCGGGGTGCATGCCGAGATGGTCGCGGCCGCCGACGGCAAGGATCTCTGGGTGATCGGCGGGGGAGACCTCGCCGGGCAGTTCGCCGACGCCGGTCTGCTCGACGAGGTGTGGGTGCAGTTCGCGCCGGTGACGCTCGGCTCCGGCGCTCCGCTCCTGCCACGCGTACTCGACCTCGAGCTGCTCGACGTCGCTCGCAACCGCAACTTCCTGTGCGGGCGCTACCGGGTGCTGCGCGGCTGAGGCGTGCGTTCCGGGGTGCCTTTCGTAATCCCTAGACTGGGATCATGGTCGCATTCACCAAGGGACACGGCACCGGCAACGACTTCATCATCATCGCCGACCCCAACGGGGAGCTCGATCTGACGGTCGAGCAGGTCGCCGTGCTCTGCGACCGGCACTTCGGGATCGGGGCCGACGGCATCCTGCGGGTGGTGCGATCCTCCGCGATCCCCGAAGGTGCGGCCGCCCTCGCGGAAGAGCCCGACGCCGAATGGTTCATGGACTATCGCAACGCCGACGGCTCGATCGCCGAGATGTGCGGAAACGGCATCCGGGTCTTCGCGCATTTCCTCGTGCGCGCCGGACTCGCGAGCATCGAGCAGGGTTCGACCCTGCCGATCGGAACCCGGGCCGGTGTCCGCGACGTGACGCGGAGTGCAACGGGCTACCAGGTCGATCTGGGACTCTGGAAGCTCTCCGGAGACGACCCGCTCGTGCGCGTCGACGGCCTGCCCGTGACGCGGCCCGGCCTCGGTATCGACATCGGCAATCCGCATGTGGTCGTCGCTCTCGCCTCCGAAGCGGAGCTCGCGTCGGTCGAACTGCACCGAGCCCCGGATCTCGACCCCGTGCTGCCCGCGGGTGCGAACATCGAGTTCGTCGTGCCCGGTGAGCCGCTGGTGCGCGACGGCATCGGTCACGTGACCATGCGCGTCCACGAGCGGGGCGTCGGCGAGACCCTCAGCTGCGGTACCGGGATCGCGGCGACCGCCCTCGCGGTACGGTACTGGGCGGGCGAGCAGGCGCCGAACAACTGGCAGGTCGAGGTGCCCGGCGGCACGCTCAGCGTGCGCATGTTCCCGGCGGAGGACGGCGAGCACGTCGGGCTGGCCGGTCCCGCGCAGCTCGTGTTCCAGGGCGAGGTCGACCTGATCTGAGCGGCGGGCAGGCGCGGCTCAGCTGAGGGTGATCGGCTCCGTCACCGGAGTTCCGTGCTTGCGCACCTTGAGGATGCGGTAGCCCTTGCCGGTCGCCGTGCGGAACACGCTGTAGCCCGGGTGGAACGTCGCTCCGATCCAGCGCTGCAGAGAGTCCGCCCCCAGGTTCCGCTGCACCACGAGCCACGCGTCGCTGCGATCGTCGAGTCGCGGGATCCAGCGCTCCAACAGGCCGTGCAGCTCGTTCTTCCCGACGCGGATCGGCGGATTGGAGCGGATCGTGCGGAACGTGACGTCTTCGGGAACATCATCGGGCAGCGAAGCGTTGACATTGGAGAGACCGAGGGCTGCAGCATTGCGGCGCACGAGATCGAGGGCTCGCTCGTTCACATCGACGGCCCACACGGTCGCGTGCGGCGCGGCCAGGGCCATCGACAGGGTGATCGGACCCCAGCCGCTCCCGAGGTCCAGGAGATTGCCACCCGGAGGGACCGGGGGCATGTTGGCGAGGAGCACTGCGGTGCCGGCATCCAGCCGATCCGGGCTGAAGACGCCACCCGCGGTGGTGACATCCAGCTCACGGCCTGCGAGTGACACACGGATCGATCGCAGATTCTCGGGGCTTGCCGGGGCCGCAGTGAAGTAGTGTTCAGACCCCATACGGTGAGCGTACCGGACACCCCGGGCTAAGGTTAAGGCTCGCAACGAAAGCAGAGATCAGGAACGGATGACGGAGACCACCACACACTCCACCGATGACGAGGCGCTCGACCGCGTGCTCGCGAACGCAGAGAAGCGCTCCGAGGTTCGCGTCTTCGGCGCCGCACAGGCGCTGCAGGACGACTCGACCGCCGCACACTCGACGACGGACGGCAATCAGTGGGACCTCGAGGATCGCCACGCGCTGCGTCGCGTCGGCGGCCTCTCGACAGAACTCGAAGACGTCACCGAGGTCGAGTACCGACAGCTTCGACTGGAGAACGTCGTGCTCGTGGGCGTCTACCCCCAGGGTGCACAGGAGGACGCGGAGAATTCGCTGCGCGAACTCGCCGCTCTGGCTGAGACAGCGGGCGCCGTCGTGCTCGACGGCGTGCTCCAGCGCCGTCCGCACCCGGATGCCGCCACCTACCTCGGTCGAGGCAAGGCGCAGGAGCTCAAGGACATCGTCGCGGCGGTCGGCGCCGACACCGTGATCGCCGACACCGAGCTCGCACCGAGCCAGCGTCGAGCACTGGAAGACGTGGTCAAGGTGAAGGTCATCGACCGCACGACCGTGATCCTCGACATCTTCAGCCAGCACGCCAAGAGCCGCGAGGGCAAGGCTCAGGTCGAGCTCGCACAGCTCGAATACCTGCTTCCCCGCCTCCGCGGCTGGGGTGACTCGATGAGCCGTCAGGCCGGTGGACAGGTCGGTGCCGGAGGCGCCGGAATGGGTTCCCGTGGTCCCGGTGAGACCAAGATCGAACTCGATCGTCGTCGCATCCGCACCAAGATGGCGCTGCTGCGCCGACAGATCCGCGATTTCGGTCCGGCTCGGGAGGCAAAGCGCGCCGAGCGCAAGCGCAACACGATCCCTTCCGTGGCGATCGCGGGGTACACGAATGCCGGCAAGTCCAGTCTGCTGAACGCGCTCACGAGCGCGGGCGTGCTCGTCGAGAACGCGCTGTTCGCGACCCTCGACGCGACTGTGCGCCGTTCGGAGACCGAAGACGGTCGTGTCTACACGATCACCGACACCGTGGGTTTCGTCCGCAACCTGCCGCATCAGCTGGTCGAGGCATTCCGCTCGACGCTGGAGGAGGTCGGTCAGGCCGACGTCGTGCTGCACGTCGTCGAAGGATCGCACCCCGACCCGGCGGGTCAGCTGCAGACGGTGCGCGACGTGATGGGCGACGTCGGCGTTCGCGATCTGCCCGAGATCGTGGTCTTCAACAAGGCCGACCTGATCAGCGAGGACGAGCGGATGGTGCTCCGCGGTCTGCAGCCGCACGCCCATTTCGTCTCGTCACGGTCGGGCGAGGGCATCGCCGAGCTGCGCGCCGCCATCGAGGAGGCGCTGCCGAAGCCGGCGGTCGAGGTGCACGCGGTGGTCCCGTACGACCGCGGAGACCTGATCGCGGCGATCCACGAGACGGGGATGCTGCTGTCGGTCGAGCACCGGGAGGACGGCACTGCCGTGCACGCCCGAGTCTCTGAGCGTCTCGCCGCCGACCTGGCGCCGTTCGCTCGCGCCGTCTGAGTCCGCTCAGCGAGCCAGGAACCGCGCCTCGACGGTCGCGGAGATCACGATGTCCTCGGGTTCGTACTGCATCGCGGCGCCGGAGTCTGCGGCGAAGGCGGCTCCGCGCGCCTTCATCATGGGGGCGGCCGGAGACGGCTGACCGCTCGAGATCAGGCCGACGTCGGCGATCTCGCGCGGGGTGACCTCGCCGAGGCCGAGGGCATGGGCGTAGGTCTCCGCCCGGGTGACCGCGACGCCGACGGCCTGCGCGGCGACCTCGCGCTCGATGCGCGCGCTGGTCTCGGGCGTCAGGTGCCAGTTCACCCAGCCGACCTCGACGCCGTCCCAGGGCGAGATGTCCGACACCCAGATGGAGAGCTCGGACGCCTCGACGAAGGTCGCGGTGAAATCGATGCTCGCGTAGTACACGGGCGCCAGGCGTTTGCCGTCGTTGTTCCATGGGCGCTCCGCGCGGACGGAGAGGCGCTTGCTCGTCCAGTCGACGACGCTCCCGGCATCCGCCCGCTGCGTGATGCTGGCGCGCACCGGCTCTGCGAGCGTCATGACGTGGTCGACGACGGAGGCGCGTTCGGGCCCCTCTGCTCGTACGCTGACGCTGATGGTGGCGCGCTCCGGCGCGACCCGCGCCTCGTGCTCGCCGCGGACGGTGACCGTGACATCGCTCATGGGGCGACTCTACGCCAGCCCCCTCGGGCCCTGCGGAATGGCGCAGACTCCCGCGACGTTGTAGTCTGAGATGCTCGGGTGTTCGTCACCCGGCTGACAATTCCACAGTGCGACAGCGGCTCCTTCGAGAGAAGGACCACGGGGCTGATCGGTTTCGACAGCGCCTGTGTATCCACGAGAAGCGGGCCGAGGATGCAGAGTTATCTCGTAAACGCTCTCTGCAAAAAAATAGTTGCCGAAACCAAGCGCAACGACTTCGCCCTCGCTGCATAAGCGAGCCCGATAGTCCGTCAGACCGTGTGTGATTCCGACACGGACCCTGGCGTCATCTAGGAATCTTGCTGTGTGACGGCGTCTGGACGTCACGCGGGACTCTTCCCAGGCTGGGCTCGTCGACTTAGGTGTCTGTGACAAAGGTCGGAGCCGAGCAGAACGTCTTCACAGACTGCGCCCGGAGAAGGCGTGGATTAGCAGCGTTGGACGGGGGTTCGATTCCCCCCAGCTCCACCAAGCCGTTGTCGCGGGAGAAGCCCCCTGTGAACTCATGAGAATGAGGACACAGGGGGCTTCTGCGTGTGCGCTCAGCGGGGAGAGCCGAGGTCGAGCGCGCATTCGTTCATCACGAGCGGCTGCTCGCGGAAGACATCGGTCGTCGAACCGACGTACTCGAAGCCTGCTCGGCGACAGACGGCGTTCGACGCCGGGTTGTCGACCCCGGGGAACGCCACCAGCACGTGTCTGCCGCTCTCGGCCTCCTCCTCGCGGAGGTCGTCGATCAGCAGTGCGAGAGCGCGGGCGGCGACGCCGTGTCCCTGCGCCTCGGGCAGCACGAACCATCCGGTCTCCCACGCCTCCTGCTCGCGCCAGGTCACTTTCCAGTACCCGATCGACCCGACGGCGACCCCGCCGAGCAGGATCGCGAACATCCGGGCCTCGCCCGTCTCGAGGTATCCGAGGTAGCGGGCGTGTCGGTCTTCGACCTGCTCGATGGTCTCGGGGCCGTTGAGGTGTGCCGTCATCTCGGGGGAGTTCGCCCGGTGGAGAAGCGGCAGGTCATCGTTCTGCCAGAGGCGAAGGGCAAGGGGCTCCATGCGCCCAGCGTGACACGGGCCACCGACTTTTGTGACGCGCTCAGAGGCGCGCCGGCTGCGCGGGCAGGCGCATGATCAGCGTGTGATGGTCGACCGTGATCGTCGCCGCCGACACGGCGCCGATGGCGTCGCCGTCGAACTGCATGACCTGAGGTTCGCTGAGGCGGATGCTGAGCGTCGATGCCTGTGCCCAGCGGATCGAGCGGAGCGGGGGTGAGACCTCCGAGATACGTCGGCCGAACCGGGTGTGGCGCAGCATCCGGTTGAACGTGATGCGGACCCCGATCACCCACCAGCCGGGGCCTCGACCGGGACGGAGGATGACGGCATCGAGGAACCCGTCGTCGATGACGGCGTCGGGGAGCAGGAGCAGACCGGCGGGCAGGTAACCCGAGTTCCCGACGATCACCGTATGCGCACGGGTCTTCCGCTCCGGCGCGTCGTCGAGGCGATACGTCAGGTCGAACTGCTTGTTCCCGATGACGCTCCGCGCGATCGGGTCGACGTACGCGAGCCAGCCGATGCGCTTCTTCATCGGCTTGCTGACGTTCGCGGCCATCTGGGCGTCGACGCCGATGCCCGCCATCACGAGGAACGAGTGCTGCGACACGCTCCCGTCCTCCCGCTCGACCTCCGCGAGTCCCACGTCGATCGGGCGATCGACACCGAGGAAGGCGATCGAGACCGCGCCTGCGAGGTCGCTCATCGGAAGCCGCAGCTCCCGGGCGAAGTTGTTCGCTGTGCCCACCGGGATGAGCGCCAAGGGGATGTTCGTTCCCCGCAGCCGGTCGGCCGCCTCTCGCAGCGTGCCGTCGCCGCCGGCGACGAGCACGACATCCGGCTCTGCGGCGAGAGCCGCGTCGACGGCAGCCCGCCCGTCATCCTCTGCTGCCGTCTCGAACCATGTCGTCGGATCCCAGCCGGAGCGCTCCTCTTCGGACGCGACGACCCTCCGGAACCGCTCCATGTCGACCTTCGCAGGGTTGACGACGACCGCGGCGCGTGGTCTGTCGGCAGGAAGGGGCACAGGCTCATCCTAGGCATCTCGGCCGTGGTTCCCGCTCCGACCCGAAGGCCGACATATCGCTTCGATACGATGGGGGGATGAGTGAGGTCGGCATCGAGGAGAGGATCTTCCGTGCCGCCCTCGAGATCCTCCGAAAGCGCGGCCCTCTCGCCGTCAGCGTGGAATCGGTCGCGGCGGCGTCGGGCGTCGCGAAGACGACCATCTACCGGCGTTTTCAGAACCGCGAGGAGATGCTGACCTCGGCCGTGGCATCCGTCTCGTCCGTCGCTGTGATCCCTGACGACCTCCCGACCGAGGACATGATCCGCTGGGTGCTCAGCCATGCCCGCGACACCATCGAGAACGTCGTCGGACGCGGAACCCTGGCGGCAGTGGTGATGGATTCCGACCCGGAGTTCACGACCCTGCTGCGCGGGATGATCCGCACGACGACCGCCCCGCTGCGGGACGAGATCCGCGCACGGGCGCAACGCGGGGAGATCCGGCGCGACCTCGACGTCGAGTTGATCATCAGCCTGCTTCTCGGCGGAGTGGTCGCCGAGATGATCCGTGGGCGTCCGACCGACGACGCCTGGGTCGAGTCGGTGCTCACCCTCGTCTGGCCGGCGTTCGACGCTCGCTGAGCGCCGTCGCGATCAGTCTGCGAGGATCTTGTTCGGGTTGAAGTTCGCGCCCTTGTCGGCGCCGTCGAACAGCGCCGTCATGACCTTCACGCCCTCGGCGGAGATGTCTTCCTCGAGCCAGGCCGAATGCTCGCGCCCGACCCCGTGGTGGTGCGAGATCGTGGCGTCGTTGTCGACGAACGCCTGCTGGATCGCCTTCTTCACCGTGTCGTACTCGCCGATGGGGTCGTCGCCGAAGACGAAGGCGAACGTGAAGTACAGGCAGGCGCCCGAGTGGTACGAGTGCGACATGTGCGACATGATCCAGCCCTTGCGGCCGATCTCGTCGTAGGCCTTCTGGGCCGCCGCGTACACCGCGTCATGCACGGCCGTCAGCTTCGACCACGGCGCCGCCGTCTCGGACACGTCACCCGCGGCGCCCATGTCGAGCAGGAAGTCGCGCAGGTACGGGGTATCGAACTTCTTCTGGTCGTAGAGGATGCCGGGGCCCTCGCCCACGCCCATCCCGCCGTGCTTCTTCACGATCGCGTCGACGAGTTTCTTCTGACGCTTCGCGTGCGCGGTGCCGCCCTCGTACCCGATGAAGGACAGGCAGATGTCATCGAGGTTCCATCCCTTCGCCTTCATCAGGCGGGGGAGCGCGGTCTCGGCCGTGAACTTCGAGAAGCCCTGGCGCTGTTTGCTGGTCGCCAGCGTGAACCCCGTCTCGCGGGCATCCGAGATGCGGGTGATCGAGGGAGTCGCGTCGGATTCGGCGATCGCGCGCATGGCGGCGATGCCGGCGTCCCAGTTCGGGAAGAAGTACGCGTAGATGTTGCGCTTCTCGGGCACGCGATGCACCTGCACCGTGACCTCGGTGATGACGCCGAGGCGCCCCTCGCTGCCGAGGATCATCTCGCGCACGCTGGGTCCGCTGGAGGTGCTCGGCAGTGGGCGCAGGACCAGCACATCACCCGGCCGCACGACGCGCAGCCCACGGGCGATGTCGGCGATGTCGCCGTACTTGTCGGACTGCATGCCGGAGGAGCGCGTGGCGACCCAGCCGCCGACCGTCGAGTGGGTGAAGCTGTCGGGGAAGTGCCCGATGGTCCATCCCTTCGCGTTCAGCTGCGCTTCGAGGTCGGGTCCCTGGGCGCCGGCCTGGATCCGCGCGAGACCCGATTCCCTGTCGATGTCGATGACCTCGCGCAGGCGGCCGAGGTCGAGCGAGACGATCGTGCGCGTCTCCGCGGGGACGGGCTCGAGGCTGCCGGCGATGTTGCTGCCGCCGCCGAACGGGATGATGACGGCGTCTGCGGCGACCGCGGCATCCACGATCGCCTGGACCTCTGCCTCGTCGGCGGGGTAGACGACAACGTCGGGACTGCGCAGGATGGCGTTGCCGCGGATGCGCACGAGGTCGCGCAGGCTCTTGCCATAGGTGTGCACCACGCGCGCCATGTCATCGGTGGTGGCGTGCTCCTCGCCGACGATCGCGACCAGCTGCTGCACGAAATCGGGTGAGGCGTTGCTCTCGGGGACGTTCAGATCGGCGAACGACGGCTCGCTCGCGCGCGTGGCGCGGCCGAGGTCGAGCCCCACGGCGTACTCGACGAAGGGAGCGAAGCCGGGCTTGTCCTCGTGGTGGAAGCCCACCCCGTCCTTGCCCCAGCCCCACCACTTCATGTGCGCGACGGTGTTGCTCATACATGTCCCTTCTGCGCGTGCTCCGCCGGTGCGGGGAGCACGGATGAGTGCAATCGTCGGACTTCGTCTGCGATCCGACGGGAGAAGTCTTCTGCTGATTCTTGCGCATCCGGCAGCATCGGCGCGCCGATCACGATCGCGACCGGCAGGCGGCCGGGTTTGGGCCAGTTGCGTCCGCGGGGCATCGCCGTCGACGCGCCGACCAAGGCGATCGGCAGGCACGGCACCTGGGTCGCCAGCGAGAGCGCGGCGGCGCCGGGTTTGAAGCGCCCGATCTCTCCCGACTTCGAACGACCGCCCTCCGGGAAGATCAGGATCGGCACTCCTCGCGTGAGGAGTGACCGAGAGAGTCCTCCGCGCTTGCGTTCGCCGTTGCGCTCGATGGCGAACGCGCCGAAGAAGAGGATCGTGAGGGCCTTACGCCACCTCACGTCGAAGAAGTAGTCCGCGGCCGCACCCGCGGCGAGGTAGCGGGACAGCCGGCGCGGAAGCCAGCCCATGATCAGCGGCGCATCGAGGTGGCTCGAATGGTTCGCGACCGCGATGAACGGGGCCGACAGGCCGTCGACTCGTTCGGCCCCGTGCACGGTGACCTTCACGAGGTTCCAGACGAGGGGCTTGAGCAGCGCGCGCTGCGCGAGGAATCGAAGCACCGCGAGGGGCTTCGAGGTGAAGCGGTCCGTCATCAGGAGTCCTCGGTCGTCGTGAGAGTGGTCAGGGGATCGGTGCTCTGCGCGGGTCTGCTGCGCCGAGAGGAGATCTTCCCGGAGATCCATCGGATGACAGAGCGCGGCAGGTGCCGCGCGAACCATCCGATCGCACGATAGCGCCCGGTCGGTATCGAGATCACCCGGCCTCGGTCCAGGTCGGCGAGGGCGGTGCGGGCGACGACATCGGGGCCGATCCACAGCCAGCCGGGTATCGCGCTGGCGCGCGCGCCGGATCCCGTGTGCCAGGGGGTCGTGACCCATCCCGGAAGGACGGCGGTGACCGTCACGCCGGTTCCTCGCAGCTCGACGGACAGGCTCTGGGAGTAGGACGTCACCCACGCCTTCATCGCCGCGTAGGAGCCTGTGGTGAAGAGGCTCTGCAGGCTCGAGACGTTGAGGATCGCTCCGGTGCCGCGGTCGCGCATCGTGCGTCCGGCGGCGCCGCCGAGAAGGAGCACGGCGGTGCACATCACGGCGATCCCGCGATCGTGGGCGGCGGTGTCGCTCGAGGTCAGCTCCGCGCGCACGCCGGAGCCCGCGTTGTTGACGAGCAGGTCGATGGGCCGCTCCGGGTCTTCGATGCGCGCGACGACGCGCTCGGCATCCGCTCGTTCGGCCAGATCGGCGCTGATCGTCTCGACGGCGACCCCTCGCGTGCTGCTCAGTGCGGCGGCAGCGGAGGCGAGTCGCCCCGGGTCTCTCGCCACGAGCACGAGGTCGTAGCCACGGGCAGCGAGTTGTTCCGCGAACGCGGCACCGATGCCCGAGGTTCCGCCCGTGATGAGAGCCGTAGCCATGACGTTCACCCTACGCTACGGGACCCGTAGCGTAGGGACGTTAGACTCCGTCTAGTCGATCTAGCTCAGGGAGGGCGGCGGATGCGGGAATCGGAAGTGACCTCGATGGATGACGCGCGGATCCCTGCCCCGGGATTCGACGTGCGGGAGTTCGCGCGCACGGCGGCGGGCAGCCATCGCGATGCGCTCGATCTCGAGTCGTATCGGAGCAACCCGGTGACGGACGACACGTTGCGGATCCTTCGTTATATGCAGATCATCGAGCGTGCGACCATGACGCATCTGCGCAGCGTGCTCGTCACCGCGACGCACAAGGATGCGCGCATCACGGCGTTCCTCACCACCTGGGCGTATGAGAAGTACTGGATCGCCGACGCGATCGAGCAGATCCTGCTCGCTCATCAGCCCGAGGGTGCCGAGCCCGATCGATCGCCTTTCGTCACGCCCGTCGAGCGCACGATCCGGGAGTCGATCTTCGCGAACATCGTCGGCGTGCCCATGATCGCGGTGCACATGGCGCAGGGGACCGTCGATGAATGGATCACCCAGGCCGCGTACCGTCGTCTCCTCGAGCTCGACCCGAATCCGCAGCTGGCCCAGACCGTCACCCGCTTCCTCGAGGTCAAGGAGCGGCAGCTGGTCTTCTTCGAGGCGCAGGCGCGATTCCGGCTCGAGAGATCCGCCCAGTCCAGGAAGCTCACCCGCCGCCGACTCAGCCGTATGGCGTGGCCCATCGGCGCCAAGGCCCAGTCGCGTGCAGACACCGACTTCTACTTCTCCCACCTGTTCGCAGATCGCGCGGCTCTCCTCACGGAGCTCGATGACCGCGTCGACTCCCTCCCTGGCCAAGGCGGACTGGGACTCTTTCGAAAGGCTGCTCGCCTGTGACCTCTGCCACCACCACGTCCGCTCCGTCGCTCACCGATGAGCACGTCTTCCTCACGGGAGGCACCGGTTTCGTCGGTCAGGCGATCCTCGAGCGGCTGCTCTCGAGTCATCCGGGCACCCGGATCACCGTGCTCGTGCGCAGCAAGGGCAGTCAGACGGGCGAGACGCGGCTGGCGAACATGCTGCGCAAGCCCGTGTTCTCGAAGTGGATCGAGTCGCTCGGCGAAGAGGCCGCTCGCGCGGAGTTCGCCCGACGGGTGACGGCGCACGAGGGCTCGCTGACCGACGTCGGCGAGCTTCCCGACGATATCGACGTCGTGCTGCACAGCGCCTCGACGGTGTCGTTCGATCCGCCCATCGACGAGGCTTTCGACACGAACGTCGGCGGTGCGTACGGCGTGTACGGAGCCCTGCTCGCCAGCAAGAGCGACCCTCACGTCGTGCACATCTCCACGGCGTACGTCGGCGGCATCCGCAAGGGCATCGCTCCCGAGGCCTCGCTCACGCACGACGTGGACTGGCGAGCGGAGTACGAGGCGGCGAAGTCCGCGCGGGTGCGCGTGGAACTCGAATCGCGTCAGCCCGAGGCGCTGCGCAAGCAGCTGGAGCGCGCGCGGGGACGCCATGGCAAGACCGGGCCGCAGGCCGTCGCGCAGTTCGCCGAGACCGCGCGCACCGAGTGGGTGCGCGAGCGTCTCGTCGACTACGGCCGCACGCGGGCCGAGAGTCTCGGCTGGACCGACGTCTACACCCTCACCAAGGCGTTCGCCGAGCGCGCCGCCGAGGAGCTGTGGTCCCAGGCGGGTCATCGTCTTTCCGTCGTGCGCCCCTCGATCATCGAGAGCGCCCTGCGGCATCCGTTCCCCGGTTGGATCGACGGGTTCAAGGTCGCCGACCCGCTCATCATCGCGTACGGACGCGGCCAGCTTCCCGACTTCCCGGGTCTTCCCGACTCGATCCTCGACATCATCCCGGTCGACTTCGTCGTCAACGCCGCGCTCGCTGTCGCGGCGAGGCCGGCCGAGCCGAAGAAGCCGCAGTACTTCCAGGTGGTCTCCGGCGCCACCAACCCGCTGCCGTTCCACCGGATGTACGAGAACGTGAACTCGTACTTCACGCGCAATCCTCTGCCCGACGAGAACGGCGACATCACCGTGCCGCGCTGGCGCTTCCCCGGCGGAGAGAAGGTCGAGAAGGCCCTCGTCCGCCGGGAGCGTCAGGCGGTGCAGATGGAGAAGGTCATCGAACGGCTGCCGGCAGGCGACCGGACAACGCGGTGGCTGGAGAAGATCTCCAAGGGCAAGTTCGCGCTCACGCAGCTGCGAGGATTCACCGAGCTGTACCGCGCGTACGTGCAGACCGAGATCGTCTTCGACGACAGCAATACGCGGGCGCTGCTCGCCTCGCTCCCTGATGACGTGCAGCGCGACGAGGGCTTCGACGTCACCGAGATCGACTGGGAGAACTACTTCCAGGAGATCCATTTCCCCGCCGTCACGACGTTGACGAGGGCGTTCGGCAAGAGGCGCCCCGCGGGTGCGAAGGCCGAGCGCACACTGCCGGTGCGCGACGGCGTCGTCGCGATCTTCGATCTCGAGGGCACCGTCTTGGAGTCGAACCTCGTCAAGCAGTACCTGCAGCTGTGGAGCGCGACCGTGCCGCGGAAGCGGCTCGCACACGATCTCGTCGACTTCGTGTTCTCCCTGCGCCGGTACTGGCTCGCCGAGCGGCGCGACCGCGGCGCGTTCATCCGCACGTTCATGCGACGCTACGAGGGCTTCCGGGTCACCGAGATCCAGCGCGAGGTGCAGGGCCGATTCGGCCGCGCCATGATGCGTCGCGCGCTTCCCGAGGCGCTCCAGCGCGTGCAGGAGCACCGCGCCGCCGGACACCGCACGGTCCTGGTGACCGGAACGATCGACCTGATGGTGGAGCCCTTCGTGCCGTTCTTCGACGAGGTCGTCTCGGGGCGGATGCAGGAACGCGACGGCGTGCTCACCGGCTTCCTCGCGGGCCCGCCCCTCGTCGACGAGGCGCGTGCCGCGTGGCTGCGACGTTATGCCGAGCAGAACGGCGTCGACCTGGAGCACTCGTTCGGCTACGGCGACAGCCACGCCGATCTGGTGTGGCTGCAGCTGCTGGGGAACCCCCATGCGGTGAATCCGGACATCCCGTTGTCCCGCCATGCTCGGGAGAAGCGCTGGAAGGTGCTTCACTGGAAGCGTGGTCCGAAGCGAGACTCCCTGACGGAAGGTGCGTGACATGGCATTCGATATCGACAAGTACACCGCGACCTCGGTCAGCGTGAACTGGCAGGACCTGGACTTCGACGAGTTCACGACCAACCCGCTGCCGGAGTCGACGCTGCGGAGCCTCCGCTACATGTGCGACATCGAGTACCACACAGTCTGCTACCTGCGTGATCTTCTCGTCACGCCCTCGCACAAGGAAGCCGACGTCAGCGCGTTCATGACGATGTGGAACCGCGAGGAGTTCTGGCACGGCGAGGCACTGGCGGCTGTGCTCGGCGCGCACGGCATCACCGTCGACTTCGACCAGCTCAAGGCGACACGCCTGAAGCTGGGCTGGAAGGATCGTCTGGACCCGATCAAGCAGTCCCTGCTCGGCAACATCGTCGGCAAGGACTTCATCGCCGTGCACATGATCTGGGGTGCCGCGAACGAATGGTCGGCCGTCGCCGCGTACAACCGCCTCGCCGAGCTCGAGAAGCACCCGGTGCTCGCCGAGCTGCTCAAGCGCATCGCCAAGCAGGAGGCCCGCCACGTGGCGTTCTACGCGACGCAGGCGCGCGAGCGCCTCGGAGCGAGCAAGAAGGCGCAGAAGCTCGCCCGGTTCGCACTCAAGAACGCCTGGGGACCGGTGGGGTCGAGCGTCATGGAGCCCGCCGAGGTCACCCACGTCATGGGGCACATCTTCGCCGGCGAGGAGGGGCTGCGGGAGATCCGCAAGCTCGACGACCACATCTCCAAGATGCCGGGGCTCGAAGGCCTCACGATCGTCGAGTCGTCGATGAAGAAGTACGGCGTCGAGGCGACCGCCGCCTGACCTGCGGGGAGTCGGGCGTCAGCCCGCCCACTCGATCAGGACGAGCCCCTGCTTGGTGTCGGCGAGCTTGACCCATCCGTCGCCGAAGAGGTAGGTCATGCCGTAGCCGGCGTCGTCGGTGCCCATCGAGTACTGCGGATCCTCGGTGAAGTAGATGCCCTCGGGGGAATCCTCCCGTCGCCAGCCGCCGGCGACCAGCGAATCCTGCGCACGTGCCTCCTCGTCGACCGTGATCGGAGACCAGCCGTACAGCTGTCCGTGGTCGGAGCCGACCGAATAGTCGGCCCAGAAGCACAGGAGGCCTGCGGTGAGCTCGACGTCGCCGATCACGAACTCCTTCGGCTCCGACGTCCACCCGGCACTCGAGAGTGCGTCGACCGTGCCGGCGGAGATCATCGTCTCGCAGGAGATCGCCTCGGCAGGCTCGGTCGGCTCGGGAGTGGCCACGGGCTCGATGCTGTTCTCCGGCGTGGGCGCCGCCGATGCGGAGGGAGAGGGCTCGGGCTGCTCGGCGGGCGCCCCGCATCCGGCCAGCACCGCGAGGCCCAGGAGTCCACCGGCTGCGGCGAAGATGATACGGCGGGACATGGTGTGCCTCGGGGTCGGGATCAGTCGTGATTCAGTCGTGCAGGAGCGAGAGGAAGGCGTCGTGGAGGATGCCGTTGGTGGCGAGTGTCGAGCGCGCCGAGATCGTCTCGTCGCCGTCGAACGACGTCATGCGTCCGCCCGCCTCGCGCACGATCGGGACGGCTGCCGCGATGTCGTACTCCTTGACGTCGAACTCGGCGACCATGTCGATGCGGCCTTCGGCCAGGAGCATGTAGGCATACACATCCCCGTATGCGCGGTCGCGCCAGACACGATCGGCGAGAGCGAGGAGGGCATCGCGCTTTCCGGCATCCGTCCATTGCGCGATGCTCTGGAAGCTGACGCTCGCGTCGTCGAGGGAGGCCACAGCAGACGCCTGGAGCCGTCGCGGGCCGTCATCTGTCGCTGTCCACGCTCCCTCGCCGGCGGAGGCCCACCAGCGTCGTCCGAACGCCGGCATGCTGACCACTCCGACCTGGGGGACGCCGTCGATGGCGAGGGCGATCATGGTGCCCCAGAGCGGCACTCCGCGCAGGAAGTTGGCGGTGCCGTCGATCGGGTCGATGATCCACTGACGCTCGGTGCTGCCCTGCGCGCCGTACTCCTCGCCGAAGATGCCGTCCTCCGGACGTTCGACTTCGAGGATGCTGCGGATCGCGCGTTCCGTGGCGAGATCGGCATCTGTCACGTGCGAGTTGTCGGCCTTCGTCGAGATCTCGAGGTCGGCCGAGTCGAAACGCGGGAGCGACTGCGCGTCGGCGGCGTCTGCGAGACGCAAGGCGAGCTCGAGATCGCGAGTCAGGAGATCGGCGCGGGGGGAGTCGGTCACAGTCCAAGAATAGTCGCTCGGCCCAGGCGGCCAGAGGGACGTTCCGCCAGGTTTCACGCCCATCGAGGGAGGGCCACGCCCGGGGTCGGTTCGATTTCGTCTGGGACCGATCGGCTGGTAATGTAATTCCTCGGTCGGGGTCATCCCGGGCCACGCACCTCTAGCTCAATCGGCAGAGCAACTGACTCTTAATCAGTGGGTTCTGGGTTCAAGTCCCAGGGGGTGCACGGATCAGCCTCGTGGACACTCTCGCCAGTGTTCACGGGGCTTTTCTGCTTCTCAGGGTCGGACGTAGGGTTCGGGTATGGAAACGACCCCTGAGCTCGTCTCGGAACTGCGACCGGACGACGTCTTCGTCTTCGGATCGAACGCCGGCGGTCTGCACGGAGGCGGCGCGGCGCGGATCGCTCACGAGCGCTTCGGGGCGGTGTGGGGCGAGGGGCGCGGCCATCACGGCCAGACGTATGCGATCGACACCATGAGCGGTCTCGAGACACTGGCACGGGAGGCGGGCGACTTCATCGCATACGCGGCCGCCCACCCGGAACTCCGCTTCCTGCTGACGCCGGTCGGATGCGGCATCGCCGGGTACACGCCGGAGCAGGTGGCGCCGCTCTTCGCGGGCATCCCGGCGAACGTCACCGTCCCGGCCTCCTTCGCGCCTTACCTCTGACACGAGATGCGATACCGTGAGCCTCATCTCGGAGGGGGATCAGCGATGCGCAGATCGATGCGAACGGCACTGCTGCTCGTCGGCGCGATCGCCGTGGCGGCGGGACTCTCCTCCTGCGCTGCGGCGGAGAAGACCGTCGACTACACCGCGGAATCCGTCACACTCGCGCCCGGGGAAGCCCTCGTCGTCGACTTCGGCGAGGTCAACGCCACCGTCGGCCAGGAGTGGGTGCTCACGCAGGAGCCGGATGCCGCGGTGCTCGGCCCCGGTGAGGAGCGGTCGCGCTACCTCGGCGACGACGGCATGACCGGCGCGCCCAGCGAGGTCACGTACCGGTTCGCACCGGTCGGCGAGGGCACGACGGTGATCGAGTTCGAGTACCGCTTCCGCGGATCCGTGCCCGAAGAGGCCGACGAACAGAAGACGGCGAAGATCGAAGTCACGGTGAAGTGAATCACGCCACCGCGATGACCTGGCCTCCGGTGAGGCGGAGCAGCTCGTCGAACGTCAGGGGCATCACCGTGTGCGGGTGACCCGCCGCAGCCCAGACCACGTCGAACTGCCGCAGATCCGCGTCGACGAAGGTGCGCAGCGGAGCCGGGTGACCGACGGGTGCGACGCCGCCGATCGCCTGGCCCGTGGCCGCACGGACGACGGATGCCGGCGCCATCGCCACCTCCTCGGCGCCGATTCCGGCAGCCAGCACGCCGAGGTCGGCGCGGTGCCCGCCGCTGGTCATGACGAGCACCGGATCGCCGTCGGCGAGGAACACGAGACTGTTCGCGATCGCCGCGACGTCGCAGTCGATCGCGGCAGCGGCCTCGGCGGCCGTGCGTGCCGAGTCGGGAAGCACCCGGATCTCGGCGTCGACACCGGCGTCCGCCAGATGAGAGTGCACGATGCGGCTGCGTTCGGGCAGGGAGGGCACGTCGCTCATCACTCCACCGTATCGAAGCCGCATCGTGCCCTCAGGCGGCGTCGCCGATCAGGATCGCCTGAGCGTCTTCCGCTTCGGCATCCGCCGGCTCGTCATCGATGTGGGCGACTACGCGACGTCCGAGGAAGATCGTGAGCGCCGCGAGCAGCACCGACACGGCAGCGAAGACGTAGGGAATCGTCGCATTGAACGCGTGCCACAGCAATGCGGCGATCGGAGGAGCCATCGCGCCGCCCAGGAACCGCACCGCCGAGTACGCCGATGACGCCACGGAGCGCGGGAGGTCGGTCGCCTCCATCACGGCCTCCGTCAGCACGGTGTTCATGACGCCGAGCAGCAGACCGCCGATGACGATGCAGGCGACCAGGGCGGCCGCGCTGCCGACGACGAGACCGGCCACGACGAGGTCAACGGCGAGCAGCGGCAGCACGATGAGGATGATGCGTGTCCGAGGCATCCGACGCATGAGGACGGGGGCGACCCAGACGCTGGTGACGGCGAGGGCGACGCCCCACCCGAAGAACGTGAACCCGATGCCGAGCGCGCCGAAGCCGAGCGGGAACGGGGAGAACGCGAGCAGCACGAAGAAGCCGATGTTGTAGAACAGGGCGGCGACCGCGAGGATCGCGAGTGCGGGACGACGCAGCGCGGTGAAAGGCGCCGAGAACCGCACGGGCTGACGCTTCTCGCCGGGGCCGCGGAGCAGCACCAGCACCGCGAGGAACGCGATGGCCATCAGCACGACGACGCCGAAGAACGGTCCGCGCCAGCTCTGCTCGCCGAGGATGCCGCCGAGGAGCGGACCGATCGCGATGCCGAGACCGAGGGCCGCCTCATAGAGGATGATCGCCGCGCTGCTGCCACCGGACGCCGCACCGACGATCGTCGCCAGAGCCGTGGAGATGAAGAGCGCGTTGCCGAGCCCCCAGCCCGCACGGAAGCCGATGACGGCGTCGACGCTGCCGCTCAGGGCGCACAGCAGCGAGAAGGCGACGATCAGGGCCAGACCGATCAGCAGGGTGGCCTTCGCGCCGATGCGGCTGGAGATCCAGCTCGTCACCAGCATCGCGAGGCCGGTCACCAGGAGGTAGCTCGTGAACAGCAGCTCGGTCTCGACCGGCGAGGCTTCGAGCGACTCGGCGATCGCGGGGAGGATCGGATCGACCAGCCCGATGCCCATGAAGGCGACGACGCAGGCGAAGGCGACCGCCCAGACCTGCGCGGGCTGCTTCCACACCGAGGTGGTGGCGGGGGTGTTCAACGTGCTTCTCCTGTCGAGTCGGGGGCGGTGTGCGCAGCGAGGATCTCCGCCGCACGGGTGAGGGTGGACCAGTCGTCATCGCTCAGTCCGGCGAAGCGCGGAGCGAGGGTCTCGCGGAACTCGGTGCGCCATGCGGCGAGCGTCTCCGAGCCCTGTGACGTGATGTCGACGACGATGGCTCGTGAATCGTCGGGGTCGGGGGAGCGGAGCACGAGTCCGTCGCGCTCCAGTCCGCCGAGCAGACGCGTCATGCCGGGCTGCGTTGTGCGTGCGGAGGTTGCGAGAGCGCCTACGCGCTGCGAGCCCGCCTGCTCGAGCAGACTGAGCACCCGCCATTGGGCGGCGGGCGCGTCGTTGCCGGCATCCTGCGCAGCGATGCGACCGAGCGCATAGCCCGACAGCACGAGCGCGGGGATCACATCCGAACGATTCATACCAACAAGTATATACCTGTTGGTATGAATGCGGGAGGCTATCGCCGAGCGCTCGCGATCCGAGCGGACAGCTGATGCGCATGCGCCAGAAGCGTGCGCCCGAGGTCGGCGATCCGATCGTGGCCGAAGCGGAACTCCACGCCGGTCAGGCTCAGAGCCCACTCCGGTCGGCCGGATCGATCGAACACCGCCGCGCCCATGCCCCAGCTGCCCTCGACGATCAGGCCGGGGTTCACGGCGTAGCCGCGTTCCTTCGTCTCGGCGAGACGGGTGCGCAGCGGGGAATCGCCATGAGCGCGGCCCCAGCTGCTCTCGAGCTCGGGATGACGCTCCAGATAGGCATCCACATCGTGGTCAGGCAGGAATGCGAGGATGGCGAGGCCGGCGCTGGCGACGCCGAGCGGGAAGCGCACGCCCTCGCTGAGGACGAACGAACGGATCGGGAACGAGCCCTCCTCGCGCAGGAGACAGACGGTCTCGTCCGCTCGGCGCACCGAGAAGAAGGCGCTCTCCTCGGTCTTGACGGCGAGCGAGCGCACGATGTCGCGGGCGAGAGACGTGACGTCGTAGCGGGCTGCCGCCGCGGAGCCCATCAGGAAGAGCTCGGGTCCTGGCATCCATCGCGTGCTCTCGGCGTCGCGGTCGACCAGGCCCTCGGCCTTCAGCGCGCTGAGCAGGCGGTGCGTCGTGGAGCGCGAGAGGTCGGCCGCACGAGCGAGGTCCTGCAGCGCCGCACCGTCGGCGCCGGATGCCGTGACGAGGCGGAGGAGTCGGGCGGCTCGGGCGATGGCCTGGGCGCCCGGCACGCTGCGCGAGGCTGATTCCATAATGTGGACGCTACGCGCACGATCGCCCACATCGCAAGAAGAGGGTTCCGCTCGCCGGTACAGAAGGCGGATGCTGGGGGCAAGGCACGGATTCGAAGGAGTAGGCGTGATCGACAAGCAGTGGGAATCGGCGGCTTCGGCCGTCGCCGACATCACCGACGGTTCATCGCTCGCGGTCGGAGGATTCGGGCTCTCCGGCAATCCGATCGCCCTCATCGAGGCGTTGCTCGCGCAGGGGACGAAGGATCTCAGCGTCGTGAGCAACAACTGCGGCGTCGACGACTGGGGCCTCGGCGTACTCCTCGCCGCCCAGCGCATCCGCAAGATGACCTCGTCGTACGTCGGCGAGAACAAGGAGTTCGAGCGGCAGTTCCTCTCCGGTGAGCTCGAGCTCGAGCTCACCCCGCAGGGGACGCTCGCGGAGAAGCTCCGTGCCGGCGGCTCCGGCATCGCCGCCTTCTTCACCCAGACGGGCGTCGGCACCCAGGTCGCCGAGGGAGGACTGCCGCGGCGGTACAACGCCGACGGGTCGATCGCGGTCGCCTCTCCCGTCAAGGACGTGCGCACGTTCGACGTGAACGGCGAGCCGAAGGAATTTGTCCTCGAAGAGGCCATCACGACCGATTTCGCGCTCGTGCACGCCGCAGCAGGCGACCGGCACGGCAACCTCGTGTTCAACAAGGCGGCGCGCAACTTCAACCCGCTGGCCGCGATGGCCGGCCGCGTCTGCATCGCCCAGGTCGAGCGCCTCGTGGAACCGGGCGAGCTCGACCCCGACAGCATCCATCTGCCCGGCGTCTTCGTCCACCGGATCATCGAGGTCGGCACCGACATCCCCAAGCGCATCGAGCGACGCACGGTGTCTGCGCCCGTCGCCGCGGAAGGAGCCTGACATGCCGCTCACCCGAGACCAGATGGCCGCCCGTGCTGCCGCCGAGCTGCAGGACGGCGCCTACGTCAACCTCGGCATCGGCCTGCCCACCCTCGTTCCGAACCACGTGCCGGCCGACGTCACCGTGGTGCTGCAGTCGGAGAACGGCATCCTCGGCGTCGGGCCGTACCCGCAGGAGGATGCGGTCGACCCCGATCTCATCAATGCCGGCAAAGAGACCGTGACGGTCCTTCCGGGATCCGCGTTCTTCGATTCTGCGGCGAGCTTCGGCATGATCCGCGGCGGCAAGATCGATGCCGCGATCCTCGGCGCGATGCAGGTCTCGGCATCCGGCGACCTCGCCAACTGGATGATCCCCGGCAAGATGGTCAAAGGGCCGGGCGGCGCGATGGATCTGGTGCACGGCGCCGGCCGGGTCATCGTGCTGATGGAGCACGTCGCCCGCGACGGATCCGCGAAGATCGTGAACGACTGCTCGCTCCCGCTCACCGGGCGCGGGGTGGTCGACCGCATCATCACCGACCTCGCCGTCATCGATGTGACCGACGACGGACTGGTGCTCGTGGAACTCGCCCCCGGGGTCACGGTCGACGAGGTGGTCGCGGCCACCGAACCGCCCCTTGCCATCTCGGGCGTCCTCTCGGGCGCTCTCACCGACGAAAGGACCACGGAAAATGGTTGAGAAGAGCACGAGCGCGGACGACATCGTCATCGTCGCCGCCGCCCGCACCCCGCAGGGACGCCTGAAGGGCCAGCTCGCCGCATTCACGGCTCCGCAGCTCGGCTCGCTCGCGATCCGCGGAGCGCTGGAACAGGGCGCCGTCGATCCTGCGGATGTCGACGCGGTCATCGTCGGCCAGGTCCTCGCCGCCGGTTCGGGACAGAACGCCGCCCGCCAGGCCGCCATCGGCGCCGGCATCGGCTGGGACGTGCCCGCGCACTCGGTGAACAAGGTCTGCCTCTCCGGCCTGACCGCCGTCATCGACGCCGCGCGCATGATCCGCACCGGAGACGCCGGGGTCGTGGTCGCCGCGGGCATGGAGTCGATGACCCGGGCGCCGCACCTGCTGATGGGGTCCCGCGACGGCTGGGCGTACGGCAGCGTCGAGGTGCTCGACCACATGGCCTACGACGGGCTCACCGACGCGTACGACCGCGAGAGCATGGGCGCATCGACCGAGCGGCACAACGCGCGCTACGAGCTGACGCGTGAAGCCCAGGATGCCGTCGCCGCGCTGTCGCACCAGCGCGCGGCGTCCGCGCAGGAGGCCGGGGTGTTCGATGCCGAGATCGTGACCGTGTCGGTGCCCCAGCGACGGGGTGAGCCCGTGCTCGTGACCAAGGACGAAGGCATCCGCCCGGACACCACGGTCGAGACGCTCGGAGGGCTGCGTGCGGCCTTCGCCGAGGGCGGCTCCATCACGGCGGGGAACTCGTCGCAGATCTCCGACGGCGCGTCCGCGGTGATCGTGACGTCCCGCGCGATCGCCGAGGAGAAGGGGTGGCCGGTGCTCGTGACCGTCGGCGCCAGCGGCCAGACGGCCGGTCCCGACAACTCCCTGCAGGCGCAGCCGGCGCGTGCGATCGAGAAGGCGTGCGCGAAGCACGGCATCACTCCCGCCGATCTCGATCTCGTCGAGATCAACGAGGCCTTCGGCGCGGTCGTGGCCCGGTCGCAGGGGGAACTCGGCCTCGACAGCGGGATCGTGAACATCCACGGCGGCGGGATCGCCATCGGCCACCCGATCGGCGCATCCGGCAACAGGCTCGTGGTGCATGTCGCCCATGAACTCGCACGTCGTGGCGGGGGCACGGCCGCGGTCGGCCTCTGCGGCGGCGGCGGTCAGGGCGAGGCGCTCATCCTCACACGATGAGGTCGGGCTCGCGGGGCAGAGTCAGCGACGCCGGTCGCCGGCGTGGTCCTGCGCGTCGGCGAGAGCCTTCTGCGAGCGGAACTGCAGGCGCTGCGCCTTCTTGGACTTCTTGATCGACTGCGGCGAGTCGGCATCCACGCGTGCGCCGCGACGGGCGCGGCGCATGTCGACGGTCGCGCCGACGGCCAGGGCCATCGTGATGCCCCAGCTCACCCACGAAAGCGCAGAACGCCACGTGATGGGTTCCTGCCGGGTGCCGCGCAACAGCGAGATTCCCGCGGAGATCGCGGCGACGAGTCCGGTGCTGAAGAGGTAGCGCATGCCCCTACGCTACCCGCCTGCGCCCCAGGCCGTCCCGAGCCTTGACAACCCCTCCCGGATGCTGGCAGGGGCATAGGTGGTGAACGAGAGCCGCAGCGTCCGCTCGTCCGCTGTTCCGGAGAAGAATGAGGCACCGGGCACGTAGGCGACGTCCTGGGCGAGGGCACCGCCGAGGGATGCGGCTGCGTCCATGCCTTCCGGCAGGCGCACCCATACGAACATGCCGCCGTCGGGACGGTTCCACGTGCTTCCGGCGGGGAGCACGCTCGGCAGCGCGTCCAGCATGGCGTCGCGCCGCTCCGCATACGCCGAGCGGATGCGGTCGAGCGCCGGCTCTCCTCGCCCCGAGACGAGGTAGTGCGCGGCCGCGGCCTGGTCGATCGTGGAGGTGTGCAGGTCTGCGGCCTGTTTGGCGATCGTCACCGTGGGCCGGACATCGTGGGTGGTGCGGATCCACCCGATGCGGAGGCCGGGAGCGATCACCTTCGAGAAGCTGCCGAGGCTCAGGACATGATCCGGGGCGAACGCGGCGAGGGAGGGGAGCGGGTCGCCGGAGTAGCGCAGCTGACGATACGGCTCGTCCTCGATGATCCGGAACCCGCGCCGCTGCGCGATCTCGGCGATGTGCCGCCGCGCCTCGAGGTCGTGCGTGCGGCCCGTGGGGTTCTGGAAGGTCGGGACCGTGTAGAAGAACTTCGGGGCGTGCTCCTCCGCGGCCTTGTCCAGCGCGTCGAGGTCGAGACCGTCGTCGTCGTAGGGGATTCCCACGACCCGGGCGCCGGCCAGCGCGAAGGTCTGCAGCGCTGCGAGGTAGCAGGGCTCCTCCACCAGGATCGTGTCGCCGGGATCGATCAGCGAGGTGGCCAGCAGCCCGAGTGCCTGCTGCGACCCGGTGGTGATGATCAGGTCGGATGCCGCCGTCTCGAGGCCGTCGGCCGTGTAGCGTCGTGCGACCTCCTCGCGCAGAGCGGCGCTCCCCTCGGACGTCGAGTACTGCAGGACAACGGGCGACTCGAGGACCGCATCGAAGGAGGCGCGGATGCCGTCGAGGTCGAACAGCTCGGGCGCGGGCAGGCCGCCGGCGAACGAGATGACCTCGGGGCGCTCGGTCAGCGCGAGCAGGTCGCGGACCGGGGAGGTCTTCGCCGAGCCTGCGCGCAGTGATCGGTCAGGGAGGGCACGTCGGGGCGTGGAGGTCTGCGGGGCAGAGGTCAACTGTTCCTCCTGGGGCGAGAGCGCGAGGACGGGGAGTGTCGACCAGACTAGTGCCGCGGTGCATGCCGCACTCTCCCTGCCGCCGTCCCGTGCGACCCGATACCATGGGGGAGTCGCGGCTCAGTCCGCGGCCGCACAACCGTGTAACTACCGGGCCGCGGGCATTCCCGCGGACAGCGGCGGCACCCGACATCGCGTCATCGACGTGCGAGAGCCATGACACACGCCACACCCCAGACCCAGCCGCACCCGTCGGCTGCACCGAGCCTGTTCCGCCTGGCCGGCCTTCCCTACTTCCTCATCGCGTTCGTCGCGCGACTGCCGTTCGCGATGATGGTGGTCGGCGTGCTCACCGTGGTCGTATCGGCCCGCGGCTCGCTCTCCCTCGGCGGACTCACCTCGGCAGCCGTCGGTCTCGGGACAGCCTGCTTCGGTCCGCTCCTGGGGGCGGCCGCCGACCGGTTCGGTCAGCGCGGCGTGCTGCTCGTGATCGCTCTCGCCAACGGGACGATGCTCGTCGTGTTCACACTCGTCGTATACGGTTCGGCGGCCGACGGCTTCGTGCTGCTCGCCGCGGCCGGGATCGGAGCGACCGCACCGCAGGTCGCACCGCTGTCGCGGTCGCGTCTGGTCACGATCATCCGCGAGCGGATGCCGCATGAACGCCGCGCTCGCACTCTCTCGGGCACAATGGCCTACGAATCGGCCGCCGATGAGACGGTGTTCGTGTTCGGTCCGTTCCTGGTGGGCGTCCTCGCATCGGCGATCGCGCCGTGGGCACCCCTCGCGGGAGCCGCGGCCCTCACCGTGCTGTTCGTGGGCGCCTTCGCACTGCATCCGAGCGGGCGTCACGTGTCGCAGGAGCGCGGGGCCGACGGCAAGGCGCCATCCGCCGTGTCCGAGCTGTTCCGGCCGCAGCTGCTCATCGTCGTGATGGGCATCCTCGGCGTCGGGATCTTCTTCGGAGGGATGCTCACGGCGCTCACGTCGTTCATGGCGGACCGGGGCGCGCCCGAGCAGGCCGGGCTCCTCTACGGCGTGATGGGCGTCGGCTCGGCGATCCTCGCACTGGGCGTCGCGTGGCTGCCTCCGGCATTCACGCTGCGCGCCCGGTGGCTGGCGTTCTCCGGCATCCTGCTCGTCGGGAGCCTGCTGCTCCTGTTCGTGGACACACCGCTGACGATGATGATCGCGCTCGGAATCATGGGAATCGGCATCGGGCCGACGCTCGTCACCCAGTACAGCTTCGGCGCCGCCCGCAGTCCGCTCGGACGCTCGGCGACCGTGATGACGATGCTCGGCTCGGGTGTGGTGGTGGGGCAGTCGCTGGGAGCCGCGACGACCGGGGAGATCGCCGAGAGCATGGGCACCGCCCCGGCGCTCCTCGTCCCGATCATCGCGACCACCGTCGTCTTCGCCGCCGGACTCGCGAACTGGTTCCTCAGCCGCACCGCGCCGCGCGCTGCGCGCGCCGTCGCCTGACGCTCTGGCGAACGGCGCGCGGCAACCTCGGTAGCCTGGGGAGTATCCAACCCCTGGCGTGAGGAGTCATCATGGCCGCCGCAGAATTCGTCGTGGTCGCCAATCGGCTGCCCGTCGACCGTGTCGTTGGACCCGACGGCGAGGAACTGTGGCGCACGTCTCCCGGCGGACTCGTCGCCGCTCTCGAGCCCGTGATGAAGGCGGTGAACGGCGCCTGGGTGGGCTGGCCGGGCCAGGCCGATCTCGATCACAAGCCCTTCACGTCCGACGGCATCCGTCTGATCCCCATCGCGCTGAGCGAGCAGGAGGTCGCCGAGTACTACGAGGGCTTCTCCAACGACACCATCTGGCCGCTGTACCACGATGTCATCGCGCCGCCCCAGTATCACCGTGAATGGTGGGACGCCTACGTCGCTGTGAACCGTCGATTCGCGGATGCCGCCGCTGCCGCCGTGGCGGAGGGCGGCACGGTGTGGGTGCACGACTACCAGCTGCAGCTCGTGCCGCAGATGGTCAGGGCCCTGCGCCCCGACGTGACCATCGGCTACTTCCACCACATCCCGTTTCCGACGCACGGGCTGTACATGCAGCTGCCGTGGCGCGGGCAGGTGCTGCGCGGTCTCCTCGGGGCGGACGTCATCGGCTTCCAGCGGGCGACGGATGCCACCAACTTCCTCAACGCGATCCGGCGCCGGCTGAAGTACGACATCAAGTCGTCGACGGTCACGGTGCCGTCGGGCAACGGCGAGATCGACGGGAAGGGCGACTCCCATAAGGCCCTGGTCAAGGCCTTCCCGATCTCGATCGACACCGTGCCGTACCTCGAGCTCGCCGCGAGACCCGACATCCAGGCGCGGGCGGCCGAGATCCGGGCGAGCCTCGGCAATCCCAAACGCATTCTCCTCGGCGTCGACCGTCTCGATTACACCAAGGGGATCGGGCATCGTGTGAAGGCCTACGGAGAGCTTCTCGCATCCGGTGACCTGTCGGTCGAGGACGTGACCCTCGTGCAGGTGGCGAGCCCCAGTCGCGAGCGCGTCGACGCCTACGCGAACCTGCGCGACGAGATCGAGCTCGCGGTCAGCCGCATCAACGGCGACACCGACACGATGGGCCACACGGCCATCCGCTATCTGCATCAGGGCTTCCCTCGTGAGGAGATGGTCGCCCTGTACCTCGCGGCCGACGTGATGCTCGTGACCGCGCTGCGCGACGGGATGAACCTCGTCGCCAAGGAGTACGTCGCCACCCGCATCGACAACCGGGGTGTGCTGGTGCTGAGCGAGTTCGCGGGCGCCGCCGATGAGCTCGGCAGTGCGATCCAGGTGAACCCGCACGACATCGAAGGCCTCAAGGAGGCGATCATGCGCGCCGTCGAGATGCCGCCGCGCGAGCAGTCCCGGCGCATGCGGTCGCTCCGCCGCCGCGTGCTCGACCACGATGTGAACGCCTGGTCCGACTCGTTCCTGTCGGCCCTCGCCGCGGCGCGCAATGCACGCTGACGCGCCTGCCACTGCCACTGCCACTGCCATGACCTCGACCTCGACTGGAGAACACGTGACCCGCGCCTGGACCCCCGGAGCCCCCGACGCCGATCTGTCGGCGCTCGCCGCGACGCCCCGACTCGTCGTCGCCCTCGACTTCGACGGCACGGCGTCGCCGCTCATCCCCGACCCCATGGCGGCGCGAGCACTGCCGACCGTCGCCGCGCAGGTCGCCCGCCTCGCCGCGCTCCCCGACACGGTGGTCGCGTACGTCTCCGGGCGCAGCATGCACGATCTCCGTGAGATCACCGAGCACACCGACGACTCGGTCATCGCGCTCGCCGGTTCCCACGGCGCCCAGTACTGGTTCCCCGGCGACGCCGACGCCGCGTCGGCCGATGCGGCCGCCGAGGACGGCGAGCGGGAAGAGCTCTGGGCCGCGGCACGTCCGATCATCGAGCGCTACGAGGGCGCCGAGTTCGAGCCGAAGACGTTCGGGATGGGCGTGCACACGCGGCGCGCCGACCGGGAGACCGAGGAGCGCGTCTTCGCGGAGGTCGACGCGCTGGTCGCCGAGCGGTTCCCGCACTGGCGCCGCCGCGCAGGGCACCGCGTGCTGGAGTTCTCGTCCCGCAGCGAGGGGAAGGATGCCGCCATCGCGGCGCTCCGCGAGCGCTTCGACGCCACCGGCATCCTGTTCGCCGGCGACGACGTGACCGACGAGGACGCGATGCGCGTGCTGCAGCCCGGCGATCTCGGCGTCCGCGTCGGCCCGGGGGAGAGCGCGGCGATCCTGCGTGTGGAGAACCCACAACAGATCGGCGAGCTTCTGGAGGCGCTCGCGGACGAGCGCTCGTCGCTGCGGGAATAGACTTCCGTCATGTCCTCGCACGATCCTTCTCCCAGCGCGTCCATCGACATCAAGCCCCGCAGCCGCGTCGTCACCGACGGCATCGAGGCGACGACCTCCCGCGGCATGCTCCGTGCCGTCGGCATGGGCGACGCGGACTGGGAGAAGCCGCAGATCGGCATCGCCTCGAGCTGGAACGAGATCACCCCCTGCAACCTGAGCCTCGACCGGCTCGCGCAGGGGGCGAAGGAGGGCGTGCACTCCGGCGGCGGGTACCCGCTGCAGTTCGGCACGATCTCCGTCTCCGACGGCATCTCGATGGGCCACGAGGGCATGCACTTCTCGCTCGTGTCGCGCGAGGTCATCGCCGACTCGGTGGAGACCGTGATGATGGCCGAGCGCCTCGACGGATCGGTCCTGCTCGCCGGCTGCGACAAGTCGATCCCCGGCATGCTCATGGCCAGCGCGCGCCTCGACCTCTCCAGCGTGTTCCTCTACGCCGGGTCGATCGCACCCGGCTGGGTGAAGCTGTCGGACGGCACCGAGAAGGACGTCACGATCATCGACTCGTTCGAGGCGGTCGGTGCCTGCCGTGCCGGTCTCATGAGCGAGGAAGACCTGAAGCGCATCGAGTGCGCGATCGCACCGGGCGAGGGCGCCTGCGGCGGCATGTACACGGCCAACACCATGGCATCCGTCGCCGAGGCCCTCGGACTCAGCCTTCCCGGGTCTGCGGCCCCGCCCGCGGCGGACCGCCGCCGCGACTACTACGCGCACCGTTCGGGCGAGGCCGTCGTGAACCTGCTCCGCCAGGGCATCACGACCCGCGACATCCTCACCAAGGAAGCGTTCGAGAACGCGATCGCGCTCGCGATGGCGCTCGGCGGCTCGACGAACGTGGTGCTGCACCTCCTCGCGATCGCCCGCGAGGCGGACGTCGACCTGAACCTGCACGACTTCAACCGCATCGGCGACAAGGTGCCGCACGTCGCCGACATGAAGCCGTTCGGCAAGTACGTCATGAACGACGTCGACCGACACGGCGGCATCCCGGTGATCATGAAGGCGATGCTCGACGAGGGTCTGCTGCACGGCGACGCCCTCACGGTGACGGGCAAGACGCTCGCCGAGAACCTCGCCGAGCTCGACCCTCAGCCGATCGACGGCACCGTCATCCACACCTTCGACAACCCGATCCACGCCACCGGTGGTCTCACGATCCTGCACGGATCCCTGGCTCCCGAGGGCGCGGTCGTCAAGACGGCCGGCTTCGACGCCGCCGTGTTCGAGGGACCGGCACGCGTGTTCGAGCGCGAGCGCGCCGCGATGGATGCCGTCGCCGAGGGCGAGATCGAACCGGGCACCGTCATCGTGATCCGCTATGAGGGTCCCAAGGGCGGACCGGGCATGCGCGAGATGCTGGCCATCACCGCGGCCATCAAGGGCGCTGGCCTCGGAAAAGATGTACTACTCTTGACTGACGGACGATTCTCAGGCGGCACAACCGGCCTGTGCATCGGCCACATAGCACCCGAAGCGGTGGACGCAGGTCCTATCGCCTTCGTGCGCGATGGTGATCTGATACGGGTCGATATCGCAGCTCGCTCTCTCGACCTACTCGTCGACGACGCTGAGCTCGCCTCCCGCCGCTCTGGCTGGGAGCCGCTTCCCCCGCGTTACACCCGTGGTGTTCTTGCCAAGTACTCGCGACTCGTGCGTTCCGCTGCAGAAGGCGCGACGACCGGGTGATCCCCGTCGGCCCGCCGCCGACGAACTCTCAGATCATCAAGGAAAGACATGACTGCTGATTCCGCCCCGGCCGTTCCCCGGCCACCGTCCCAGAAGGCCGCTTCTCCCGAGCTCACGGGCGCCGAGGCCGTCGTCCGTTCCCTCGGGCTTCTCGGGGTGACCGATGTCTTCGGCATCCCCGGCGGCACGATCATGCCCGTGTACGACCCCCTGCTCGACGACGACACCGTCCGGCACATCCTCGTGCGCCACGAACAGGGCGCGGGTCACGCGGCGGAGGGATACGCCTCCGCCAGCGGCCGCACGGGCGTGGCCATCGCCACCTCGGGTCCCGGCGCGACCAACCTCGTGACGGCGATCGCCGACGCCTATATGGACTCCGTGCCGATCGTCGCGATCACCGGACAGGTGTTCAGCCACCTGATGGGAACCGACGCGTTCCAGGAGGCCGACATCGTCGGCATCACCATGCCGATCACGAAGCACTCCTTCCTGGTGAAGGAGCCCGAGGAGATCCCCGGCGCCCTCGCGGCGGCATTCGAGATCGCCTCGACGGGGCGCCCCGGCCCCGTGCTGGTCGACATCACCAAGGACGCGCAGCAGAAGTCCGCGCCGTTCGTCTGGCCGCCGAAGGTCGACCTGCCGGGATACCGCCCGGTGACGAAAGCCCACGGCAAGCAGATCCAGGCCGCAGCGGCCCTGCTCGCCGAGGCGAAGAAGCCGGTGCTGTACGTCGGCGGCGGCGTGGTCCGCGGTCGCGCAGCGGCCGAGCTGCTGGCCCTCGCCGAGTCGACGAACGCGCCCGTGGTGACGACGCTGATGGCACGGGGTGTGTTCCCCGACTCCCACCAGCAGCACCTCGGCATGCCGGGCATGCACGGGACCGTTCCGGCCGTGCTCGCCCTCCAGGAGTCCGACCTCATCGTCGCCCTCGGCGCGCGGTTCGACGACCGCGTCACCGGCAAGGCCGCGGACTTCGCCCCCAACGCGAAGGTCGTGCACGTCGACATCGACCCCGCGGAGATCTCGAAGATCCGCAACGCCGACGTGCCGATCGTGGGAGACGTGCGCGATGTGCTGATCGATCTGGATGCCGCATTCCGCGGTGTCGTCGGCGGCACCCAGCCCGACATCTCCGAGTGGTGGTCGTACCTCGACGGCCTGCGCGGAGAGTTCCCGCTCGGCTACACGCCGACGGACGACGGTCTGCTCGCTCCGCAGTACGTGATCCAGCGCATCGGCGAGCTGACCGGGCCGGAGGGCGTCTACGTCGCCGGCGTCGGGCAGCACCAGATGTGGGCGGCGCAGTTCATCAAGTACGAGCGCCCGAACGCCTGGCTGAACTCCGGCGGCGCCGGCACGATGGGCTACTCGGTCCCTGCCGCGATGGGTGCGAAGGTCGCTGAGCCCGACCGCCACGTGTGGGCGATCGACGGCGACGGATGCTTCCAGATGACCAACCAGGAGCTCGCCACCTGCGCGATCAACAACATCCCGATCAAGGTCGCGATCATCAACAACTCGTCGCTGGGCATGGTGCGGCAGTGGCAGACGCTGTTCTACGACGGCCGTCACTCCAACACCGACCTCAACACCGGGCACGGCACCGTGCGCATCCCCGACTTCGTCAAGCTCGGCGAGGCGTACGGCTGCCTCGCTATCCGGGTCGAGAAGGAGGAAGAGGTCGACGCCGCGATCAAGCTCGCCCTCGAGACCAACGACCGCCCGGTCGTGATCGACTTCGTGGTGAGCGCCGACTCCATGGTGTGGCCGATGGTTCCGCAGGGAGTCAGCAACAGCTATGTCCAGTACGCGCGCGACCACGCGCCCAGCTTCGACGAGGAGGACTGATCCATGTCGACCCATGTGCTGAGCCTGCTGGTGGAGGACCGCCCCGGTCTTCTCACCCGTGTCGCCGGGCTCTTCGCCCGTCGCAGCTTCAACATCGAGTCCCTCGCCGTGGGCGTGACCGAGGTTCCAGGCATCTCCCGGATCACGGTCGTCGTCGATGTGGAGGAGCAGCTTCCCCTCGAGCAGGTGACGAAGCAGCTGAACAAGCTCATCAACGTCATCAAGATCGTCGAGCTCGACCCGTCCTCGTCGGTGCAGCGCGAGCACATGCTCGTCAAGGTGCGCACCGACAACACCACCCGCTCGAACGTGATCGAGGTCGTGAACCTGTTCCGCGCCTCGGTCGTCGACTACGCGCCGGATGCGCTCGTGGTCGAGGTCACGGGTGACAAGGGCAAGGTCGAAGCGCTGCTCAAGGCCTTCGAGCCGTTCGGCATCAAGGAGATCGCCCAGTCCGGTCTCCTCGCGATCGGCCGCGGCGGCAAGAGCATCACCGAGCGCGTCCTGCGCGGCTGACACTTTCGCACACTTACACGAACAACGAACAAGGAGAAACACACGTGAGCACCGAGATCTACTACGACGCCGACGCCGACCTGTCCCTCATCCAGGGCAAGAAGGTCGCGATCGTCGGTTACGGATCGCAGGGTCACGCCCACGCGCAGAACCTGCGCGACTCGGGTGTCGAGGTCGCCATCGCGCTCAAGGAGGGCTCCAAGTCCGCCCCGAAGGCCGAGGAGGCCGGGTTCCCGGTCAAGACCGTCGCCGAGGCGACCGAGTGGGCCGACCTCATCATGATCCTCGCGCCGGACCAGCACCAGCGCATCATCTACAGCGAGTCCATCGCGCCGCACCTGACCGCGGGCAAGACCCTCGCCTTCGCGCACGGCTTCAACATCCGCTTCGGCTACATCGACGCTCCCGAGGGTGTCGACGTGATCCTCGTCGCGCCAAAGGCCCCGGGCCACACGGTGCGTCGCGAATTCGTCGCCGGCCGCGGCATCCCCGACATCATCGCCGTCGAGCGCGACGCATCGGGTCACGCGTGGGACACCGCGCTGTCGTACGCGAAGGCCATCGGCGGCACCCGTGCCGGCGTCATCAAGACGACCTTCACCGAAGAGACCGAGACCGACCTCTTCGGCGAGCAGGCCGTGCTCTGCGGTGGCGTCAGCCACCTCGTGCAGGCCGGCTTCGAGACCCTCACCGAGGCGGGCTACCAGCCGCAGATCGCCTACTTCGAGGTGCTGCACGAGCTGAAGCTCATCGTCGACCTGATGTGGGAGGGCGGCATCGCCAAGCAGCGCTGGTCGATCTCCGACACCGCCGAGTTCGGCGACTACGTCTCGGGCCCGCGCGTCATCGACGCCCGCGTCAAGGAGAGCATGCAGGGCGTCCTCGCCGACATCCAGTCCGGTGCCTTCGCGAAGCGCTTCATCGACGACCAGGACAACGGCGCCGAGGAGTTCCTGGCGCTGCGCGCCAAGGAGGAGCAGCACCCGATCGAGGTGACCGGCAAGGAGCTGCGGTCGCTCTTCGCCTGGAAGCAGACGGACGAGGACTACGTCGACGGCAGCGCTGCGCGCTGATCCCATCCCATCCACGAAGAACGGGCGTCCCGACAGGGGCGCCCGTTCTCTCGTTATCGCCTGGCGTCAGGCGCGGGTGAGCTCCTCGAGAACCTCGACGACGTGACGGTACGGCTGGCCGGTGGCGCGGGTCATCCCGATCTCGCACGTGCGGTTCGCCGACACGAACGCGTCGAAGCCTCCGCGGTCGGCATCCGCGGCCCGGACCTCGGCCGATTCGACCTCCGTCGCGCTGGCCGTCAGCTCTGGGTGCAGCATGCCGCGGTCTCCCGCGAAGGCGCAGCATCCCCACCCCTCAGGGACGAACACGTCATCGGCGACGGCGGCCGCGATCGCGGTGAGCGCTCCGGTCGCGCCGAGAGCCGTGGTCGAGCAGGTCGGATGCACGGCGACGCTGTCGAGCTTGGCCGAGACGGTCACGCGGGGGAGCACCTCCCGGGCGATGTAGGTCGTCGCGTCCTCGATGACGAGGCGGGCATACTCCGGGTACTCCGCGACCGACTTCGCGAGCATCGTGTGCAGACCCTCGGTGCAGGATGCCGCGTCGCAGACCACCGGGAGCGCGCCGGAACGACTCGCCTCCCAGAGCCCTGCGAGCACACGCTTCGTCATCCGGTCGTACCCGGCGACGTGCCCCTTCGACTTCCATGGCGTTCCGCAGCACATGCCGCCGGCATCCTCGGGGATGACGACGGCGATCCCTGCGCGGTCCAGCAGGGCGCGCACGGCGTCGCGTGATCCTTCGCCGTGACCCTCCGCGCCGAACATCGTGCCGATGCATGCGCCGAAGAAGACCGCTTCGGCGTTGGCGGGGTTCTGGGAAGTCGGAGGCTTCGTGCCGCCGCGGGGGAGTCCGCCGTCGTAGAGCGGCACGGTGTCGGCGCCGAGGACGGCGCGTCCGACCTTCGTGACGCCGGTCACCAGAGGCGCGGGCATGGCGGAGGCGAGCGTGAGCGCCGTGCCGCCGACACGCGTGACGGCGTCCCAGTTCTTCGCCGCGGCATCCCACACGACGCCCTCGACCGTCGAGGACTCCTCGGCGCGCAGCCGGCGCACGAGATCGCCCGTGTTGATGTCGACCGGGCAGGCGACGCCGCACATCCCGTCGACCGCGCAAGTCTGCAGGCCGTCGTAGTCGTAGTCGGACCGCAGATCGCGCAGCAGGTCGGTGTCGCCCTGCTCCTCGGCCCACGCCATGTCGCGACGGATCACGATGCGCTGTCGCGGCGTGAGGGTGATGCTCTTGCTCGGACACGTCGGCTCGCAGTATCCGCATTCCACGCAGCGGTCCACCTCGCTCTCGACCGTGGGCACGCGCTTGAGGTCGTCGAGGTAGGAGTCGGGGTCGTCGGACAGGACGACTCCCGGGTTGAGGATGAGGTCCGGGTCGAACAGCCGCTTGATCTCCCACATCATGTCCGTGAGCTCATCGCCGTACTGTCGTCGCACGAACGGCGCCATGATGCGACCGGTGCCGTGCTCGGCCTTCAGCGAGCCCTGCTGGGCGAGCACGAGCGTCACGAGGTCCTCGGTGAAGCGACGATAGCGGGCGACGCTCTCCGGGTCGTCGAACCGTTCGTTCAGCAGGAAGTGCACGTTGCCGTCCTTGGCGTGTCCGAAGATCACCGATCCCTCGTAGCCGTGCTCGTCGAAGAGCTCGATCAGGCGCTCGCACGTGGCGAGAAGGCGCGGCACGGGCACGACGATGTCTTCCAGCAGTGCGGTCGTGCCCGAGGGGCGGGCGCCCGCGATGGCGGTGTAGAGGCCCTTCCGCACGTGCCAGAGAGCGGCACGCTCGGCGGCATCCGTCGTCAGGCGCGGTGCGATGGCCAGCGGCAGCGACTCGAAGTGCGCCTGAGCCACGGCGCTCGCCTGGACGAGCGTGTCGGCGCTGTCGGAGTGCACCTCGACGAGCAGGGCGGCATGGCCCTGCACCTCGATCTCGGCGATCGTCGCCGGCACATCGCTCAGACCCTGCGCGACGCGGAGGGAAGCGGCATCGAGGAGCTCGATCGTGGCGAGACCGAGGTCGGCGAGCGCAGGCAGTGCGGTCATGGCGGCCGTGAGCGTCTCGAACACGAGCAGGCCGGTCGCGATGGCCGGGCGCACCTCGATGGTGCGGAAGCGCGCCTCGGCGACGAAGGCGAGCGTTCCCTCGGAGCCGATGATGAGGTGCTCGAGGATCCGCACGGGATCGTCGAAGTCGAGGAGCGCGTTCAGGCCGTAGCCCATCGTGTTCTTCATCGAGAACTGCTGGCGGAGGAACGCCACGTGTGCCGGCGAGGCGAGCAGTCGATCGCGGAGCGCGAGCAGTCCCTCGGCGATGGCGGGTTCGGCGGTCTGCAGCACGTCGTTCGCGTCGGCGCGCCCGGTGTCGAGGATCGTGCCGCTGGGCAGGACGATCCGCATCGACTCGACCGTCTGGTACGAGTTCTCGGTGATCCCGCAGGCCATGCCGCTGGAGTTGTTCGCGACGACGCCCCCGATCGTGCAGGCGATCTCGCTGGCGGGATCGGGACCGAGCTTGCGCCGATACCGCGCGAGGCGCGTGTTGACCTGCCGAACCGTGGCGCCGGGGCCGACGCGCACCGACGCCCCGTCGTCCTCCACCGCGATGCCCCGGAAGTGGCTGCGTGTGTCGACGAGGATGTCGCCGCTCACACCCTGTCCGGAGAGACTCGTGCCTCCGGAGCGGAACGTCATCGTCCGGCCTGCGGCACGCACCGCGCCGAACGCACGGGCGACGCCCTCGGCATCCGCGGGGGAGAGCACCGCATCCGGGATCAGGAGGTAATGGGAGGCGTCGTGCGCGCGGGCGAAACGGTCGATCGAGCGGGAATGCACCTCGGTCGTCGACCCGAGCAGCACGGGGTCCAGCGGTTCTGCGAGTGTGGTCGGCACGGTGCTCCTCTGCTCCGCTCGAGAGATTGTCTGACAAGTGTACTGAAATCGCGGCGTCTCGATAGACTGTCCCCATGACGACAGACGCGGCACTCGGGATCGTGGGCGTCGTGGATGCCGTCACCGCTCGGCTCCGCGAACGCATCCTCAGCGGCGACATCCGCTCCGGATCGCCCCTCACCGAGGCGGCCGTGTCTCAGACGTTCGGCGTCGCCCGGCCGAGCGCGAAGGCCGCGATCGAGCAGCTCGTCGCATCCGGTCTCCTGGTCCGCACGGCGCACCGTTCCGCGCGAGTCGTGGGGATCGAACCCGAGACCGTGCGCGACGTGTATCGCACCCGGTCGCGCCTTGAGAGCGCGGCTCTGCGGGAACTCGCGCTCACCCGCACCGTGCCCGCGTCGGCCGTCGAGGCGAACGCCGAGATCCTCGCGATGCCGGCGGGACCCGACCCGGCCACCGTCGATCCCGACCTCCGGTTCCACACCGCCCTCATCGATGCGCTCGAGAGCGAACGGACGACGCGGATGTACCGCAGCGTCCTCGACGAGGCACGGCTCTGCATGGCGCAGGTGCAGGGGCGACGTCTGCTGGATGCCGCCGTCATCGCCGCGCAGCATGCGCACATGCTCGAAGCGGTGGCCGCGGGAGAGGGGGAGGGGGCAGCCGATCTCCTCGCTGTCCACCTCTCCTCGGCCGAGGAGAGGCTGATCGACGCGCTCCGAGCGGACTGAGTCCGCTCAGCCGACCGTCACTCGGCCGGAGCCTCCTCGACCTGGATCGGCGCGTCGGAGGGATCCGCCCACACCGGAGCGGGGAGGAGGGTGTCGACCTGCCCTGCCTGGATCGCGCGGAGCGCCTCGGTGATCTCGTCGGCGTTCTCGGGCACCGCCAGGTCGCACGCGCGCAGTTCGGAGGCGAACTGCAGCGTGAGACGGATCTTCCCGGCCTCGACGGCCTCGGCGGTGGTGCCCGTGCGGATCTCGCTGCCGGTCTGGATCGCGGAGACCTGATCGCACACGTGATAGACCGCGCCGCCGTCGACCCAGACGACCTCGTCCTGGCCGAGCAGCTGGATCACGGCCGACTGGTCGGCGGTGTACTGCTCGACGGACGGCGGGTCGAAGTCGATGCCGAGCACCACGGCGAGGGCAGCGAGAGCGATGCCGACGATGCCGGCGGTCGTCTTCTGCCCCTTGTCCATGTCCTTGTTGAGGAAGATGAGGATGATGAGCGGCAGGAAGGCGACGACCGCGATGATCGCGCCGAGCTGGTTCTGCACGAAGAACCGCACGGTGTCGGATCTGCGCGCGGGGTCCAGCCGGTTTGCCTTCTTCCACAGCACCGAACCGGTGATCGACAGCGCCGCGATGACGACGAGAAGCACGAGAAGGGAGATGAAGGCCCATTGCGGGAACTGCGCCGTGACGCCCTGCTCCTGCAGGAGACCCGTGTCGGGATCGCGCACGAGCGTGCCGTCCTCGTCGACGAAGACGCGCTGACGGAGCAGCCAGAAGATGCCGACCGCCTCGCCGATGATCGCGAGGGCCCACAGCACCGCGGCGATCCAGCGGAACGTCGTCGCCTTCTTCTTCGCTGTGGCCGTCGGGGTCCAGCCTGCGGGCGGCTCGGCGGTGCCGGCGTTCGACCCGTCCTGCTCCACGCGATCGGCCTTCTTGTTCTCAGCCACAGCTGTCCTTTCCCCCTGCCGAGGGCCTCCGCGGCCCGATGCACCCCGAGCATAGTGGACGGCGTGTCCTACTCTGGGGACATGACTTCCGATTCCGACGACGCCCTCAGCTGGGACGGAGACGAGGCGTCCGCGCCGAAGGATCCGGCATTGCCGCGAGGGTGGAACGCCGTCGGCAAGGGCAGCGACGAGGTCGGCACCGTCGAGGACGATGGAACGGTCACGGCGGCCGGAGACGTCGAGAGTCCGGGACTCAGCACGGCGATGCTGCTGATCCTCGGCATCGTCGGGGGTGTCTATCTGCTCTACACGATCGGATGGATCGTCGCGGGACTGCGACTGCGACCGCTGGCATCCTTCCTCGTCGACGACACCATGTTCCTGCCCTGGTTCGTGCTCGCGATCGCCGCGCCCGCGCTCTGGTTCCTCGCGAGCTGGGTGCTGACGAAGGGGAGGGCGGCGTGGGTCCGCATCGCTGTGCTGATCGCCGGTGTGGTGCTCCTCGTTCCCTGGCCGTTCGTCACCGTGGGGGTGATCGGATCATGAGCGAGACGCAGAGCACTCCTGTCGCGCCCGGCTCTCCGCGCTGGCTCGTGGGACTCGTCATCGGACTCGCCGGTCTGCTCTACGCCTACGCGGTGTGGAACGCCGTGGCGCATCTGATCAACATGGCGCGGACCGGGCTGACCGGGACTGGCTGGATCACTCTGCTGTTCGGGGTGGTGTTCCCGATCATCGTCTTCGTGTTCGCCTTCCTCATCGGTCGACGGCGACGCGTGGGGGAGCTGGCGCTCGCGCTGCTGGCCGGCCTCGGCATCGTCGCGGTGTTCTGGATGAGCCTCATCGCGCTGAGTCTGACGCTGCCCAGCTCCTGACTCCCTGCAGCGCCTGACGCGAGCCGTCACACGCACGGAGCGCCACCACCGCTCGGGTACAGTTGAGGTGATCGCGCCCCCCCATGGTGTGCGGCGCATCGGCCCCTCCCGCCTGCCGCGCTGCCCCGAAGGATTCTCTGTGCCGAAGCCCGTTGTGCTCATCGCCGAAGTGCTCTCTCCCGCCACGATCGAGGCCCTGGGCCCCGACTTCGACGTCCGTGACGTCGACGGCACCGACCGGGAAGCGCTGTTCGCTTCGCTGGCTGAGGCCGACGCGGTGCTGATCCGCTCGGCGACCCGCATCGACGAGGAGGCCCTGGCGCACGCCCCGAAGCTCAAGGTCGTCGCCCGCGCGGGCGTCGGACTCGACAACGTCGACATCAAGGCGGCGACCTCGGCGGGTGTCATGGTCGTCAACGCGCCGACCTCGAACATCGTCTCCGCGGCCGAGCTCACGGTCGGACACATCCTCAGCCTCGCCCGTCGCATTCCCGCCGCCCATGCATCGCTCTCCGCCGGACAGTGGAAGCGCAGCTCCTTCACCGGAGCCGAGCTGTTCGAGAAGACCGTCGGCATCGTGGGGCTCGGGCGCATCGGCGCCCTCGTGGCCGCCCGCCTCGCCGCCTTCGACATGCGCGTCGTCGCCTACGACCCCTACGTCACCTCCGCCCGCGCACAGCAGCTCGGCGTGCAGCTGCTGTCTCTCGACGAGCTCGTCGCCGAGGCCGACTTCCTCACGATCCACATGCCGAAGACGCCGGAGACGACCGGCATGATCGGCGCAGAGCAGTTCAAGGCGATGAAGCCGACCGCTTTCGTCGTCAACGTCGCGCGCGGCGGACTGATCGACGAAGAGGCGCTGCACGCAGCCCTCGTCGCCGGGGAGATCGCCGGTGCAGGTCTCGACGTGTTCACCTCCGAGCCCCCGGCCGAAGGCGGCACCGCGCGCCCTCTGCTCGATCTGCCGAACGTCGTCGTCACGCCGCACCTCGGTGCGAGCACGGAAGAGGCACAGGAGAAGGCCGGCGTCTCGGTCGCGCGGTCCGTGCGTCTGGCTCTCGGTGGCGACCTCGTCCCCGATGCCGTCAACGTCGCCGGCGGCGTCATCGACCCGTACGTGCGCCCTGGGATCTCGCTGGTCGAGAAGCTCGGCCAGATCTTCGCGGCCCTCGCGACGTCGCCGCTCACCAGCCTCGACGTCGAGGTGCACGGCGAGCTGAACGACTACGACGTCAGCGTGCTCAAGCTCGCGGCCCTCAAGGGCGTCTTCACCAACATCGTCAGCGAGACCGTGTCATACGTGAACGCGCCGCTGCTGGCCGAGCAGCGGGGCATCGCCGTCCGCCTTCTGAAGGATGACGTGAGCGACGAGTACCGCAACGTGATCACCCTCACCGGTGCGCTGTCCGATGGCTCTCAGCTCTCGGTGTCGGGCACGCTCACCGGCCCGAAGCAGTCCGAGAAGCTCGTCGGCATCAACGACCACGCGCTCGAACTGCCGATCGAGAAGAACCACGTCGTGATGCTCTACACCGACCGCCCCGGCATCGTCGCGGTCTACGGTCAGAAGTTCGGCGACGCGGGAGTCAACATCGCGGGCATGCAGATCGCCCGTCAGGCCGCGGGCGCACAGGCGCTCAGCGTGCTGACCCTCGACTCGCCCGTGTCGGAGGCGCTGCTGGAGGAAGTCAGCTCCGCCATCGACGCCGACCTGTTCCGCCAGATCGAGATCACCGAGATCTGACGGAGAACGTGAAGAGGGCGGGGAGGCGCAGGCCTCCCCGCCCTCTTCCCGTTGCGTGATGCCCGGTCAGGTGGTCGACTTCAGGACGAGGGCGATGAGAGCGGAGAGCTCCTCGTCATGGGGGACGAGCCGTTCGGGCCCGTGCACGTCGAGCGAGTTGTTGAAGTAGAGGCCGTCGCTGAGCAGCATCACGAGATCGAGGCTCGTCCGATCGCGCACATGCGGACGGATCGCGTCCTCCCAGCGCCGGCGGTTGTTGCGGAGGCCTTCGGCCGCGGCGATCGAGCCGCCCTGCGCGAGCCGCGTGGCGGCGATCAGTGCGCGGTCGAGCGCCTCGTCTTCCATCACCGAGGTGCGGATGTAGTACGCGACCGGACCTTCGTCGGCGGCGGCCATGACCGCGAGATCAGCCGTCGTGAGGGTGTCCAGGCGCTCGAGCAGTCCGGCGGCGAGCTCTTCCTTCGAGCCGAAGTGGTAGAGCAGTCCGCCTTTGGAGACGCCGGCGGCCTTGGCGGTCGCGTCGAGTGTCGCGGCTCGTTCGCCGTCGGCGATGACGATCGACTCGAAGGCGTCGAGCACCTTCTCACGGGCGAGGGGAGGACGGGGCATGTCTGTTACTATACCATCTGGACGGTTCAGTAACGATGCCGTCGTGATCCTGAGAGGTGTTCCATGATTCGTACTGCGTCGATCCCGACGACAGAGACGGATGCTCCCCGTGTCGGGGCCCGAGGCTGGGCGGCGCTCGTCGTCCTCATGCTGCCGGTGCTGCTCGTCTCGGTGGACAACACGGTGCTGAGCTTCGCGCTCCCCGAGATCTCCATCGCGCTCGCGCCCACGGGCGCAGAACAGCTGTGGATCATCGATGTGTACCCTCTCGTGCTCGCCGGCCTCCTGGTCACGATGGGCACCCTCGGCGACCGTTTCGGTCGCCGTCGCATGCTGTTGATCGGCGCCATCGGGTTCGCCGCGGTCTCCGCTCTGGCGGCCTTCGCACCGACCGCGGGTCTGCTGATCGCCGCGCGTGCGCTGCTCGGCTTCTTCGGCGCGATGCTGATGCCGTCGACGTTGTCGCTCCTGCGCTCCATCTTCCAGAACCGCGACCAGCGTCGGATGGCGATCGCGGTCTGGGCCTCGGCATTCTCGGCAGGGTCTGCGCTCGGGCCGATCGTCGGCGGCTTCCTCCTCGAGCACTTCGCGTGGGGATCGGTCTTCCTGATCGCGGTGCCCGTGCTCATCCCGCTGCTGGTGTGCGCCCCGCTCCTGGTGCCGGAGAGCCGCGACCCGAACCCGGGCCGGATCGACCCGGTCAGCATCGTGCTCTCCATGGCCGCGATGATCCCGGTCGTCTATGCGATCAAGTCGCTCGCCGTCGACGGTCCGTCGCTGATGGCAGGCGGTTGGGCGCTCGTCGGCATCGTGATGGGCGTGCTGTTCGTCCGCAGGCAGAACCGTTCGGCGATCCCCATGCTCGACATGGCGCTGTTCCGGCGCGGGTCGTTCTCCGGGGCGATCCTCGTCAACCTGCTCAGCGTGGTGGCCCTGGTCGGATTCCTCTACTTCGTCTCGCAGCACCTGCAGCTCGTGCTCGGACTGTCGCCGATGCTCGCCGGCGTGGCGCTGGTCCCGGGTATGGCGGCGATGATCGTCGCCGGGCTCACGGTCGTGCCGATCTCCCGTCGGGTTCCTCCGCACGTGCTCGTGCCGAGCGCCCTGGTGTTCTCGGTGGCCGGTTACCTGATCGTCGCGTTCACCACGCACGAGCACGGGGTCGCACCGCTGATCATCGCGTTCGTGGTGCTCGGCATCGGCATCGGCGCCGCGGAGACGATCTCGAACGAGCTGATCCTGTCGAGCGCGCCGGCGGAGAAGGCCGGAGCCGCGAGCGCCGTGTCGGAGACGGCGTACGAGCTCGGCGCGGTGCTCGGCACGGCTGTCCTCGGCGGCATCATCACCGCCTTCTACCGCGGAGCGCTCGCGCTTCCCGAGGGTCTGCCCGCCGATGCGGCGCACGCCGCACGGGAGACGCTCGCCGGCGCGTATACGGCGGCGCGGGAGCTGCCCGCGAAGCTGGGCGACGCGCTCTGGGATGCCGCATCCTCGGCGTTCGGGTCGGGTGTGATGGTGACGTCGCTCATCGGCGCCGGACTCGTCGTCGCGGCGGGCCTGATCGCCGCCGTCACACTGCGCAAGGCACCCTCGCACTGACCAGTACGCTGGATGGACCGGCCCGCTCGATGAGCGAACGAGCACGGCCGGTTCATCCCGTGCAAGGAGTGTCATGTCGCGTGTCGTGAAGCTGGCCGTCATCCCCGGTGACGGCATCGGTCCCGAGGTCATCGCCGAGGCCGAGAAGGTCCTCGAGGCGGTCACCGCCGACAGCGGCGTCGTCTTCGAGAAGACGCGCTTCTCACTGGGAGCGGCCCGCTACCTCGAGACGGGCGACACCCTCACCGATGACGATCTCGCCGCGATCGCGGCGCACGACGCCATCCTCCTCGGTGCGGTCGGCGGAACGCCGGGTGACCCCCGCCTCAAGGACGCGAACATCGAGCGCGGCCTCCTCCTCAAGCTCCGCTTCACTCTGGACCACTACGTCAACCTGCGTCCCTCGAAGCTCTTCGCCGGCGCTCCGGGCCCGCTCGCCGCACCCGGCGAGATCGACTTCGTCGTGGTCCGGGAGGGGACCGAGGGACCGTACGTCGGCAACGGGGGAGCGATCCGCAAGGGCACCCCGCAGGAGGTCGCCAACGAGACGTCCGTCAACACGGCCTTCGGCGTCGAGCGCGTCGTGCGCTACGCCTTCGATCTCGCCGAGCGCCGTGGCAAGAAGGTCACCCTCGTGCACAAGACCAACGTGCTCGTCCACGCCGGCGCGATCTGGCAGCGCATCGTGAACGAGGTCGCCGCGAGCCACCCCGACGTCGCGGTCGACTACCTGCACGTCGACGCCGCCACGATCTTCCTGGTGACCGATCCCTCGCGCTTCGACGTGATCGTCACCGACAACCTCTTCGGCGACATCCTCACCGACCTGGCGGGGGCCGTCACCGGCGGCATCGGCCTGGCGGCGTCCGGGAACATCAACCCCGACGGCGCGTTCCCCTCGATGTTCGAGCCGGTGCACGGCTCTGCTCCCGACATCGCCGGGCAGCAGAAGGCCGATCCGACCGCGGCGATCCTGTCGATCGCGCTGCTGCTCGACCACCTCGGTCTCGCCGAGGAGTCCGCCCGCGTCAGCGCCGCGGTCGAGGCCGACATCGCCGCCCGCAGCGCGGCACGCACCACCGCGGAGATCGGCTCCGCGATCACTGCCCGCCTCTGACCTGCGGGCGTAGGCTGAGAGGGCGCGACGATGCGCCCACCCCACGAGGAATGGATGATGAGATGACGACCATCGACGAGACCGCGACTGTGACTCCGCTGACGTTCACGGTGATGAAGAACCTCGCGGCAGCGACACGCGCGCAGGTCGCGGAGGTGCACGAGAACCCCGGGTTCGGCGTCGCCTTCACCGACCACATGGTCGACATCTGCTGGTCCGCCAAGGGCGGCTGGCACCGCCCGCGCGTGCAGCCCTACGGTCCGATCGCCCTCGACCCCGCGGCATCCGTCCTGCACTACGCGCAGGAGATCTTCGAGGGCATCAAGGCCTACCGTCACGAGGACGGCTCGATCCACACCTTCCGTCCCGACCGCAACGCGGCGCGGATGCAGGCCAGCGCCCGGCGCCTCGCGCTGCCGGAGTTGCCCACCGAGTACTTCATCCAGTCGCTGCGCGAGCTCGTCGCCGTCGACGGGCACTGGGTGCCGTCCGGCGCCGACCAGAGCCTCTACCTGCGGCCGTTCATGTTCGCCAAGGAGGCCTTCCTCGGCGTCCGTGCGGCGCAGAAGGTCGCCTACTACGTGATCGCGAGCCCGGCCGGCGCGTACTTCTCCGGGGGTGTGAAGCCGGTGCGCATCTGGCTCTCCGAGTACTACGCACGCGCGGGTCGCGGCGGCACGGGCAAGGCCAAGACCGGCGGCAACTACGCGTCGAGCCTGCTTGCGCAGAGCGAGGCCAGCGCGAAGGGCTGCGACCAGGTCGTGTTCCTCAACGAGGAGCGCAACGTCGAGGAGCTCGGCGGCATGAACATCGTCTTCGTCTTCAAGGACGGACGCGTCGTCACGCCGGAGTCCGACAGCATCCTCGAGGGCATCACGCGCGACTCGCTGCTGCAGCTCGCAGAAGACCGCGGCTACACGGTCGAGAAGCGGCCGATCTCGATCGACGAGTGGCGCGAGGGCGTGGCTTCCGGCGACATCGTGGAGGTGTTCGCGTGCGGCACGGCCGCCGTCGTGACCCCGATCGGCGCCCTGGTCGGCGAGGGCTTCGACGAGCCGCAGCCGCTGGGCGAGCTGGCGCTGTCGCTGCGCGAGGAGCTCACCGACATCCAGTACGGCCGCCGCGAGGACCGGCACGGCTGGCTGTTGCGCCTCGACGCCTGAGCCCGGGGTTCGTTTCCGCCGAGACCCCGCGTTCGCGCCGAAACCCCGTCCTGCAGACGCACGTAGGGCGGGGTTTCGGCGCTAGCCCGGGGTTTCGGCGCTATGACCTCTCCTGCACGGGCGAGTCCGCCGTGGCTTGGGCTGTGGAAAGGTCGTCACGGGAGACTCGCCGAGCACATGATGGTGGATGCCCCGACGGATCTCCATCGAACAAGCTCGCGACCTCGTCCGTTCACGGGACGAGTTGCTGTACTCGGGAGCCACCGACCGTGAGCTGCGGACCCGTGTCCTCTCCGGTTCTCTCCGGCGAGTCCATCGCGGCTTCTACGTCGACGGCGCAGTGTGGGATGATCTCTGGCCGGAGGGCCGGCAGATGCTGCGGTTGCTCGCAGTGAACCGGGCGGCCGCCGATGATGGACCGGTGTTCTCGCACACCTCGGCGGCGGTGCTCTGGGACCTGCCTCTCTTCGGCAGGACGGCGGACCTCGTCCACGTCGTCACTCAAGGCCGAAGACACACTCGTACGGAAGCCGGCGTGAGAAGGCACGATATGGAGATCGCCGAGAAGGACATCGTGTGGCGGCACGGGCTTCGCTGCACGTCCATGGTGCGCACCGTCTTCGATCTCGCGCGCACACTCAGCGCCGAGGCAGCGGTCTCCGCTGCCGACGCCTCGGCACGGACTGTCGCGGTGCGAGGGCGCCGAATCGATGCCGACGCCGATTCGACATGGAGGGAAGAGCTGCGTTCGCTGTGCTCGCCGGGATTGCGGGGCGTACGACGTGCTCGCTGGGTTTCGGAGTTCGCCGACGGGCGCGCGCAGCTTCCAGGCGAGAGCGTGAGCCGACTCCAGCTCGACAGACTCGGGTTCCGAGACGTCGATCTGCGGCTTCCGTCGCTCCCGCGCTTTCGGAGAATTCGACGGAGAGGGAAAGTACCTCGAATCCGGGCTGCGCACAGCGCCGACGACATCGGACGCTGTCCTCGAAGAGAAGCGCAGAGAGGACGATGTTCGAGGCATGACAGGTTGGCGCCTCGTGCGGTGGGGGAGCCCTCACATCCGCACCCCGGAGCTCCTGGGTTCCCGATTGGCGGCGTTCGGTATTCGCCCGCCTGGTTGAGGCTTCTGAGACCCCGCCTTCGCATCGAAACCTTGCTCTATGGGCGCAAACCCACCGGGGTTTCGGCGATAGTCGGGGGTCTCGGCAAGAAGGACGGCCTCGCTAGGCTGGAACCATGAAGATCGCCCGGTTCAGCCACGACGACGCCATCATGTACGGGATCATCGACGGGACCGACCTCGTCGTGCTCGCCGGAGACCCGATGTTCACGGGATACGAGACGACCGGCGCACGCGTGCCCCTGGCGGATGCTGCGCTGCTCGCACCCGTGATCCCGCGGTCGAAGGTCGTCTGCGTGGGCAAGAACTATCACGATCACGCCGCCGAGATGGGGGGAGTGGCTCCCGAGGAGCCGCTGCTCTTCCTCAAGCCGAACACCTCGGTGATCGGGCCCGGCGATGCGATCGTGCGTCCGACGCTCTCGGAGCAGACGGAGTACGAGGGCGAGCTCGTCGTCGTGATCGGGAAGATCGCGAAGAACGTCAGAGCGGAGAACGCGCTCGACTACGTGCTCGGCTACACGATCGGCAACGACGTGACCGCACGCGACCTCCAGCGCAAGGACGGCCAGTGGGCGCGGGCGAAGGGCTTCGACACGTTCTGCCCGCTGGGACCGGTCATCGAGACCGACTTCGATCCGGCATCCGCCACGATCGAGACCCGGGTCAACGGCGAGGTACGGCAGAAGGCGCCGCTCACCGACATGATCCACTCGGTCCCCGCGATCATCGAGTACGCCTCCGCCGTGTTCACGCTGCTTCCCGGCGACGTCATCATGACGGGCACTCCGGCGGGCGTCGGCGAGTTCGGCGCCGGCGACGTCGTCGAGGTCGAGATCTCCGGACTGGGGATCCTGCGCAACCCCGCGCGCAACGCCGCTCCCGCGTCATGAGCGTCGTCGCCCTGACGGCGGCTGAGCAGGCTGCGGTTCAGCGGCGCACGGTGCTGGTGCTGTCGTTCGGACAGGTCCTCGGCGGCATCGCCTTCGGAGCCACGGTCTCGCTGGGGGCACTTCTCGCCGCGGACATCTCCGGCAGCGACGCGCTCTCCGGCCTCGCCACGGCGTCGGTCACTCTCGGTGCAGCGGTCTGCGCGATCCCGCTCGCTCGGCTGGCGGCGCGCGTCGGTCGCCGTCGGGCGCTCACGCTCGGCAACCTCTTCGCGCTCGTGGGCATCGCGGTCGTGATCCTGGCCGCCTCCCTCCGCGTGTTCCCGCTGCTGCTCGCCGGCATCCTGATGATCGGCGCCGGCAATGCCGGCAACCTGCAGTCCCGGTTCGCGGCGACCGATCTCGCCGCTCCGCAGCATCGCGGCCGGGATCTCTCGATCGTCGTCTGGTCGACGACGATCGGCGGCGTCGCGGGTCCGCTGCTGCTCGGCCCGGGCGAGATCGTCGGACAGGCGGTCGGGATGCCGCCGCAGACGGGTTCGTACCTCTTCTCGTTCGTCGCGCAGTGCGCGGCGCTCGCGCTGTACCTCGTCGCTCTGCGTCCTGACCCGCTGCTCGCCGCGCAGCGTCTGGCGAAGGCGGCGGCCGCAGCCACCGGCACCCTCATCGCCGATCGACCGGTGGTCGCGCGGTACGCGATCTTCGCCGTCGCCGGATCGCACGTCGTGATGGCGTCGGTCATGGCCATGACGCCGGTGCACCTGTCGCACATGGCCCACGGCGCGCATGGCATGGCGCCCACTCCCGCCGACGTCTCCGCGCTCGTCGGCATCACCATCGCCCTCCATGTCGGCGGGATGTACGCGCTGTCGCCCGTCTTCGGCGTGCTGGCCGACCGCTGGGGGAGGCTCCGCGTCGTGTTGCTCGGCCAGGTGCTGCTCGCCGGTGCGCTGGCCTTCGCGATCTTCACCGGGACCGAGCAATGGGGCGTGATCGCGGCGCTCATCCTTCTCGGTCTCGGCTGGAGCGCGGCCACCGTCGCCGGTGCGGCCCTGCTCACCGAGGCGTCGGCCCCCGATGTCCGCACGCGTCGGCAGGGCCGGAGCGACTCGCTCATGAGCCTCTCTGCGGCGGCCGGGTCCATCCTCGCGGGGGTGGTCCTGTCGAACTTCCAGTACGCGGGGCTGGGTGTCGCGGCATCCGTCCTCGTGCTCGCGATCGTCGTACTGTCCCCGCTCGGACGCTTCACCACTCGGTGACCCCGCGGTGCCATGCCCGGGCGTATCGCCTGCGCACGACACCGCGGGGCATCAGCGGGTCAGGTGTACCAGGTCGGTTCCGGCACTTCGCCCAGCAGCACGAACCGGCCGACCTCCCGCTTCTTGTAGGCGATGGGGTCGTGCAGGCTGTGCGTGCGGAGATTCCGCCAGAAGATGTCGAGCCCGACGGAGTTCGACGTGGCACGAGCGCCGGTGAGCTCGTAGACCCTGGTGGCGACCTCCAGCCCGTCGTCGACGATCCGCAGCTTCCCCGCCGCGATGCGCGCGGCGATCTCGCCGCGCCGCCGCGCCGTGAGCTCCTCGCGCGGAGCGTGGAGGACGTCGCTGATCTCGGCGCCGACGGAGTCCAGCAGTGCCTCGTCGGCCCAGAGCTTGGATGCGAGGTCTCCGTACCCCTCGAGCACGTACCACTCGTCCGTCGCGCGCTGCTTGTCGTCTCCGCCGTACGGCCAGGCACGGGTGGTGGTGCGCGTGTAGGCGGATGCCGTCTCGAGTGCCCCCTGGGCGATGCCGAGGTAGAAGTTCGCGAACACGAGCTGGATCGTCGGAACGTTGAGGGTGTTGTACGTGAGCGGGTGGAAGACCTTGTCCACGAAACCGGCGGCGGATGCCCAGGGCACCCGCACATCGCGGATCTCGACGGACCCCGACTCGGTGAGCCGCTGTCCCAGGTTGTCCCAGTCGTCGGCGAAGACGATCCCGTCCTGCGCTGTCGGGACGATCGCGAAGATGTGGGTGTCCGTGCCCTCCAGGACGCCCTCGAGAACCGTCAGATCGGAGATCCGGCCCCCGGTGGAGAACGACTTGCGACCGGAGAACACGAGCTCGTCGCCGTCCTCGCGGATGACGAGGTCCGAATCGCGCGGGTTGACGGCGCCGCCGAACACGAAGGCGTTCGCGGTGTAGAGCTCTTCGACCGCGGCGATCTGCTCCTCGGTCGCCACCAGTCGCGCCGCCCATGCCCAGAGGTAGTGGTAGCCGAGCACCTGTCCGATCGATCCGTCGCCGCGGGCGACGGTCCGGATGACCTTGTACGCGGTCTCCCAGCTCTCGCCGGCGCCGCCGTGCTCGCGCGGACCGAGCAGGGTGACGAGCCCCGAGTCCTTGAGCAGCTGCACCTCGGCATGCGGGGTCGCATTCGCGCGGTCTCGTTCGACGGCGTCGACGGCGAGGATGTCGGCCACCTCCTGCGCTCGGTCGAGCCACTCCTCGCTGTCGCGGGGTGCGGGAGCGTCATCCCAGCGGTTGCCGAGTCCTGTCGTAACGGGGTCTGTGATGCTCATGATGTGCCTTCCGGTCGTGGTCGTGTGCGGCAACGATAGGAGGGCGCGGGTCGGCGGCACCGGCGGGTTACCCGAGGTGAGCGCGTGTTACCCGGAGTGACCCGGGACGTCGCCGGACGACTCGCTGATCACCGACAGGCGGCCGAGGTTCGGCAACTAGAATCGAAGGGCTATGGCTACCCCTCACCCCCTCACCACGACTGCACGTGGTGCCGACGTCCGCGTCCGCTTCTGCCCCTCACCGACCGGCCTGCCGCACGTCGGCCTGGTGCGCACCGCCCTGTTCAACTGGGCGTACGCGCGGCACAACGGCGGCAAGATGGTGTTCCGCATCGAAGACACCGATGCGGCCCGCGACAGCGAGGAGAGCTACCGGCAGCTGCTGGATGCTCTGACCTGGCTCACCATCGACTGGGATGAGGGTGTGGAAGTCGGCGGACCCCACGCGCCCTACCGGCAGTCCGAGCGGCACGACATCTACCGTGGCGTGATCGACACGCTCCTCGCGACGGGGGCCCTGTACGAGAGCTTCTCGAACGCGGACGAGATCGATGCCCGCAACGAGGCGAACGGCCGTGCCAAGCAGCTCGGCTACGACAACTTCGATCGCGACCTGACCGACGAGCAGAAGGCGGCGTTCCGCGCCGAGGGCCGCCAGCCCGCGCTGCGCCTGCGCGTGCCCGACGAGGACCTCACCTACGTCGACCTCATCCGCGGCGAGGTCACCTTCCCCGCCGGATCGTTCCCCGACTTCGTGGTCGTGCGGCCGAACGGCATCCCGCTGTACACGTTCGTGAACCCGGTCGACGACGCGCTGATGGGCATCACCCACGTGCTGCGTGGAGAAGACCTCATGCCGTCGACCGCGCGCCAGCTGTCGCTGTACGCCGCGCTGATCGACGCAGGTGTCACGTCGTTCGTGCCGCGTTTCGCGCACATGCCGCTCGTGCTGGGGGAGACCGGCAACAAGAAGCTCTCGAAGCGCGACCCGCAGGCCGACCTGTTCCTGCACCGCGACCGCGGGTTCATCCCCGAGGGGCTGCTCAACTACCTGGCGCTGCTCGGGTGGGGGATCGGTCCCGATCGCGACGTCTTCTCGCTCGAGGAGTTCACCGCCGCCTTCGACATCGAGAACGTGAACCCGAACCCCGCCCGCTTCGATCAGAAGAAGGCGGAGTCGATCAACGGCGACCACATCCGGATGCTGGAGGAGAAGGACTTCGCCGAGCGCACCGTTCCGTATCTCGCCGCCGCCGGTCTCTTCGACGAGCCGACGCGCGAGCAGCTCGTGACCGCGTTCCGCGTCGCGCCGCTGGTGCAGGAGCGCGTGCAGCTGCTGGGCGAGGTGCCCGGCATGGTCGGGTTCCTGTTCACCGACGAGGTCTCGTACGAGGCGGACGCGCTCAAGGGGCTGCCGGCGAACGCGGCCGAGGTGCTCGAGGCGTGCGTGGTCGCCCTCGAGCCGGTCAGCGAGTTCACCCCGGACAGGATCCAGGAGGCGCTCGCGCATGCCCTCGTCGAGACGCTCGAGCTCAAGCCGCGTGTCGCATACGGCCCTCCGCGGGTCGCGATCAGCGGACGTCGCGTCTCGCCGCCGCTGTTCGAGTCGATGGAGCTGCTCGGCAAGGACGAGTCACTGCGTCGCCTGCGCGGGCTCGCCGAGTTCCTCGCTCGCTGAGGCCTGCTTCGACGCGCCCGAGCGGGACGGGCCATTTTGGTGTTCCGCCGCCGCTCGGGTAGGCTTGATTCTCGGTGCGAGGCTCCGGTTTCGCCCTTGGGGTATGGTGTAATTGGCAACACGACGGTTTCTGGTTCCGTTATTCTTGGTTCGAGTCCAGGTACCCCAGCACGATGAAAACCCTCGCGTGAGCGGGGGTTTTGTCGTTGTCGGCGGCCCTTCTCCCCGGTGTTGCTGTCAGAATGGCGACATGACTGCGAAGCGGATCCTGTTCATCGGCGGTACCGGCATCATCAGCTCGGAGAGCGTGTCTCGCGCCCTCGACGCCGGCCACGACGTCAGCGTGCTGAACCGGGGGACGACGGGCATCCGCCCGCTCCCGAACGGGGCACGATCGATCGTCGCCGACGTCCGGGACGCGGAAGCGACCCGCGCCGCATTGGACGCCGCCGGCAGCGACTACGACGTCGTCGCCGACTTCCTCTCCTTCACCCCGGAGCACGTCCAGGCGGGCGTCGATCGCTTCGACGGCCGTGTCGGACAATATGTGTTCATCAGCTCGGCCTCGGCGTATCAGACGCCGCCGTCGCGCCTCCCCGTTGTCGAGTCCACGCCTCTGCGCAACCCGTTCTGGCAGTACTCACGCGACAAGATCGCCGGCGAGGACCTGCTCCTGGCCGCATACCGGGAGCGGGGATTCCCCGCGACGATCGTGCGTCCGTCGCACACGTACGACAGGACCCTGCTGCCCACCCTCGGCGGGTGGACGGACATCGCGCGGATGCGGGCGGGGAAGCCGGTCGTCGTCCACGGAGACGGGTCGAGCGTGTGGACGATCACCCACTCGCGGGATTTCGCGGTCGCCTTCGTCGGCCTCCTCGGGAATCCCGCGGCGGTGGGCGACGTCTTCCACATCACCGGAGATCACTCGCCGACCTGGGACCAGATCTACCGGTGGCTCGGCGACGCGGCCGGTGTCGAACCGGAACTCGTGCACGTGGCGTCGGACACGATCGCGGCCGTGCACCCCGCGTGGGGGCCGGGCCTGATCGGCGACAAGTCCCATTCGATGGTGTTCGACAACAGCAAGGTGAAGGCTCTCGTGCCGGAGTTCCGGACCACTGTCACCTTCGACGAGGGGGCGCGCGAGATCCTCGCCTGGTACGACGCGCATCCGGAGCGCCAGATCGTCGATGCCGAGGCGGATGCCGCGTACGAGCGCATCCTCGCCCTGCCGCGGAGCTGAGCGCGACTACTCGCACTCTCCGATGAAGCCGAGGTAGCACACGGCCTCGTGGGTGACCGCGGGCTCGTAGTCGTCGTTCGAGACCTGTCGTGTCGCCATCTCGGGGGTGCGCGTGAGGTGGCCGAAGTCACCGAGGGAGGCGACGACCGTGCCGTCGGTGTCCTCCGAGATCATGCGATCGATCTCGGCTCGGTGCTGCGCACAGAGGGTCATGGCGTCCGGGACCAGTTCCACGCCGGCGCACGCCCCCGCGTACTGCGCTTCCATGGCGGCGATGCAGTCGGTCCAGTCCTGGTCGACGACGCACGGGCTCACGCCGTCATCCGACACGAGGTACAGGCCGGTCTCGTACTCCTCGCTGTGGAACGTCTCCGGCTTCTCCGGCACATCGACCTTGGTCCAATGCCGCGCGGTGGTGAACGCGACGACCACGACGATGATCGCGATCAGCACGAGTGCCCCGACGATCGACAGCGTGACCCATAGTCCGACGTTCTTCTTCCGCGGAACCGTGTCGGTCGGGGCGGGCGCCGAGGGGTAGACGCCGGCGTACGCGCCCGCAGCGGACGGGGCGATCCGGGTCAGGTCATGGTCGCCGAGCGGAGCGATCGGGGCGGTCGCGTACGGCGTCGCGGGAGGCGCCTGCGCGGCAGGCGTCGTCAGCCAGTACGAGTACCAGCTCTGCGCGGACGCAGGGTCGTCGTGGACCTGCTGGGCTTCGGCATCCGTCAGCTGGATGCCGAGGAACGCTCGCCCGTCCGTGTGAAGCAGGGCGGTGCGGAACTCCTCGAATGACAGTGCCATGGTCAGGATCATCTCAGAACTGGTCCGACGGGGACAATCCGCATGCCGGATCAGGGCGATTCGGCACGTGCCGGGGAGCGATGTCGGAGGCGTCCGGAAGAATGCACGGGTGACCGGCATGAAGACGTTCTGGAGGGCGCTGCCCGTCGAGGGGCGATGGCTGCTGTCCACGGTGGCGATTCAGACCCTCGGGCGCGGTATGACGCTGCCGTTCACGATCATCTACTTCCACGAGGTGCGAGGCTTCGATCTCGGCGTCTCCGGCGCGCTGATGAGTCTCATCGCGATCACCGGACTGATCGTCACCGGCCCCGGCGGGACGCTCATCGACCGCTTCGGCGCGCGTCGGGTGCTCATCGCCGGACTGTTGTCGATGATCGCGGGCTGCACGCTGCTCGCCTTCGCCACACATCCTGCCGTCGCGGCGGTCGCCGTCGTCCTCATCGGCGTGAACTTCGGCGTCTCCTGGCCGGGATTCAACGCGCTCATCGCCACCGTCGTCGACGGCGAGGTGCGTCAGCAGTACTTCGGCGTGAACTTCGCCCTGGTCAACCTGGGTATCGGCGTCGGCGGCGTGATCGGTGGATTCTTCGTCGACGTGAACGACCCCGCCACGTTCACGGTGATCTTCCTCATCGACGCGGCGACCAGCCTGATCCCTCTGGCACTGCTGCTCGGACCGCTCCGACGCGTGCGCACGCAGCACGAGGCCGAGGCCGACGAGCCGCCGGTCGGAGGCTACCGCGAGATCCTGCGCAGGCCCGCCGTCTTGTGGCTCACCCTGCTGACCTTCCTGGTGGTCTTCATCGGATACGGGCAGATGGAGGCGGGGTTCCCCGCTTTCGCGCGACAGGTCTCCGAGGTGTCGACGCAGGTGGTCGGCTTCTCCTTCGCGGCGAACACGGTCGTGATCGTGCTCCTGCAGTTCACCGTCCTCCGACTCATCTCGGGCAGGCGACGCACCAGGGTCATGCAGGTGATGGCGGTCATCTGGGCGCTGTCCTGGGTGGTGCTCGGGGCAACGGGGTTCCTTCCCGGCTCGTTGACGGCCGCGATCGGGGTGATCGCCTTCATGGGCGTCTTCGCGTTCGGCGAGACGATGCTGCAGCCGACGGTTCCCGCCATCTACAACGACCTCGCCTCGGACCGCACGCGGGGGCGGTACAACGCGATCAATTCCGCGGCCTTTCAAGGAGGCGCGATCACGGGCCCGCTCGTGGCCGGTCTGATGCTCGGCGCGGGATGGCGCGGCTGGTTCATCGGTGTGATGATCGCCGGGACCCTCGCCGTCGGCGTGCTGGCACTGGTGCTCGAACGGGTGGTCTCGCCCGAGGCCAACGGGGTGTCTTCCCTCGGAGCCGACGACGCACCGGAGGTCGACGGCGCCGGGGTATCCGATATCCATCGAACGGACGAGGATGTCGGGGGTCGAAACCCATAGGCTCGCGCTATGGCCCTGGAATCGCTCTTCCTCCGTCTCGACCGGATCGCGGGCGGGCGGCAGGCCGGCGTCGCCATCAGCGAGGCCGATCGCACGCACCCCAAGACCGTGCGAGCCTTCACCTGGATCCTCTGGCTTCTCGTCGTCGAGCTCGTGATCGGCGTCGGGGCGGTCGTCGTCGCACTGCTGCTGGCCATCGACGGCGAGGCGGTGTCGTTCGCCGTCTGGATGCGGACCCTCGTCGTGCTCGCCATGACGGCCACACTGTTCTACTTCGCGTGGCGGGCGCAGCGCGGCTGGCGCTGGGCTTATCGCCGACTGCGCTTGTTCGCGCAGATCTTCCCCGTCATCACGCTCGTGATGGCGGCGATCCCCGGCCTCTATCCGCTCTGGATGGTGTCCGAGCAGATCGTCTTCAGCCTGATCATGATCGGTATCGCCGACTTCCTCACGAGCGATCACATGCGGAGCACTTTCTCGGCACCCCGCCCCGGGGGTGGATAGCACGGCGGAGCATGCGGCGCCACTCCCTTTCACCGGGCGGGGAAAGCGCGACATCCTCGATTCGAGAACGAGTCGAGGGAGGAAGAGCGGATGGCGAGACTGAATCGCGTCGTTCCGGGGGAGGACCCCGGATTCCGGCGGGTGCGATCGGGGTCCGGGTTCCGCTATGTGGATCCGGCGGGTGAGACCGCTCCGGAGGCAGATCGGGAGAGGGTCCACGATCTGGTGATCCCGCCGGCGTGGACCGACGTCTGGATCGCCGCCGATCCGCTGGCCCACATCCAGGCCGTGGGCGTCGACGAGGCCGGACGCAAGCAGTACCTCTACCACCCGCTCTGGCGGGTCTCGCGCGATCGGCGCAAGTTCATCCGTGCGCTCGAGCTCGCCGCCGCGCTGCCGGGCGCGCGGGCACAGGTGACCCGGGCACTCGGCGACGACGGTCAGACCAAGGACAAGGCTCTCGCCATCTCGTTCCGTCTTCTCGACGACGCCGCTCTCCGCATCGGGTCCGAGCGGTATCTCGCGCGGCACGGCAGTCGTGGGCTGACGACTCTGCGCCGGCGCGATGTGAAGCTGGACGGCAGCGCGGTCGCCCTATCGTTCCCAGCGAAGAGCGGGCGGACGGCATCGATCGAGATCACCGACGATTCGCTCGCCGAGGCGCTCACGGAGTTCGCCGCCGGAGGTCCGCGGGAGTTCCTCCTGGCCTATCGGAAGGGGCGCCGGCGCGTGCGCATCACTCCGGCGGAGGTCAACGCCTACATCCGTGAGATCACGGGGGCCACGTTCTCCGCGAAGGACTTCCGCACCCTCCACGGCACCATCACGGCCGCCGACGCGCTCGCGCGGATCGGCGAGCTGGACCGCCGCGGAGATCGGTCGAGGGCCGAGCGCCTCGCGGTCCAGGCGACGGCGACGGCGCTCGGCAACACGACGGCCGTCGCGCGGGGAAGCTACATCGACCCCCGTGTCTTCCGGCTCTACGCCCGCGGGAAGACTCTCGATCTGACAGTGACGCCCGAGACCGCCATCCGGCGGCTCCTCGGCGGGCCGGAGAAGTCGCGGAAGGCCGAGCGTCGCGAGAAGAGCGGGCGTCGGCGCTGAGCTGCGGAGCACTGTCCGGCCGCGCGTGGCGTGAATGGAAGGATGGAGGGATGGACACCGCCAACCTCAGCCGACAGGAGACCGCGGCGCGATCCGCGGCGGTCACTCTGCGCAGCATCCGTGTGGAACTCGACCTGACGGGTGCGCCGGAACGCGCCAGGACGGGGTTCCCGACGACGACGAGCCTCGAGTTCGACGCGACGGCGGAGTCGACATGGCTCGACTTCATCGGCGAGGAGGTGCGCCGCGTCGTCGTGAACGGCGAGGATCGTGCCGTCGACTTCGACGGATCACGGATCGTGCTGACCGGTCTGGCCCCGTCGAACGTGGTGCGCGTCGAGGCGGTGGGTGCGTACAGCCGGTCGGGTGAGGGACTGCATCGCTTCCATGATCCCGTGGACGACGCGACCTACCTCTACACGCAGTATGAGCCGGCCGACTCGCGGCGCGTGATGGCCTGCTTCGAGCAGCCCGACATGAAGGCGGCGTACACCTTCGTCGTGGACGCGCCCTCCGGCTGGGAGATCCTCTCGAATCAGTCCCCGGCGCGCACGGATCGAGGGCTCGGCATCCAGCGCGTCGAGTTCGCACCGACGCTGCCGATCTCGAGCTACATCACGGCCGTCGCGGCCGGTCCCTATGCGCGGGTCGACGGCGCATGGGAGCGCGGTGAGCAGCACATCCCGCTCGGCGTCTTCGTGCGCCGCTCGCTCGCGGAGCACCTCGAGTCCGACGAGATCCTCGAGGTCACGCGTCAGGGCCTGGACTTCTTCACCGACGCCTTCGCCTACCCGTACCCATGGGGCAAATACGACCAGATCTTCGTCCCGGAGTACAACCTCGGCGCGATGGAGAACCCCGGTCTTGTGACGTTCACGGAGAGCTACATCTCGCGTGGTGCGGCGACCGACGCGCAGCGCGCGGGCCGGGCGAACACGATCCTGCACGAGATGGCGCACATGTGGTTCGGCGACCTCGTCACGATGAAGTGGTGGGACGACCTCTGGCTCAAGGAGTCCTTCGCCGATTACATGGGCGCGCACGCCTCCGCCGTGGCCACGAGGTTCCACGACGCGTGGGTCACCTTCGCCGCCAAGCGCAAGGCGTGGGCCTATCAGCAGGACCAGCTGCCGACCACGCATCCGATCGTCGCCGACATCACCGACCTCGAGGCCGCGAAGCTGAACTTCGACGGCATCACCTACGCCAAGGGCGCGGCGGTGCTCAAGCAGCTCGTCGCCTTCGTCGGCGACGACGCGTTCTTCGAGGGCGCGCGGCGGTACTTCGCCGCGAACGCGTTCGGCAACACGACGCTGGACGACTTCCTCGTGCAGTTGAGCGCCGTCTCCGGCCGCGACATGAGCGACTGGTCGCGTGCCTGGCTGCAGACCTCCGGCGTCTCGGCGCTCTGGCTGGAGACGGATGCCGAGGGCAGGCGCACGCTGATCCAGACCGAGCCTCGTCCCCACCGGCTGCGCATCGGTCTCTACGACCGCGTCGACGGCCGCGTCGTGCTGCGGGAGCAGGTCGAGCTGGACATCGCAGACGAGCGGACGGAGGTCGAACTCGCGGACGCCGATCTCGTCATCGTCAACGACGACGACCTCACCTACGCGAAGACACGTCTCGACGGGCGGTCTCTCGCGACCGTCGAGGACTCGCTCTCGGCGATCGAGGACCCCCTGGCACGAGCGGTCGTCTGGTCGGCGCTCTGGAACGCCACCCGTGACGGCGAGCTCGATGCGGTGCGCTACGTCGCGATCGTCCGCGCGCATGCGCCCGGAGAGGCGAACATCGGGCTGCTCTCCGGCGTCCTTCTCAACGTGGCGTACACGCTGCGCCACTTCGTCGACGATGCACGGAGCGCCGAAGAGCAGCGGCAGTGGATCGAGTCCGCATGGCGTGCGCTGCAGGAGGCGGACGCGGGGAGCGATGCGCAGCTGTCCTGGGCGCGGGCCTTCGCCACGGCATCCGCCTATGACGACGTGCGCCACGCCGACGTGCGGGCGATGCTCGACGGGCAGGTTCCGGACGGGCTCGTCGTCGATCCGGATCTGCGCTGGCAGCTCCTCACCGCACTCGTCACGACGGGTCGCGCGGGCGCGGACGACGTCGCGGCCGAGCAGACCCGCGACGACACGGGTTCGGGCCGCACGGCAGCCCGTCGAGCACTCGCATCGAGACCGGACGCCGCCGTGCGCCGTGCAGCGTGGGAGAACGCATGGAGCGATACGTCGCTGAGCAACGATCACCTGGATGCCGAGATCGCGGGGTTCCGTGCCGGTGGGCGCCGTGATCTCATCGCGGAGTTCGATGCGGAGTACTTCACGCGGATCGGCGACGTCTGGAGCACGCGCAGCATCGAGTTGGCGAAGCGCCTCGTGCTCGGTCTCTTCCCTTCGAGCGACTCCCTCGACCTGGTGGACTCCTGGCTCGCGGAGAACACGGAGGCTCCGGCCGCCCTGCGTCGGCTCGTGATCGAGCAGCGCGACCACCTGGAGCGGTCGCTCCGGGTGCGCGCGATCACTCGCCCCTGATCAGCTCCTCCGCAGTCTCGAATCCGAGGGCGCGGAGGTCGTCGCGGTCGTCGCTCGCATGCGCGAGGATGACGGCGAGGGCTGCGGCCCACGCGCGGGCGCGAACCCAGGTCTGCTCGTCGTAGCGGTCACCTGCTGCGCGGCGGAATCGCCGCCGTCCGTCGGTGTCGAACGCCAGCCACCCTGCGGCCAGATCGTATGCGGGGTCGCCCGCGGTGACGTCACCGAAGTCGATGAGGGCGGAGAGTCGGCCGCCGTCGACGAGGATGTTTCCCGGATGCAGGTCGCCGTGCAGCCAGACGGACTCCGTCGCCGGTGCCGCCGCGAGCCCGCTCCGCCAGATCCGCTCCAGGGGGCCGGCGAGCGAGGAGGGCAGATCGGCGAGCCGCGAGCGCACGCTGTCGTCGCGGTGAGAAAGCGGTACGCCGCGCATCGGATTGTGCGGGGCATCGTGCGGAGCCGGAACATGGAGGGAGCGGAGCGCCGCGGCGAGGTCCACGGCCCACGCGGTGTTGTCCCCCCTCGGGAGTCCGAGCGCCTGGCGTCCCGGCAGCCACGGAACGAGCGACCACGACCAGGGGAACTCCGCGGTGGGTGCTCCGGCGACGAGCGGCACGGGGGTGCGCACACCGACTGCGCTCAGCGCCGGCGAGAGCAGGGGCAGCGCATGCTGTTCGTGCTCGATCAGCGGGACCGCGAGCGCCCGGCGCGGCACGCGGACCGCGACGTCGTCGCCGAGACGCCAGGTGACGTTGTCCCACCCTTCTGCGACACGGGTCAGAGGGAGATCCGCCCACTCCGGCGCGACGGCACGCACCAATGCGCGAACGCCGGACTCATCGAGGGTCCGCTCCGCGGCGGGAGAGTCGGGCACGTCAGAGGTCGAGGGACTCGCCGGGCTCGAGCGCGAAGAACTCGCCGCCGCCTTGCTCGGTCGCCCACTGCAGGCGCTGACGGTGCATGTTCCTGCCGATGACCGAGAGAGTCATGTCGTGGGTGCCGAAGGCGCGGCGCGGCTTCACCGCGAGCACGTAGTCCATGGCCTCGCCGATCTTGAGCCACGGAGCGCCGAGCGGCGCCGCGAGAGTGTCGACCTCGATGCCTTCGGGAACGGCGTAGGAATCGCCCGGGTAGTAGAGCTCGTCGTTCACGAGGACCCCGACGTTCTCGACGGTCGGCAGGGACGAGTGGATGACCTCGTGCGTGCCGCCGAAGAACTGCAGGCGGAATCCACCGACCTCGATCGTGTCTCCCGGGGCGACGACGGTGATCTCGTATCCCTCGGCGGCGTTCGCCACTCCCGACGGTGCGTAGATCGGCGTTCCCGGCGCGTCGCGGAGGATGCGATCGAGGTGATCCGAGGTCCAGTGGTCAGGATGCTCGTGCGTGATCACCACGCCGACGAGCTTCCCGAGGTCGTTCAGGGGAGCGGTGAAGGAACCAGGGTCGATCAGGAGCGTCTCATCGCTCTGGTCGATGCGGAGAGTGGCATGTTCGAACTTCGTGACGCGCATGAGACGAGTCAACTCCTTCCGAGGCCCGGCGGCAAACGCATTCTTCGCGCGCCACGCCCGAGCGTCCGTCACGGCGGGGCCGATTTTGCGGAGGAAGAATCTGCATGGCATACTTGAACGGTTGTCGCGGGACGGAAACGCCCCGCCAGACGGCCCCATCGTATAGCGGCCTAGTACGCTGCCCTCTCACGGCGGTAACGCGGGTTCGAATCCCGCTGGGGTCACACGACACGAGAAAGCCCCCGGTTCACCGGGGGCTTTCTTCGTTCCCGGCCGCGATTCAGCCGCGCGTGCTCCTCGTCAGCCACAGCGCCGCGGCTGCGCTGACGACCGCCGCTGCGGCGAGCGGGAAGTCGAGACCGTATGCCGTGATCGCGATGACGGGAACCACGAAGAGCGATACCGCGCCCACGGTGGCCGCCCGTGACGGAACGCGGGGGATGCCGGGAGCCGGCGCCTTCTCGAAGCGGATCAGCCACAGCGAGAGCAGCCAGACGACGGCGAGCACCACCACGAGGAAGACCGGCCGCGTCCACCACCACACCGGGCTCCCCGGCGCGGGGAGCGGAACGGGCAGCAGGAGCTCGATGCCGATGAGCACCATGATCACGGGCAGATGCCACAGGTAGATCGTCATGAGCCGGGAGCCGATCAGGAACACCACCCCCTGCGCCGCGCGAGTCCGCATCAGCGCGGTCAGAGGCACATGCAGGAGCGTGAGAGCGGCGGCCTGGATGACCGCGAGCACGGCCATCGTCGCCGTCGGCGGCCACTGGTTGCCGAGCATGCTCTGCGTGTACCCGCCGAGCGACACGAGGCCGCCGAGGAGCGCGTAGCCGCCCGCCATGAGGAGCACCAGCTGCCACCAGGACCTCCGCGCGAACCATCCGTCGTAGAGGAAGAAGCCGACCTGCTGCGCGAACAGCCAGACGAACACAATGTTCGGGATGCCGAAGAGCTCCTGCCCGAGACCGTAGCCGCCGCCCTGGCGCACCGGCTCTATTCCGAGGACCCCTCCGAAGAAGAGGAATCGCAGGGCGTCGACGGCGAGGGCAGCCGCGAAGAGCACCAGCAGCACCCACGCGCCGTGACGCTCGTGCAGCCGCATCATCCACGGCGCGAACGCCTGGGCGATCATGTACGCCGCGAGGAACCAGAGCGGAGAGCCCACGCCGATCGCGACCGTGTCGACGAGAGCCCGGTCGACCCCGAGCATACGCGTCGCACCGAGAGCGATCGTCAGGAACAGGAGGAGGGGGAGCGCCGGGCGTGCCAGACGGGCCAGCCGCACGCGCACGAAGGTGTCGGCCGTGTCGCCGCGGGCGAGGGCCGATCGCCATCCGGCTCTCGCCGCGTAGCCTCCGACGACGAAGAACAGCGGCATGATGTTCGCGATCCACGACGCGGCCGTGAACCACGACTGCGCCTCCACGGTCTTCTCGATCAGCAGAGATCCGTCGGGGTTGCGACCGACCCCGGTGAAGAGGATGTGCACGAACACCACGAGCAGCACGCAGACGACCCGGGCGAGGTCGAGTGTGAGGTCGCGGCCCGCCGGTGCGGTGCGGGGCGTCGTATCGATGGCGGCGCTGCTCATGGCGATGACTCTAGCGTCGGCGGAGGCGCCGCTCCGCCAGGACGAGCCGATCGGTGGAGAGCTCCTACTCCGCTGTCCTCAGCGACATCTCGCGGAACAGGCCGGTGCGGAGCGGCACGATCATCAGGATCATCATCGCGGTACCGAACAGCACGAAGGGCAGCCAGATCGACGTCGCCGAGGCGAGAGCACCGAATCCGGCCATCGCGACCGGCATCAGGCAGTCGTCGCCCAGTCGCGTGATCGAGCCCATGCGTCCGAGGTACGCCGTGTCGACGGTCGCCGAGAAGGTCGCGCTCAGCAGCACCGAGGCGTATCCGGCCGTGATCCCGACCACGAACGCCGATGCGGCCACGGTCCAGACCGGCCCGAAGCCGAGGGCGACGATGCTGGCACCCTGCACGATGAGAGCCCAGAAGCCGGCGATGGCCTCGCGTCGCGGTCGCCACTTCGCGACGGAGACGGCGCCGATCGCGGCACCCAGGCCGAGGAGCGCTTCGAAGAGGCCGACGGCGGGTGCGCCCCAGCCCTGATCGTTCGCGCGCAGCGCGAGTCCGATGCCCACCGCCGGTCCGACGGCGAGGTTGAGCCCGGAGAGCGCGAGGACCAGCGTGCGAGTCGTGGGGTGGGCGCCGAGATGACGGAAACCGCTCGCGATCCCGCGGAGCGCGCTCTGCTTCTCGGCGCGGGGGAGCAGGAACCGCGGACGCAGCCAGATCGCGATGAAGGCCACGACGAGCGTGAAGGTGAGGGCGTTCGCCGAGGCGCTGCCGGCGAGTCCGGCATGGGCGACGATCACGCCTCCGATCGCCGCACCGCCCATGGTGCCCAGACGCGACGCGGTCTGCGAGGCGGCGCCGTACGCCGGGAGATCGGAGGGGCGGATGAGCTGCCGAGCGATGGTTCCCGCGGACGGCTCGTAGAACGCGTCGCACACGCCGAACGCGATCGCGGCGGCCAGCATCACCGCCGCCGACGGCGGGGTCGCCAGGACCCACAGCGCCACCGCGACGAGGACTCCGACGCGGATCGTGTTGAACAGCAGCATCACTCTGCGGGCGTCCGCGCGATCCGCGATGACGCCGCCGAACAGCAGCACCGCCGCGCGCGGCACCGTGCCGGCGGCGACGATCAGTCCGGCGACCGCCGGGGTGGCGATCTGGACCGCGGTCCAGGCCAGAGCGATCGTCCACAGGGCGTCGCCCGCGTCGGACAGCGCCTTCACGACGATCCAGGCGTGGACGCGGCGATCGCGACGGAACGGCGGCGGGGCGATCAGCTGCACGGGTTCGACGACCGCGCTCATCAGGGCTCCGTCGGAAACGCGTGGGAGAAGATGAACACGGGCGTGCGCTCCTGCCCGTCGTCGAGGTCGATCGCGCTCTCCCACTCGCGCATCGTGCGCAGGAGGCGTGTCGAGAGGTCCTGCAGCTCCTCGGGCGTGGCCCATGCGCTGGAGTCGGTGCTGTACCCGTCGTAGCGGGCGTAGGCCGGGTCGTTGCGGCGGCGGTGCCAGCGCTGCAGACGCTCGAACTGCAGGCGGATGCCCTGGCGCTGGGCCTCTCGAGCCAGGAGCGCATCGGCCGGAGAGTCGGCGTAGTCATCGGCCGACCACGTGAGACCGCGTCGGGTGGCCGTCCACCAGCTGGTGCGTTTGTCGCCTGTCGGGTCGGCTGCGCGCTCCACGACACCCGCGCGCTCCAGCATCCGCAGATGGTGGCTGATGCTGCCCACCTGGCTGTCGAGAGCTCGGGAGAGTGCCGTGACCTGCGACGTGCCGTACAGCAGCAGGTAGTCGTAGATGCGCCGGCGGAGCGGATGATGCACGGCGGTGACCACGGAGATGTCTTCCATGCGAGGAACGCTACGACCGTTCCGGAATTCCCACAAGGCTTCTTGTATACCCCGGAAAATCAGCGAAAGAGCCGCTCCCGACCAGGGACGGGAGCGGCTCTCGGTCGAGATCAGTCGGCGTCCGGCCCCGCGACCTTCGCGGTCGCAGCCGCGGCGCGACGCGTGCGCCGCGTCCGACGGATCAGCCACACGATCAGCACGACGACTCCGACGATCGCGATCCACGGCAGGATGAAGCCGACGGCGACCACCAGGGCGTTGAGCGACACGACGAGGCCGTTCCATCCCGCCAGCAGTCCATCGCCGAAGCCGGCGGGATCGGCCGTGGTCGGCGCCGCCGTGCGCGTCAGCTCGACCTGGAGCGTCGACATCGCCACCTGATCCTCGATCGACGCGAGCTGCTGCTCGTACGACTCGAGCTGCGCCTGACGGTCCGTCAGCGCGACCTCCGCCTCGATGAGCTCCGACACGCTGCCCGACTGGGCCATCAGCTCGGTCAGACGCGTCACGGACGCCTTCGTCGCGTCGACGCGGGCCCGCAGATCGATCGCGACCGAGGTGACGTCCTGCTTCGAGATCGACGACGAGAGCACCTCGCCGGACTCGTCGAGTGCGGCGATCACTTCGGACAGGTCCGCCGACGGTACGCGGATGCTGATCCAGCCGTATCCGGAGTCGGCAGGAGCAGGTTCCGTCGTGCCGTCGTTCGCGACCGCCTTGCCGACCTCTGTGCTCTCGACGTACCCGCCGCGCTCCTCGGCCAGGGCGGTGATGTCGGCCGCGGCATCCGCGATGTCCTTCACCTGCACGGTGGCATGGGCGGTGGCGATGATCTCCCGGTCCGCGTCCGCCACATCCGAAGCGGCCAGGCCGGAGGTGTCGGTGCCGCCGTCGACCACGCCGGGGGCGACCTCGCCCAGCCGCTCCGGCGATGCCGCGTCGGACTCGGCGACCGTCCCACCCGCGCCGTCCGCGGTCGACATCGATGTTCCGCCCCCGGTCGCGCCGAGGATCGGAGGAGTAACGAGCACGCCGACGACGAAGGCGGCGGCGACTCCCGCGCCGGTCAGCCAGCGTCGGCGTCGCGTGCGGGCACGGACGGCGGAGGCTCGCACGGGCGAGCGCTCCTCCGCGATCGCGGAGAAGACCGAGTCCTCGATCCGCGCGATGGTCTCGTCGGACAGCTCGGGAAGCTCTCCACGGGTGTTCTGATCGTTCATGCGTCTCTCGCTTCCTTCACGGCGCCGCGCAACTGGGTGCGCACTCGGGAGAGACGGTTCCGGACGACGGCGTGGCTCACGCCGAGCTCCTCGGCGGCAGCCTGATAGGCGTATCCCTCGGCGGCGCACAGGCGGAAGATCTCGCGATCGAGTTCGCTCAGCGTGCCGACCTCCGCAGCGATCCGCGCGGCGAGATCCGCGGTGATGACCCGCTCCTCGACGCTCACGGTGTCCGGTAGGTCGTCGTCGAGGGCCGCGGCCGTATGCGCCTGGTCCCTGCGCCGCTGACGCAGCCGGTTCGCGGCCTGGAAGCGGCAGATCGTCGCCAGCCAAGGCAGGATCGACTCGCCCTGGAGCTCGAGGCCTGGCAGCTTGCGCCACGCGACCACGAACGTCTCCTGTGTCACATCCTCGGCGTCGGCGGACGACGCGAGGATGCCGTTGGCGATCCAGTAGACCGGCCGTACGTGGGCTCGGTACAGCTCACGGAAGGCGCTCTCGTCGCCTGCCGCGGCCTGTGCGGCCCACTTCTGATCACTCGTCTGCACGGGCATCCTGTTTCCGTTCGGTGTCTCTCAAGGGGAAAGTGTCGACGGATGCCCCATCGTCTCAGATCGGCTGCAATGTCGTGCTCCACGGCGCCGCCGCTCCGGTAGCATTGCTCCCGCGAGAGGGAGTATCCCGGATCCGCGCGTAACGTCATCACGAGCACCGTCATCGCTGCTCCGGGCGCGCGACGCACGTCATAGTGCGGGGGAGAGACTTTCGGCTTCTTCCGACCCTTCCGAAAGGTGCCGTGCGCCCTTGGTAATCCCGCTCTGGTTCGAGATCACGTCGATGGTGGTCCTCACGATCATCCTGATCGGCGACCTCCTGCTCATCCGCTTGCGCCCGCACATCCCGTCGACGAAGGAATCCACCCTCTGGGTCGTGTTCTACGTCGCCCTCGCGCTGCTGTTCGCCGTGCTCCTCGGCAACGTCGGGGGATGGCAGAACGCGGGCGACTTCATCACCGGCTGGGCGCTCGAGTACAGCCTCTCGATCGACAACCTCTTCGTGTTCGTGCTGATCATGGCGCAGTTCGCAGTGCCGCGGCGGCTGCAGCAGCAGGTTCTGATGGTCGGCATCATCATCGCGCTCGTCTTGCGCGGCGCGTTCATCCTCGTCGGCGTCACGATCATCGAGCACTTCTCGCCGATCTTCTACATCTTCGGCGCCTTCCTCATCTACACCGCGATCAAGCAGGCGATGCCGGAAGGAGACCACGACGACGAGGTCAAGCGCGAGAACTTCATCGTGCGCCTGCTCCGCCGACGCATCGACATCAGCGAGGAGTACGACGGGTCGAAGCTCCGCACCACGGTCGACGGCAAGCGCATGTTCACGCCCATGGTGATCGTGTTCATCACGATCGGTGTGACCGACCTCATCTTCGCGATCGACTCGATCCCCGCGATCTTCGAGATCACCACCAACGGCTTCCTCGTCTTCGCGGCCAACATCTTCGCCCTGATGGGTCTGCGTCAGCTGTACTTCCTGCTCGGCGACCTCCTCGACCGTCTGCGCTACCTGCACTACGGCATCGCGGTGATCCTGGGCTTCATCGGCATCAAGCTCATCCTGCACGCGCTGCACGAGAACGAGCTGCCGTTCATCAACGGGGGCCAGCACGTCGAGTGGGTGCCCGACATCGACAACATGGTGTCGCTGGGCGTCATCCTCGTGTCGATGACCGTCGCCACGATCGCCAGCCTGATCGCCTCCTCCCGGGAGAAGCGCGCGGCGAAGGTCGCACCGACCGTCGAGTGAGATCATGGCGGCATGACTCGTCACTGGACGCCCTTGGCCGTCGTCTTCCTCGTACTCGCGGTGGCAGGCCTCATCGGGACGTGGGCGTTCAACCTCATGGCGATCACGCAGGCGGTGGACTTCATCGGCGACCTGCTGAATAGCGGTCCTGCGGTGTCGTCGATCTCGGTCGATCTGCTCGTCGTGGCGATCGCGGGCTGTGTGTTCATCGTCGTGGAGGCCAGACGGCTCGGAATGAGGTTCGGCTGGCTCTACGTCGTGCTGGCGGGGGTGACGGCGTTGGCCTTCACCTTCCCGTTGTTCCTCGCGATGCGCGAACGTCGGCTCTCGCAGGTCACCACAGCAGCTCTGCCTCCAGCGTGAGGTCGATGACCTGACGGAGCAGCGCCCCGGCCGTCGTCGACTGCAGGAGCGTGTATCTGTCGTACTCGCCGAGCGGCGCGATCGCCGCGAGCTGCCAGACAGCGGCGAGCGGATCGTCGGAGAGCTCGGTGTCGGCGTCCCACCGGGTCTCCGGTGCGCGGGCGAGCGTGCGCCGGACGATCGCCTCGGCTTCGGTCCGCAGCGGAGTGAGTGCATCGTTCCAAGCGAGCCCGGGGAGCGGCGTCACCTCGGCGCGAGGGTAGGGCGCGTCATCCTGCCACTGGTCGATCGTGAAGCGATCGGTGCCGACCGCCACGATCTGCAGCACGTCGGCGCCGGCCGTGACGCTCACCAGCCGGGCCATCGCACCGATTCCGCTGCGCCGGTCGCCGCCGCCGACCTCACGGCCGCGCTCGATGAGCACGACACCGAACTGCGGGTCCTCCTCGTCCAGGAGCTGCCCGATCATCGTGAGGTAGCGCGGTTCGAAAACGCGCAGCGGCAGCGGGGTGTACGGGAAGAGCACCGAGCCGAGCGGGAACATCGCTATCGCGGTCATGACACCAGTCAACACCGGGGGACGTACAGTGAACAGATGCAGCGCCCCCGCCCCGTCGTTCCCCGCCCCGGTCAGGAGTCCGTGTGGGACTATCCGCGACCGCCACGCGTCGAGCAGGTCGCCGAGCGCGTCACCATCCGCCTCGGCGGCGAGCTGATCGCCGACACCCGCGACGCGCTGCGGGTGCTGGAGACGAGCCATCCTCCGGTCTACTACCTCCCGATGGCCGACTTCGTTCCCGGAGCGCTGGCCGAGGCCCCGGGTGCCTCGTTCTGCGAGTTCAAGGGCGCTGCGCGCTACTTCGACGTGCGGGGCGGCGGAATCGTGACCGAGGGTGCGGCGTGGACCTACCCTCACCCGTCTCCGGGGTTCGAGGCGCTGATCGATCGGGTCGCCGTGTACGCGGGCCCGATGGACGAGTGCACCGTCGGCGGCGAGATCGTCGTGCCGCAGCCGGGCGGTTTCTACGGCGGCTGGGTCACGTCGTCGGTCGTCGGCCCGTTCAAGGGCATTCCGGGCTCCCAGGGCTGGTAGCCCTTCGGTCGTACGACCCGGTCAGAACGCCTGAAGATTCGCCTGCAACCCGCCGTCCGCGTACTCGCGACGAAGGATGCCGCGCCGGCGGAGCACCGGCACGAGCTCATCGAGGGTGCGGTGCAGGCTGACGGGGTGGAAGTCGCCCCAGAGGAGCACGCCGTCGTTGCCCCACTCGCCGAGCTCTTCGATCACGTCGGCGAATTCCTCGGCGGTCCCGACGAAGCCGGTGCGGTCGGAGAACCGTCCGGCGCGCACGAGGGCCGTGAGGTGCGCGCGCAGCGGCGCGTCCTCGCCGCGAACGCCGACGAGCCGCTGGATGCTCCCGCGGGAGACATGTGCCCCGAAGATCGAGAGGTCGAGGGGCTTGTCGAGATCGAGCGAGGTGAGGTCGGTCTCCAGGTCGCTGGACTGCTTGCGCGCGATCTGGATCAGTGCGGCCTCATCGGGGTGAGCGGATGCCGCGACGATCCGATCCGCCTCTTCAGCGGATGACGTGATAACCGGCTGGATCGCGAACAGGATCTTGATGTCGTCCGGTCGTCGCCCCGCGGCGACGGCGGCATCGTGGATCTTCGTGCGGTAGGCACGGACGGACGCCTCGTGGAGCGGGGCGAGTGCGAGCTGCACGTCGGAGTTCGCCCCGGCGAACCCGAGCCCGCGTCCCGAACCGCCCGGGGAGATGATCGCCGGCTCGCCTTCGCTGAAGGGCAGGGCGTTGAGGGGGCCGTCGAAGGAGAAGTGCGTGCCGCGATGCTGCACGCGACGCATCTTCGAGCCGTCCGCGTACACGTCGGTGGCGCGATCCCGGACCAGCGCGCCCTCGTCCCAGCTCCGCCACAGCGCGCGGATCCCGTCGAGCCACTCCTCGGCGCGGTCGTAGGCCTCGTCGTGCCCGAGCTGGGCCGCATCGGAGAAGTGCCGTGCGCTCCCCGTGTCGGTGACGACGTTCAGCCCGAGGCGGTTCGCGCTGAGGTGCTGCAGCGTCGCGAACTGCCGCGCCGAGGTGTAGGGGAGTGAAGCGGCGGGATTCACCGTCGGCACGACGCCGAGGTGCGTCGTCGCCTGGAAGAGGTAGGGCGCGAGGAGCAGCGGGTCGTGCTTCGGACCGCCGAAGGCGTGGCGTACGCGGATGTCGAGCGTCTCCGGAGAACCCATCGACGGCGCATCCTCGATGATGACGAGATCGAAGCCCGCCTGCTCGAGAGTGCGCGCCGCCTCCTGATAGATCTCCGGCCTGGTCCAGTCGTAGTCCCAGTCGAGCGCGGGGTAGCCCCATCCCTGCGGTCCGAATCCGCGGGCGAGGAACCAGCCGAAGTGCTGTGGGCGTGTCATGCCACGGCCTCCCTGGCGGCGTCGAGCACCCGGGCCAGGTCGGAGATGAGGTCTTCGATGTCTTCGATCCCGATGGACAGGCGCAGCGTGCCGGGACGTACGCCGAGGAGTTCGCGTTCCTGTTCCGAGCGCTGCGCGTGACTGGTGGTGCCGGGATGCAGGACCAGGGACCGCACGTCGCCGATGTGGGTCATGTGCGTGAACACCTGCACCTGCTCGACGAACTGACGGGCGGCATCGAGTCCGCCACGCAGCGTGAAGGTGAAGATCGAGCCGAAGCCGCCCTCGAGGTAGCGCAGCGCTGTCGCGTGGTCGGGGTGGGAGGGCAGTCCGACGTAGTCGACGCTCTCGACCGCGTCCTGCGCCTGCAGCCACTGCGCGACTTCGAGGGCGTTGCGGGACTGGCGCTCGACGCGCAGCCCGAGGGTCTCGGCACCTTGCCCGATGAGGAACGCGTTGAGGGGAGAGGGGGATGCGCCGAACCGCGGCGCGACCGATTCGCGCGCGTAGGCGATCCGGGCGCGGCCTCCGTGTCGGGCGGCGACACTCGGCAGTCCGCCGCGGCCGGGGAGGACGAGGTGCGGGGCGTTGTGGCCCGCCTTCTCGGGATCGAACCGGCCGTCGTCGATGATCACGCCGCCGAGGACCGAGCCGTGCCCGGCGAGGAACTTCGACGCGGAGTGCACGACGATCGCGGCGCCGTGCTCGATGGGGCGCAGCAGGAACGGCGTCGCCAGCGTGTTATCGACGATGAGCGGGATCGCCGCCTCGTCGGCGACGGCGCTGATGGCGGCGATGTCGAGCACGTCGTTGCGGGCGTTCGCGAGCGATTCGGCGAACAGCGCGCGGGTATTGGGCCGGATCGCCGCGCGCCACGCCTGCGGATCCTGGATGTCGTCGATGAACGTCGTCTCGATGCCGAGCCGGGCGAGGTTGTCGAGGAGGAGACCGCGCGTTCCCTCGTAGATGTGCGTCGACGTGACGATGTGGTCCCCCGCGCCGGCGACGGTGAGCAAGGCGGTGACGACTGCGGCCTGGCCGCTGGCGACGAGAACCGCGTCCGCACCGGACTCGAGAGCGGCCAGTTGACGCTCCGCGGCGCGCACCGTGGGGTTCCCGGTGCGGGTGTAGCCGAAGCCGGTGCCGGTGCCGAAGTGGTCGGCCGCGTGGTCGAAGTCGTCGAACTCGAACCCCGCGGTGAGATAGATCGGAGTGGCGCGCGGGGCCGCCGTCTCGCGACTCCTCGCCGCGTGCACTGCGCGGGTGGCGAAGCGGGCGGTCTCTTCGGTCATGCGATGCCTCTCGGTCTCACGGGTGAGGAACTACAGTGTCACGGCGGATCGGAGCGCGCCCGAGCGGTGGTAATCTGACGTCATGCGGACCGTGCTCCTTCTTCTTAGCGGCCGCGACGAGACCTCGTTCTGAGCCCCTCCTCGTCGCGGAGTCCATCGTGGGCCGGACCGCCAGCTTCAGGAGAAAAGCCATGAACAGCCCCGCATCTGCAGCCGATTCCGCACGTCCCCGAACCCTCGCCGAGAAGGTCTGGGACGACCACCTCGTCGTCAAGGGCGAGAACGGCGAACCCGACCTCATCTACATCGACCTGCACCTCGTGCACGAGGTCACCAGCCCCCAGGCCTTCGACGGCCTGCGCAGTGAAGGACGCCCGCTGCGCCGGCTCGACCTCACGATCGCCACCGAGGACCACAACACCCCGACGTGGGAGATCGACAAGCCCATCGCCGATCTGACCAGCCGCACGCAGATCGAGACCCTCCGGCGCAACGCCGCCGAGTTCGGGGTCCGTCTGCACTCGCTCGGCGATGCCGAGCAGGGCATCGTGCATGTCGTCGGACCGCAGCTCGGCCTGACGATGCCGGGGATCACGGTCGTCTGCGGCGACTCGCACACGTCGACGCACGGCGCGTTCGGCGCCATGGCGTTCGGCATCGGCACCAGCGAGGTCGAGCACGTGATGGCGACGCAGACGCTGCCGCTGAAGCCGTTCAAGACCATGGCGATCACGGTCGACGGCGAGCTCCGTCCAGGCGTGACCGCGAAGGACATCATCCTGGCCGTCATCGCGAAGATCGGCACCGGCGGGGGACAGGGCTACGTCCTGGAGTTCCGCGGCAGTGCGATCCGTGCGCTCTCCATGGAGGGCCGGATGACGATCTGCAACATGTCGATCGAAGCCGGAGCCCGCGCCGGCATGGTCGCCCCCGACGAGACGACCTTCGCCTACCTGGAAGGGCGTCAGCACGCCCCCAAGGGGCAGGACTGGGACGATGCCGTCGCCTACTGGCGCACGCTCCCGACCGACGAGGGCGCGGCGTTCGACGCCGAGGTCTTCATCGACGCCGATGAGCTCGAGCCCTTCGTCACGTGGGGCACGAACCCCGGCCAGGGCAGCTCGCTCTCGGCATCCGTGCCGAACCCGGCCGAGATCGCCGACCCGAACGAGCGGGCGGCCGCAGAACGCGCGCTCGAGTACATGGACCTCACACCGGGGACGCCGCTCAAGGAGGTTCCGGTCGACGCGGTGTTCATGGGCTCCTGCACCAACAGCCGCATCGAGGACCTGCGCGCCTTCGCGTCGATCATCGAGGGCAAGAAGAAGGCCGACGGCGTGCGGGTCATGGTCGTTCCCGGTTCCGCCCGGGTGCGGATCGAGGCCGAGGCGGAGGGCCTCGACAAGATCATCACGGACTTCGGAGCGGAATGGCGGTTCGCCGGCTGCTCGATGTGCCTCGGGATGAATCCCGATCAGCTCGCGCCAGGGGAGCGCTGCGCGTCGACCTCCAACCGCAACTTCGAGGGCCGTCAGGGCAAGGGCGGACGCACGCACCTGGTGTCGCCCCTGGTCGCGGCCGCGACCGCGATCCGCGGCACGCTGTCCAGCCCCGCAGATCTGCTCGTGACCGTCGGAGAAGAGGCCTGATCATGGAGAAGTTCATCACCCACACCGGGATCGCCGCGCCGCTGAAGCGCTCGAACGTCGACACCGATCAGATCATCCCCGCCGTCTTCCTCAAGCGCGTCACAAAGACGGGTTTCGAGGACGCCCTCTTCCACGCCTGGCGACAGGACCCCGAGTTCGTCCTGAACCAGGCACCGTTCCAGGGCGCCTCGGTGCTCGTCGCCGGCTCCGATTTCGGCACGGGTTCCAGCCGCGAGCACGCCGTCTGGGCGCTGCGCGACTTCGGCTTCAAAGTCGTGCTCAGCCCGCGTTTCGCTGACATCTTCCGCGGGAACTCCGGCAAGCAGGGACTCCTCGCCGCCACGATCTCCGAAGACGATCTCGAGCGGATCTGGGCCGAGATCGACCGGGATCCGGGGGTGCAGATCACCGTCGATCTCGAGGCGCGCACGGCCTCGATCGGCGACGTCCAGGCCGACATCGGGATCGACGATTACACTAGATGGCGGCTCCTTGAAGGGCTCGATGACATCGGGCTCACGCTGCGCAACGAAGACAAGATCGCGCAGTTCGAGGCCCGTCGCGAGTCGTGGCGGCCCCGAACCCTCCCCGTGCAGTGAGACGGTGGGGGCGGGGGAGCCAGGGGCAACCCGCCCCCGAAATCCGTGGAATGAAGTGAGGCTCCGAATGACGACACCTGTGCGCGACGCTCTCCCGGACGGAGTCCCCGCTCTCACCGGAGACGTCCTCGCGATTCGAGGGGGTCGTCCGCTTCGCGGCCGTGTCGACGTCAAGGGCGCGAAGAACCTCGCGACGAAGGCGATGGTGGCCTCGCTGCTCGGCGAGACCGTCAGCGTGCTGCGCGACGTTCCGGCGATCAGCGACGTGGCCGTCGTCCGCTCGCTGCTCGAGGTGCACGGTGTGCGCGTGTCCGACGGCGACGAGCCCGGCGCGCTGGTGTTCGACCCGAGCGATGTGGAATCCGCGCACTTCGAGGAGATCGACGCCCACGCCGGCGCCTCGAGGATCCCGATCCTGTTCTGCGGCCCCCTGCTCCACCGTCTCGGACAGGCGTTCATCCCCGACCTCGGCGGATGCCGCATCGGCGACCGCCCCATCGACTTCCACCTGGACGCGCTGCGCAAGTTCGGCGCCGTCGTCGAGAAGCTGCCGAGCGGCATCCGCCTCTCCACGCCGCACGGACGACTCCACGGGGCGAACATCCACCTCCCGTACCCGAGCGTCGGCGCCACCGAGCAGGTGCTTCTGACCGCGGTCCGTGCCGAGGGAACGACCGAGCTCCGCAACGCGGCGATCGAGCCCGAGATCATGGACCTGATCGCCGTCCTGCAGAAGATGGGCGCGATCATCTCCTACGAGCCCAACCGGGTCATCGTCATCGAGGGCGTCGAGAAGCTGCGCGGCTACGACCACCGGTCGATCTTCGACCGCAACGAGGCAGCATCCTGGGCGTCCGCTGCGCTCGCGACCGACGGGGAGATCTTCGTCGGCGGAGCGAAGCAGCAGGAGATGCTCACCTTCCTCAACGTCTTCCGCAAGGCGGGCGGCTGGTTCGACGTCAAGGAGGACGGCATCCTCTTCCGTCGCGACGGCGACATCCAGCCCGTGGTCGTCGAGACCGACGTGCACCCCGGGTTCATGACCGACTGGCAGCAGCCGCTCGTCGTGGCTCTGACGCAGGCGCACGGTCGCTCCGTCGTGCACGAGACCGTCTACGAGAACCGCATGGGCTTCACCGATGCGCTCGTCAAGATGGGCGCGGACATCGTCGTGCACCCGCACGGGTTGCAGGCCGGTCCCCGTCGCGTGCCGCGTCGCGAGCTGGAGCAGGCGGCCGTCATCACCGGTCCGACGCCGCTGCACGGCGCCGACATCGTCGTCCCGGATCTGCGCGGCGGATACAGCCACGTCATCGCGGCGCTCACCGCGACCGGCGAGTCGCAGGTCTCGGGTGTCGACATCCTCAGCCGCGGCTACGAGAAGTTCCTGGCCAAGCTCGACGCTCTCGGCGCTGACTTCGACGTCATCCGGTGACGCCGATGACTTCCGGGTCATCGGAGCGCGCTCGGCCGCTCTTCTTCTGGCCGCTTGCGGGCATCGTGGTGCCGCTCGTCGCGTTGCTGGCCAAGATCCGCGTCGTGGGTGCGGAGAAGCTGCCGCGCGACCGGGCGTTCGTGCTCGCGCCCAACCACTACTCGGAGTTCGATCCGCTGATCGTGGCGGTCGCCGTGTGGCGTGCCGGGCTCGCTCCGCGCTTCATGGCGAAGGAGAGCCTGTTCCGGGTGCCCGTTCTCGGCTGGGTGCTGCGTCGCACCGGCATGGTGCCGGTGGCGCGAAGCTCATCGGCGGCCTCGGCGAAGCAGACGCTGCGGCAGTCGGCCGAGCTCGTGGAGCACGGTCGCGGCGTCATCGTCTATCCGGAGGGCACGCTCACCCGCGACCCCGATCTGTGGCCGATGCGCGGGAAGTCCGGGGCCGTGCGACTGGCTCTCGCCGACGGCATCCCCCTCATCCCCATGGCTCAGTGGGGCACGCAGGCGATCATGGGGCGCTACCAGAAGGGCCTCAGCCTGTGGCCGCTGCGCAAGCCGGTGCGGGTCCTCATCGGCGACCCGGTCGACGTGTCGGACCTCCGTGGACGAGCGGGTGAACCGGCGGCCCTGAACGAGGCGACCACCCGCCTGATGAACGCGATCACCGCGCTGCTCGAGCAGCTGCGCGACGAGAAGGCCCCTGCGGAGCGCTGGAATCCCGCGAGCCACGGCCAGAAGGAGACGGGTCGCCTTGACTCCTAAGAGACCTGCCGCTCCGGTCGGCCCGCGCGCGACCGTCATCGGCTCGGGCAGCTGGGGCACGACTTTCGGCAAGATCCTCGCCGACGGCGGGGCACGCGTGACGATGTGGGCGCGCCGTGCCGAGCTCGCGCATGAGATCGACGAGGCCAAGCGCAACTCGCGCTATCTGCCCGGAATCAACCTGCCGCGCACGATGGCCGCCACGCATGACCTCTCCACATCGCTCGAGGGCGCGGAACAGGTCTATCTCTCGGTGCCGAGCCAGTCGCTGCGCGAGAACCTGAAGGCCCTGCGACCACTGCTCGCCGACAGCGACGCCAAGATCGTCAGCCTGATGAAGGGCGTCGAGCGCGGCACCGGCCTGCGCATGAGCCAGGTGATCCAGCAGGAGCTGCGGTGCGACCCCGACCGCATCGCCGTGGCATCCGGCCCGAACCTGGCGCTGGAGATCGCTCGCGAGCAGCCGACCGCCGCCGTGATCTCTTCGCGCAGCCAGGAGACGGCGGAGGTCGTCGCCCGGGCCGCCCGCAACAGCTACTTCCGCACCTTCGTGAACACCGACGTCATCGGCACCGAGTTCGGCGGGGTTCTCAAGAACCTCATCGCCGTCGCGATCGGCATCGTCGACGGCGTCGGCTACGGCGAGAACACGAAGGCGTCGATCATCACCCGCGGACTCGTGGAGATGACCGATTTCGCGGTCGCGAACGGCGCGCATCCGGAGACCCTTCAGGGGCTCGCCGGGCTCGGCGACCTGATCGCGACCTGCCAGTCTCCGCTGAGCCGCAACAACACGGCCGGGCGCCTGCTCGGCCAGGGGTACAGCTTCCAGGACGTCGTGAAGCAGATGCAGCAGACCGCGGAGGGCCTCGCGTCCGTCGCGCCCATCCTGCAGCTCGCTCGCGAATCCGAGGTGCACATGCCCATCGTCGAGCAGGTGAAGATGGTGCTGGACGGGAAGATGGATCCCCGTGACATCGCGCCCCACCTGACGACGGACGACGACACCCCCCAGGGTGAGAGGACCAACCATGGACAAGCAGACGGTGGTGGTGCTCTTCGGCGGGCGCTCCAGCGAGCATTCGATCAGTTCCGCAACGGCGGGGGGCGTGCTGGGCGCGATTGATCGCGACCGCTACGTCGTGATCCCGGTCGGCATCACGCGTGAAGGCGCCTTCGTGCTCGAGGACGACGACCCCGCGAAGTTCCCGCTCGATGCGGCGCACCTCCCCGAGGTCGTCGACAACGGCACGCGTATTCTCTGGCCGGAGCCGGGCGGCGACCGCACGCTGCGCGTCGTGCACCCGGGCGGCGCGACCGAGGGGCTCGGCGAGATCGACGTGGTCCTGCCCATCCTGCACGGCACCCACGGCGAGGACGGGACGATCCAGGGGTTCTTCGACACCCTGGAGGTCCCGTACGCCGGAGGCGGCGTCCTGGATTCGGCCCTCTGCATGGACAAGCACTTCATGAAGATCGCGCTGCAGGCTGCCGGCATCGCCGTGGCTCCCTGGGTGACGGTGCGCCGTCGGGAGTGGGACGAGGATGCCGCTCCGGCGCGTGCGCGGGCAGCCGAACTCGGCCTGCCGCTGTTCGTGAAGCCGGCTCGCGCCGGTTCCAGCGTCGGCGTCTCGAAGGTCGAGGGCCTCGACGAACTGGATGCCGCGCTGGCGATCGCGTTCGCGGAAGACGACAAGGTGCTCATCGAGACCGGTGTCGGCGGGCGGGAGATCGAGGTCGCCATCCTCGAGAGCGGCGACGGCGTGCGCGCATCACTCCCCGGCGAGATCGTGCTGACCTCCCGCGGGTTCTACGACTTCGAGGGCAAGTACCTCGGCGGCGACGGCGTGGATGTCGTGTGCCCCGCGGAGCTCACAGGCGATGAGGCGCGGGCGATCCAGGACATCGGCATCCGGGCGTTCGAGGCCGTCGACGGTCGCGGCCTCGCCCGGGTCGACATGTTCCTCACGCCCGAGGGCGACCTGGTGGTCAACGAGCTGAACACGATGCCCGGCTTCACGCCGATCTCGATGTTCCCGAAGTGCTGGGTCGCCTCCGGTCTGAGCTACGGCGACCTGATCACGGAGCTCGTCGAGGCAGGCCTCCGCCGCTGACTCAGCCGGCGGTGGGTGGCGCCGGCGAAGAGGTCGGTGCCGGAGGATATGTCTGCACCGGCGGGTAGGCGGCGTGCGGCGGCACGGCCGCCGGCTCGCTGGCGGCGGGTGCGGCGGCGCGGTGGACGAGCGCGACCACGATCGCGGTGAGCCAGCCCCACATCAGACCCCAGGTGGCACCGGCGAGGCTGATCTGGGAGAACTGGGTCATCAGGATCTCGGACTGCTCCGCGGGGATCTGCAGCCCCATGAGCACGAGCGGCGCCCGCAGGACTCCCGCGATCCACGACGCGAGGATGACGGCGCCCCAGGTGCCGAAGAACACGGCGGCAGCGCGGCCGGGCAGTGCCGAGCGCACGATCATCCGGACGAAGAGCCACGTCAGCCCCACGAGGATCACGAGGGCGACGAGCATCGCCACGACGGCCATGGGCTGCACACGGGGCCGGAGCGCGAACCCGATCGGATCCTGCAGGATCAGCAGCCGCGGAAGGCTCTCGACGCCCGCCAGCAGGAACAGGAAGTTGATGAACCCGCTTGCCAGCGCCCCCACTCCCACCATGATCGCTGCGACGACGGACGTTCGGCCTGCTGCGTTGCGGTTCATGCCGCGAGTCTAGGTGCCCGTCGTTCAGCCGGCGGGGAACTCGACGCGCTCGGTGCATTCCGCTGTGGCCGGGGCGAGGCCCGGCTGGATGCTGGACGAGATGGTGTCGACGACCGCCTGGAAGTCGATCTGCTCCCCGCGACGGATGTTCACCTCGACGGCGGGCTCCCTGCCGTAGGTGACGAGCCGCTGCCTCTCCTCCTCCTGATCCAGGACCAGCCAGTCGACGTTGCCGATCGTGGTGCAGATCAGCTCGGACGGCGCGGGCGGCTCGACGCCGCAGCGGAGCACGACCGTGGGGTCACCCCATGCTCCTGTGGCCTGGGCATCGGTCCACACGCGGTCGAATCCGCCGACCGTCTCCGGCAGCAGCACCGAGATGGCGGCGCAGCCCGGATTGTTCGCGTCGTCGGCCGGTTCGAGGTGCACGGTCGTGGAGCAGCCGGCGAGGACACCGGCCAGGAGCACCGCGCCTGCGACGGCTGCGAGGCGACGGGAACGAAGCATGCTTCCAGGCTACCTTTGACAGCATGCCTTCCCCACCCGAAGCCGACGACCCCGCCCTCGGCGACCTCTCGGAGGGATCGATCCTCCGTGCGATCCTCGCCCGCACCGCACAGGGGAGCTACACGCTTCTCGGCCCGGGCGACGATGCCGCGGTGATCGCTGCTCCGTCGGGAACGGTGGTGGCGACGACAGACTCCCTGGTGCACGGTCCGGACTTCCGACTCGCCTGGTCCAGCGGTTACGACCTGGGGTGGAAGGCCGCTGCCGTGAATCTCTCGGACATCGCGGCGATGGGCGCGCGTCCGACCGCCCTGCTCGTCGCGCTGGCCGTGCCGCGGGACCTCCGCCTCTCGTTCGTCGAACGTCTGGCCGACGGGTTCCGGGAAGCCTGTGCGGCCCTCGCGCCCGGGTGCGCGGTGGTGGGCGGCGATCTGACCGTCTCGGATGTCCTGACGGTCGCGGTGACGGCGCTCGGCGACCTCGACGGGCGGGCAGCCGTGACGCGCAGCGGCGCCCGACCGGGCGACATCGTCGCGGTCGCCGGAGAACTCGGACACGCCGCGCACGGCCTCGCGGTGCTGTTCAGTCGCTTCCGCGACGACGACGACATCCCCGTGGCGATCGATCCGGCTCAGCTCGCCGCGGGGGAGAGCGCCGCGGTCTCCGCGCAGCTGCGTCCGTCGCCGCCCATCGGACTCGGTCCGGTCGCGGCCACGGTGGGCGCGACGGCGATGATGGACATCTCCGACGGGCTCGCGCTCGACGCACGGCGGATGGCGGCGGCATCCGGGGTGACCATCGCCCTCGACAGCCGGTCACTCGGCGAGAACCCGCACCGCGCGCTGGCCGGCGGCGAGGATCACGGCCTGCTGGCCACATTCCCGGAAGGCGTGCTCCCTCCCGGTTTCCGGATCATCGGGGAGGTGCGCGAACGGAGTGAGGAGGAGCTGCTCTGCGATGACGCGCCCGTGGACATCTCCGGCTGGGATCCCTATCGAGACTGGGACTCGGTCTCGGGCTGAGAGCCGCCCTCAGCCGTCGTGTCGGGTGCTGCCGGCTCCGCCCACCAGAGCGCGGTGTCGCCGTAGGACTTCTCACGGAAGAGGTCGAGACCTGCCGAGGCGAAATCGGGCGGAGTGGAGCGGCGCGCCCGCTCGACGATGACGAGGGCATCCGGCGCCAGGAGCGGCGCGAGCGCGATGAGGTCGGCCGTCATGGCGTCGTCGTCGAGGTCGTAGGGCGGATCGGAGAACACGAGGTCGAAGGGCCCTGCCGCTCGCAGCAGATAGCTGTGCACGGCGGCCTCGTGCACCCGTGCCGTCGACGATCCGCCCGCCTTCACCACCGTCGCGGCGTTTCGACGGATGAGCGCCGCCGCCTGGCGTCCGCGCTCGACCAGGTCGGCACTGGCCGCGCCCCGACTGAGCGCCTCGAGGCCGAGAGCCCCGGATCCCGCATACAGGTCGAGCACGCGGGCGCCCTCGAGGGCATCCGCGGCTTCCAGAGCTCCGAAGAGCGACTCGCGCACCCGGTCGCTGGTCGGACGCGTCCCCGTGCCCGGAACGTCGAGCCGTGCTCCGCGCGCGCGTCCGGCGATGATCCTCGTCACCCGTTCACGATACGACAGTCGCGGCGTCCGGTGCGTCCGTGGCGTTCCCTAGACTCGGAGCATGCCGCTCACGCTCGATTCGTCGCTGGAAGACGCGCTCGGCGCCGTCCCCGCGAAGACCCTGAACCGGGCGTTCGGCATGCTCACGGTCGGCGACCTGGTGTCGCACTACCCGCGGCGGTACGCCGATCCGGGGGAGCTCACCCCGATCCGCGACCTTCCGATCGGCGAGACCGTCACCATCGTGGCCGAGGTCCTGTCCTCGAGCTTCCGCCGCATGCGCAATCGTCAGGGGGCGATGGTCGATGTCGTGATCGGCGACGGGATCGGCCGCATGTCGCTCACCTTCTTCGCCAAGAACCTCGGCGCGGCGGAGTGGCGCTCGAAAGACCTCGCGGTCGGTCGGCGCGGCGTGTTCTCCGGCAAGGTCGGCATGTTCAACGACGTCACGCAGTTCGCGCACCCCGAGTACGAGCTCTTCGACGACGAAGACGCGGCCCGGCGCCGGGCCGACGCGCGTGCGGCCGTGCTCATCCCGATCTATCCCGCGACCTCGACGCTGCAGACCTGGCAGATCGCGAAGTTCGTCGGGCGCGTCCTCGACGACCTGCCCATCGTGCCCGATCCGCTCCCGGATGCCGTGCGCACGGGTGACGAGCTCCTGACGGCACGCGAGGCACTCGAACTCATCCATCGGCCTCGCACGCGCAGCGACATCGATCCGGCCGTGCGCACACTCCGCATGCACGAGGCTCTCACGCTGCAGACAGCACTCCTCCAGCAGCGCGATGCGGTCAGGGCGCTCTCGGCGACGGCTCGCCCCGCCCAGGCCGGTGGTCTGCTCGAGCGTTTCGATGCCGCGCTGCCGTACGAGCTGACCCCCGACCAGCAGACGGTCGGCGATCAAGTGGCTCAGGACCTCGTCGGCGCGTGGCCGATGAACCGCCTGGTGCAGGGCGAGGTCGGGTCGGGAAAGACGCTGGTCGCGCTGCGGGCGATGTTGCAGGTCGCGGAGAGCGGTGGGCAGGCGGCGCTGATCGCCCCGACCGAGGTGCTCGCCGGCCAGCATCTGCGATCCATCGCGAAGATGCTCGGTCCGGCCTTGGCTCCCCTCGTCATGCCCACGCTGCTCACCGGGCAGATGCCCGCGGCGGAGCGCCGGAAGGCTGCGCTGCGCGTCGCCTCCGGGCAGGCGCTCATCGTCGTCGGCACGCACGCCCTGCTGGGAGAGAAGACGACCTTCGCCGATCTCGGCCTCGTCGTCGTCGACGAGCAGCATCGCTTCGGGGTCGAGCAGCGTGAGGCGCTGCGCGCAAAGGGCTCTAGTCCGCACGCACTCGTCCTGACGGCGACCCCGATCCCGAGAACAGTGGCGATGACCGTCTTCGGCGACCTCGACACGTCGGTGATCCGCACGATGCCCGCGGGACGTGCCGGTATCGAGTCGTTCGTGGCGCCGCTCGCGGAGCACCCGGCGTGGTTCAACCGCGTGTGGGACCGTGCTGCCGAGGAGATCAGCCAGGGTCGTCAGGTCTTCGCGGTCTGTGCGGCGATCGACACCGCGAAGAAGACGGCCGAGCCGGGGGAGCAGCTCGCGATCGCTCCGGAGGGTGCAGCGGGTCCGCGATGGGGCGTCGTGCAGCTCGACGAGGCGCTCGCGACGCATCCGAAGCTCGGTGCTGTCCGGCGTGCCGTGCTGCACGGCAAGATGCCGTCTGACGAGAAGGATGCCGTGATGCAGGCCTTCGCGCGCGGCGAGATCGATCTGCTGGTGGCCACCACGGTCATCGAAGTCGGCGTCGACGTGCCCAACGCGTCCACGATGATCGTGCTCGATGCGGATCGCTTCGGCGTATCGCAGCTGCACCAGCTTCGTGGCCGGGTGGGCCGAGGTGGGGTGCCGGGTCTCTGTCTGCTCGTCACCGAGGCGGAAGCAGGATCCGTCGCACGGGAGCGCGTCGAAGCGGTCGCCGCGACCCTCGACGGCTTCGCGCTGGCCGAGGTCGATCTCGAGCTCCGCGGCGAAGGGGATGTGCTCGGCGCTGCGCAGGCCGGTGTCCGGTCGTCGCTGAAGCTCCTGCGCGTGGTCAAGGATGCGGGGCTCATCACGCGGGCCCGCGAAGTCGCGGAGGAGATCCTGTCGGCAGACCCCGACCTGGAGCGGCACGAGGGCCTGCGCGAGGTCATCGGCCGGCGCGTGAGCGACGAGGATCGCGCAGCGCTCGCGAAGAACTGATGGTTTCGCTCGTGCCCTAGGCTGGAGCCATGCGAGCCACGGAGCGACGGTTGGAGTCCCAGTGAGCAGTCGGATCGCCGTCGTCCCGGGGTCCTTCGATCCGCCGACACTGGGTCACCTCGATGTGATCCGCCGTGCCGCGAAGCTGTACGACGAGCTGCATGTTCTCGTCGTGCACAACCCGGGCAAAGAGGCCATGCTGCCGATCGCTCAGCGTCTGACGCTGCTCGAGCGATCCATCGCCGAGGACGGCATGGAGGGCACCATCGTCATCGGCTCCTGGAGCATGGGCCTCCTCGTCGACTACGCGCGCGATGTGGGCGCCGGGGTGCTCGTGAAGGGCATCCGCTCCCAGATCGACGTGGCCTACGAATCCCCGATGGCGATCGTCAACCGGCATCTGGCCGACATCGAGACAGTCTTCCTGCTGCCCGACCCGTCGCACGCCCTCGTCTCGAGTTCGCTGGTGCGCCAGGTCGCGTCGCTCGGCGGCGACGTCACCCCCTTCGTGCCGCCCGCCGTGGCCGCGTTCCTCGACACCGGCGCGCGCGGTATCTGAGCCCTCTCCCGAGGCGACGCCCGGCCCGCTCGCAGACGGAGGCGGGTAACATGGCGTGGTGCGATCTCGACTGAACGGCCCTTTCGTCCTTCCCGTCCGCGACATCGTCCGACGACCGGGGGAGATGCGTGAACACGAGTTCACGGTGACTCTCGCCGAATCCTGGGGTGAGGGAATCGTCTCCTTCGAAGCAGGCTCGGAGATGGACCTCGACGTGCGCCTGGAGTCGGTTCACGAGGGCATTCTCGTGTCCGGAACAGCGGATGCCGAGTACGCCGGCGTGTGCGGAAGATGCCTCATCGACATCGCCCAGCCCGTCGAAGTCGAGTTCCAGGAGCTTTTCGCGTATCCTGGTGAGGAAGAAACTGACTTCGAGGTTCAAGACGACCACGTGGATCTTGAAACTCTCGTCAGGGATGCGGCCGTATTGTCGCTTCCATTTCAGCCGGTGTGTCAGCCGGATTGCCCGGGTCTCGACCCGAAAACGGGTGAGCGGCTGACCGTGAGCACCGGAACGGAGCAGGCCGCTCCCATCGATCCTCGATGGAGTGCGCTCCAACAGATCACAGACCAAGACGGCAAGGCATCGAGCCGCGCCGCCGAGAAAGAAGAGAGCTAGTCATGGCTGGTAACCCCCCGAAGCGCAAGGTTTCCCGTTCGAACACCCGCTCGCGCCGTGCGCAGTGGAAGGCGGCTCCCGTCGCCCTCGTGAAGACCGTCGAGAACGGTCAGGTCGTCTACAGCCGCCCTCACCAGGCGAAGGTCGTCACCGACTCGCAGGGCACCGAGCTCTTCCTCGAGTACAAGGGCCGCAAGGTCGCAGACGTCTGAGTCGCGAACCCATCGTGACGGAGGTCCCCGGGGGGACGAGACCTCTCCCAGCCAAGCTCCGCGTCGACATCGACGCGGAGCTTCTGGAGTTGGCCCTGACTCACCGGTCGTACGCGTACGAGCACGGCGGCATCCCGCACAATGAGCGCCTGGAGTTCCTGGGCGACTCGGTGCTCGGTCAGGCCGTCACGGTGATGCTGTTCACCACCCACCCCGATCTCGACGAGGGTGAGCTGGCGAAGCGGCGCGCGAGCGTCGTCTCGACCGTCGCCCTCGCAGAGGTCGCTCGGGGCATCGACCTGGGCAGGCATCTGCTGCTCGGTCGTGGCGAAGAGCAGACCGGTGGACGCGACAAGGACTCGATCCTCGCCGACACGATGGAGGCCGTCATCGGCGCCACGTATCTGTCGGCCGGCCCCGAAGCAGCGACGGAGCTCGTGCTGCGGCTCACCGAGCCGCTGCTCGCCGACCCGGAGCGGTACGGCGCGGCGATGGATCCGAAGACCAGTCTCCAGGAGCTCGCTGCGCGGTCCGGCGCCACCCCGCCGCAGTACTCGGTGGAGGCCAGCGGACCGGACCACGACCGGCGCTTCACTGCGACCGTGGCCGTGGGAGATATCCGCATGACCGGCACCGGAAGCAGCAAGAAGACCGCGGAGATGGCGGCCGCGTTGAGCGCCTGGCGCACCCTGAACGAGCGTGCCTGAGCTTCCCGAGGTCGAGGTCGTCCGCGCAGGTCTCGCCCCGGCGGCCATCGGATCGCTGATCACCGCGGTGAGCGTCTTCGACGAACGGGCGCTCACTCGGCATCCGGCGGGCGTCGTGGATTTCGTCGCCCGGCTCGAAGGCCGCCGCTTCACGGCCGCCTCCCGCCGGGGCAAGTTCCTGTGGCTTCCGCTCGACGACGCCGAGACTGCGCTGATCGCGCACCTCGGCATGAGCGGCCAGATGCTGCTGCGGTCCCCGGACGCCGCGGCCGAACGCCACGAACGCGTGCGGATCAATCTGGAGCACCCGACGCACGGCGAACTCGCCATCGTGTTCGCCGATCAGCGGACGTTCGGCTCTCTCGCCGTCGACAGCCTGATCCACGACGGGCCGACACTCATCCCCACCCAGGTGGGCCACATCGCCCGCGATCCCGTCGACGGGGCGTTCGACGACATCCGGTTCGGGCAGGCCCTCGGGCGGAAGAACAGCGCGATCAAGAGGGTGCTCCTCGATCAGAGCGTCGTGAGCGGCATCGGCAACATCTACGCCGACGAGGCGCTCTGGGCCGCGAAGATCCACCCCGAGACACCCGCGAACCGCCTCTCCACCGCCGCGGTGCAGCGCCTCCTCGCCGAAGTTCGCGCCGTCCTCGCCAAGGCCCTCGCCGAGGGCGGGACCAGTTTCGACGCCCAGTACGTGAATGTGAACGGCCAGGCCGGCTACTTCGCGCACTCTCTGAACGTCTACGGTCGCGGAGGCCGGCCGTGCCCGCGGTGCGGGACACCGATCCGCCGCGAGTCGTTCATGAACCGCTCCTCGCACTACTGCCCCCGCTGCCAGCGCCGCCGCTGACCGGGCGGCAGGTCATGCCGCCCGGAACGCGCCGGTGAGCAGCGGGCGGGTGGCCCACGTGCTCGCCCACACGATGCCGATCCCGACGGCGACCACGGCGGCGATCGTGAGCAGGGAGACGGGCGCGGTGATCAGCGCGATCCCGACCAGGGGGAACACGAGGATGCCGCCGCAGAGGGCCGAACCGATGGCCGTGATGAGCAGCGGCGACATGATGGCGCGTCGTCGGGCACGATCGACGGTCTCCAGCGGCATCCCCAGATGATGAAGACTGCGATGCAGCTCCCGTTGATCGAGAACGTCGGACGCCTGATTGACGCCGACGGATGCCGCCACCATCAGGAACGATCCGACGAGGGTGATGATGAGCCCTGTGCGGATGTCGGCCGCCAGGGCGAGATCCGACGCGGCGGCGTCTTCCGTGCTCATGACGTCCAGGAGCGCGACACCGGTGCCGGCGAAGACCGCCATGAAGCTGGCAATGGCGATGCCACCCACCTGTCGCCATGCCGACTTGGGGGAGTCCAGCACGATCCGGGCCGCGAGGAGTCGCTCGGGCTTGTCGGCCCGTCGCAGCTGACGCGATGCCGACACCTTGAGCACCCAGGGGCCGACGACGTTCAGGATGGCGAGCACTCCGGCGAACAGTCCCGCGAGCACCACGATCGTGCCGACGAGACCGCCGACCGAGGGGAACACCTTGATGACGACGAACGCGATCGCGATGACACCCGCGGCGATGACCGCCCGTATCCCGTGCACGTTCGAGACGGACGTGCGCGTCCGTACGCCGAGGGGGGAGATCACGACGCGGCGCAGCCCGATGACGGCGCTGGCTGCGGCGAGGAGGAGCACGCCGCCGAACACCGCGACGATGTGCAGGGGCGACAGGACCACGGCCGCGAAGCCGAGCGGCTCCCCTCGGAACGGGATCAGGCCGATCAGCGGGCTGATCGCGAGGTGCCCGACGACGCCGACGAGAGCGCCCGCTCCGGCCACGAGGACGGATTCGGCGACCGTCGCGACGGTGACGCCGGCGGGGGAGACGCCGAGGAGGCGCAGGGTGGAGAGCCGTTCGTCGCGGCGACGGGCGGAGAGACGCGCCGCCGCTCCGCCGAGCGACATCAGTGGGACGACCAGCAGCACCAGGGCGATCGCGGCCAGCGCCTGGTACACGGGCGCGAACTCGTCGGTCCAGCCCCAGAACGACTGCGCGCCGCCGATCACGGTGAGCACAAGGGTGGTCACTACGCCGAACGCGACGATCGGAAGCGCGAGGACGCTGTTCTGCCCGGGCGCCGGACGCAGCAGCAGGGAGAGCACGTTGAAGTTCATGCGGTCACCGCCGAGGAGACGATGCGGCCGTCGCGCACGGCGATCGTGCGTGTGCATCGCGCGGCGACCTCGGGATCGTGCGTGACCACGACGAGGGTGCGTCCCTGACCGGTCGTCGACCAGAGCAGGGCGTCCATCACCTCCGCCGAAGTGCGCGAGTCGAGCGCACCGGTGGGCTCGTCGGCGAAGACGAGTTCCGCGCCTGTGGCCTGAGCGCGCGCGATGGCGACGCGCTGGGCCTGGCCGCCGGAGAGCTCGCCGATGCGGCGGTCCTCCATCCCGGCGAGGCCGAGCGCTGCGAGCCACGCCGCGGCGTGCTGCACGGCATCCTGCCGCCGGACTCCGTTGATCATCGAGGCCAGAGCCACGTTCTCGACGGCGGTCAGCTCGGGGATCAGCAGACCCCGCTGGAACACGAACCCGAAGCGTTCGCGCCGCAGGCGGGAGCGGGCCGATTCTCCCAGGGCGGTGACCTCGACGGGTGCTCCCTCCGCAGGCCGGAAGGTCACGGCACCGGCATCCGGGGCGATGATCCCTGCCAGGACGTGCAGGAGCGTGGTCTTGCCTGAGCCCGATGCCCCCATGATCGCGACGGACTCTCCGCGCGCGACGGCGAGGTCGACACCGGCGAGGGCGCGGGTCGAGCCGAAGTTCTTGAGGAGGGCATGGGCTTCGATCACGGGGATGTTCATACATCCAGCGTCGTCGCCTGCCGGGCCGCAGTCGTCCGTCAGGCGGATGAGGATGCGGACCCGACGTCATACCGGAGAATGAGATCGGGTCCGCCGCCGTCAGATCCTCTTCTGCCACGCTCCCGCGTACGAGACGGGCACGAAGCCGATGGCCTCGTTGATGCTCAGCATCGGCCGGTTCTCCTCGGCGTTGAACGTCGAGACGACCGATGATGCCGGCATGAGCTCGCGCCATCGCACCAGGTTCGCGCATTTCACGATCATGCCGAGCCGGTGCCCGCGGTGCTCCTTCGACACCAGCGTGCCGAACTGATGCGTGACGCCGGAACGGTCGGCAGAGATCAGCAGCTCGTTGTAGGCGACCAGCTCTCCGCTCGGGACGTGCTCGACGGCCACGACCGACACCGCCTGGCCCGCGCCGGTGAGCTGAGCCTCACGACGCACCACGCGGTCCGCGTCCCACTCCTCGGCGACGAAGTCCATGTCACCGCTGGGCGCGTCCGTCGACAGCCGGGCGAGCACGGCCGCGAAGCCGTCGCGGAACTCCGGAGGCGTCGGAAGCATCCAGTGGAGCACACGGTAGTCGGCGCCGGCGAACGTCTGCGCCTCGTCGAGGGCGCGGCGCAGTGGAGCCGGATCGGCATGCAGGTCGAACTCGCTGTTGCGCTCGACCTGCTCGAGGTCGTAGCCGCGGGCCTCGAGCAGATCGCTGAGGGCGATCGCGGGTACCCGTCCCCAGCCGGTGCGGGGAACCAGCATCCGCTCTGCCTCCTCCGGACGGTGCAGGCTCCAGATCTGCAGGATGCTGCGTCCACGTGCCCGCGCTTCGTCCTCGGCCCGCGTGAGCAGCGCCTCTTCGATGCCGTGGCCCCAGTGCTCCGCCGGGACGAGCATGTCGATCTCGGCGGCGTGAGCCTCGGACTCCTGCGCGAAGGAGACCGTCACCATGCCGACGATCTTCCCCTCCGCGCGTGCGACGAATCCGGTCTGCAGCGTGTCCGTGCTGTCGTGCCAGGCGGGCAGCATCTGTGCGGCATCCGGGGCCAGGTCGGGGAGCCCGACGGCCTCGTCGCAGATCAGCCGGTTGAGTTCGCCGTAGGCGAGGAATTCCGCGGCGTCGGCATCGTCCAGGGAGCGCGGGACGGTGAGCGGCGCGATGGTCAGCGCGATCGTGTTCATGTCAGTTCCTTCTTCCAGGCCCCCTCGTAAGCGGTGGGGGTGAAGCCCAGGGCCTCATTGATGGAGAGCATCGGCCGGTTCTCCTCGGCGTTGTAGGTGATGACGCGCGGCGACCGTGGTGCGATCTCGGGCCACGCGAGCAGTGCCGCGCTCTTCACCAGCAGTCCCAGTCGGTGGCCGCGGTGCTCGCGAAGCACCAGTGTGTCCTCCTGATGCGTGACCTCCTCCGGATGCGAGCCGATGGCGAGCTCCGAGAAGGCGCACAGCTCGCCTGAGGCGATGTGCTGTGCAGCGGTCACGAGCATCGTGCTGCCCATCTCGGCGATGCGCTGCTCGGCGTCGACCAGGCGTGCGACGTCCCACTTCTCCTCGTCCATCTCGAGCCCGGCGGCCGGGGCATCCGTCGACATGCGGGACTTCATCCACGCATAGCCGGCGGCGTGCTCGGGCGGAGTCGGCAGCGTCCACTGCACCACGCGGTAGTCGGCGGATGCCGCTCGCGCCTGGGTCAGCAGCTCCCGCGCGCGCTCCAGGGCGTCCGCCGTCAGCTCCAGGTGGCTCACCCGATACACCTGCTCGAGGCGGAAGCCGTGCCGCACGAGGAAGCGCGCCACGTGATCTTCGGGAACGCTGCCGAAGCCGGTCGGCGCATCGATGCGCGGACCATCGTTCGGCTGCTGCTCGTTCCAGTTCTGGATGACGGTGCGGCCGTGTTCGCGGGCGACGGCCTCGACGTGAGGCAGCACGGCACTGCCGATGCCTCGGCCCCAGACCTTCGGAAGCAGTTCGATCATCGCGATGGCGACGCGCGAGCCCTCCTCATGCGGGATGTTGACGACCGCGCGACCGACCATCTCGTCGTCGACGCGGATCACCCAGACCACGGTGGTGCGCTCGGCGCGCGAGCGGAGGATCGGCAGCAGCGCCTCCGGCGTGAGATCGTCCTCGCCTCGACCGGTGATCTCGCGGTAGACGGTGTTGCGGACGCGGGCGAGTTCGCGGAACTCACCCGCGTCCGCTGCATCCGCCCGTGCCGGGAGCACGAGCGGATGCAGGGTCGCGCCTGCGATGAGCGGGATTGTCATGATCAGATCTCCGATCAGCGCATTCCGCGCTGCATGTCGTAGGTGAACAGCGCGTAGGTCTCCGCGGCGGAGCGGTGGCGCTCTCCGAGGAACCAGGGATCCGCGGGCGCGATGTGCAGGTTCCGGCGTTCACGCCGAGGACGCTGCGCCCTCTGGAACAGCCAGAGGCCGATCCGGAGGGAGAGACGATCAGCGAGAGCGAGCTTTCGCAGTTCGTCAGGGCGGGGGATCTGGAGGACCGTCCGGTCCTCGATATCGGGCGGGTGGGTGATGCCGCGGTGCAGCGTCGTATTCACGATGATTCCTTCGAGATGACATGGATGAGATGAGATGAGAATGGGTCGGAGAGGTCGCCCCGAGGCTGCACGGGCAGTCGGGCGCGGCGCGGAAGAGGCGACACCGGAGTTCCGCAGAGAAGCGGATGCCGAGTGAGGCGGAGATCCGTGATCTGGGTGCAGATCAGACGGTGGGCGCGGAAGAACCGGCGAAGCTCCGACCCTTGCGGGCCGGATATCTCGGGCTGCGGTTCTATGCGAGCGCGCTGATGCGGACGCCGGCGGTTACCGAGTACGCGTAGCGCGGCGCAGAGTGCGCGGGCGCGGTGAGGCCTGTGGCCTGTGCGTTGAGCTGAATAAACATCGGTAACCTCCTTTCGTGTGGCGATCCGGACGTTACCGTAGCGAACGTCAGCGGGTGCCGTCAAGCACATCGGCGTGCGGTCGGCGTGTCGCACGGAGGTCGGGTTCTGTCCCGGACCGCGCGGGATCACGGGTGTGCGCCGGGATTCCGGTAGCGTAGCGGCGTGATTCTCCCCGGACGAGCGGTGCCCGCATGCATCTGAAGAGCCTGACGCTCAAGGGGTTCAAGTCGTTCGCCCAGCCGACGAGTTTCGTGTTCGAGCCGGGTGTGACGTGCATCGTCGGACCGAACGGATCCGGCAAGTCGAACGTCGTCGATGCCCTGGCCTGGGTGATGGGCGAGCAGGGCGCCAAGACCCTCCGTGGCGGCAAGATGGAGGACGTCATCTTCGCCGGCACGTCGACGCGCGGACCTCTCGGACGCGCGGAGGTGCAGCTGACGATCGACAACGCCGACGGCGCTCTTCCGATCGAGTACGCCGAAGTGACGATCAGCCGCACGCTCTTCCGCAACGGGTCGAGCGAGTATGCGATCAACGGCGACAGCTGCCGTCTGCTCGACGTGCAGGAGCTGCTCAGCGACTCGGGTCTCGGGCGCGAGATGCACGTCATCGTCGGCCAGGGCCGGCTCGACACCGTGCTCCAGGCGTCGCCGGAGGATCGTCGCGGGTTCATCGAGGAGGCCGCCGGAATCCTGAAGCACCGCCGTCGCAAGGAGAAGACCCTCCGCAAGCTCGATGCCATGGAGGCGAATCTCACGCGCCTGAGCGATCTCGCCGGCGAGATCCGACGCCAGCTGAAGCCTCTCGGTCGTCAGGCGGAGATCGCTCGCGAGGCGCAGACGATCGCCGCCGTGGTCCGCGACGCGAAGGCACGCATCTTCGCGGACGACGTCGTCGCCCTGCGTTCCGCTCTCGCCGATCACACCCGTACCGAGCACGAACGGCACACCGAGCGGCTGGTGCTGTCCGATCAGGCGGAGACCGTGCGGTCGAGCATCGCCCGCCTCGAGCAGGACCAGAACTCCGTCGCCGTCGATCAGGCGCGCGGCGTGGCGTTCGGGCTCGAGCAGGTGCAGGAGCGCATGCGCGGTCTGTACACGCTGGCGAACCAGCGCCTCGCGCTGTTGGGCTCCGAGGAGGACGACGCCGCCGTCACGGCGGTGACCGTGACCCAGAGCACGATCGACGAGGCGAAGGAGGAGATCGATCTGATCTCCGCCGGGCTCGGCGATGCGCAGGATGCCGCTGTGGCGGCGAGCCGCGAAGTCGTGCACGCCAGGGCCGAGCTCGACACGCTCGACGTCGACATCGCCGAGCAGAGCGCGCTCGTCTCGGAGTACGACATGCGGCTCTCGACGTTGCGCGGAACGGCGGATGCCGCAGCTTCCGCCCTCGCCGCGGTGCGCGGAGCGGTGCTCCGGCAGGAGAACGCGCTCGAAGCGGCGAACGTGCGTCGCCGAGAGGCCACGGAAGCGCTCGAGGCGATCGACGATGCGGAGGCTCCGGAAGGCACGGCCGCAGAGCACGCCGCGGCCTATGACAGCGCGCAACGGGCGTCGTCGGCCGCAGAGGCAGAGCGAGAGGCCCTGCGGGAGCGACTGCATGCCGCCGAGCGCGAGGTCGATTCCCTGACGGCGAAGGCCGCGGCGCTGAGCAGCGCTCTCGCGCTGTCGGGCGGTGCCGCCGAGATCGTCAAGGCGGGCGGCGCCGGCGTGCGTGGGCTCGTGGGCGACGCCGTGCAGGTCCGCGCCGGATTCGAAGCGGCCATCGCCGCGGTTCTCGGCCCGCTCGCAGAGGGCGTTCTGATCGACTCCTCGGCCGATGCGTTCGCGTTGGCCGCAGAGGCTGCCGAACAGCGGCGAGGCGTGGTCGATTTCGTCGTGGCGGATGCCCTCCGCCCGTCGGTCGCCCTGCCCGTCATCGATGGCGTGACTCCCGCCACCGAGACGGTCACGGCTCCCGACGGGGTGCTCGGCATCCTCTCGCACGTGCTCGTCGCCGCCGATCTCGATGCGGCACGCGCGGCGCGTGCGGCTCTCGACACCGCGGGAGACACGACGACCACGATCGTCACGATCGGCGGAGATGTCGTCACCGCCCAGACGCTCCGGACCGGCTCCGGCGGCGAGAGGTCTCGTCTGGAGCTCGCTGCCGAGCGGGACGCCGCGCGGGAGCGTCTCACCGAGATCCAGATCGTCGTGGATTCACTGCGCGAAGCACGCGAAGACGCGAACGAGGCGGTCGAGACGACGCGTCGTCAGGCGAAGGATGCACTGCGCGCGCTCCGTGAGCACGACGCGGCGCTCGCGAGCCACGCGGAGCAGGTGAACCGCATCACCGTGCGCCACGAATCCGCTGTCGCGGAGTGCGAACGTCTGGAGACCGGACTCGCGCAGGCGCAGGCTGCCGTGGCGGATGCCGAGGCGAAGGCGCAGGCCGCGAAGGACGAGGTGGACGCGGCGATCGCCGCCCCGCGTCCGGTCCTCGATGCCACGGCCCGCGATGGACTGCTCGAAGCCCTCGAGGCGGCACGCGAGGACGAGGTGCGGGCGCGACTCGAGATCGAGACGCTCCGGGAGCGCGTCCGTGCCGCGCAGGCACGGGTGACGAGCCTCGAGCGTCAGCGCGAGCAGGAGCGGGATGCCGCCGCCGAGGCTGCCCGCAGAGCCGTCATCCGTCGTGCCCAGCGCGAGGCCGCCTCCGGTGTCGCCGAGGAGCTGCCGCGCATCCTCGACTCGCTCGATCGTTCCGTCACCGAGGCGCGGGTCGCGCTGGGGGAGGCGGAGGCGGCGCGTTCGGCGCAGAACGAGGAGCTCGTCGCCCTGCGCGCGCAGGAGACCTCCCTGAGAGAGCGTCTGGCGGGCCTGACCGAGAGCGTGCATGGGCTGGAGCTGCAGATCCACGAGAAGAAGCTGCACCTGAACAGCCTGCTCGAGAGGGTGGCGTCGGAACTCGCCCTGGATGAAGATATTCTCGTTGCGGAATATGGACCTGATCAGCTCGTTCCCCGCGATCCCGGCGTCGGGCCCGCGGCCGATGAGCTCATCGACGACACCGCCATCCCGTTCGATCGCCGGATCCAGCAGCGCCGACTCGCCGAAGCCGAGCGCAAGCTGGCCCAGCTCGGCCGCGTCAATCCGCTCGCCCTTGAGGAGTTCGCCGCACTCGAGCAGCGTCATGCATTCCTCACCGAGCAGCTGGCCGATCTGACCCAGACGCGACAGGACCTGCTGACGATCATCGGCGACCTCGACGAGCGGATGCAGACCATCTTCGCGAGCGCCTTCGAAGACACGAAGGAAGCCTTCGGCCAGGTGTTCCCGCTGCTGTTCCCCGGCGGCGCGGGGAGCATCTCGCTCACCGATCCCGACAACATGCTCACCACGGGCATCGAGGTCTCCGTCCGTCCCGTCGGCAAGAAGATCGAGCGCCTGTCCCTGCTCTCCGGCGGTGAGCGGTCCCTCGCCGCCGTCGCCCTGCTCGTCGCGATCTTCAAGGCGCGACCCAGCCCGTTCTACATCCTCGACGAGGTCGAGGCCGCGCTCGACGACGCGAACCTCGGGCGGCTGCTGACCGTGTTCGAGCAGTTGCGCGAGAGCTCGCAGCTGCTCGTCATCACGCACCAGAAGCGCACCATGGAGATCGCCGATGCGCTCTACGGCGTCTCCATGCGTCAGGACGGCGTCTCGGCGGTCGTCGGCCAGCGCGTCGGCGACCGGGCGGCTGCGAGCTGATCCGCTGCGCCCCGCGACCGCTCGAAGCGCTCGATGACCCGTAGGCTGGAGTCATGGCGGAGAAGTCCTGGTCTCTCGGTCGCGCGCTGCGCGGCATGTTCGTCAAGCCCACCATCGACGAGACGACCTGGGAGGACCTCGAGACGGCGCTGATCACCGCCGACTTCGGTCCCGACATCAGCGAGCGCGTCGTCGAGGAGCTCCGCGAGAAGGTGGAGCGCTTCCGCACGACCGATCCGCAGGACCTTCAGCGGATGCTGCGCGAGACCCTGGAAGAGCATTTCGCGAAGTTCGACACCACGCTCAAGCTCACCGAGCGTCCTGCTGTCGTGCTCGTCGTCGGCGTGAACGGCGTCGGCAAGACCACGACGATCGGCAAGTTCACGAAGTTCCTGCGCGGCTATCAGCGCAGCGTCGTCGTCGGAGCGGCCGACACCTTCCGCGCCGCGGCCGTCGATCAGCTCGCCACCTGGGCGCAGCGCGGGGGAGCGGCCATCGTGCGTCCCCAGCAGGAGGGGCAGGACCCGGCATCCGTCGCCTTCCAGACCATCGACTACGCCAAGCGCGAGGGCATCGAGATCGCCATCATCGACACCGCCGGCCGCCTGCACACCAAGGGTGGCCTCATGGACGAGCTCGGCAAGATCCGCCGCGTCGTCGAGAAGCAGGCGCCGATCAGCGAGGTGCTGCTGGTCCTCGACGCCACCACCGGCCAGAACGGCGTCATGCAGGCCGAGTCGTTCCTGGAGCACGCCGGTGTCACCGGGCTCGTCATCACGAAGCTCGACGGGTCCGCCAAGGGCGGTTTCGTGCTCGCCGTGCAGGAGCGCACCGGCATCCCCGTGAAGCTCCTCGGGCAGGGTGAGGGCATCGACGATCTGACCGGTTTCACCCCCCACGTCTTCGTCCAGTCGCTGGTCGGCTGAGACGGGACTACCGCCGTGAGCACGAGGCTGGTTTCATAGCGTTATGGCGATCGAACACGACTACTTCGGACTCCTCTCGTCAGGACCCGACGGCTCGATCTTCTGGTCGGAGACCGTGGAGCTCGGCGACCAGAGCGTCACCGTGGATCTGACGGCTCCGGACCAGGACGACGTGTCCGCTGACGCGCTCGACATCGCCGCGAGCCTCATCGCGGGCCTGGAGAGCGTCGACGACACCGCCCGGAGGGGAATGCTCTCCGAGGTGGATGATCGCACCAGCGAGGTGACGGAGTACATCCTGCAGCAGCAGGAGACCTACGGAGAGGATCTCCCCGATGTCCTCGTGGACGTCTCGGGCGATGCGGCGGTCGACATCATCCGTTCCCTCCGCCTGATGAGCATGACGATCCTGGCCGACGAGCACGGAGGCTCGGAGCCGTTCGCCGTGCTCGAGTACGCGCTCGACGACAGCTCGACCGACGACGTCCTGCTCGTGAACCTCGGCTCCGACGGCAGCGTGCAGTCGGTGATGAGCGCCGACTAGACGGCCTGCGCGAACCCGAGATCGGCGCTCTCGGCGATGTGAGCGAGGTGGGCGGGGATCTCGCGTCCCTTCGACGCCATCGACTGCGCCCACAGGCGTCCGGCCCGGTACGACGAGCGGACGAGGGGGCCGGCGAGAACTCCGAGGAAGCCGATGCGCTCCGCCTCCTCCTTGAACTCGACGAACTCGGACGGCTTGACCCAGCGCGACACCGGGAGGTGACGCGGCGTGGGCCGCAGATACTGCGTGATGGTGATGATGTCGCAGCCGGCATCGTGCAGATCGTGCAGCGCCTGCACGACCTCTTCCGGTTCCTCGCCCATTCCGAGGATGAGGTTGGACTTGGTGATCAGTCCTGCATTCCGTCCCTGCGTGAGCACGTCCAGCGACCGCTCGTAGCGGAACGCCGGACGGATCCGCTTGAAGATGCGCGGGACCGTCTCGACGTTGTGCGCGAAGACCTCGGGGCGCGCGTCGAAGATCTGGCCGAGGAACGCCGGATCGGCATTGTGCTCGTTCGCGAGGAGCTCGACACCCGTGTTCGGGTTGAGTTCGTGGATCTTGCGCACCGTCTCGGCGTTGAGCCAGGCTCCCGTGTCGGGGAGATCGTCGCGCGCGACGCTGGTGACCGTGGCGTAGCGGAGCCCCATCTTCTGGACGCTCTCCGCGACGCGCCGGGGTTCGTCGGTGTCGTAGGCCTCGGGCTTGCCGGTGTCGATCTGGCAGAAGTCGCACCGCCTCGTGCACTGCGAGCCGCCGATGAGGAAGGTCGCCTCCCGGTCTTCCCAACACTCGAAGATGTTCGGGCAGCCGGCCTCCTGGCAGACCGTGTGCAGGTCCTCGCTCTTGACGAGGGAGTGCAGCGCCGTGTACTCGGGACCCATCTTCGCCTTGGTCTTGATCCACTCGGGCTTGCGCTCGATGGGGGTCTCGGCGTTGCGGATCTCGAGACGGAGGAGCTTGCGGCCCTCGGGTGCGGCGGTCATGCGGATGCTCCTGCGAGGTCGGCGCCGGCGTCGGCGTAGTCGGTGGTGAAGGCTGTGATCACGGCGTCGACGAGGTCGGCGGGAGTGACCGTCGTCCCCACGGCTTCGCTCACCGTGGTGACTCCGGCGTCGGTGATCCCGCAGGGGATGATGCCCCGGAAGCCGGCGAGCGAATTGTCGCAGTTGATCGCGAAGCCGTGCATCGTCACGCCCTGCTGCACGCGCACGCCGATGGCCGCGACCTTGTCCTCGGAGAGGGGGCGACGCACCCAGACGCCGCTGCGCCCTTCCACCTGATAGCCGTCGACGCCGAACGGACGCAGCACGTCGATCAGGAGCCGCTCCAGGCGACGCACGTGGGCGACGACATCCATCGGCTCGGGGAGCCGGACGATCGGATAGCCGACGAGTTGGCCGGGGCCGTGCCAGGTGATCTTGCCACCGCGGTCGACGTCGACCACGGGTGTCCCGTCCTGCGGGCGTTCCTGGGGCTCGGTGCGCTTTCCGGCCGTGTACACGGCCTCGTGCTCGAGCAGGATGAGCGTGTTCGGGCGGGTGCCTTCGACGACGTCGGCATGGACGCGTCGCTGCAGCTCCCAGCCCTCGGTGTACGGGACAGGGTTCGGCGTGAATCCGGGAGTCAGGATATCGAGCATCATGTCCGCCTTCACAGAGTAGTTGGATTGCGTCTAACAATACTCCTGATCGTCGATCCGGATCTCGCCGCGCCGCGCCGGGCGGTAGCGTGAGGGCATGAACTCCACCGGTCGCGCTGGTCGCCCCAAGGCGTCGTCGCGGGAGACGCTCGCCGAGGCCGCCTGCGAGCTCTTTCTCGAGCGCGGATATGACGCGACTTCGGTGGCCGACATCACCCAGCGCGCCGGCGTGAGCCGATCGAGTTTCTTCAACTACTTCACGTCGAAGAGCGACGTGCTGTGGTCGGGCGTGGACGAACGCATCCGGGAGGCGATCTCGTCGCTCGAGACCCTCGGCAGAGAGGCGACGGGAGACGCCGTGCGCGGCATCCTGCTGGTGGTCGTCCGGGACTTCGAACCGGACCCGCTCGCCCTCGCCCTCCGCAACGCGGCGGCGATGGGCCTCCAGGAAGAACTCGTGCGTGACACGGGCCTGCGCCTCGCCCGGCTCTCGACAGCGATCGCCCGAGCCGCCAACGCGTCGGGCGTCGACATCGTCCGCGCCGACATTCTGGGAGCGGCCCACGCGGCCGCCGTGCTCTCATCGCTGCGCGTCTGGGCGGAGCACGGCGCCGGTCAGGGCACGCCGGAGGCCGTTCTGCTGCAGGCGCTCGGCACCATCCACGATCTCCCGTGGGCGGATTGACCGGCACAGGCCCGGATCGGCACGCGCCTCCGCTCGCGTAGAATCGACAGCACCATGGCTACCTTTGGCACGCTCTCCGATCGGCTCACCGAGACCTTCCGCAACCTGCGCACGAAGGGGAAGCTCACCGCGGCCGACGTCGACGGCACTGTGCGCGAGATCCGTCGCGCCCTGCTCGACGCCGACGTCGCGCTCGTCGTGGTGAAGGACTTCACCGCCAAGGTGCGCGAACGCGCGCTCGGCGATGAGGTGAACAAGGCGCTCAACCCTGCTCAGCAGGTCGTGCAGATCGTCAATGAGGAGCTGGTCCAGATCCTCGGCGGCGAGCAGCGTCGCCTGCAGTTCGCGAAGACCGCGCCGACCGTGATCATGCTCGCCGGCCTCCAGGGATCCGGAAAGACGACCTTCGCCGGCAAGCTCGCCAAGCAGCTCGAGGGCGAAGGGCACACGCCGATCCTCGTCGCCGCCGACCTGCAGCGTCCGAACGCCGTCAACCAGCTCCAGGTCGTCGCGCAGCAGGCGGGTGCCGCTGTCTACGCGCCCGAGCCGGGCAACGGGGTCGGGGACCCCGTCAAGGTGTCGCGCGACGGCGTCGAGTACGCGCGTCGTCAGCAGCATGACGTCGTCATCATCGACACCGCGGGTCGCCTCGGTGTAGACGCCGAGCTCATGAAGCAGGCCGCCGACATCCGCAAGGCCGTGAACCCCGACGAGGTCCTCTTCGTCATCGACGCGATGATCGGTCAGGACGCGGTCAACACGGCGAAGGCGTTCCAGGAGGGCGTCGACTTCACGGGTGTCGTGCTGTCGAAGCTCGACGGAGACGCGCGGGGTGGAGCAGCACTGTCCGTGGCGTCGATCACGGGCCGTCCGATCATCTTCGCGTCGACCGGCGAGCGTCTCGAGGACCTCGAGCCCTTCCACCCCGACCGCATGGCGAGCCGCATCCTCGACCTCGGTGACATCCTCACCCTCATCGAACAGGCCCAGCAGGCCTTCGATGAGGAAGAGGCCACCAAGATGGCCGAGAAGCTCGCCAACGAAGCCTTCACTCTCGAGGACTTCCTCGACCAGCTTCAGCAGATGAAGAAGATGGGCTCGATGAAGAAGATGCTCGGGATGCTCCCGGGCATGGGGCAGATGAAGCAGCAGCTCGACGACTTCGACGAGCGCGAGATCGACCGCACCGAGGCCATCATCCGTTCGATGACGCCCGGAGAGCGACGCAATCCGAAGGTGCTCAACGGCTCCCGTCGCCTGCGCATCGCGCGAGGCTCCGGCATGACCGTGACCGATGTCAATCAGCTCGTTCAGCGCTTCGAGCAGGCAGCGAAGATGATGAAGACGGTCGCGCGCGGCGGCACCCCGAACATCCCCGGCATGGGGCCGGTGCCCGGCATGGGCCGTCCTGGCGCCTCGTCGAAGCGCGGCAAGAAGGGCAAGTCCTCGGGCGGCTCGCGGTCGGGGAACCCGGCCAAGCGGGCGGCTGAGAACGCCGGTCTCGCAACGACGGCGACGCCCACGGGCTCCGGTTTCGGCCTCGGTGGAGGTGGCGCGGCTCAGGCTCCCAGCGAGGCGGACCTCGCCGAGATCCAGAAGCTCTTCGGCAAGGGCTGATCCGTTCAGCGCCGGGCGACCAGGGTCGGCGCTGTCGAAGGTTCCACGGTGGGTGCCGTCGTGCGTCCTCGGCGCGCGAAGATCTGCCCGGAGACGAGCGCTGCGAGGGTGATGACGAATCCGATCGCCTGGACCGGTGTGAAGGCCTCGCCGGCGACGAGGGTGCCGAGGGCGGTCGCGACAACGGGGGAGAGCAGCGCAAGGAGTCCCGGGGCGATCACCGGCAGCTGCTGGATGCCGCGGAACCAGAGCGTGTACGCGATGATCCCCCCGGCGGTGCCCAGCCACAGGTAGCCGAGGACGGCCTCTCCATCGACGGACGCGGGCACACCCTCGACGAGGAGCGTCACCGGCAGCAGCAGGAGCCCGCCGGCCGTGAGCTGCCAGCCCGCGTATGCCACAGGCCCGACTCCGCTCGGCCGACCCCAGCGCTTGGTGAGGATCATGCCGACGCCGGTGGCGGAGACTCCGCCGAGTGCTGCCAGGATGCCCCAGAAGTCGAGGTCGGCAGCAGGGCCGAGCACGACCAGTGCCACGCCACCGGCGCCGGCCACCGCAGCCGCGGCGGTGAGCGGCCTGATGCGCTCGTGCAGCACGAGGGCGCCGAGCGCGAGAACGATCAGCGGCTGCGCGCCGGCCACGGCAGCGGCCACGCCTCCAGGGAGACGTTCCGCCGCGAGGAACAGCAGTGGGAAGAACGCGCCGATGTTGAGCGCTCCCAGCGCGAGACCCTTCCACCACCACGCGCCGCGGGGGAGTCTGCGGCTGATCGCCACCGCGAGGAGCCCGGCGGGAAGGGAGCGCAGCAGTCCTGCGAACAGCGGATGGCCGGCCGGGAGGAGCTCGGTGGTGATGAGGTATGTCGTGCCCCACGCGATCGGCGCGAGTGCTGTGAGGAGGAGGACTGTCAGTCGGTTCATGTCTCCAGGCTCCTCGCAGCCCTTTCATGAGTCCAACGCATGCTTGTCACGTTGAGGATGAGCGGAGATCATGGATGCATGGATCTCCAACAGCTTCGATATGTCGTGGAAGTCGCGGCGACCTCGAGCTTCACCCGCGCGGCGGAGCGGTGCTTCGTCACCCAGTCCGCGTTGAGTCACCAGATCGCCGCGCTCGAGCGTGAACTGGGTCAGCGGCTGTTCGTGCGCTCGAGTCGCAGCGTTCGCCTGACCGAGGCGGGGGAGGCGTTCGTCGTGCCGGCGCGCGCCGCACTGCTGGCGGCCGAGCAGGCCAGGGAGGATGCGGCGGCGGCGGTGGGCGAGGTCGTCGGCACTCTGCGACTCGGCGTCATCCCCACGGTCACCGCGGTGGACGTTCCCGGGCTGCTCGTCGCCTTCCGAGCGGCGCATCCTTCTGCGAGGGTCGAACTGCAGGTCGGGAACAGTGATGCGCTCATGGCGGCCATCCGCCGGGGTGATCTGGATGCCGCGCTCCTCGGGTTCCGCGAAGAGGTGCAGCCGACAGGCGTCGCCTCGCGACTGCTCGCCTCCGACAGGCTGGTCGCCGTCGTCCCCTCCGGCCATGCTCTGGCGGACCTGGCGTCGGTCCGGATCCACGACCTCGGCGGCATGACTTTCGCCGACTTCCCCGCGGGCACCTCCGGGCGGGCGCAGAGCGACGGTGCCTTCGCCGCCGCGAAGGTGGAGCGCGACGTCGCCTTCGAGGCGGACTCCGCCGAACTCATCCTCGGCCTGGTCGCGGCCGGGCTCGCCGTGACGCTGCTCGCACCCGGGGTGGTCGCCCGATCGTCGGCCGACGTGGTCACGGTCGACGTGCGGCGAGGCCCCGTCCGCAACGAATACGTCGCCTGGGATGCCGCCGCGCCTCGGAGCGTCGCCCGGGCATTCCTCGCTGTTCTCGCAGCTGATCGAGCTCGCTGACGGAGTGTCCGAGAGTTCTCCACAGGGCATCGGACCCTCAGGGGGGATTTCCACTAATGTGGGCGGCTGCGAGTCGGGCAGAAGAGATCCTCCTGCCCGTGATCACTGAAGGAGAGCACGGAGTGGGATTCCTGAATTTCGGAAAGAAGAAGTCGGCGCAGGAGTTCGACCCCGACCTCGACGACCTGACCGTCGAAGAGGCAGACTTCCTCCGGCGGCTGTTCGCCGAGATGTGGCCGGCATCCGAGGGAACCATCACGCTGCATGGGGAATACGCGCAGAGTTCTTCCGGACGTCAGTTCGGGCTGTACAACCTCTCGCGTGCGGTGAAGCTCGAGCCGAGGCCGAACTGGCCGGAGGTCGTCGAGCGGCACATCTCGGGACTGCTGAGCCGCGACTCCGCGCCCCAGGAAGGGGATCTGTCCGACGACGAGGTCCTGTCGCTCGTGAAGGCCCGGCTCATCCCGACCTCCTACCTTCCGGAGAGCCACCGCGAGACGTTCACCTACCGGCGCACGATCGCGGACGGACTCGAAGCGATCCTCATGCTCGACTTCCCGGAGACCACCAGCGCGATCCCCGACGCGATCGTCAGCCGGTTCGAGGCGGATTCCCTGTGGCAGACGGCGATCGCCGCCGTGTCGGCCGAACCGCTCGACCAGTTCGCGATCCTCGATGCCGGTTCGGGGCGGATTCTCGGGGCGATGACGGACTCGCTCTTCACGGCGAGTCACGTCCTCGATGTCCCCGCCCTGCTGGCGCGGGCGGATATCGCTTCAGCGCCTCACGGTGTTCTGTTCGCCGTCCCTTCGAGGCACCAGCTGCTGTTCCACGCGGTGGAGAGCCCGAGCGCGCTCTCCGTCGTGAACGAGATGGCCCAACTCGCTCAGATGGGCTTCACGAAGGGCGTCGGAGAGATCTCGCCGGAAGTCTACTTCTGGAGCGGTGCAGGGTATGAGCGGGTCACGTCGACGGATGCGAGCGGATCGGTGACCGTCGACGGCACCGGCGCGTTCTTCTCGGCCATAAACAGCTTCTGACCCCAACAGCGTCTGAACCCCCGCGCCGACACCAGAAAGCGGGCCCGGAGAAGTTCTCCCGGCCCGCTTCGTCTGTCGCGTCGGGCTACTTGACGTCCTCGTCGACCCAGTCCATCGACTTCGTGACGGCCTTGCGCCACAGTCGCAGCTGGCGGTCGCGCTCCGCGTCCTCCATGGAGGGCTCCCAGCGCTTGTCCTCCTGCCAGTTGGCGGACAGGTCGTCGAGACCGTTCCAGAAGCCCACCGCGAGGCCGGCGGCATACGCCGCGCCGAGCGCCGTCGTCTCCGCGACCACCGGACGGACCACCGGAACGCCGAGCACATCGGCCTGGAACTGCATGAGCGCGTCGTTGGCGACCATGCCGCCGTCGACCTTGAGCTCCGTGAGATCCACGCCGGCATCCGCGTTCACGGCGTCGAGAACGTCGCGCGTCTGGAATGCCACGGCCTCGAGCGCCGCACGAGCGATGTGGTTCTTGTTCGCGTAGCGGGTGAGGCCGACGATCGCACCGCGCGCATCCGGCCGCCAGTATGGAGCGAACAACCCGGAGAACGCCGGCACGATGTAGACGCCGCCGTTGTCGTCGACCTGCTCAGCCAGCTTCTCGACCTCAGGGGCCGAGGAGATGATGCCGAGCTGGTCGCGCAGCCACTGGATCAGCGATCCGGTGACGGCGATGGAGCCTTCGAGCGCGTAGTGCGTCGGGCCGTCGCCGAGCTTGTAGCCGACGGTCGTGAGCAGTCCGTTCTTCGAGTGGACGATCTCCTCGCCCGTGTTGAAGATCAGGAAGCAGCCCGTGCCGTAGGTGTTCTTGCTCTCGCCGGTGTTGAACGCCGCCTGGCCGAAGGTGGCCGCCTGCTGGTCGCCGAGGATGCCGGCGATCGGCGTCTCACGCAGCAGCGAGGAGTCCTCCGCATTTCCGTACACCTCGGACGACGAGCGGATCTCCGGCATCATCGAGCGCGGAACGCCGAACACCTCGAGGATGTCGTCGCGCCACTCGAGCGTCTCGAGATCCATGAACATCGTGCGCGATGCGTTGGTGACGTCGGTCGCATGCACGCCGCCGTCCACGCCGCCGGTGAGGTTCCACAGGACCCAGCTGTCGGTGGTGCCGAATGCCAGGTCACCGGCTTCCGCCTTCTCCCGGGCGCCCTCGACGTTCTCCAGGATCCAGGCGATCTTCGTGCCCGAGAAGTACGTCGCCAGCGGGAGGCCGACGATGTCCTTGAACCGGTCACCGCCGCCGTCGGCCGCGAGGCGGTCGACGATCTCCTGGGTGCGGGTGTCCTGCCAGACGATCGCGTTGTACACCGGCTTGCCGGTCGTCCGGTCCCAGACCACCGCGGTCTCGCGCTGGTTCGTGATGCCGATCGCCGCGATGTCGTGCCGGGTCAGGTCGGCGCGGCTCAGGGCCAGACCGATGACCTCCTGGACGTTGCGCCAGATCTCGGCGGCGTCGTGCTCCACCCAGCCGGCCTTCGGGAGGATCTGCTCGTGCTCCTTCTGGCCCGACTCGATGATGCTCCCCTTCTTGTCGAAGATGATGGCACGGCTCGAGGTCGTTCCCTGGTCGATGGCGATGATGTAGTCAGCCACTGTGCTTCTCCTTTGAATAGCGTGCGGATGCGTGTTGCGTCAGATGTCAGCCGGCGAGGCCGAGCAGCGCGGGTGCGGCGAGGGCGGCGATGACACCACCGATGAGCGGACCGACGACCGGGACCCACGAGTAGGACCAGTCGCTGGAGCCCTTGCCCTTGATGGGCAGGATGGCGTGGGCGATGCGCGGACCGAGGTCACGGGCCGGGTTGATCGCGTAGCCGGTGGGTCCACCGAGCGAGGCACCGATCGCGACCACGAGCAGGGCGACCGGAAGAGCGGTGAGCGGGCCGAGGCCTCCCGGCGTGCCGACCTCGATGTCGCCGTAGTCGGCGAACGCGAAGATGACGAACACCAGCACGAACGTGCCGATGATCTCCGTGATGAGGTTCCAGCCGTAGGAGCGGATCGCAGGCCCGGTCGAGAAGACGCCGAGCTTGTTGGCGGCCTCCGGCTCCTCGTCGAAGTGCTGCTTGTACGCCAGCCACACGAGGATCGCACCCAGGATCGCTCCGAGCAGTTCCGCGCCGGTGGCGACGAGGAACATCACGAAGGAGATCTTGCCGGCGACCAGGAGGCCGATGCCGACGGCGGGGTTGAGGATCGCACCGGAGTACGCGGAGACGAGCACACCGGCGAAGACCGCGAGGCCCCATCCCCAGTTGACCATCAGGAAGCCGCCGCCGAAGCCCTTGTTCTTCGCGAGTGCGACGTTGGCGACGACACCACAACCGAGGAGGATCAGCATCGCTGTGCCGACGAGCTCCGACAGGAAGTAGAGACCGAGATTCACATCAGCCATGTCTTCATTGACCTTTCTTGAGTGCCGGGGCCCCTCTGCCCCGACACGGTGAGGGAGATTCGCCGCGAGGAGGGCGGCGGTCGGATATCTCGTCAGCCGCGGGTGCGGGACGAGATGTGGAGCCCATGACGTTCGTTCAGCAGCACGCGGGTCTGCTCGAGCTCGGCGTCGTGCCGCGAGCGATCCCAACCGAGGAGGGGGGCGAGCGCGTCGGCGATCTCGTCGAGCACCTCGGCATCCGCGTTCCCGAGGAAGGCGATGCTCGTGCGGCGCAGCACGACATCCTCCAGGCGGGCGACCATCTCGTGTGCGACCATCCACTCCAGCTCGCGGGTGGACAGGTCGCCGCCGGCCAGGGGCGCGTCCGCACCCTGCTCGACGTACTCCCAGACCTGCGCCGCACGGGTGCCGTAGCGGGCGAGCAGGCGCTCTGCGCGTGAACCGGCTCCGGGAAGGTTCTCCTGGATCCAGATCCGCTTCGCCTTCTCGGTACGCGGGAAGTCGCGGCCGCCGCCGATGGCGCGTCCCAGCGTCGAGACGGTCCGGGTGCGGTGGACGAGCCCGAGCACGATGTCGGACAGGGATTCGCCCAGTGCGCGGAACGTGGTCCACTTGCCGCCGACGAGGCTCACGAGGGGAACGGAGCCCTTGTCGTCGACCTCGATGCGGTAATCGCGGGACACGAATCCGGGGGCGGTGTCCTCGTGCCGGGGCAGCGGGCGGATGCCGGAGAACTTGTAGACGATCTGGTCCTTCGACACCGGGATCGACGGGAACACGTGGTGGACCAGTTCGAAGAAGTAGTCGACCTCCTCATCGGTGCACACGGCGACCTCGCTCGGGTCGGCGTCGATGTCGGTGGTGCCGACCAGCACTCGTCCCTTGAGCGGGTAGATGAGGACGATGCGGCCGTCGGAGTGCTCGAAGAAGATCTCGCGGCCCTGCGTCGCCTCCAGCAGTTCCGGGTGGTCGAGCACGATGTGCGAGCCCTTGGTGCCGCCCATGAAGCGGCTGTCCACGCCGAGCGCGTCGTTCGTCAGGTCGGTCCACGGACCGGAGGCGTTCACGACCACGTCGGCCTTCACCGGGAACTCGGTGCCGCTCTCGCGGTCCCGGAGCACGACCTCGTCGCCGTCGCGAGCGATGGCCTCGACGTAGTTGAGGGCATGGGCTCCGGGGTGCGCCGCCAGACCGTCCTGGAGGACGTCCAGAGCGAGGCGCTCCGGGTCGTGCATGGAGGCGTCGTAGTAGGTCGCGGTGTATTTGATGTTCGGGTCGAGCGAGGGGAGCTCGGCGAGGGACTTCTTGCGTCCGAGGAACCGGTGACGCGGCACCATGCCGCCGTCGCGCGAGAAGGTGTCATAGATCGTCAGACCGACCTTGATCAGGAACGCGCCGCGTTCCTGCGGCTTGCCGCTCTTGTGCGTGAGGAAGCGCAGAGGAGCCGAGAGGATGCCCGAGAACGTCGAGTAGATCGGAATGGTCGTCTGCAGCGGCTTGACGTAGTGCGGCGCGATCTTCAGCAGGCCGTTGCGCTCCTGGACGGATTCGCGGACGAGTCGGAACTCGCCGTTCTCCAGGTAGCGGATGCCGCCGTGGATCATGTGGCTCGACGCGGAGGAGGCGCCGGAGGCGAAGTCTCCGCGTTCCACGAGGAGCACGTCAACGCCCTGCAGAGCCAGATCCCGGAATGTCGAGATGCCGTTGATCCCGCCGCCGATGACGAGGACGCTCGTGCGGCCGGATTCGCGGACTGTGCGGACCTCGGTCCGCTCCGCCGATGAGTGTGTCGAATCGTTCATTCTCGAACTCTCTTCCTTGCTTGCCCCCAGCATCGACCTCTACGACCACCGTGCGCAACCCCACTGCACATATGTGCAAGGATCGGGGGTGAGGAGGATGTCATGGCCGCTCCCGGAGCGCAATCACGCGACGCGAAGCTGATCGCGGCGCTCACCGCCGCGCAGCTCTACTACATGCAGGACAAGACCATGGAGGTCATCGCGCAGGAGCTGCACACGTCGCGGTCCTCGGTCTCGCGCCTGCTGAGCTTCGCCAGGGAGAGCGGACTGGTCGACATCCGCATCAACTCTCCTCTGGAGCGCCTCGGCATGCTGGAGCAGCGCATCCGCGACCGGTATCGCGTAGCGGCTCACGTGGTCCCGATGCCCGAGATCGTGAGCGAGGTCGAGCGGCTCGAGCGAGTGGCGCTGACGGCCGGACGACTTCTCTCGCAGTTCGTCGACTCGAACATGATCATCGGCGTCGCGTGGGGCTCCACCATCAGCGCCGTCAGTCGCGGTCTCACGCAGAAGCAGACGCACAACACGACGTTCGTGCAGCTCAACGGCGCGGGCAACACGCAGACCAGCGGCGTGGAGTACTCCAGCGACATCCTGCAGCGCTTCGGCAGCGCCTTCGGCGCGCAGGTGCAGCAGTTCCCGGTGCCCGCGTTCTTCGACGATCCCGCGACGCGAGAGGCGATGTGGCGGGAGCGCAGCACGCGCCGCGTCCTCGATCTGCAGGCGAAGATGGACATCGCGGTGTTCAGCCTCGGCTCACCGGCCGCCGAGGTTCCGAGCCGCGTCTACGTGGGAGGCTACCTCGGGCGCGAGGACTACCGGAGCCTGCGCGAGGACCACGCGATCGGCGACGTCGCCACGGTGTTCTTCCGCGCCGACGGCACGTGGCGGGACATCCGGGTCAACGCTCGGGCGACCGGCCCCGGCCTCGACCGTCTCCGTCGCGTTCCCCGACGGGTGTGCGTGGTGTCGGGGATCCCGAAGCTCGCGAGCCTGCGCGCCGCCATCGCCGCCGAACTCATCACCGATGTCGTGCTGGACGAAGGGCTCGCGCGTCGCCTCGTCGAGGACTAGGGCCTACGGCTCGCCGATCGACGACTCCGGCCCCGAGCGGAACTCCCGGATGAGGTGCTGCACGACGGCGCCCAGGTCGCCACCGGTCGCGTTCGCGATCGTGAGCTGCCGCTCGTAGCTCGCGCCGTCGTCGAGCGTCGTCGCGATGCTGCCGAACTCGCGGACGCATCCGAGCTCCACCGCCACCGGCGCCAGTTGCTCGAGGGACTCGGCGAGGTGCTCGCGCACCGGACGCTGCGTGCCCGCGGCATCCACGATCACGCGGGCATCCATGCCGTAGCGCGCGGCACGCCACTTGTTCTCGCGGTGGAACCACGCCGGCATCTCGGGGAGGGTGCGCCCCTCGTCGAGCTGCCGGGAGAAGTCCTCGACGAGTACCTGGACGAGAGCGGCGACCGACGCGAGTTCGGGGAGCGTCGACATCCCGTCGCACGCCCGCACCTCGATGGTGCCCCATCGCGGGGCCGGACGGATGTCCCAGCGCACCTCCGTGGCGTCGGCCATGACACCCGTTCGCACCATGTCATCGAGATAGGACTCGTACTGCGACCAATCGTGCAGGGGCCAGGGGAGTCCGGCGGTCGGCAGCTGCTGGAACACCAGAGCACGGTTCGATGCGTATCCGGTGCGCTCACCCGCCCAGAACGGACTCGAGGCCGCCAGCGCCTGCAGATGGGGGAGGTACCCGGCGAGTGCGTTGATGATGGGGAACACCTTGCGGTGGTCCTCGACCCCGATGTGCACATGGATGCCCCAGATCATCATGTTGCGTCCCCACCACTGGGTGCGCTCGATGAGGGTGTGGTAGCGGGTCTTGTCGGTCACCTCCTGGTCGTACCACTGCGCGAAGGGGTGGCTTCCGGCGGACAGCAGTTCGATCCCCGCGGGATCAGTGGCCGAGCGGACCGCGGCGATCGCGTTGGCGACGTCGTCCACGGCGTGAGCGACCGAGTCGCCGACGCCGCTGGTGACCTCGATCGTGTTCGTGAGGAGTTCACCGGTGACGGTGTGCCGTTCGTCCTCGCTCTCGGCCTCGAGTGCCGCGAGCAGTTCGGGGGCGCGCCCGACCAGGTCTCCGCTCGCAGGATCCGCGAGCATGATCTCCCACTCGATGCCGACGGTGGATCGGGCCGATGGGGCGAATTCGAGCTTCACGAGCACAGTCTGACACGCAGGTGCCGCGACACGATCCGGGCCGTTTCCCCGCGTTTCGCGCCTGGGGCGGGCATCTGGCAGAATAGAAGGTCGGACGACCTGCTCGACCCTCTATCCAGCAGTCGACCGACCATTGAGCTTCCGCCGGGTGTGCACCCCACTCTCCAGGCGATCAGTTCCTTCCTTCCACACAATTCAGGAGAATCGTGGCTGTAAAGATTCGTCTCAAGCGCCTGGGCAAGATCCGCGCGCCCTACTACCGCATCGTCGTCGCCGACTCGAAGACCAAGCGCGACGGTCGCGTGATCGAGGAGATCGGCAAGTACCACCCGACCGAGGAGCCCTCGTTCATCGAGGTCGACTCCGACCGCGCGCAGTACTGGCTCTCCGTCGGCGCGCAGCCGACCGAGCAGGTCGCGGCGATCCTCAAGATCACCGGCGACTGGGGCAAGTTCAAGGGCGACAAGGACGCGAAGTCCACGCTCAAGGTCGCGGAGCCCAAGGCTCCGTTCGAGATCGACGGCTCCAAGAAGTCGGTCGTCAAGCCCAAGGTCGAGAAGAAGGCAGAGGCTCCTGCTGAGGAGGCTCCCGCCGCTCCCGCCGCCGACGCGGAGGCCGCCGAGGCTCCCGCCGCCGACGCAGAGTAATCCGTCGTGCTCGCCGCCGCGCTCGAACACATCGTCAAGGGGATCGTCGATCACCCGGAGGATGTCCGCATCAACGAATCCACATCGCCGCGAGGCGACCTCCTCGAGGTGCGTGTGCACCCCGACGACCGTGGACGCGTGATCGGGCGCGGCGGCCGCACCGCGAAGGCTCTTCGCACCCTCGTCAGCGCTCTGGCCGACGGGCGTCGCGTCCGCGTCGACGTCGCGGACGACTGACGTGGTGCCGAAAGACCGAAACCAGGGCAAGAACCAGCTGCGCGTCGGGCGTCTCGTCAAGGCCCATGGCCTCAAGGGTGCGCTGAAGCTGGAGCTGTACACCGACAACCCGGAGCGACGATTCGTCCCCGGAGCCGCGTTCACGTTGCAGGTGCCTGAGGCATCTCCGTGGCACGGCAAGGAGCTGACCGTCCGCGAATACCGCGTGATGAACGGCAATCCCGTCGTCTTCTTCGCGGACGTCGACGATCGAGACGGCGCAGAGAGCCTCGTCAAGGCGATCCTCTGGATCGATCAGGATGAGAACGAGATCGAAGACGACGCCTGGTTCGACCACCAGCTCGTGGGCCTCGACGTCGTCCGCGACGACGTCGTGGTCGGCCGCGTCGCCCGCGTCGAGCACTTCCCGGCGCAGGATCTCCTCATCGTGAACACTTCGTCGGGCTCAGCGACCGGTCACGAGGTCATGGTGCCGTTCGTCTCGGCCATCGTGCCGACCGTCGACGTCGCCGGCGGCCGCGTCATCGTGACACCGCCTCCGGGTCTCTTCGAGGAGCTTCCGGATGCCGCGGATGCCGAGCCCGACGACGCCGCGGACTCCGCCGCGTCCGAGTGACCGCTGATACGGTTCCTCCGTGCGCATCGACGTCCTCTCGATCTTCCCGTCGTATTTCGACGGTCTGACGCTCTCCCTGCTCGGCAAGGCGCGCGACGCCGGGATTCTCGACCTGAACGTCCGTGACCTGCGCGAATGGACGTCCGACCGTCACCGCACCGTCGACGACACGCCGTACGGCGGCGGCGCCGGCATGGTCATGAAGCCCGAGCCGTGGGGTCTCGCCCTCGACGAGCTGGCGGCGACCTCGTCGGACGAGCCGCCGACGATCATCTTCCCCTCGCCCGCCGGCGAGGTGTTCACCCAGAAGACGGCACGCCAGCTGTCCACCCGTCAGCACCTGATCTTCGGCTGCGGCCGCTACGAGGGCATCGACGAGCGCGTCTTCGAATACGCCGCGTCGCTCGGAGAGGTGCGTCTGATCAGCCTCGGAGACTACGTGCTCAACGGGGGAGAGGTGGCGACCATGGCGATGATCGAAGCCATCGGCCGCCTCATCCCCGGCGTCGTGGGCAACCCCGAGAGCCTGGTGGAGGAGAGCCACGAGGACGGACTGCTCGAGTACCCGTCCTACACGAAGCCGTCGGTGTGGCGGGAGCGCGCGGTGCCCGACGTTCTCCTCAGCGGCAACCATGCGGTCATCGCGTCCTGGCGGCACGAGCAGCAGCTCGAGCGCACGCGACGCCGTCGACCGGACCTGCTGCCTGCCGAGGACCCGACCGAACGCTGAGCGCGCCGCGCCCGGCGGTCAGAGCATCCGCTCGACGCCGCGTTCGATCTCGAAGATCACGCCCTGCGGATGCCGCAGCGCCAGGGCCGTCGTGGCGTCGAGCCCGCGGAGTTCTGCACGCAGCATCCGTCCGATCATCTCGTGGCCGACGAGCAGCGGAACGCCGGTCGACGCCCAGCCGCAGCTGCTGAGCGCCTTGCGGGCGCGCGCTCGGGCCTGGGCATAGCTCTCGCCGCCCGGGAACGCCCAGCCGTAGCGGTTGGCGGCGCGTTCCTCTCTCGCTCCGGGGAACTCCTCGTCGATCTCGTCCCACGTCATGCCGGCCAGGGCGCCGTGATGCACCTCTGCGAGCTCCGGGACCTCGACCAGATCGGCGCCGAGCCGGTCGGCGATGATGACGGCCGTGCGCAGCGCTCTCCCGAGAGGGCTCGTGCACACGGTGACGACGCCGGAGTCCGCGAGCTGTTCCGCCATCGCCGTCGCCTGGGCGACGCCCTCCGATGTGAGCGGCGAGTCCAGCTGACCCTGCAGACGATGCTGGAGATTCCAGGTCGTCTGGCCGTGCCGGGCCAGGAAGAGACGCTCCGGCACGTGACGGTCCTGCGGGATCATGGACTCAGGATGGCACACGGCGTGTGCCGCCGTGGTGTCTCGTCAGTCGACGCCGAGGAACGACCGATCCGTCAGGATGATCGGGCCTGTCTCGGTGATCGCGATCGTGTGCTCGGAGTGCGCACCGCGCGAGCCGTCGACGCTCCGCAGCGTCCAGCCATCAGGGTCGGTCACGAGTTCGTCCGTCGTCGCCAGGAGCCAGGGCTCCAGGGCGAGGACGAGGCCCGATCGGAGCGGGAAGCCGCGGCCCGCGCGTCCGTCGTTGGGGACGTGCGGGTCGCCGTGCATGGTCCGGCCGACGCCGTGACCGCCGAAATCGGTGTTGATCGAGTAGCCCTCCCCGTGCGCGATCTCCGCGACGGAGGCCGAGATATCGCCGATGCGGTTGCCGACGACGGCTGCGGCGATCGCGGCATCCAGGGCTCGTTCTGTGGTGGCGATGAGTCGGAGGTCTTCCTCGCGCGGACTGCCGACGACGAACGAGACGGCGGAGTCCGCGACCCAGCCGTCGACCGACACGGCGAAGTCGAGCGTCACGAGGTCGCCGTCGCGCAGCGTGTAGTCGTGCGGCAGACCGTGAAGAACGGCGTCGTTGACGGACGTGCAGATGACCTTGCCGAACGGGCTCGCGCCGAACGAGGGGTGGTAGTCGATGTAGCAGGACTCCGCGCCGGCCTTCCGGATCATGTCGTGCGCACGGCGGTCGATCGAGAGCAGGTTCGTCCCCACCTTCGTCTCATCGCGCAGCGTCGCCAGGGTCTGGGCCACGAAGCGCCCGGCAGCGCGCATCTCGTCGATCTCGGCAGGGGTGCGCAGTTCGATCATCGGGTGTCCTCTCGTCTCCTCCATTCTCCCTGATGGGGCGAGGGCCGGATCCCGCGCGCTCACAGCGAACACGGGGACTCGGGTCGGGTCCGCGACGTACGATCTGAGCATGTGGTTGCGTCAGGCGTTCTTCCGCTGGCTCTTGCCGGCCGCTTTCCTGCTGCCTCTGTGGCTGCTGATCGGATGGGGCGTCTTCCAGGGCGGCTGGTCCATCCTCTGGGTCCTGTTCATCGCGATCCCCTCCGTCTTCGTCGGTCAGCTCGCGCTCACGCTCCTGACGCGCTCCCGCCCCTCCGTGCGCATCGAACGCGCGGTGTCCTGGTGGGACGTGGCCGGCTTCACGCTCTGGCACAGCCTCACGATCGCTGTCGGGTTCTTCATCGACGGCGCGTTCGGCTGGCTGCTCGCCGCGGCGATCGTGGTCGGTATCGCTCTCATCTGGCTGCAGCTCTGGCAGCTGTGGAACGAGGCGAAGGGGAGTGGGGCGCGGCTGCGCGAGACCATCTCCTGGTCGACCGTCCCGACGGTCGATGAGCAGGCGCCGCCGACGCGTGCGCACGAGGTCATCGTGGTCAGGGAGACCGAGCACCGCGACTGACGCCGCCGTTTTGGCCACGGGAAACTTCCGTGGCAGAATGGATCTTTGTGCCGTGACCGGCTCTGCCTCAGGGGAGTCCGCGGTCGCGTCAGCACCGTACGGCACATCCCATTCTTGTTCCTTCTGAAATCATGCACCCGACCTGTGGCGAGTGCAGAGAGAGATGATCATGCACATCCTCGACGCCGTCGACGCGGCTTCACTCCGCTCCGACATCCCCGTCTTCCACCCCGGTGACAACGTGAAGGTCCACGTGAACATCACCGAGGGAAACCGCTCTCGTATCCAGGTCTTCCAGGGCGTCGTCATCGGCCGCCAGGGCGACGGCGTGCGCGAGACCTTCACGGTCCGCAAGATCAGCTTCTCGGTGGGCGTCGAGCGTACCTTCCCGGTGCACTCCCCGGTGATCGACCACATCGAGGTCGTCACCCGCGGTGACGTGCGTCGCGCGAAGCTCTACTACCTCCGCCAGCTCCGTGACAAGAAGGCGAAGATCAAGGAGAAGCGCGACCGCTGAGTCGCAGCAGCTCCACAGCACCCCGGGACACGATGTCCCGGGGTGCTTTGTTGTGTCCCGGGTGTGCGAACCTTGATACGGCCGCGATCTCGGCGGTGTACGACTGCGAAGGAACCTGATGACCGAATCCCCGACAGCGCCCGCGTCCGCGTCACGACGACGCCGGGGGTTCCTGGTCTTCCTCCGCGACGTCCTCGTCATCATCGTGATCGCCGCCCTGGTCTCGTTCGTGGTGAAGTCCTTCGTCGTGCGGTCGTTCTACATCCCCTCGGCGTCGATGGAGCGGACGCTGATGATCGACGACCGGATCCTCGTCGATGAGCTCACACCGCGGTGGACCGGATACGAGCGCGGCGACATCGTGGTCTTCAAGGATCCGGGTGGCTGGCTCGACCCGCAGCCTCAGACGCCCGCGCAGCCTCCGCTGGTCCAGGCGGTCGACTGGGTGCTGAACTTCGTCGGCATCTCGGCGACGGATTCTCAGGACCATCTCGTCAAGCGCGTGATCGGCGTCGCCGGTGACCGGGTCGTCTGCTGCAACGCCCTCGGACAGATCACCATCAACGGCGCCCCCATCGACGAGCTCGACTACCTGAACCTTCCCCAGGGCGACACCGCGGCGTCGAACGAGCCGTTCGACGTCGTCGTTCCGGAGGATTCGCTCTGGCTGTTGGGCGACAACCGGGATCGCTCGCGCGATTCGCGCGCCCATCAGGAGCTGCCGAGCGGCGGCTTCGTCCCCCTGGGCAACGTCGTCGGCAAGGCCTTCCTCACCACGTGGCCGCTCGATCGCATGGGGGCCATCGACGGCCACCACGAGATCTTCAACGGAGTTCCGGATCCGGAATGACCGTCGCCACGCCGAGACTGACCCTGGAGCGAAGGCTCCTGGGCGAGTGCGAGCTGATCATCTCCCTCGACGAGGTCGGTCGCGGCGCACTGGCCGGGCCCGTCGCGGTCGGCGCAGCGGTGATGGATGCCGCCGGCGCGCGCCGTCGCGTGCCCGAAGGCCTTCGCGACTCGAAGCTGGTCACCGAGAAGCGCAGGCCCGACGTGGCGGCACGTGCAGCGGCGTGGGTCCAGGCCTCGGCTGTCGGCTGGGCGAGTGCCGCCGAGATCGACGAGGTCGGGATCATGCGGGCTCTCGGCCTCGCCGCCTCTCGCGCCGTGCAGGCCGTGGTCGACCAGGGGGTGCCCGTGGAGAACGCGCTCGTGCTGCTCGACGGCAATCATGACTACGTGTCGAAGGTCCACCCCGTGCCGCTCCGGGTGCGCCCCGTCATCAAGGCGGATCGGGACTGCGCGTCGGTGTCGGCGGCATCCGTCATCGCGAAGGTCGCGCGCGACGGTCTCATGGCAGAGCTCCACGGCAGCCACCGCGAATACCAGTGGGACCGGAACAAGGGCTACGCGAGCCTCGAGCACAGGGAGGCCATCCGCTCGGTGGGCCTGTCCCCGTTCCACCGTGCGTCCTGGGCGATCACGGACGCCCCCACCCTGTTCTGACCGACGACGGTGCCATCACCACCCCGCGGATGCCGCGCAGTGCGTCGAGCGACTCTAGGATGGACACATCATGGATGAGGAAGCCTTCGACGACTACGACCGCGAGCTCGAGCTGGCGCTGTTCCGTGAATACCGGGACGTGGTGTCCCAATTCCAGTACGTGGTCGAGACCGAGCGCCGGTTCTACCTGGCGAACGAGGTCAACGTCGTGCGTCGCGACACCGAGCACGATTTCTACTTCGAGATCTCGATGAGCGACGTGTGGGTGTGGGACATCTACCGCGCCGACCGTTTCGTCAAGGCCGTCCGGGTCCTCACCTTCAAGGATGTGAACGTCGAGGAGCTCCAGCGCCGCGAGTTCGAGATCCCGACGGAGCTCTCTCTCGACGGAGAGTGACGTCTGTGGCGGCTCCGTCGCCTGCGGACTCGCTCTGCACAGAGCAGCCCGTCCGAGATCTTCTCCCGAGCTGCCGGCAGTCACGCTGATCCGCGCTCCGACACGTCGGCGCAACGCAGGATGCTGTCGACATGGCAGCGAAGGACGATCTCGGAAGAGCCGGTGAAGAGCGCGCGGCGCAGCACCTGACACGACACGGCTATACCGTGCTGGACAGGAACTGGCGGTGCGCGCAGGGCGAGATCGACATCATCGCCCGGCATGGCGCGCATCTCGCTGTGGTCGAGGTGAAGACGCGGCGCTCTGCCGCGTTCGGGCACCCTTTCGAGGCGATCGACGAGAGGAAGCGCCGACGGCTCTGGGCTCTCGCGTTCGCGTGGAGGGCAGAGCATCCTGACCTCGTGCGCGGTCTCGACATCCGTGTCGAGGCGATCGGCATCATCGGCACGGACCCGGCGGTCGGCGTTCTCGAGCACCTCGTGGACATCTCGTGAGCACGGCGCGCACGTGGGCGGTGGCCCTCACCGGAGTGGACGGGCATCTCATCGAGGTCGAGGCCGATCTCTCGAACCAGACACCCGAGTTCAAGATCATCGGCCTCCCGGACAAGTCGCTCGGCGAAGCGGTCCAGCGGGTGCACAACGCGTGCAAGAACGCCGGGCTCGATCTCCCTCGCCGTCGTCTCACGGTGAACCTCTCGCCGGCGAGCCTGCCGAAGCACGGGGCCGGGTTCGACCTCGGCATCGCGGTCTCGACACTCGCTGCGGGCGGGTCCATCGAACGGCGTGCCATCGCCCACACGGTCCATATCGGCGAGCTCGGCCTCGATGGCCGAATCCGCCCGGTGCCCGGAGTGCTGCCGGCGGTGTTCGCGGCCGCCAGAGCGGGTTTCGAACGAGTGATCGTCCCGCGAGGCAACGAGGCCGAGGCGCGGCTCGTCCCGGGCGTGGAGGTACGGGCCGCCGCGTCGCTCGCCGAGGTCGCCGTCTGGCACGGCGCCGACATCGAGGTGCCCGATGTCGAGACGGTCGACGTGCCTGAACGTGCAGCGGTCGCCGGAGAGGCCCTCGACCTCGCCGACGTGGTCGGGCAGGAGGATGCCGTCGAGGCACTCATCGTGGCGGCGGCGGGAGGACATCACCTCCTCCTGAGCGGACCGCCGGGCGCGGGGAAGACCATGCTCGCCCGGCGGCTCCCCGGGATCCTCCCGCCGTTGAGCGAGCAGGAATCCCTCGAAGTCGCATCGATCCGATCGCTGAGCGGGGAACCGGTCACCTCCCTCGACTCGCTGCCTCCGCTGGAAGCACCGCATCACAGCGCGTCCGTCGCGGCACTGGTGGGCGGCGGATCGCGGGTCGCGCGACCCGGAGCCATCGCACGCGCCCATTGCGGCGTGCTGTTCCTCGACGAGGCCGCAGAGTTCTCGCGGGTGGCACTCGACGCGCTGCGTCAGCCTCTCGAATCAGGCGTGATCGAGGTCCACCGTGCCGGATTCACCGCGAGATTCCCGGCGAGGTTCCAGCTCCTGCTGGCGATGAATCCCTGTCCGTGCGGCAACTACGGCGTGCGCGGGGCGGAGTGCGTATGCCCGCCGGCGGCCATCCGGCGCTATTCGACGCGTCTGTCCGGGCCGTTGCGCGATCGTGTCGACATCGACCTTCCGGTCACACGGGTCTCCGCGTCGCGGGCGACGGCCGGCGGGCGCGCTGAGGTGACCAGTGCTCAAGCGCTGGCGCGTGTCGACGCGGCACGCGAACGCGCCGCTCACCGGTGGAGGAGCACTCCGTGGCGCCGCAACGCCGACGTGCCGGGGACCTGGCTGCGTCAGGGTGCCCTCCGTCTCCCGCCCACTGCGCGGACACCTCTGGATCGTGCGCTCGAACGCGGGGCGCTGACCCTCCGCGGCTACGACCGCGTGCTCCGACTGGCATGGACGATGGCCGACTTGGCTGAGATCGAACGCCCCGGGATCGACGAGATCGGGCGTGCGCTGCACCTGAAGAGAGGGATGGACCCATGATGGAAGAGCTGCTCGGAGACGCCGAGATCGTCGACGCCGCACGTCGGCTTCGACCGGAAGGCGATATCGCCGAGGCTGTCGCGAGAGCGGCGTGGACGGTCGTCGCCGAACCCGGGGACGCCGTGGTAGGGACGCTGATCCATGAACTCGGTGCTGCGGACTCCCTGACATTCGCACTGGGAAGCCGCCCCGAAGGCGCCGCGGCCTCCGACTCCGACGGGATCGCCGTGGCTGCGCGGCGCGCTCTCTCCGAAGGTCGCAAACGGTGGCGTCCACGAGCCGACCCACGGGGCGTGCGGGATGCTCTGCGAGGTGCACACGATATCGGGGCGGCGCTGCTCATCCCGGGCGACGAGAACTGGCCCGTGTCGCTCGACGATCTGGGCGCGAGCTCGCCGAGTGCTCTGTGGGTGCGCGGCCGCTCGGAGTTGCTCATCGCCGAGCCGCGGGTATCGCTCGTCGGCGCGAGAGCTTCGAGTGGCTACGGGGAGCACGTGGCCGCCGAGATCGCCGGTGACCTGGCTGCAACCGGTGCCGTCGTCGTCTCCGGCGGGGCCTACGGCATCGACGGCGCCGCACACCGCGCCGCACTGGGGGTAGACGGCGCCACAGTGGCATTCCTCGCGGGCGGGGTCGACCGAGCGTACCCTGCCGGACATCAGCAGCTGATCGGGCGGATCGCTCAGGTGGGTGCCGTCGTGAGCGAGGCACCGTGCGGCGCGGCGCCCACCAAGTGGAGGTTCCTCGCACGCAACCGTCTCATCGCGGCGCTCGGCCACGCGACGGTGGTGATCGAGGCGGGGTGGAGGAGCGGATCGCTCAACACGGCAGGGCACGCTGCAGCGCTCGGCAGACCGCTGGGTGCCGTACCGGGGCCGGTGACCTCTGCTTCCTCGGCAGGATGCCATCGCCTGTTGCGAGAGTATGACGCCGTGTGCGTGACCTCTGCGGCCGAGGTGCGAGAGCTCTGGGGGACGGCAGCCGCCGCATCGCTGCGTGAGGACCCGGTCGACCCGGATCGCACCCGTCTTCTCGATGCGATGAGCACGAGGTCGCCGGCCTCCGTCGATGAGCTCGCCCGCCGCGCCGGACTCGCGCCGGATCGCATCCGCTCCCTGCTCGGCCTTCTCCAGCTCGAAGGAGAGGTCCGACGGGACGAGGCGGGCTGGCGACGAGTGTCCGTCCCCTGAGCGGGGATGCAGCCCCATCGAGGAGATCCTCACACTCGGCGGCGAGGCGGTGGTCCCGGCCCTGCGTGGGCGGGCAAGCTGGGACCATGGAACTCGCGGTCGCTGCCGAGGCGTTCGCCGATCACCTCGAGAGGGTGCGACGACTCTCGCCGGCGACCGTCAGGGCGTACCGCTCGGACCTTCGCGACCTCGGGGCCTCGGCAGGCCCGATCGCCCTGGAGGACGTGGACCTCGAGGTTCTTCGAGACTGGCTCTGGCACGCCACCCAGCGCGGAGATGCACGATCCACCCTCGCGCGCCGTGCGGCCGCTGCCCGCTCGTTCTTCAGCTGGGCGCACGAGCACGCCCTCGTCACCCATGACCCGAGCCTGCGGCTGATCGCGCCGAAGAAGGGCCGGACGCTTCCCACCGTCGCCTCGCGGGACGGCATGGCGGAGCTGCTGGAAGCGCATCGTGCTGCGGCAAGCGCCGGCGAACCGGTCGCGATGCGCGACCACGCGATCCTCGAGATGCTCTACGGCTCCGGTATCCGCGTGTCCGAGCTCTGCGGGCTCGATGTCGACGACCTCGACCTCGACCGGGGCACAGCGCGGGTACTCGGGAAGGGCGCCAAAGAACGCGTCGTGCCCTACGGCGCGCCGGCGCGCGACGCCCTCCGGGCCTACCTGACCCGTGCGCGTCCGGCTCTGATCTCTCGGGCGACAGCCGCGACCCCCGCCGTGATGCTCGGTTCGCGGGGTGGGCGGATCGGTCCACGCACCGTCTACACCCTCGTGGCACGCGTTCTCGGACCGATCGTCGGCGCTGAGACCGTCGGCCCGCACGCTCTGCGTCACACGGCGGCCACGCATCTCCTCGACGGAGGAGCCGACCTGCGTGCGGTCCAGGAGATCCTCGGTCACGCCAGCCTCGGCACCACGCAGATCTACACGCACGTCTCCGCGGAGCGGCTGACCGCCACGTACCGCCTGGCCCACCCGCGCGCCTGATCCCGCTCCCGCCGCCGTGGCGATCACAGCGGCGCACAGCAGGGGAGGAGCACCGCGCGCGCTACGCCTCCGAACAGGATCATCGGGTTGATGTACTCGCCGTCGAGGCGCACGCCGAGGTGCAGCACCCCCGCGGGGGAATGGCCCCCGGTCGCCACGACTCCGACCTGATCCCCGGCCGATACCGTGTCGCCGGGCTGCAGCGTCGACGCAAGGGGCTCGAATGTCGTCACCAGACCTCCCGCGTGTTCGATCGTCAGCAGCGGCCGATCGACGACGACGCCCCGGAAAGCGACGATCCCATCGGCGGGAGCGCGGACGGCGCCGTCGGGCGCAGCCAGATCGATGCCCCGATGCCCCGCGCCGAACGCGTGCGCCGGTGCCCGGAACGGTTCCAGGATCTCGCGCGAGGTGGCCACCGGCCAGAGCCATCGAGGCTCCTCGTCGGAAGGGGCGATGGGCGTCGCTGCGGACGGGTGGGAGACGGTCAGGGCCAGGCTGACGGCGAGGATGACCCCGAGGAGGAGCCGGAAGGAGGCACGCATGTCGGCATTCTGATCGTTCGAACCGCACGGCGGAGAGCGCCGGGCGCCGGGGGCCGCGATCGGGGGAGAACCCCGACGGATCCGTGGGAGTGCAGCGTGAGTCCTGCCCCCGGCATCCTGTATGCTGGAGGAGCACCTCGATATCGGGGTGACTACGCGTGCCCAGAGCGACCGGCGTCTGCAGAGACAGAGGTCGCGGCATCCACACCCACAGGTCCCACTCCATGAGCGGGCGGGTGTGCGCCGGGCACCAGGAAGTCCGATCAGAAGATCGGCAGAAACCTCAACGGCGCAGGAACGCGCCAGAACCAGGAGACGACCATGGCTGTGGTCACCATCCGCCAGCTGCTCGACAGCGGCGTGCACTTCGGACACCAGACCCGTCGGTGGAACCCGAAGGTGAAGCGCTTCATCCTCACCGAGCGCAGCGGCATCCACATCATCGACCTCCAGCAGTCGCTGGGCTACATCGACAAGGCCTACGACTTCGTCAAGGAGACCGTCGCCCACGGCGGCACGATCCTCTTCGTCGGCACGAAGAAGCAGGCGCAGGAGATCCTCGCCGAGCAGGCGACCCGTGTGGGCCAGCCCTTCGTCAACCAGCGGTGGCTCGGTGGACTCCTCACGAACTTCCAGACGATCTCCAAGCGTCTCGCACGCATGAAGGAGCTCGAGGAGCTCGACTACGAGGTCCCCGCGAACAGCGGCTTCACGAAGAAGGAGCTCCTGCTCAAGAAGCGCGAGCTCGACAAGCTGCACAAGTCGCTCGGCGGCATCCGCAACCTCACCAAGACGCCTTCGGCCATCTGGGTCGTCGACGCCAAGCGCGAGCACCTCGCGATCGATGAGGCCAAGAAGCTCGGCATCCCCGTGATCGGCATCCTCGACACGAACGCCGACCCCGACGACTTCCAGTACCCGATCCCCGGCAACGACGACGCGATCCGCTCCGTCTCGCTGCTCACCCGCATCATCGCCGACGCCGCGGCCGAGGGCCTGCAGCAGAAGCACAACCCGGAGTCGGGTGACGCGGAGCCGCTCGCCGAGTGGGAGAAGGAGCTTCTCGAGACCCCGGCCGACGAGGCACCCGCCGCTGAGGCTCCGGTCGTCGAGGAGTCGGCTGACGCCGCCGAGATCGTGACCGCCGAAGATGAGGCCGCCGTCGTCGAGACGCCCGCTGCTGACGAGACGGCCGCTGATGAGGCCGGTGCTGAGGCGCACGACGAGGCGATCGCTGCCGCTTCCGGTGAGGAGACCGCTGAGGTCGCCGCCGCCGAGGCCGAAGACGCCAAGTAATCCCCTCGTACACACACATACATAACGAAGCAAGGAGCCACCACACATGGCCAACTTCACCATCGCCGACCTCAAGGCGCTGCGCGAGCAGCTCGGCACGGGCATGGTCGACACCAAGAAGGCGCTCGAGGAGGCTGACGGAGACGTCGAGAAGGCCACCGAGATCCTGCGTCTCAAGGGTGCGAAGGGCAACGCGAAGCGCGCCGACCGTTCCACCAGCGAGGGACTCATCGTCGCTCGTGAGCAGGACGGCGCCGTGACGCTCATCGAGCTCGCCTGCGAGACCGACTTCGTCGCCAAGAACGACCGGTTCATCACGCTGGCCGACAAGGTCGCCGACGCCGTCGCTGCGGTCAAGGCCGACTCGGTCGAGGCAGGCCTCGCGGCATCCGCCGGATCGCAGACCGTCGAGCAGCTGATCTCGGAAGAGGCGGCGATCATCGGCGAGAAGGTCGAACTGCGTCGCGTGCGCACGATCTCGGGCGACAAGCTAGAGGTCTACCTGCACCGTACGAGCAAGGACCTGCCGCCGCAGATCGGTGTCGTCGTCGCTTACAGCGGTGATGACGCGGAGACCGCGCGCAGCATCGCCCAGCACATCTCGTTCGCCAACCCGTCGTACCTCTCTCGCGAGGACGTTCCGGCGGATGCGGTCGAGAAGGAGCGCGAGATCGTCACCGAGATCTCCCGCAACGAGGGCAAGCCGGAAGCGGCGCTGCCCAAGATCGTCGAGGGCCGCGTGTCCGCGTTCATCAAGCAGGTCGCCCTGCTCGAGCAGGACTACGCGAAGGACAACAAGCTCTCCGTCGCCCAGGTGGCGAAGGACGCCGGTATCACCGTGACGGACTTCGCGCGCTTCAAGGTCGGCGCGTAACACTGTCGAAGGGGTTCGGATCATCGAGATCCGAACCCCTTCTTCGTGCCCACGAGGCACTATCTTGAATCGGGACGAGAGGACACCCCCACATGACTGAACGCACCGGACGCCGCCGCGTCCTTCTCAAGCTCTCCGGCGAGGCCTTCGGAGCCGGTCAGCTGGGTGTCAGCCCCGACGTCGTCTCTCAGATCGCACGCGACATCGCCGCGGCCGTCGACCGGGTCGAGGTCGCGATCGTCGTCGGGGGAGGAAACTTCTTCCGCGGCGCCGAGCTCAGCCAGCGCGGCATGGACCGAGGCCGCGCCGACTACATGGGCATGCTCGGCACCGTCATGAACGCGCTCGCCCTCCAGGACTTCCTCGAGCAGGCGGGGGCCGCGACGCGCGTGCAGTCCGCCATCTCGATGACCCAGGTCGCGGAGCCCTACATTCCGCGCCGCGCCGAGCGTCACCTCGAGAAGGGCCGCGTCGTGATCTTCGGCGCCGGCGCCGGACTCCCGTACTTCTCCACCGACACCGTGGCCGCGCAGCGTGCTCTCGAGATCGGCGCGCAGGAGGTGCTCGTCGCGAAGAACGGCGTCGACGCGATCTACACCGCGGACCCCAACAAGCACGCGGACGCCGAGCGCATCGAGCGCGTGACCTACCGCGATGCTCTGCAGCGCGGTCTCAAGGTCGTCGACTCGACCGCGTTCAGCCTGTGCATGGACAACAGCATGGACATGCGGGTGTTCGGCATGGAGCCCGCGGGCAACGTCACCCGGGCGCTGCTGGGCGAACCCATCGGCACACTCGTCACCGCCTGAGGCCAAGACCGGGTGGAGTGCGCTTCGCCCGATAGAATTTCCAGAACACCCCGACGATAGGAGTCACCGTGATCGCGGATGTCCTCGCTGAAACCACCTCCCGTATGTCGCGGGCGGTCGAGGCTGCCAAGGAGGACTTCTCCACGGTGCGCACCGGCCGTGCGAACCCGCAGCTGTTCCAGAAGCTGCTCGTGGACTACTACGGCACGCCGACCCCGTTGGCACAGCTCGCGTCGCTGGCCAACCAGGAGGCTCGCACCCTCATCATCACCCCCTATGACAAGTCGGCTCTCAAGGCGATCGAGCAGGCGGTCCGCGACATGCCGAACCTCGGGGCGAACCCGACCAACGACGGCAATCTCGTCCGCGTGACGATGCCCGAGCTCACCGCCGAGCGGCGCAAGGAGTACGTCAAGCTCGTCAAGTCCAAGGGTGAGGACGCCAAGGTCCACGTGCGTGGCATCCGTCGCAAGGCCAAGGACGAGCTCGATGCGCTCAAGAGTGAGATCGGCGAGGACGAACTGGCGCGCGGCGAGAAGGAGCTCGATGCTCTGACGCGCCAGCACGTCGACCTCATCGACGACGCTCTCAAGCGCAAAGAGGCCGAACTCCTCGAGGTGTAGTGCGGATGTCCGACGACACGCGAGATGCCGAGGAGGGACAGCCGCACACGCGCCGAGATGCGCGTGACGCGGGGACTTCCGACGACGGCATCCCGCTCGCAGACGCGGCGTTCCCGTCGTTCGATGCGGCGAGCATCCCCCCACGACCTCCGCTGCCGCCCGCCGAGGCGCAGCCGGATGGTCCGGGGCTGCTGGACACCGCCGATCACAACGCGATCAGGGAGCAGTGGCGCGTACGGCGCGATGAACTGAACAGTCACGTCTCGTACGCGCGCGACCAGATCGATCAGGCCAACGAGCGCATCAAGGAGCGCACGGGCCGCGACCTGATCGTGGCCATCCTGATCGGCCTCGCCTTCGGTGCGGCACTGCTGGGATCCCTGCTCTTCATCAAGGTGCTGTTCGTGCCGTTCGCCCTCGCCGCGGCGCTTCTGGGCGTGTATGAGCTGTCGCGCGCGCTGCGAGCCTCGGGCCGACGGGTGGACGTCGTTCCCCAGCTCGTCGCGGCGTCGGTGCTCGTGCTCTCCGCGTACTTCGCGGAGCCGTGGCTGTGGTGGGTCGTCCTCTTCGTGGCCGTGGCTTTCGTCATCGTCTGGCGCCTCATCGGCCAGATGATCGTGAAGGACGGCCGCACCTACGGCGAGGTGCTGGCGGATGCCGTCATCGGCGGATTCGTGCAGATCTACGTGCCGTTCCTCACGGGCCTCGCGCTCATCCTGCTCGGGCAGGAGGGTGGGCAATGGTGGGTCCTCGGCTTCATCGCCATCGCCGTCGCCGTCGACACGGGTGCCTATGCCGCCGGTGTGGCCTTCGGGAAGCACCCGATGGCGCCGCGGATCAGCCCGAAGAAGACCTGGGAGGGATTCGGCGGCGCGGTCCTCGCGTCTCTCGCCGTCGGCGTGCTGCTGGCCCTCTTCCTGCTCGACCTCCCGTGGTGGGCGGGGCTCATCTTCGGTGCGGCGATCCTGCTCACGGCGACGCTCGGCGATCTCGGCGAATCGATGCTCAAGCGCGACCTCGGCGTCAAGGACATGAGTTCGTGGCTTCCCGGCCACGGCGGGCTGCTCGACCGGCTGGACAGCATCCTGCCCTCGACCATCCCTGCCATCGGCCTGTACTTCCTCCTCTCTCCCTGGGTGGTTCTCTGATGAATGAAGACCGGATCGACGAACGGACGGAGCCCGAGGCCCCGCCCGCGTTCGCGCTCACCACCGGGCGGACCCGGGGCTATCACCGCACGGCGGTCGACACGTTCCTCGCCTCGGCGCGCCGGGCATTCGAGACAGGACGCGACGACCTGGGGGCCGTCGATGTGCGCACGGCCTCGTTCCCGCTCGTCAAGAACGGCTACGTCGTGGCGGATGTCGATGCCGCCCTCGGACGTGTGGAGGATGCCTTCGCGGCGCGGGAGAGGGAGCGCGTCGTGCGCGCACGGGGCGCAGGGGCCTGGGTGGAGCAGGCTCGAGAAGACGCGCAGCTCATCCTCGACCACCTCGCCCGACCTCGTCGCCACCGCTTCGCGCGCACGGGCGTCCTCACCTTCGGCTACCGGATCGACGAAGTCGATCACGTCGCCACGCGCATCGTGCGATACCTCCGCGACGGCGAGGGCCTGACCGCCGAGCAGCTGCGTTCCGCAGCGTTCCGGATGCAGCGCGGCGGCTACCGCGAAGAGCAGGTCGACGCCCTCCTCGATGCGGCGATCGACGTCATCCTGGCCGTCCGCTGACGTTTCTGATGGCCGTCTCAGCAAGGTCTGCGTAGACTGTCACCCATCGTGAACTCCCGAAACGACATGACTCTCGAACGAAGCCACTCCTCGCTGGTGCCCGCAGCGACGGTGAATTCGGCGCGCAAGGGCACGCGGCGGTGGTCGCGACGACGCGGTGTGGTCGGCGTCTTCAGCGCTCTCGCCGTCGTCGGGTTCGCCGGTGCGCTGGTCGCTCCGACCGGCGTGGCACTGGCCGAGCCCGTGCAGGCGGAGGCACCGGACTCGGTCTACGCCGCCGCTCTCGCAGACACGCAGAACCTGACCGTGACGGTCGAGGGTGCCGAGATCGCGCCCGTGGTGCGCGGCACCTTCGAGGTCTACGTGAAGCCAAAGCCGAAGCCCGTTCCGGTGGTCGCCTCCACGCCGACAGGCGGATCCTCGGGCGGCGGCGGACCCCTGTTCTACACGGGCGGCGGCGCGCCCGCCGAGTGGATGGCCGCGGCCGGCATCGCCGAGGCCGACTGGGGCTACGTCGACTACATCGTCTCCAAGGAGAGCGGCTGGAACCCCAACGCGACGAACAAGTCGTCCGGAGCGTGCGGTCTTGTGCAGGCGCTGCCTTGCAGCAAGGTGCCGGGCAACGGATACGACCCGGTCGACAACCTGCGCTGGGCCACCGGCTATGCGACCGGTCGGTACGGCAGCTGGGCCGGCGCCTACAGCTTCTGGACGAGAAATCACTGGTGGTGAGCCGGCATCGTGCCACGCTCCCATCGACGCCGTCCGACGCGCCCTGACACCGAAGACTCTCTCGATCGTCTGATCGCGGGGTGGAAGCGTACGGAGACCCGCCGTGGCACCGAATGGACGGTGCAGCCGGTCTCCGCAGCGCAGGCGCTGAAGTCCTATCGCTGCCCCGGGTGCGCACAGGACATCGAGGCCGGTACACCGCACCTCGTCGCCTGGCGCGCCGACGGCGTTCTGGGGGATGCCGCCGACCTCGCGGCACGACGTCATTGGCACACGCACTGCTGGAGGATCGCATGAGCATGGAGATCCGGGGGCCGCTGGAGCTTCCCGCCCGACGTGAGGAGATCGAGCTCCGGACGGCGGATGATCTGACGCTCGTCGGCGAACTCGCCCAGCCGGAGCTTTCCGCTCCGGTCGCGACCCTCGTGACGCTGCATCCGCTGCCCACTGCGGGTGGCTTCATGGACTCGCACATCCTCCGCAAGGCGGCGGCGCGGCTGCCTGCCCTCGCCGACCTGGCGGTGCTCCGCTTCAACACCCGCGGGACGAGCTCGCAGCGCGGCACCAGCGACGGTGCCTTCGACGGTGGTGCAGCGGAGCAGTTCGATGTCGCGGCCGCCATGGACTTCGTGCGAGACCGCGCGCTTCCCCGGCCCTGGCTGCTGGGCTGGTCGTTCGGCACCGAGCTCGCCCTGAAATACGGTCGGGAGCACGACATCGAGGGCATCATCCTGCTCTCTCCGCCGCTGCACCGGGCGACCGAGGCCGAGGTCGCCGCGTGGGGGAGCACGGACCGTCCTGTGGTGGTGCTGGTGCCCGAGCTCGACGACTACCTCCGTCCTGACGAGGCGCGCGAGCGTTTCGCATCCATCCCGCACGCGCAGCTCATCGCCGTCGACGGCGGCAAGCACCTCTGGGTCGGCGAGACGCAGACCCGTCGCGTGCTGACCGAGATCGTGGCCGCGGTGAACCCTGCAGCGCTCCCGCTGGCGACGCACTGGCCGCCCCTCGACTGAGACCCGTCAGAGTTCGTTCATGCGGGGGATCAGCACCTGGCGGTAGAGGATCAGGATGCTGGCGGCGACGGGGATCGCGATGAGCGCTCCGAGCAGACCCAGCAGGCTGCCGCCCGCGAGCGCGGCGACCACGACCACGGCGCCCGGCACGGCGACGGCGCGACTCATGATGCGCGGAGAGATGATGTACGCCTCGATCTGCATGTAGATCAGGTAGTAGATGCCTGCGGCGATCGCGGTGGCGGGGGAGCCCAGCCCGGGGATCAGGCAGGTCAGGACGATGATCGTGGATCCGGTCAGTGTGCCGACCAGCGGGATCAGTGAGAAGAAGAAGGCCACGACCGCGAGGACGGCCGGGAACGGCGCCTTGATGATCGAGAGGAAGATCGCGCTGAGCACGCCGTTGATCACGCCCTGTGTGACCTGTCCCATGACGTAGTAGCCGACCGAGTCGGTGATCTGGTCGGCGAGGTCGATGAAGCGGTCGCGCTTCGACGCGGGGGCGAGCTGGTACACGGCGCGCTTGAGCGAGGGCGTCGAGGCGGTGAGGTAGATCGTGAGGATCAAGACGATGAACGCGCCGAACAGGCCGCTGAGGACCGCGCCGCTCGCGACGAGAACGCTCTGTCCGATGGACCCGCCGATCTCGGCGAGGTTCGTCGTCAACCAGTCCGTGACGTAGGTGAACACGTCGTCGACGAGGAGGTTCGGGAACGCGTCCTGCATCCATGCCTTGATGTCGGGGATCAGATCCCCGCGCTGGACGATGGCGGAGATCTGCACGATGAGCTGAGAGATCTGGTCCACGAGCACGGGGAGGACGATGAGCACGATCCCCACGAACACGGCGAGCACCGCGACGATCGTCGTGAGCACCGCGAGCCAACGCGGGAGGCGGCGCCGCTCGAGGAAGGAGACGAGCGGGTCGAGGCCGAGACTCAGGAACAGCGCGGTCCCGAGGTACAGGAGCACGGTCGACAGCGTCTGGACGCTGCCGATCAGCAGGATGCCGAGTCCCACGCCGAGCGTCGCCACCAGGGCGGTGCGGAAGGGGTTGTGGATCTTCATCGGGACTCCTCGGAACGGCTGTGTCCAGGCTATCGAGCCGGGTGACGGCGTCCGGTGCGACGTGCCGCGCAGGCGGCGGGGCGGGACCTGCTCGTGGGCAACACACAGGAGGTTTCGCTAGTCTGAAATGTCGAGTGTTGCGGCCCGGGTGGATATCCGTGCTGCGTGAGGAGACTATTCGTGCGTTTCGTATGGGCCGTTGTGGCCTTCGTACTGGCCGCGGCGCTGATCGGGGCCGGGATCGCCCAGCGAACCATCTTCCTGGGTCCGCAGTCGCAGAAGACCCAGGTCGAGATCGAGGAACCGGCGCCCTTCGTCCTTCTGGACGGTGACGTCCTCCGCGCTCACCCCGGTGCCCAGACGCTGCTCATCAAGGGCGAGGGAGAGATCTTCGCGAGCTACGGTCGCACCCCTGACATGGAGGCGTGGCTGGCCGACTCCGACTACAACCGCGTGACCGTGGGCAAGAGCGGGGCCCTCGATGTCGAGCACATCGCCGCCTCCGCCGACGCGGACTCATCCGACGAGACCGAGGCGACTCCTGCGCCCGAGGAGACCTCCACCCCCGAGGCCACGCCTGAAGCCACGACCGAACCCGATGCCGGCGCCGAGGGCGATGCCGGCGACACCACGACCGACGAGGCCGCCGGTCGCAACCCGGCAGGCTCAGACCTGTGGCTGGACTCGTTCGGCGACGAGAACTCGCTGATCGCCGACAACATGCAGCTCCCGGAGGGAACGAGCGTGCTGATCGCCTATGACGGCACGAAGGACGCCCCGGACGACATCTCCGTCTCGTGGCCGCTCGACAACACGACCCCGTGGGCGGGCCCGCTCATGGTGGCCGGTGGTCTGGTCCTGCTGGTCGGCCTCATCCTCTACGTCCTCGGCATCCGGCACCAGCGCCGTGGTCGCGGCCCGCGTCGCAAGGGTCCCGGCCCGCTTCCGGTCACCGAGCCGATCGATGTCGCAGCACTCCCGCCGGCGGAACGCGCCGCGATCGAGTCGTCCGAGCCCGATGCGCCCGCGAGCGCTCCCGACCAGGCCGAGATCGAGGACGCCGAGATCGTGGACGAGGGCAAGGAGCAGGAGTCGAAGAACTCGATGCGCGCTGCGATTCCCGCACGTCGGCGTCGGCGGCTGCTGGTGATCCCCGCCCTCGGCCTCACCGCCGTGCTCGCCGCCGGATGCTCGGCGGAGTCCTGGCCGCAGTTCGGCGAGGGATCCCCGTCGCCGTCGCCGAGTCCCACCGTGATCGCCCCGGACAACCAGAAGCCGCCTGCTGTCACCGACGCTCAGGCGACGCGGATCCTTCAGACGGTCTCCAGCACGCTGGAGGAGGCCGACACCGCCCTCGACGTCGATCTGGCGTCGACCCGTCTCGACGGACCGGCTCTCGCCGCACGCACCACCGAGTACGCGCTGCGTACGCAGATCACCGATTCGCCCCTCCCGTCCGTGATCCCCACCGATGAGGTGGAGGTAGTTCTCCCCGAGGCGACCGACAAGTGGCCGCGCACGGTGCTGATGCTCTCCAAGGGCACCAGCGACGAGACTGTTCCGCCGGTCATCCTCACCATGACGCAGGCAGACCCGTGGTCGAACTACAAGGTGACGAACATGGCCGAGATGTCGGCAGATGCCGCCTTCCCGGCTGTCGCGGCCACCTGGCTCGGCACGTCGCTCGTCCCGCAGGACTCCGCATTCCTGCGGGTCGCGCCGGGTGAGCTCGCCACCACGTTCGCCGACGTCGTCGACCAGGGCGAGCAGAGCGCCTCGTACGACCTGTTCGACGAGCAGGCCCTCACTCTGGCCAAGTCGATCGTCGACAGTCGCCAGGCCGTGGTGCAGACTCTCGCGGACAACGGTGCGGCCGAGACCTCGCAGGCGACCTTCGACATGGCGCCCACGACATCCGTGCCGGTTTCGATGACGACTCTCGACAGCGGGGCGATCGTCGCCGTGTCGTTGACCGACACCGAGACCGTGGCGCCCACGACGGCCGATGCGGTGATCCGGTTCGGCGACAACGCGCAGGCCAAGGCCCTGACAGGTGTGTCGGAGTCCGCCAAGGGCGTCGCCACCACGTACGAGTTCCAGCTGTTCTTCTCGGTCCCGGCCCAGGGATCGACGGAGCAGATCAGGCTTCTGGCTGTCCGCCAGGATCTTCTGTCCGTAGAGGTGATCAAGTGAGTGAAATCTCCCCGGCCGCGCTCCGCGGCGCCGTCGATCTGTCGAGCCTGCGCAATCGCCCGGCTCCCGCGCCCGCCGGAGCACCGGCGCCCGGAATCGTCGATCTCGTCGTCGATGCCACGGACGAGACCTTCGGTCAGATCCTCGAGATCTCGCGCACCGTGCCGGTCGTCGTCGACCTGTGGGCGGAATGGTGCGGGCCCTGCAAGCAGCTGAGCCCGATCATCGAGAAGGTCACGCGCGAGCTCGGCGGACGCGTGCTTCTCGCCAAGGTCGATGTCGACGCGAACCCGCAGCTCGCCCAGAGCTTCCGCGCGCAGTCCATCCCGATGGTCGTGGCGCTGATCGCCGGTCAGCCGGTGCCGATGTTCACCGGCGCCGTGCCCGAGGAGCAGGTCCGCGAGGTCTTCGCACAGCTGCTCCAGGTCGCCGCGCAGAACGGCGTCACCGGCACGCTGTCGGTCGGTGGAGATGCCGATCCTGAGGCTCCGGTCGAGGAACCGCCGCTTCCGCCGCTGCATGCCGAGGCGTTCGCGGCGATCGAGACCGGCGACTACGCCGCTGCTATTCGCGCCTACGAGAAGGCTCTCGCGGAGAACCCGCGCGACGAGGATGCGATCGCCGGACTCGGGCAGGTCCGCCTGCTCGACCGTGTGCAGGGTCTCGACCTGCAGCAGGCTCGTGCCGCGGCCGCGGAGGCACCTCTCGACGTCCAGGCGCAGTTCGCGGTGGCCGACCTGGATCTCGCCGGCGGACACGTCGACGACGCGTTCGGCCGTCTGCTCGATCTGTTCGCGCAGCTGCCGTCCGACGAGCGCGCACCCGTGCGCGAGCGCCTCGTCGAGCTGTTCGGTCTCATCGGTGCGGCGGATCCGCGGGTCGTCTCGGCGCGGAACCGTCTCTCGTCGCTGCTGTTCTGACCGCCTGAGGACCCCCGACCGGCTGTGCGCCAGCCGGGGGTCTCTCAGCCGTGGCTGATCGTCGGGACGTGCGGGTCCTGCTGATGGCGCAGCCACAGCGTGGAGAGCGCGGGCAGCGTCAGCGTCGCGGTCGGGGCTCCGTCGTTCTCGGAGCGGGCGATCACCACGCCGAGGTTTCCCGATCCGCGGCCGCCGTAGTCCGCGGCATCCGTGTTGAGGATCTCCTGCCACACGCCCTCGCGAGGGAGCACCAGACGATGCCCGGTGCGCTCGACGCCGGCGAAGTTGCTGATGACGACGACCTTGCCGCCGTGGGCGTCGCGGCGTTCGAACGCGATCACCGTCGGCTCCCAGTCCGGCGCACCGAGTCGGGAGAAGGAGGAGCCGTCGCTGTCGCGTTCCCACAGCGGAGCCTGAGCGCGGTAGGTGTGGTTCATAGCCCCGACGAAGCTCTGGAGCTGCGCATGCGACGGCTGGTCGAGGAGCCACCAGTCGAGCTCGCGTCCCTCCGACCACTCGGCGAGCTGTCCGAACTCCTGGCCCATGAACAGCAGCTTCTTGCCGGGGTGTCCCCACATGTAGGCGAGGTAGGCCCGCACGTTGGCGAGCTTGTGCCAGTGGTCGCCGGGCATCTTCGTCAGCAGGCTGCCCTTGCCGTGCACGACCTCGTCGTGACTGATCGGCAGGAGGTAGTTCTCGCCGAACGCGTACACGAACGAGAACGTCATCTCGCCCTCGTGATGCGAGCGGTACATCGGGTCGCGCTCGATGTACTGGAGCGAGTCGTTCATCCACCCCATGTTCCACTTGAAGCCGAAGCCGAGACCGGCGTGGTCGGTCGGCGCGGTCACCCCGGGGAAGCTCGTCGACTCCTCGGCGATCATCAGGATGCCCGGGTTCAGGCGGTAGGCGGTCGCGTTGACCTCCTGCAGGAAGCGGATCGCCTCGAGGTTCTCGCGACCGCCGTGGATGTTCGGCTCCCACTCGCCGGCGTTGCGCGAGTAGTCGAGGTAGAGCATCGAGGCGACGGCGTCGACCCGGAGCCCGTCGACGTGGAACTCACTGAACCAGTAGAGAGCGTTCGCGACCAGGAAGTTGCGCACCTCGTTCCGGCCGTAGTCGAAGATGAGCGTGCCCCAGTCCTGGTGCTCGCCGCGCCGCGGATCCGGGTGCTCGTAGAGGGCCTGACCGTCGAAGCGAGCCAGGGCGAAGGCATCCTTCGGGAAGTGGCCGGGGACCCAGTCCATGATCACGCCGATGCCGGCCTGGTGCAGCCGGTCGATCAGGTGACGGAGGTCATCGGGAGAGCCGTACCGGCTCGTCGGCGCGTAGTAGCCGCTGACCTGGTACCCCCAGGAGCCGCCGAACGGATGCTCGGCGAGCGGCATGAACTCGACGTGCGTGAAGCCGGCCTCGGTCACATGCTCGATCAACGGGTCCGCGATCTCGCGGTATCCCAGGCCGCCTCGCCACGACCCGAGGTGCACCTCGTAGACGGAGAGGGGCTGCGCGACGGCGTGGGTCGCCGCGCGGCGCGTCATCCATGCCCCGTCGGTCCAGGTGTAGCCCGATTCCGTGACGACGGACGCCGTGTTCGGCGGAACCTCCGCCGCGAGGGCCATCGGGTCGGCCTTGAGGATCCAGGAGCCGTCGCGGGTACGGATCTGATACTTGTACTTCGTCCCCAGGGAGAGGTCCGGGACGAACAGCTCCCACACGCCGCTGGCGCCCATCGAGCGCATCGCATGGGACTCGCCGTTCCAGCCGTTGTGATCCCCGACGACGCGCACGGCCGAGGCGTTGGGCGCCCACACGGCGAAGGAGACGCCCTGCTCGCCTTCGAGCGTGCGCGGGTGCGCGCCCAGCACCTGCCACAGGCGCTCATGGCGTCCTTCGGCGATCAGGTGCAGGTCGATGTCACCCAGGACCGGAGAGTGCCGGTACGGGTCGCCCTGGACGGTCTCCTCGTCGTCGCCGTATGCGGTCGCGAGGCGGTAGGGGAGCGGGGGTCCTGCGTGCTGGGCCTCCCAGATGCCGTGGGCGACGTGTGTCAGGGGCAGGCGGCTCCCGTCGTCGAACACGGCCTCGACAGACGCGGCAAGCGGCCGACGAGCCCGGACGACCGTGACGGTGCGATCGGCCGCATCCTTGAGGGGATGGGCGCCGAGAATGGCGTGCGGGTCATGGTGCTCGGCAGAGGCGACGGCCTCCCAATCGGCGGACGCGGTGGCGTCTTCCACGTAACTCATGATCGCTCCCTCACCTTCAGGATGTGCACCGGCTCGGCGAAGGCGTCGAGTCGCACGTAGTTGTGATCGCCCCAGGTCCAGACGGCGCCGGTCAGCAGATCCTCCACCTCGAACGTCTCGCCGAGCGGCACGCCCCAGAGCGTCGTGTCGAGATGGACCGTCGTCTCCCGCACCGAGTGCGGGTCGACGTTGGCGACGACGATGATCGTGTCGTCGCTGCCGGTGCCGGTGAAGGCGGCGTCCAGGTGCTTGCTGTAGACGAGCACCGCGTCGTCATCGCTCCAGTGCGCGGAGAAGTTGCGAAGCTGCCGCAGGGCCGGATGCGCGGAGCGGATCTCGTTGAGCCTGCGCAGCAGCGGGGCGAGCGATTCTCCGCGCTCCTCGGCGCCGACCCAGTCGCGCACCTTGAACTCGTACTTCTCGTTGTCGATGTTCTCTTCGGAACCCGGCCGGGCGACGTTCTCGAACAGCTCGTACCCGGCGTACACGCCGTAGATCGGAGCAGCGGTGGCGGCGATGCAGGCGCGGATGCGGTACGCGGCCCTTCCGCCGAACTGCAGGTACTCGGTGAGGATGTCGTGCGTGTTCACGAACAGGTTCGGCCGCATGTAGTCGCTGGTCTCGTGCGAGATCGACGTCAGGAACTCCTCGAGCTCGGCCTTGGTGTTGCGCCACGTGAAGTAGCTGTAGCTCTGCTGGAAGCCGACGGCGGCGAGTGCGCGCATGACCGCCGGTCGGGTGAACGCCTCGGCGAGGAAGATGACGTCGGGGTCGGCGGCATTCACGGTGCCGATGAGCCACTCCCAGAACTGCAGCGGCTTGGTGTGCGGGTTGTCGACGCGGAAGATCTTCACGCCCTGTGCGACCCAGTGCTGCACGATGCGGAGCATCTCGGCGTAGATTCCGGCCGGGTCGTTGTCGAAGTTCAGGGGATAGATGTCCTGGTACTTCTTCGGCGGGTTCTCGGCGTAGGCGATCGTGCCGTCCGGCAGCGTGGTGAACCACTCGGGGTGCTCGGCGACCCAGGGGTGATCGGGTGAGGCCTGCAGAGCGAGGTCGAGAGCGACCTCGAGCCCCTCCTTCTGCGCAGCTCGGACGAAGGCACGGAAGTCCTGCGGCGTCCCCAGGTCGGGGTGGATGGCGTCATGCCCGCCCTCGGCAGAACCGATCGCGTAGGGCGAGCCCGGATCGCTCGCTTCCGCGACCAGGGTGTTGTTCCGGCCCTTGCGGTTCGTGGTGCCGATCGGGTGGATCGGCACGAGGTAGATCACGTCGAAGCCCATCTGCGCCACGCCGGGCAGCCGCTTCGCGGCCGTACGGAACGTGCCGGTCTTCACGGTGCCGTCCTTGAGGCGCTTGGCGCCTTCGGACCGCGGGAAGAACTCGTACCAGGCGCCGACGCCGGCGGTGACGCGCTCGACGAGCAGCGTCTGCTCGGGAGCCGCGGAGCGGAGACTGGCGAGGGGGCGCTCCGCGAAGATCTGAGCGAGCACGGGATCCGTGGACAGCGCGATGGTCGTGGCGGCATCGCCGTCGGCAAGAGCCGCGGCATCCGCCTGCAGGCGCTTGCGCTGTGCTGCCGGGCGATCTCTCTCTGCGGCCGCTCTGGTGAGCAGCTCCGCACCGAGAGCCGCCATGATCGGCACATCGACACCGGCCGCGACCTTCAGCTCGGCCGCATGCGCCCAGGTCGCGAAGTCGTCGGAGAACGCCTCGAAGCGGTAGCGCCACGTTCCCTGCAGGTCGAGGCGGACCTCGGCTGCCCAGGTGTCGGTCCCGTCGAGTCGCGGCGAGAGCCGGAGCAGGGACTCCTCGCCGTCGGGCGACGTCAGCCGGACATGCACGCCGATGATGTCGTGGCCTTCGCGGAAGGCGACGACGCTGAACGGCACGACCTCGCCGACGAACGCCTTCGCCGGGAACCCGCCGGGCACCGATGGCGAGCCGTTCAGGAGCGGGATGCGCGGCGCTCGCGTATCCGCGACGCTCGCCATCTGACCCGAGGGGCGCGTCGGGATCTGCGCGGGACTCCGAAGAGCCGGGGGCGGGGTGTTTCCAGGACGTGCAGCCACAAGCCGAATCTACCTTCCTGGTCGAATACGGCGCAGCGGGTGGACAACGGCGCCGTCGCTTGACATCATTCGATGCGGAACAGCCGCATCGACGTTCCGGAGGTGGGCAGCACATCGCCCGGCGCGAAGACCTCGGCGTCGTCGGAGGGCTGCTCGTCCGCGCTCGACCACAGCGACACGAAACGCGTCGCTCCCTCGATCTCCTCGGGAAGACGCACGTCGATCGGCGATTCCGTGCCATGCACGATCAGCAGGATCCTGTTGGCGGCTTCCTTGTCGGGCGTGGACGCGGCCACGTACTGCAGGGTGCGGTTGCGCGGATCCGCCCACTGCGAACTCTCCATGGTCTCGCCGTTCTGGTCGTACCAGTCCATGACGGACGCGTTGGGGATGTGCTCGCCGAGTCGCGCGTACTTGCTCGGCCGGAGCGCCGGGTTCTCCGCGCGGAGGCTGATCAACCGTGCGACGTGCGCGCGCAGATCCTTCTGCCACGGCTCGAACTCCCAGGAGAGCCAGGTCATCGCCGAATCCTGGGCATACGCGTTGTTGTTGCCGCGCTGAGTGCGTCCGACCTCGTCGCCCGCGGTGAGCATCGGGATCCCCGCCGAGAGCAGCAGGGTGCCGAGCAGGTTGCGCATGGCCTTCCGACGGGCCGTGAGGATCGCCGGGTCGTCGGTGGGCCCTTCGACGCCGTGATTGAACGCGCGGTTCATGTCGGCGCCGTCGCGGTTCTGCTCGCCGTTCGCCTCGTTGTGCTTGACGTCGTACGAGACCAGGTCGTGCAGGGTGAATCCGTCGTGGGCTGTGACGAAGTTCACGCTCGCGAGAGGTCCGCGCGCCTCGCTGAAGGTGTTGGACGATCCGGCGAGCCGAGTCGCGAAGCCGCCGATGCCGACGGGAGCAGAGGCTCGTCGCGCATAATCGATGTCGCTGAGCCAGAAATTGCGGACGCGATCGCGGTAGCGGTCGTTCCATTCGTGCCAGCCGGCGGGGAAGTTGCCGGTCTGCCAGCCGCCCAGCCCGACGTCCCACGGCTCGGCGATGAGCTTCGTGTCGGCGAGGATCGGATCGTTCGCGATGGCGGTGAGCAGCGGATGCTCGGGCGTGTAGGTGTGCGCCCCGTCGCGGGCGATGGCCGCGGCGAGATCGAATCGGAAGCCGTCGATCTGCATCTCCTGCGCCCAGTAGCGGAGGGAGTCGAGGACGAGCCGGGCACCGGCATCCGTCGACGTGTTCAGGGTGTTGCCGCAGCCGGTCGTGTCGATGTAGACGCCGGTGTCCTCCTGACGGTAGTAGCTCGCGTTGTCGATGCCGCGAAGGCTCGAACGAGGACCGCCGATGCCCTCTTCGGAGGTGTGGTTGTAGACGACGTCGAGGATCACCTCCAGACCCGCTTCGTGCAGCAGCCGCACCATGCCCTTGAACTCGGCGAGGATGGCTTCGGGGCCTCGTTTGCGCGACTCCTCGGTCGCGTAGGCCGTGTGGGGTGTGAAGAAGTTGAGGGTGTTGTAACCCCAGTAGTTCGTGAGTCCGCGCTCGAGCAGGCGCGGCTCGGGGACGAAGGCGTGCACCGGCAGCAGCTCGACCGACGTGATGCCGAGGGAGTGCAGATACTCGATCATCGCCGGGTGCGCGAGACCCGCATAGGTTCCGTGCAGCGCCGGCGGCACGTCCGGATGACGCTTCGTGAGCCCCTTCAGGTGACCTTCGTAGATGACCGTGCGATCCAGCGGTACGCGCGGCTTCTGCGAGTCTCCCCAGTCGAACCCGTCGACGATGACGACCGAGCGCCATTCCTCGTAGCCGTCGCCCTGGGCCAGTCCGCGAGCGTAGGGGTCGAGCAGCAGGCTCTCGGGGTTGAACGTGTTGCCGGGACCATGCGGGCCGCCGACACGGACCGCATAGCGCACTCCGGCCTGCAGGAGAGGTGTCGTGATCTCCCAGATCCCCCCGGGGCGGCGTTCCAGAGGAGCGACGTCGGTCGCCCAATCGAGGTCCGTGGCGTCGAACACGACGAGCTCGACGGAGGAGGCGTTCTGCGACCAGATGCGGAGCGTTCCGACGCCGTCGTGCAGACGGACGCCGAGGTTGTCCAGGGCTGGACCGCCGGGCGCGGTGAAGTCTCGGGACTCGGGCATGAGTACACCTTAGGGGTGTGTGTCGCAGTCCCACGACCCAGCGCACTGAGTGCCACGAGACGATGGCCGCGGATGCTCCGATCCGCGAGAGAATCGAAGGATGCGGCACTACCTGGACCACGCGGCGACCACGCCTCTGCGGCCCGAGGCGCGCGATGCGTGGCTGACGGCGACCGAGACGGTCGGAAACGCCTCATCGACGCACGGCGCCGGCCAGGACGCGCGTCGTCTGCTCGAGGAGTCGCGTGAGCGCGTCGCCGCCGTCCTGGACGCCGACCCGATCGAGATCGTCTTCACCTCGGGAGGAACGGAATCGATCAATCTCGCGCTCCAGGGGATGTGGCACTCCCGTCCGTCCGGCACGGATGCGATCGTGCTGCCGGATGCCGAGCACCACGCGACGATGGACACCGTCGCGGCCTTGGCCGACGAAGGAGCCGTGGTGCGCGTCGTCGGCGTCACGCCGTCGGCAGGCATCGATGTCCCGTCGTTCGCCGCGCAGCTGCCCGGCGCCGCCGTCGCGACGGCTCTCATGGCGAACAACGAGGCGGGGACCCTCAACGATGCTGCCGCCCTCGCAGCGGCGAGTGCCGCGGCAGGCGTGCCGTTCCACCTCGACGCGGTCGCTGCGCTCGGCCACGTCGCGCTGTCCTTCCGTGACCTGCGATCGGATGCCGCGCCCGGAGTCGGGCTGGTGGCGATGAGCCTCGCGGGGCACAAGATCGGTGCGCCGGTCGGCGTCGGCGTGCTCGTGGCGGCGCGGACCGCCCGACTCACTGCGCTGCTGCGCGGCGGCGCTCAGCAGCGCGGTCTCCGTGCCGGAACGCAGGACGTGGCGGGAGCAGCCGCCTTCGCGACGGCGCTGGAGCTCGCGGAGGCGGAGCGCGAGGTGGAAGCCGCTCGGCTCTCGGCGCTGCGCGACCGTCTCGTCGCCGGCATCCGCTCCGCCGTCCCCGCTGCGGAGCTGCTCGGGGATCCGATCCGTCGGCTCCCCGGGAACGCGCACCTGCTCTTCCCCGGCGCTGTCGGGGAGAGCCTCCTGTTCCTGCTCGACGTCGCCGGCGTCGCGGCATCCACCGGATCCGCCTGCCAGGCAGGGGTCGCCGAACCGTCCCACGTCGTCATGGCGATGGGCAGGAGCGAGCGCGATGCGCGCAGCGTGCTGCGATTCTCGCTCGGCCGCACCTCGACGGATGCCGATGTCGACGCGGTGCTCGCCACCATCTCCGACGCCTACGCACGGGCATCCGGGTCCGGCACAGGCGCGCGCTCGTAGACTGGTCCCATGCGGATCCTGGCAGCCATGAGTGGGGGAGTGGACTCCGCCGTCGCGGCCGCACGTGCCGTGGAGGCGGGGCATGACGTCGTGGGCGTGCACCTGGCGCTCTCGCGCGCCGGCGGCACCCTTCGCACCGGCAGCCGTGGCTGCTGCACGATCGAAGACGCGCTCGACGCGCGCCGCGCCGCCGATCTGCTCGGCATCCCCTTCTACGTGTGGGACTTCTCCGAGCGGTTCCGGGACGACGTGATCGACGACTTCATCGCCGAATACCAGGCCGGGCGCACGCCGAATCCGTGTATGCGCTGCAACGAGAAGATCAAGTTCGCCGCACTCCTCGAGCGTGCGATCGAGCTCGGCTTCGATGCGGTGTGCACCGGTCATTACGCGACGCTGGTCGACGGCGAGCAGGGGCTGGAGCTGCATCGCGCGTCGGACAACGCCAAGGACCAGTCCTACGTGCTCGGCGTCCTGACGACCGAGCAGCTGGCGCACACGTACTTCCCGCTCGGGACGACGCCGTCGAAGGCGATCGTGCGCGCGGAGGCGGAGGCGCGTGGACTCACGGTGGCGCAGAAGCCCGACAGCCACGACATCTGCTTCATCCCCGACGGCGACACGCGCGGATGGCTGGCCGAGAAGGTCGGCACCGCCACCGGCGAGATCGTCGACCGCAGCGGTGCCGTCGTCGGCTCGCACGAGGGGGCGCACGGGTTCACGGTCGGACAGCGTCGAGGGCTCAAGCTCGGCGTGCCGGCATCCGACGGGAAGCCGCGGTTCGTGCTCGAGGTGCGCCCGGTGTCGAACACCGTGGTCGTGGGGCCGAAGGAGGCTCTGGCGATCGCGGAGATCGCAGGGGAGCGGTTCAGCTGGGCGGGAGCCGCACCGACCGAAGAATCGTTCGCGTGCCACGTGCAGATCCGGGCGCATTCCGAGCCCGTCGCTGCGGAGGCGTTCGTGAGCGACGACGGGGTACGGGTCGTCCCCGAGATGCCGCTCGACGGCGTCGCACCGGGGCAGACGGCCGTGCTCTATCTCGGCACGCGCGTGCTCGGCCAGTTCACGATCGACACCACCGTCTCGGCCGTCCCCGTCGGCGCGTAGGTCTCGATGGATGTCGGTACCCGCTCCTAGACTGGCGGGGTGCCGGAGAACATCTCGCTGGAAGACGCCCGAACCGAAGCCGAAGAGCTGACCACTCGCATCCTCGAGGCCAAAGACGCCTACTACGGGCGCGACACCTCCGTGGTCGACGACTTCACCTATGACGGGTGGATGCATCGCCTCGAAGAACTCGAGCGGCTGCATCCCGAGCTGCAGGGCCAGGATTCCCCGACGCAGATGGTCGGCGCCGCCGAGGCGACGGGCCTCGCGACGATCGAGCACGCCGAGCGCATGCTGAGCCTCGACAACGTCTTCTCGATCGAGGAGCTGCGGGAATGGGCCGCGAAGACCCAGGCATCGGCCGGGCGCCAGGTCGCGTGGCTCACCGAGCTGAAGATCGACGGCCTCGCGATCAACCTGCGCTATGAGAACGGGGTGCTCACCTCGGCCGCCACCCGAGGAGACGGGCGCGTGGGCGAGATCGTCACCGAGAACGCGCTCCGGCTGCCCGAGATCCCCGAGCGCCTCACCGGGGAAGGGCATCCGGCGATCGTCGAGGTCCGCGGCGAGGTGTTCATCCCGGTCGCCGCGTTCGAGCGTCTCAACGCCGCGCAGGCGTCGTTCCGCGAGCGCGCCTACGACGACGCGCTCGCACGCTGGGAGGCCCGCGGCGGCGCGAAGAAGCCCTTCGACGAAGAGAAGGCGCGCACGGCGGCCGCACGGCGCTTCCCGTCGTTCGCCAACCCCCGGAATGCGGCCAGCGGCGGTCTCCGCCAGCAGATCGACAAGAAGGACGGTCTCGAGCTCGAGGCGGGTCTTCTGCGCATCGAATCGCTCGCCCTCTACGTGCACGGCGTCGGCGCCTGGACGAATCCGCCGGTCGAAGCCCAGAGCGAGGTCTACGAACTGCTGGCCGGATGGGGGCTCCCGACGAGCCCCCACTCCAAGGTCTGCGCGTCGATCGACGAAGTCGCCTCGTTCGTGGAGTATTTCGGCGTGCACCGCCACGACATCGAGCACGAGCTCGACGGCATCGTCGTGAAGGTCGACGAACTCGAACTGCACGACGAGCTCGGCGCGACCAGTCGCGCGCCGCGCTGGGCGATCGCCTACAAGTACCCGCCCGAAGAGGTGCAGACGAAGCTGCTCGACATCGTCGTCTCCGTGGGGCGCACCGGGCGCGCGACGCCGTTCGCGGTCATGGCCCCGGCACAGGTCGCCGGTTCGGTCGTGCGGCAGGCGACTCTGCACAACAAAGACGTGGTGAAGGCCAAGGGCGTGCTCATCGGCGACACCGTCGTGCTGCGCAAAGCCGGTGATGTCATCCCCGAGGTCCTCGGCCCGGTGGTCGAGAAGCGCGATGGCACCGAGCGCGAGTTCGTCATGCCGGTCGAATGCCCCGAATGCGGCACGCCCCTGCGCCCGATGAAAGAGGGCGACATCGATCTCCGCTGTCCCAACGCGCGATCGTGCCCCGCCCAGGTGCGCGGACGGGTCGAGCACATCGGATCGCGAGGGGCTCTCGATGTCGAGGCGCTCGGCGAGGTGACGGCCGCCGCGTTGACTCAGCCGACCTCGCCCGAGGTGCCGCCGCTGCAGACCGAGGCCGGACTCTTCGCCCTGACGATCGATCAGCTCGTGCCTATCGAGCTCTTCGTGCGCGACGCCGAGACCGGACTCCCCAAGGAAGACGAAGACGGCCTCGTCAAGACGCGGGCGCCGTTCCGACGGAATCCGACGGCTGCCGAGAAGAAGAGCGGCGTCGAAGGGCCGCAGCCGTCGTCCCAGGCCATCACTCTGCTCGCCGAACTCGAGAAGGCGAAGACCAAAGATCTCTGGCGACTGCTCGTCTCACTGAACATCCGTCATGTCGGTCCGTCCGCGGCGCGGGCGCTGGCGCAGTGGTTCGGCTCGCTCGATGCGATCCGTGCGGCTTCACGAGACGAGCTCGCGGCGGTCGAGGGAGTCGGAGGCATCATCGCCGACTCGCTCCTCGCCTGGTTCGAGATCGACTGGCATCAGGAGATCGTGCAGCGCTGGACAGAGGCCGGGGTGCAGTGGGCGACGCCCGGTCATCCGGGTCCTGGCGGGGCGATCGCCGCGGGAGGGGTGCTCGAGGGACTCACGATCGTCGCCACAGGATCGCTCGACGGGTACACCCGCGACGGGGCGCAGGAGGCCATCATCACCGCAGGAGGAAAGGCGGCGTCGAGCGTGTCGAAGAAGACCGACTTCGTGGCCGCTGGCCCGGGTGCGGGCTCCAAGCTCGCGAAGGCCGAAGAACTCGGCATCCGCATCCTCGACGCAGCGCAGTTCCACATCCTCGTGACCGAAGGCCCCGACGCCCTCGCATGAAGCGCTACGGACCGCTGATCGCCGTGCCCGGCGCTCTGGCTGTGGGCGACCCCGGCCGGAATCACGTTCGGCTGACCCCGGACGCGGTGATCCTCCGGGAAGGAGCGGAGAATCGGGGCATCGTCACGTGGGACGGCCTCGACCGCATCACGCTCGATGTGCCGACCACGAGGTTCCGGCTGCCGGGGCTCGTCGGGACAGTCGTGCTCGGCGCGCTGACGGCGATCGCTCTCTCAGACCTCGGTGTCGATCCCGACGACGGGCGGGTGACCCTCGTCGTCGACGGTGAGCCACGGGTGATGCCGCTGAGCCGTCATCACGTCGGTGGGTACTGGGGTCCGACCGTCGACGGCGCGCACCATCTGCTGGCACACCTCATCGCCCACCCGGAGCAGCGGGCGCTGCTCGCCCACCCCGAGCCGTTGGTCGACATCGCCGCACTGCTCGCGCGCGAATCCATCTAGCGGTCGCGTCCTCCGTCGGAACCCCGCAGAACGACGCGAACTTCGCAGAGTTCGTGTGAATCCCTGCGAAGTTCGCGTCGTACTGCGGAAGTCCTGCGTCAGCCCTTGTGCCGCGGCTTGCGGAAGGGCTTCTCCTCGCGGTCGCCGCTGCGGCCCGGGCGCTCGTCGCGACGCTCCGGGCGGTCGCGACGCTCGAACCGATCGCCGCGGTCCGCACCGTC
>NZ_SSDJ01000138.1 GCF_004794465.1 Microbacterium sp. K24 | reverse complement strand
GGAGCCGACGGCGCGCCCGGGGCGGATGCGCCTCGGAAGCCCATCCTCGCCGATGAGGAGCCGCGGCCCACGTCGACCGGGGACGTCTGGCGTGCCGCACGCGCTCGGCGCAAGGCGCTGCGCGCCGAGATCCGCCGCTTCACTCAGCGCTCCCGGCGGCGGAGGATCATCTGGCTGAGCAGCATCGGAGCCGTGATCCTGCTGATCGGGGGAAGCGTCGCCGCCGCGTACAGTCCGCTGTTCGCGGTCGAGAAGATCACGGTGGCCGGCGCGACGACGCTCGATCCGACGGTGATCGAGGCGGCCCTCGCCGACCAGCTCGGCACTCCGCTGGCTTTGGTCGACACGAGCGAGGTGAAGGCCGCGCTGCTGGCCTTCCCGCTCATCGAGACGTACGCGCTCGAGGCGCGGCCGCCGCACGACTTGACGGTGCGGATCCTCGAGCGCACGCCGATCGGCGTCATCCGCTCCGATGCCGGATACACCCTGGTGGATGCCGCGGGCGTCGCGCTGGCGACGACTTCGGACCAGCCCGAGGGGCAGCCGCTCGTCGATGTCGACGGCGGTGTCGATTCGCCGGCGTTCGAGAGCGCGGGACTCGTCGTGAGGGCGCTGCCGGCCGACGTCCGTGCCGCGCTCACCGGCGTCACGGCCAGCACGGCGGATGACGTGACCCTCACTCTCAGCACGGGGCTGACGGTCGTCTGGGGGAGTGCGGAGGACTCGGCTCTGAAGGCCGTCACCCTCTCGCGGGCGATGGGCGTCAACCCCGGGGCGACGTCGATCGACGTCACCTCGCCCGAAGTCGCCGTCATCGGCTGACCGCTTTCGGCGGGAATGGCGCGACACGCCCGTGTCGCTGCGCCCGCGCGGCCATGCGGCGCTTACCTTCGATCTCAGGGAACGCAATACCGGGAAATACTTTACACCTCTAGTTGAGGTTTAAGGTTCACCCCCACACTTTCTCGACAACGAACGCAAGGCTCGACTAATCGGAGGCCGGCCATGAGCCAGAACCAGAACTACCTCGCCGTGATCAAGGTCGTCGGCGTCGGCGGTGGCGGCGTCAACGCCGTGAACCGCATGATCGACCTCGGCCTTCGCGGAGTCGAGTTCATCGCCGTGAACACCGACGCGCAGGCGCTGCTGATGAGCGACGCCGACGTCAAGCTCGACGTGGGTCGCGAGCTGACCCGCGGCCTCGGCGCCGGCGCCGACCCCGAGGTGGGCCGACGTGCTGCCGAGGACCACGCCGAGGAGATCGAGCAGGCGCTCACCGGAGCCGACATGGTCTTCGTCACGGCCGGCGAGGGCGGTGGAACCGGAACCGGTGGCGCTCCCGTCGTCGCCCGCATCGCCAAGTCGATCGGCGCGCTCACGATCGGTGTCGTGACCAAGCCGTTCTCGTTCGAGGGCCGTCGCCGACAGAGCCAGGCCGAGGCCGGCGTCGCGAAGCTCAAGGAAGAGGTCGACACCCTCATCGTGGTGCCGAACGACCGTCTGCTCGAGATCAGCGACCGCGGCATCTCGATGATCGAGGCGTTCGCAACCGCCGACCAGGTGCTCCTCGCCGGTGTGCAGGGCATCACCGACCTCATCACGACCCCGGGTCTGATCAACCTCGACTTCGCCGACGTCAAGTCGGTCATGCAGGGTGCCGGGTCCGCGCTCATGGGCATCGGCTCCGCGCGCGGCGCCGACCGAGCGATCAAGGCTGCGGAACTGGCTGTCGAGTCCCCGCTGCTCGAGGCGAGCATCGAGGGCGCGCACGGCGTGCTGCTCTCGATCCAGGGTGGATCGAACCTCGGCATCTTCGAGATCCACGACGCTGCCGACCTCGTCAAGGAGGCCGCGCACCCGGAGGCGAACATCATCTTCGGTACCGTCATCGACGACACGCTCGGCGACGAGGTGCGCGTGACCGTGATCGCTGCCGGCTTCGACGGTGGGGAGCCGTCCCTGCGGCTCGACCCGATGGTGGTGTCGCGGCCTGCCGCCACGACGCTGCCCGAGGTCGCCCTCTCGGACGCTGCGGAGCCCGCCAAGAGCGAGAGCTCGGAGCCCGCGCCGGTGCAGCAGCGCGTGCCGGCCACGAGCATCGAGCCGGCGTTCGCAGATGACGACATCGACATCCCCGAATTCCTGAAGTGACCTCGGAGGCCGACCAGCCGCAGGAGCAGTCGGGCCTGGCCGCGCGGCTGTCGGCGATCGATGAGCGGATCGCCGGTGCCGCGCGCGACGCGGGCCGCGATCCTGCGGACATCAGCAGGATCGTGGTGACGAAGTTCCACCCCGCTTCGCTCGTGCAGGAGCTGCGTGCTCTCGGCGTGGCCGATGTCGGGGAGAACCGGCAGCAGGAGCTCTCCGCCAAGCAGGCGGAGCTCTCGGGGCTCGACCTCCGCTGGCACTTCATCGGGCAAGGACAGACGAACAAGGCCGCGGCCATCCGTCGGAGCGCCGATGTCGTGCACTCGGTCGACCGCGACCGGTTCGCCGACGCGCTGCATCGCGCAGCCGTGGAGGACGACGTGCTCGATGTTCTCGTGCAGATCAATCTCACCGATGACGTCGGGCGAGGCGGTGTCGCGCCGACTGAGGCGCGTGCGCTGGCCGAGCACGTGCTGACGCTGCCGTCGCTGCGCCTGCGCGGCGTGATGGCGGTGGCTCCACTCGATGGGGAGCCCGCGTCTGCGTTCGCGCGCCTGCGCACGGTCGCCGACGACGTCCGCACGATCGAACCGTCGGCCACCTGGATCTCCGCGGGCATGACAGGCGACTTCGTCGAAGCCATCGCCGCGGGCGCGACACACCTGCGGATCGGCTCCGCAATCACCGGACCCCGGCCCGACCGGGGTTAACCTGTGAAAAGACCACCCCAAACGTTCGAACCGGAGGACACGATGGGCAACCCGCTGAAGAAGACCATGGTGTATCTCGGCCTCGCTGACGAGGAAGAGGTCTACGAAGAGGAGACGCAGGCTCCGGCCCGCGCCCACCGTGAGCGCGACCGTGATCGTGACCGCGAGGAGCCGGCCCCGGCTCCCGTCACGCCGCTGCGCCGACCGGTCGCCGTTCGCCAGCCCTCCGCCGGCACGGTAAACGAGATCCTCACCGTGCACCCCAAGCAGTACCGCGACGCGCAGCTGATCGCGGAAAGCTTCCGCGAGGGTGTTCCGGTCATCATCAACCTCTCCCAGATGAGCGACGCCGACGCGCGTCGTCTGATCGACTTCGCCAGCGGCCTCTCCCTCGGTCTCTACGGCCGCATCGAGCGCGTGACATCGAAGGTCTTCCTGCTGTCGCCGGAGAACATCGCGGTGTCGGGCCACGGGGGAATCGCGCACGCAGACGCCGAGTCTGCGGGCTTCGACCAGTCGTAGCCCGTGGAGCTGGTCTCCGTCGTCGCCAGCATCGTTCACCTGGTGCTGCTGCTCTACATCTTCGTGCTCTTCGCGCGCCTGATCCTCGACTACATCCCGATGTTCAATCGGGAGTGGCGTCCGAAGGGCTTCGGGCTCGTTCTCGCTGAAGCGGCCTACACGCTCACCGATCCGCCGATCCGGTTCTTCCGGCGGATCATCCCGCCGTTGCGGATCGGCTCGCTGTCGCTGGACTTCGGATTCGCCCTCACCCTGTTGATCGTGCTCATCCTGATGAACATCGTGGGGCTGTTCTTCTGACCGCGAGTTCTCGCGCTCCGGGTGTCGTGACATCGCGACGCAAAGGCGCGGGGACTATGCTGGCACCGAGGTGCGCGCCCCGGGTTCGCGCCACATCACGACCACGCCATACTCCAAGTTGGCAACCGAACTCATCGAAAGAGGAGCCATCATGGCACTTACCCCGGATGACGTCGTCACCAAGCAGTTCCAGCACGTCCGCTTCAAGGACGGCTTCGACCCGGACGAGGTGGACGACTTCCTCGACGAGATCGTCATCGAGTGGCGTAAGGCCCTCGAGGAGAACGCCGAGCTGAAGGCCAAGCTGGCCGCCTACGAGTCGGGCGCTGCCCCTGAGGCCGCCGAGCCCGTCGCCGCTGCTCCCGCGGCTCCGGTCGTCGCCGAGGCCCCTGCGGCCCCTGTCGCCGAGACTCCTGCGGAGCCCGCTCCGTCCGGATCCGCGACCGCGACCGCCGGCATCATCGAGCTCGCGCAGCGTCTGCACGACGAGCACGTCGCCGAGGGCGAGGCGAAGCGCAACCAGCTCATCGCCGACGCCGAGAACGAGGTCAACCGCATCCGCAGCGAGGCCGAGGCCAAGCAGCGCGAAGAGGCTGCACGCCTGGAGCGCGAGCGCAACACGCTCGAGGCCCGGATCACCGAGCTCCGCAACTTCGAGCGCGACTACCGCTCGCAGCTGCGCGGCTACATCGAGGGTCAGCTCCGCGACCTCGACGAGAAGTCGGCTTCCACGGACTCCACGCCGGTCTCCGCGATCGGTCTGTAAGGCGCCCTCTTGTCAGGACGCCGTCCCCTTCGTCGGTCGGCGGCCGGTGCGATCGTTGCGATTCTCGCAGCGGTGGTGCTGGCCGCCGATCAGTTTGTGAAGTACCTCACGATCGAGCACCTGCCTCTCCATGAGGTCGTGCCCGTGCTCGGCGAGTTCCTTCAGCTGTACTACATCCGCAATTCGGGCGCGGCCTTCTCGCTCGGCAGCGGAGTGACGTGGATCTTCACCATCGCTCTGAGCGTGGTGGCCCTCATCATCATCTGGAAGGCGTTCAACCTCCGCTCGCGGTGGTGGGCCGTCGTGCTCGGCGCGCTTCTGGGCGGAGTCCTCGGCAACCTCACCGACCGTCTCTTCCGCGAACCGGGCTTCGGCAACGGTCACGTCGTCGACATGATCTCGATGCCGTGGATGATGCCCGCGATCTTCAACGTCGCCGACATCTTCATCGTCACGGGCATGATCTCGGTCGCCCTGCTCGTCGTGCTCGGGCTCCGTTTCGACGGCACCCGTGAGCGGGACCATGCGACGGTCGAGACCGAGGAGGAGGCCGAGGCCGCCGCAGTGGCCGCCGACGAGCCGGCGACCGATGAGGCCGCTGCTCCCTCGGACGACGCCGCCGCTCCCTCGGACGGCCGCTGACCGTGGAGTCGCGGTCCCTTCCCGTCCCCGACGGCATGGACGGCGAACGCGTCGATGCGGCGCTCGCGCGCATGCTCGGCTTCTCGCGCACCTTCGCCGCCGAGGTGGCCTCGGCCGGCGGCGTGCAGCTCGACGGTGTGACGCTCGACAAGTCCGACCGCTTGCGCGGCGGGGCGTGGCTCGAGGTCGAATGGCAGCCCAAGGAGGCGCCGCGCATCATCCCGATCGCGGTGCCTGAGCTCGGCATCGTCTACGACGACGACGACATCGTCGTGGTCGACAAGCCCTCGGGCGTCGCGGCTCATCCGTCGGTCGGGTGGGAAGGGCCTACGGTCATCGGTGCTCTCGCGGCCGCCGGATTCCGCATCGCGACCAGCGGTGCGGCCGAGCGTCAGGGGGTCGTGCACCGTCTGGACGTCGGGACCAGCGGCCTGATGGTCGTCGCCAAGACCGAGGCCGCGTACACGGCGCTCAAGCACGCGTTCAAAGAGCGCACGGTCGAGAAGATCTATCACGCCGTCGTGCAGGGACATCCGGATCCGCTCGCCGGCACCATCGACGCCCCGATCGGCCGCCACCCGAACCACTCCTGGAAGTTCGCGGTCGTGCCGGACGGCAAGCCCTCCGTGACGCACTACGAGACGCTCGAGGCGTTCCCGGGTGCGTCGCTGCTCGAGATCCATCTCGAGACAGGCCGCACGCACCAGATCCGCGTGCACATGGCCGCCCACCGGCATCCGTGCGTCGGCGATCCGCTGTACGGCGCCGATCCGACCTTGTCCGCCCGACTCGGTCTGACCCGACAGTGGCTTCACGCGCACCAGCTGGCCTTCACGCACCCCGCCACGGGCGAATGGGTGCAGTTCGAGTCGCCGTATCCCGCCGACTTCCAGCACGCGCTCGACGTGCTGCGCGGGGAATAGCCCGCGCGGGCTCGGGCCGCTGAGCCTGTCGAAGCGCGCGATGTCGTCGACGTGCGTCACACTGGGCGCATGAGCATCGAGGTGCGTCCGGCCACGGAGTTCGACGACGTCGCGACGCTGGTGGGTCCGAAGAAGCCGACGTCGAACGTCTGCTTCTGCCTGAGCTATCGCATCGGCAGCAAGGAGAACGTGGCGCTGAAAGGTCCCGCGCGTGCCGAACGGGTACGGGAGCTGTGCCATCAGGATCCGCCGCCGGGCGTCATCGCCTACCTCGATGACGAGCCGGTCGGTTGGGCGGCGCTGCATCCGCGGAGCGAGACGAGCTTCGCCCGCAACCGGCTCATCCCGCATGTGGACGACCTCGACGTGTGGTCGCTCTGGTGCCTTCGCGTGCGGCCGGGGTACCGCAAGCAGGGTGTCTCGCACGCATTGATCGAGGGTGCCGTCGAGTATGCGAGGAAGCGTGGAGCGCCCGCTGTCGAGGCATATCCCGTGGACAACGATGGGAAGAAGGTGAACCTCACGATGGCGTACGTCGGCACGAGGGGATTGTTCGAGAGCCTGGGTTTCGCGAAGGCGGCCGACACCGAGTCTGTGCTCGACGGCTTTCCGCGAGTGCTGATGAGACTCGATCTGAGAGAGCCGAAGAAGTCGTCGAAGAAAACGTGAACCGTTCGAGGGCGCACGGACAATACACAGCGTGAGCACAGACAGCGAGATCATCCAACGGTCTCTGGACCAACCATCAGCCTTCGCCCAGCTGTTCGATCGACATGCGCGCGTGGTGAACGCCTTCGCGACGTACCGGGTCGGACGGCATACGGCGGAGGACGTCCTGAGCGAGACATTCCTCGTCGCGTTCCGCCGTCGCGCGGACTACGACGTCGGCGTCGAGTCGGCCGTGCCGTGGCTGCTCGGCATCGCCTCGCGACTGATCCGGAGACACCGCGCGGTGGAGGCGAAGCACTGGCGTTCGTTCGCGGCGGCGGTCTCAGGGGAGGAGCACTCCTCCGAGGGCGGAGTCGACGACGCGATGACCAGGCTCGACGCCGAACGCGAGGTCGACGGGCTGCGAGGACGCATCGCCGCCCTCGCGCCGAAGGATCGCGAGACTCTCCTGCTCTACGCCTGGCAGGGGCTCACATACGAGGAGGTGGCCGCCGCGCTCGGCGTTCCGGTCGGAACGGTCCGTTCGCGGTTGAACCGCGTGCGGAAGCGCTTGGACCCGGTGCGCCGGGCTCAGGCCCTGGCGAAGACACAGACACAGACAGATCATGCAGCAGGGAGCATCCGATGAACGTTTTCGAGAAGGTCGAGCAGGCTCGACCGGAGATCGACGGGGCCGACGAGAACATCTCGGCGGCGCGCGCTCGACTCCTGAACGAGATCCATGCCGAGACGCGACCCGCGCGGTCGCGCGCCGCACGACGCCCGTGGATCATCACGGCCGGTCTGGTCGGTGCGGCGGCCGCGGTGACGGCCGGCGTGCTCGTGGTCGGCAACCTCACCACACCGACGACGGGTGGCGTCGAAGCCATTCCCACCGTCGTGCCGAAGCCCTCTGCGGAGCCGACCCCTGAGCCGACGGTAGAGCCCCTGACGGCCGCGGGTGCGTTCAGCGCGGCAGGGGCATCGGCGAGCAGCTTCGCCGGGCTGACCGTCGCACCGGGACAGTATCTGAGGGTGCACACCGACTCCGAACAGATGGTGTACCAGCACCCGGACACCGGAGTGGGTGAGTACCAGACTGATCGATCGACCGCCGCCAACGCCTGGATGGACGCGGTCTCCTGGGACAACTATGTCCCCGCGGACACATCGTCGGACTGGTATTCCGTGGGCGGACCTATCGAGATCCGGCAGGAGTTCGGTCCCGACGCCGCCGCGCTCGCGGCGCAACATGTGCAGGAGATCGGTGGGCCGAGTGGACCGAATCTGTTCCCGGGCGGGATGCCGCCCTGGGAGACTTCGGGCGGGTTCTCGATGCATGCCTTCTGGCAGGACATGCCTCGCGATCCTGCCCAGTTGATCGCGTGGATCAGGCAGAACCAAGGTCCGGTGACGGGTGACCAGGACTACAAGGTGGGATGGGTACTCGTTGACCTGCTCGCGGCGAACGTCGGGGCACCGGACGTCCGATCGGCGATGTACGGTGCGCTGAGCATGCTCGGCGGATCGGAGATCATCGATACGCAGGGGAACATCGTCACGCTGAGCTTCTCCGCTGCCGAGCAGGCGCTGTCCGGTGCCGATGGCATCCGTCGTCGCACCGTGACCATCGACATCTCTTCGGGGGTCGTCCTCGAGAAGACGGTGACGCTCGATGTCGCGTCGCCCTTGGTCCCCGCAACCCTTGCGGATGAGCGGTACACCTACACCGTGAGCGTCGTCGACTCACTGCCGTGACGAATTTCGAACCGTCTGGGCTCTCCGGGGCAATACATAGTGTGAGCACAGACAGCGAGATCATTCAGCGGTCGCTCGGGCAACCCCGAGCCTTCGCCGAACTGTTCGATCGGCACGCCAGGACGGTGGGCGGCTACGCCGCCCGCCGTCTCGGCCCCGATGCGGGCGAGGACATCCTCAGCGAGACGTTCCTGGTCGCGTTCGCACGGCGCAAGTCGTTCGACACGTCCTGGGACTCGGCGCTTCCCTGGTTGTACGGGATAGCTTCCCGGCTGATCCGGAAGCATCGGGCCCGGGAGGCGAAGCACTTCCGGTCGAGTGTGGAGTCCGCGCAGCGCGAGGAGCACATCTCCCAGGGAGACCTCGAGTCGACGATCGCGCGGCTCGATGCGGAGATCTCCACCCGCGAGCTGGCGCCCCGGATCGCGGCCCTGTCGAAGAAGGAGCGCGAGACCCTCCTGCTCTACGCCTGGGGCGACCTGACGTATGAAGAGGTCGCCGTCGCCCTCGGCGTCCCGGTCGGCACCGTCCGATCCCGGATGAACCGCATTCGGACGCGATTGGATCCGGCACGGGCGATCACCAGAGAACGAGTCGTGAAAGAGAAGGAAGGAGCGGTCGATGGACGTTTTCGAGCGCGTGCGTGACGTGAATGCAGGAAGCAGCTTGACGGAGGACCGGATCATCGCCGCCCGTCTCCGACTGCTCCACGGGATCGACGACAGCCGGAGCGCGGAGCGCAAGCGCCTCGCGAAGCGGCCGATGTTCGTGATCGCCGGTGCGGTGGCCGGAGTGGCAGCCGTGACGGCGGGAGTCGTGGTGGTCAACCAGCTGACGGCGCCTGCGCCGAGGGTGGAGGCGATTCCTGCCCCGACCGCCGACCCACGAGAGCCTGGTCCGATCATCCCCAAGCCTGGGCCGACCTCTGGCACGACGATCACGGAACCGTACCCTGGGACGACGCCGCAGGCAGGGCAGTACCTTCATGTGGGGATCACATCCGAGCGCCTGCTCTACCGTGACGGGCGCGTGTTCGTCTGGCCGGCGCACGGCGAATACCCGCCGATCTCGGGCCTGTTGGTCCGCGAGTACAGTCAGACCTACGTCCCTGCCGATCGGTCGGGTGACTGGTATTTCGAGTGGGGGCCGAGCTCCGAACGGGTGCAGTTCTTTCCCGAGGATCAAGGTCCGGCAGGCGAGCTCGCCTGGGACAACCAGTACCCGGTGAACCCCGAGGTCATCGGGAGCTGGAACACCGGCGGCCAGCCGGGCGACGGCGACGTGCAGACCGGTTCGACCGCCTGGTACGCGCCCTATCCGCGCGACCCCCAAGCGCTGCTCGACTACCTCCGCGCTCAGGCTGCGGCCTACGCCGAGTCGCCGGAAGCCGTCGACGATGCCCTGATCGAGAATCTCTTCTTCACGATTCAGTCCAACATCGCCCCCGCGGACGTGCGAGCGGCCTTCATCGGCGCCCTCGAACTCAGCGGGCTCGCACAAAAAGAGGCGACGGCCGACGGGAAGACGAGATACCAGGTGCACCGCGCACTCTTCGATGCCCGCACCGAAACGGTCACGATCGACCCCGCGACGGGATGGGCGACCGAGTACACACTGCGGTACGACCGCACCGATGGGGCAGCGGGAGACATGGTACCGGCGGACATCCCGGACATCCGGGCCACCTACACGGTCTCCATCGTCAATTCCGTCCCATAGCCCGGAGGGGGCCGCGGAGCCCCGACACCGATCCTCGGTGTCGGGGCTCCGCCGTAGACTCGAGGCATGGCATCCGACTCCTTCGCCCACCTCCATGTGCACAGCGAATACTCGATGCTCGACGGTGCGGCGAAGATCGCGGCGATGACCCAGGCGGCCGCCGATTACGGCATGCCGGCCATCGCGGTGACCGATCACGGCAACACCTTCGCCGCCTTCGAGTTCTACAAGGCGGCGAACGCGGCGGGCGTGAAGCCGATCATCGGGCTCGAGGCCTACGTCACCCCGGGAACGCATCGCAGCGACAAGTCGCGCGTGCAGTGGGGCTCGCCCGACCAGAAGAGCGACGACGTGTCCGGCTCCGGCGCCTACACCCACATGACGATGTGGAGCGAGACGACCGAGGGCATGCACAACCTCTTCCGGCTCAGCTCCCGCTCGAGCATGGAGGGCTACTACTTCAAGCCGCGCATGGACCGCGAGCTGCTGCAGACCTACTCCAAGGGCCTGATCGCGACGACCGGGTGCCCCTCGGGCGAGATCCAGACCCGCCTGCGCCTCGGCCAGTACGACGCGGCGCGCGCGGCGGCCGCGGAGTTCCAGGACCTGTTCGGCAAGGAGAACTACTTCGCCGAGATCATGGACCACGGGCTCTCCATCGAGCGGCGCGTGATGACCGATCTGCTGCGGCTGGCGAAGGATCTGAACATCCCGCTGGTCGGCACCAACGACTCGCACTACACGCACCAGCACGAGGCCGACGCGCACGAGGCGCTGCTCTGCGTGCAGTCCGGTTCGACCCTCGACGACCCCAACCGGTTCAAGTTCGACGGCGACGGCTACTACATCAAGACCGCCGCCGAGATGCGCCAGCTCTTCCGCGACAACCCCGAGGCCTGCGACAACACACTGCTGATCGCGGAGCGCTGCGAGGTCGAGTTCAACACCGCCGCGAACTACATGCCGCGGTTCCCCGTTCCCGACGGCGAGACCGAGGACAGCTGGCTGATCAAAGAGGTCGAGGTCGGCCTTCAGTACCGCTACCCGAACGGCATCCCCGACAAGGTTCGCAAGCAGGCCGAGTACGAGACCGGGATCATCCTGCAGATGGGGTTCCCCGGCTACTTCCTCGTCGTCGCCGACTTCATCAACTGGGCGAAGGACAACGGCATCCGCGTCGGTCCCGGCCGTGGTTCCGGTGCCGGATCGATGGTCGCCTACGCCATGCGCATCACCGACCTCGACCCGCTCGAGCACGGCCTCATCTTCGAGCGCTTCCTCAACCCGGACCGCGTCTCGATGCCCGACTTCGACGTCGACTTCGATGACCGTCGCCGCGGCGAGGTCATCGAGTACGTGACCCAGAAGTACGGCTCGGAGCGCGTCGCGCAGATCGTCACCTACGGCACCATCAAGTCCAAGCAGGCGCTCAAGGATGCCGGACGCGTCCTCGGCTTCCCTTTCAGCATGGGGGAGCGGCTGACCAAGGCGATGCCGCCGCCCGTCATGGGCAAGGACATGCCGCTCGACGGCATGTTCGACTCGGCGCACCAGCGGTACAAAGAGGCGAGCGAGTTCCGCGCCCTCATCGAGACCGACCCCGAAGCCAAGACGGTCTTCGATCGTGCGCTCGGACTCGAGGGGCTGAAGCGCCAGTGGGGCGTGCACGCGGCCGGTGTGATCATGTCGTCCGAGCCGCTGCTCGACATCATCCCGATCATGCGCCGCGAGCAGGACGGCCAGATCGTCACGCAGTTCGACTACCCGTCCTGCGAGTCGCTCGGCCTGATCAAGATGGACTTCCTGGGGCTGCGCAACCTCACGATCATCTCCGATGCGCTCGACAACATCCGCATGAACCGGGGCGAGGAACTCGACCTCGAACATCTTCCGCTCGACGACCGCGGGGCCTACGATCTGCTGGGCCGCGGCGAATCCCTCGGTGTCTTCCAGCTCGACGGCGGGCCGATGCGCTCGCTCATGCGCCTCATGAAGCCCGACAACTTCGGCGACATCTCGGCGCTCATCGCCCTGTACCGTCCGGGGCCCATGGGTGCGAACTCGCACACGAACTACGCGCTCCGCAAGAACGGCGCGCAGCCGATCACCCCGATCCACCCCGAGTTCACCGAGTCGCTCGCCGACATCCTCGAGGAGTCCTACGGCCTGATCATCTACCAGGAGCAGGTCATGGCCATCGCCCAGCGCGTGGCCGGATTCTCCCTCGGTCAAGCAGACATCCTCCGCCGCGCGATGGGCAAGAAGAAGAAGTCCGAACTCGACAAGCAGTTCGAGGGCTTCCAGGCGGGAATGCACGCGAACGGCTACTCCGACGGCGCTGTCAACGCGCTCTGGGAGATCCTGCTGCCCTTCTCCGACTATGCCTTCAATAAAGCGCACTCCGCGGCGTACGGCGTCGTCTCGTATTGGACCGCGTACCTCAAAGCCCACTACCCGGCCGAGTACATGGCCGCGCTGCTCACCAGCGTCGGCGACTCCAAGGACAAGATGGCGCTGTACCTGAACGAGTGCCGACGCATGGGCATCAAGGTGCTGCCGCCGGATGTCTCCGAGTCGATCAACTACTTCGCCGCCATCGGCGACGACATCCGCTTCGGGCTCGGCGCCGTGCGCAACGTCGGAAGCAACGTCGTCGACGGCATCGTCAAGGCGCGCAAGGACGAGCGCTTCGACTCGTTCCACCACTTCCTCGACAAGGTGCCGCTGCACGTCTCCAACAAGCGCACCGTGGAATCGCTGATCAAGGCCGGTGCCTTCGACTCGATGGGAGATTCGCGGCGCGCCCTCATGGAGGTCCACGAGGATGCCGTCGAGGCCGCGGTCGACCGCAAGCGCAACGAGGCCCAGGGCGCGATCGGGTTCGACTTCGACAGCCTCTACGACGGCACCGAGGAGGTGGCGCCCGCCAAGGTCCCCGCGCGACCGGAATGGATCAAGAAGGACAAGCTCGCCTTCGAGCGCGAGATGCTCGGACTCTACGTGTCCGACCATCCGCTCGCCGGCCTCGAGGTGCCGCTCGCCAAGCACGCGTCGATCTCCATCCATGACCTCAACAACTCGGAGGACATGCAGGACGGCGACCAGGTGACGGTCGCAGGACTCGTGACCAGCGTGCAGCACCGTGTCGCCAAGGCCAGTGGAAACCCCTACGGCATGATCACCGTCGAGGACTTCAACGGCGAGGTCACCGTGATGTTCATGGGCAAGACGTACATCGAGTTCCAGCACATCCTGCAGCAGGACTCGATCCTGGCCGTGCGAGGGCGGGTATCCCGACGCGACGACGGACTGAACCTCCACGCGCAGTCGGCGTTCGCGCCCGACGTCGGCTCGTTCGACGCCGCCGGGCCGCTGTCCCTGGTCCTCGCGGAACAGCGCGCGACCGAACGCGTGATGAACGAGCTCGCCGAGATCCTCCGTCGCCACAACGGCGACACCGAGGTGCTGCTGCGGGTGCACCGCGGCGGCAGCGCGAAGGTCTTCGAAGTGCCGATGCCGGTCAAGGTGTCCGCCGACCTGTTCGGTGACCTCAAGTCGCTGCTCGGCCCCGCCTGCCTGGGGTGAGCGGGTAGGATCGTGAGCCGTCGGGGGCTGCATGCCCTGCCCCGATCGAGCACCGTGACGAAAGGACGACCATGAGCACGGATCTGCCCGAACAGTCGGACGCCGAGGACACGGCCTTCAGCGACGAGGACGGTGTCCTCTACGACGAAGACGTCACGCCGGAATACGGCGTCCTCGGCTTCACGCTGCGCGAGCTCCTCATCGTGGGCGTGTGGCTGGTGTCGTTCGTCGTCTCGTTCTTCCCGCTCAACGGCGGACTGTCGCTGTGGGCGACCGGGATCCAGTGGATCCTGCCGATCGGAGTCCCCACGGCCGCGGTCTTCCTTCTCGTGCTGCGGCGCTTCTCGCCCGACGGCATCCGCCGCGTCGGGTCGCTGGGCATCGACCAGTTCGCATCGGTCGCCTTCTCGGTCGCCGCGACCGTCTGGGTCGGCGCCCTCTGGCTCGCCCTGGCCACGCTCATCGACGGCGGATTCTGGGGCCTTCCCTGGAACGGGATCCTGCTGCTGATCGCCTCACTCGCCCTGGTCGTGCTCACCGTCTTCGCCCCGCTCATCCCGGGGCTCAAGGAAGACTTCCATGGGCGCCTCGTCACGCTCGCCCACCGCAACGCGAACCCCGTCCGCCCGGTGATCTCCCGCCCGCGCCCCGAGCGCCCCGCGCCCGCAGAGACAGTCGACGTCGCCGCAGCAGATGCACCGGAGACGGTCGTCGAGGTCGCGTACGCCGAGACCAGCGTCCTCCCGCCCGCCGTGCAGTTCGACCCGGAGCTGTCAGGCCAGCAGGCGACCGACGAGGTCGCGCGGCTCGACCTCGCCTCCCAGGTTCCGCTCGCCGCCCACGCCTCCGGCGGGGACACCGGCACCGAGCCGGTCACCGCTGACGAGGAGTACGTGCCCACGTACTCGCGGCGGTCCCGCGGAGACGACCAGGAGATCGTGTCGGACACCGGCAGCATCGAGTCGCTGCTGGAGCCGGCAGCGCGAGTCGAGCCCGCCGAGGGGCACCCTGAGCAGCCCTTCGTCGAGGACGACGTCGACGCAGACGGCTTCGACGCACGGAATCCCGAGACGACTGCCTTCGACGCCGCCGACCTCGACGCGACCAATCCTCGCGAGGCCGCGCCCGCCGCGCAGCCGTTCTGGATCCTCGCGCCCACCGAGCGCGACGTGCACGACGAGCGTGGCGAGCCGCTGTTCCGCATCGGGCCGAACGCCTGGGCGCTTGTGATCGAAGACCGAGGAGGGGCTTACGTCATCCGACATGATGACGGCCGGATCGGCTACCTCCACGAGATCTCCGACATCACGAAGGGCTGACATGCGAACGATCGACCTGCGAGGGCGCGAGCTCTCGCCCGCCGACATGCTCGCGGCGGTGCCGCGGGCCACCCAGGCCCGCGCCGAAGCGCTGGACACCGCCACGCGCATCGTCGACGATGTGCGCGACCGCGGCGAGGACGCGCTCCGCGAGCAGGCCGAGCGGTTCGACCGGGTCACCGGGCACGACGTACGTGTCCCCGCCGAGCACATCGCCGAAGCGCTCGCCTCGGTCGACCCCGCCGTGCGCGCTGCGCTCGAAGAGGCGATCGTCCGCGTGCGCCAAGGATCCGAAGCGCAGGTGCCGGCTCCGCAGACGACCGACATCGGGCCGGGTGCACGGATCCTGCAGCGCTGGCAGCCGGTGCAGCGCGTCGGCGTGTACATACCGGGCGGCAAGGCCGTCTACCCTTCGAGCGTGATCATGAACGTCGTGCCGGCGCAGGTCGCCGGAGTCGCGCAGATCGCGCTCGCATCGCCTCCGCAGAGCGATCAGGAGGGGCGGATCCACCCGACGATCCTCGCGGCCGCCGGCCTGCTCGGCATCACCGAGGTGTACGCGATGGGGGGCGCCGGAGCGATCGGCGCGTTCGCCCACGGCGTCCGTTCGATCGGACTCGACCCGGTCGACGTGGTCTCCGGTCCCGGCAACAACTTCGTCGCCTCTGCCAAGCGCGCGGTGGCCGGCGTCGTCGGCACCGACTCCGAGGCCGGCGCCACCGAGATCCTCATCGTCGCCGATGCGGACGCCGACCCGCGTCTCGTCGCGGCCGACCTCGTCAGCCAGGCCGAGCACGACGAGCAGGCGTCTGCCGTGCTGGTCACCGACTCGGTGCCGCTCGCCGAGCAGGTCGCCCTCGAGGCCGAGCGGGTCGCCGCGGCCACCCGGCATAGCGAGCGCGTGCGCGCGGCACTCGACGGACCGCAGTCCGCGATCGTCCTCGTCGACGACCGTGCCATGGCCACGGCCTTCAGCAACGCCTACGCACCGGAGCACCTCGAGCTCCACCTGGCGGATGCCGAGGCAGCGGCATCCGCCTTCACCAGCGCCGGCGCGGTCTTCGTCGGCGATCAGACGCCCGTGAGCCTCGGCGACTATATGGCCGGCAGCAACCACGTCCTGCCGACCGGGGGACAGGCGCGCTACGCGCCCGGCCTCGGCGCCTACACGTTCCTCCGCCCGCAGCAGGTCATCTCCTACGACCGGGCGGCGCTCTCCGCCGTGCGGGAGGGGGTCGTCGCGCTCGCGAACGCCGAGGTGCTGCCTGCACACGGCGAAGCGATCGAGGCGCGGTTCACCGCGTAGGATCGGTCAGATGCACTGCCCCTTCTGCCGTCATTCCGACTCGCGCGTCATCGATTCACGTACCAGCGACGACGGGCTCTCGATCAGACGGCGTCGTCAGTGCCCCGAATGCGGAGGCCGCTTCACGACCACCGAGACCGCGAGCCTCAACGTCATCAAACGCTCCGGCGTCATGGAGCCGTTCAGCCGTGAGAAGGTGATCTCCGGCGTGCGGAAGGCCTGTCAGGGGCGGCCGGTGACCGAGGCCGACCTCGCGATCCTCGCGCAGCGCGTGGAGGAGGCGGTCCGGCAGACCGGAGTCTCGCAGCTCGACACGAACGAGATCGGGCTCGCGATCCTCGGCCCGCTCCGTGAGCTCGACGAGGTCGCGTTCCTCCGTTTCGCCAGCGTCTACCAGGCGTTCGACACGCTCGAGGACTTCGAGTCCGCCATCACCGATCTGCGCGCCGACCACGCGGAGCAGGAGCCGGCGGACCGGTAATCTGGCAGGGATGTATCCGCTGCTCTTCCGCGCTGTCCTCTCGCGCTTCGATCCCGAGTTCGCCCATCACGCCGGCATGGTGGTGATCCGTGTGCTCGGCGTGCCGCCGTTCGCCTCCGTGACGCGTGCGCTGACCAAGCCGGACCCGTCACTGCGCGTGGAGGCCCTGGGGCTGACGTTCCCGTCGCCCTTCGGCATCGCCGCCGGATTCGACAAGAACGCCGTCGGCGTGCGCGGTCTCGCCGCGCTCGGCTTCGGGCACGTCGAGGTGGGCACCGTGACCGCGATCCCGCAGGAGGGGAACCCGAAGCCGCGTCTGTTCCGCCTGATCGCCGACCGGGCCGTCATCAACCGGATGGGCTTCAACAACCAGGGCGCGGATGCCGTGGCGCGGCGCCTCGCGAAGCTCCGGCGCGGCGCCCCCGACACGGTCATCGGCGTCAACATCGGCAAGAGCCGAGTGGTCGACGTCGAAGACGCCACCGCCGACTACGTCGCCTCCGCGACGCGGCTCGCACCGCTCGCCGACTACCTGGCCGTCAACGTCTCCTCGCCGAACACTCCGGGCCTGCGCGGTCTGCAGGCGGTCGAGACACTGGCTCCGCTGCTGCGTGCGGTTCACGAGGCGTCCGGATCCACGCCTCTGCTGGTGAAGATCGCACCCGACCTTCCCGACGACGAGATCGCCGCCATCGCGCGGATGGCGGTCGAGGAGGGTCTCGCCGGCATCATCGCGCACAACACCACGATCAGCCGCGACGGGCTGCTCACGGATGAAGCGACCGTCGAGGCCGCAGGGGCCGGCGGTCTCTCGGGCGCTCCGTTGAAGCGGCGTTCGCTCGAGGTTCTCCGCATCGTGCGCGACGCCGTTCCCGACGACTTCTGCATCATCGCGGTCGGGGGAGTCGAGACCCCGTCCGACGTGCAGGAGCGGATGGATGCCGGAGCGACCCTGGTGCAGGGCTACACGGCGTTCCTCTACCGCGGCCCGTTCTGGGGCCGCGAGCTCAACAGGGGGCTCGTCAGTCGGGGTACTGCCCGCGCTTGACCTGCGGCTTCGGCAGACGCATGAACCGCATCTGCAGGGCGCGCATCCCGGCGTACCAGCCGAGGCCCTTCTCCATGCGCTCCGCGCCGAACTTGGCGGCGACCTTGCGCTTCACCCGGAACCCCAGCAGGATCATGCCGCCGATCGCGATCACCAGGTACCCCATCATCACGATGTAGGCGTAGAACGAGATCGCGAGGTTCGCGGGGATCAGCGACGCGAGGATGACCAGCACCATGACCGCCATCACGAACTCCGCGGGGTGCCATCCGGCGTCCACGTAGTCGCGCACCCAGCGGCGCTGCGGTCCCTTGTCTCGGGCCGGGAGGAACTTCTCCTCGCCCGCGGCCATTCCGGCCTGGGCCCGGGCGCGACGCTCGTTGAGCTCGGCGCGGGCGGCCGCCTTGGCCTCCTTGGTGTTCGCGACCAGAGGTCGGCGACGGGCCGCCTCCTGCTCCGCGCGGGTCGGCGTCGCGCGACCCTTGCCGACGGCCGGCGTCTCGGCGGCGTCGTCGTTCGTCGAAGGGGAGACAGGGGTAGTGGCCACGAGGTTCCTCGGTTCGCTGAAGATGGATCACCTTAAGATTACTCGCATGAACTCATCTGCTCACCCCGGTCCGTCGACACCGTCCAGCGAATCCGAGGCGGCCGTCCTCGAAGCAGTGGCGACGGGCATCCCGTCGGCGCTGTCGGATCTGGGGCATCTGGTCCGGATCCCGGGGATGGCATGGCCTGCTTTCGATCAGACGCAGCTGGAGCGCAGTGCGGATGCCGTGGCGGCGCTGGCCCGCGATACCGGAGTGTTCGACGAGGTGCGGGTGCTGCGTGCGGCGATCCCCGGCACCGACGAGCACGGGCAGCCGGCGGTGCTCGCGACCCGCGCGGCCCGCAACGGCAGGCCGACGATCCTGCTCTACGCGCACCACGACGTGCAGCCTCCCGGAGACGACGCCCTCTGGGAGACGCCGCCGTTCGAGCCGACCGTGCGAGACGGACGCCTCTACGGTCGCGGTGCCGCAGACGACAAGGCCGGGATCATGGCGCACATCGCGTCGATCCGGGCCGTCAGCGAGGTACTCGGCGATGACCTGGATCTGGGCATCGCGATGTTCATCGAGGGGGAGGAGGAGTACGGCTCCCGTTCCTTCGCGCAGTTCCTGTCCGACAATAAGGACGCTCTTCGCGCCGATGCGATCGTCGTCGCCGATTCGGGCAACTGGGACTCGGTGACGCCCGGTCTCACCGTGTCCCTGCGGGGCAACGCGCGATTCACGGTGCGCGTGCGCACGCTGGATCACGCGTCGCACTCCGGGATGTTCGGCGGTGCGGCGCCCGACGCGATGATGACCACCATCCGAATGCTGTCCACGCTGTGGAACGAAGACGGCTCCGTCGCCGTCGAGGGGATGACCGAGCGCGATGCGCCGACGCCCGAGTACGCCGAGGAGACCCTCCGCGATGAGGCCGGTCTGCTTCCCGGCACGACCCCGATCGGGAACGGCACGATCCTCAGCCGCATCTGGAACAAGCCCTCGATCACGGTGATCGGCATCGATGCGACGAGCGTCGCCGCGGCATCCAACACCCTCCTTCCCGAGGTGACCGTCGTCATCAGCGCGCGCGTCGCGCCGGGACAGACGGGGGAGGACGCGTACGCGGCCCTCGAACGTCACCTGCGTGCACATGCCCCGTACGGTGCGGAGCTGACGTTCTCGGACGTCGATCTCGGCAACGGCTTCCTGGTCGACACCAGCGGATGGGCAGTCGCCCTCACGCGCGACGCGATGCGCGACGCGTACGGCGTCGAACCGGTCGATCTCGGCGTGGGTGGATCGATCCCGTTCATCGCGGATCTCGTGCGCGAGTTCCCGGCTGCGCAGATCCTCGTCACCGGGGTCGAGGACCCCTACTCCCGCGCGCACAGCCCGAACGAGTCGCTCCACCTCGACACGTTCCGTCACGCGGTCGCGACCGAGGCCCTGATGCTCGCCAGGATGAACGCGCGCGACCTCTGAGCCTTCCGGCCCGACCGGCGGTAGAATTACCGGGAACGCCGTGCCCCTGCGGCCCCGTGACAAGGAGCGACATGAGCGACACCACCCTGACTTCCCCTGAGTCCACCACCCGCGCGCACGGCATCAGCCTCACCGACGCCGCTGCCGTGAAGGTCAAGAACCTGCTCGAGCAGGAGGGCCGCGACGACCTGCGTCTGCGCGTCGCCGTCCAGCCCGGCGGATGCTCCGGCCTGATCTACCAGCTCTACTTCGACGAGCGCTACCTCGAGGGTGACGAGACCGTCGACTTCGACGGAGTCGAGGTCATCGTCGACAACATGAGCGTCCCTTACCTCGACGGTGCATCCATCGATTTCAAGGACACGATCTCCGAGCAGGGCTTCACGATCGACAACCCCAACGCGGCCGGCAGCTGCGCCTGCGGCGACAGCTTCCACTGATCCGGACGGCGTCGCCAACCTGCGTGGTTGGCATGAATCAGGTGTGAGGTTGCCCTAGACTTGGGTGTGCCCTGTCCGCAATCTGAAAGGTGCATCGTGCCCTCGAATCGCCGCCTTCGTTGGGCCGCTCTCCCTCTGGGAGTGGCGGCAGCCGTGGCCCTGGCGGGATGTACTGCCACTGAGTTGAACGGGTACCTCCCGGGCTTCGTGGAGGGTGAGCCTGCGGCCACCAACCAGACCGAGCGAGTGTCGGGTCTGTGGGTCAACTCCTGGATCGTCCTCCTCGCCGTCGGCGTCATCACCTGGGGCCTGATGGCCTGGGCCGCGATCGCGTACCGCCGCCGCAAGGGCCAGACCGGCCTGCCGGTGCAGATGCGCTACAACATGCCGATCGAGATCTTCTACACGATCGTGCCGCTCATCCTCGTGCTGGGCATGTTCTTCTTCACCGCCCGTGATCAGACGGAGATCGAGACGAAGTGGGACGACCCCGACGTCGAGGTCACCGCGATCGCCAAGCAGTGGGCGTGGGACTTCCAGTACGACGCCGAGTCCGACGACGACACCGTGTGGACGATGGGCGTCCAGGCCCAGCCCGACGCCGAGGGCAACATCGACCAGGCGCAGCTTCCGACGCTGGTCCTGCCGGTCGACAAGAAGGTCACGATCGACCTGCGGTCGCGCGACGTCATCCACTCCTTCTGGATCATCGACTTCCTGTACAAGAAGGACATGTTCATCGGGGCGGACAACTCCTGGTCCTTCATCCCGACCCGTGTCGGCGAGTACAAGGGCAAGTGCGCCGAGCTCTGCGGCGAGTACCACTCGATGATGCTCTTCAACGTGAAGGTCGTCGAGCAGGACGAGTACGACGCGTACCTCGAGACGCTCAAGGAGAAGGGCAACACGGGAGACATCACGGAGCAGTACGACCGTCTCACGAACCTCCCCGGAACCACGCCCGCGAACGACTCCGAGGAAGGAGAGGAGTAAGCCATGTCGACCACTGAAGCCCCCCGCACCGATGAGGCCCCTCGCTCCCGACCCACGACTCTGCCCGCCCGCCAGGCTGCTCTGATGAGCTCCTCGCGCGTCGAGCAGAAGGGCAACATCGTCGTCAAGTGGATCACCTCCACCGACCACAAGACCATCGGGTACATGTACCTGATCGCGTCCGTGCTGTTCTTCCTCCTCGGCGGCGTGATGGCCCTCGTCATCCGCGCCGAGCTGTTCGCGCCGGGAATGCAGATCATCCCGACGAAGGAGCAGTACAACCAGCTGTTCACGATGCACGGCACGATCATGCTGCTGATGTTCGCGACGCCGCTCTTCGCCGGTTTCGCCAACGCGATCCTGCCGCTGCAGCTGGGTGCTCCTGACGTCGCGTTCCCGCGTCTGAACGCCTTCGCCTTCTGGCTCTTCCTCTTCGGCTCGACCATCGCGGTCGCCGGCTTCCTGACCCCGCAGGGTGCGGCGTCGTTCGGCTGGTTCGCGTATCAGCCGCTCGCGAGCGCCTCGTTCACGCCGGGTGTCGGCGGAAACCTGTGGATGGTCGGACTGGGTATCTCCGGTTTCGGAACGATCCTCGGTGCGGTGAACTTCATCACCACGATCATCACGATGCGCGCCCCCGGTATGACCATGTGGCGCATGCCGATCTTCTCGTGGAACACGCTCATCACGAGCCTGCTGGTGCTGATGGCGTTCCCCGTGCTCGCTGCGGCGATCTTCGCTGCGGCGGCCGACCGCATCCTCGGCGCCCACATCTACGACCCGGCCAACGGCGGCGTCCTGCTCTGGCAGCACCTGTTCTGGTTCTTCGGTCACCCCGAGGTGTACATCATCGCGCTGCCGTTCTTCGGCATCGTGTCCGAGATCTTCCCGGTCTTCAGCCGCAAGCCGATCTTCGGGTACAAGACGCTGGTCTACGCGACGATCGCGATCGCCGCCCTCTCCGTCGCCGTGTGGGCTCACCACATGTACGTCACCGGCTCGGTGCTGCTGCCGTTCTTCGCCCTGATGACGATGCTCATCGCGGTGCCGACGGGTGTGAAGATCTTCAACTGGATCGGCACGCTCTGGCGAGGCTCCGTGACGTTCGAGACGCCGATGGTCTTCGCTCTCGGCTTCCTGGTCTCGTTCGTCTTCGGTGGCCTGACCGGCGTCATCCTCGCGGCCCCGCCGCTCGACTTCGCGCTCTCCGACTCGTACTTCGTCGTCGCACACTTCCACTACGTCGTCTTCGGCACCGTGGTGTTCGCGATGTTCGCCGGCTTCTACTTCTGGTGGCCGAAGTGGACCGGGCGCATGCTCAACGAGCGCCTCGGCTACGTGCACTTCTGGATGCTGTTCATCGGCTTCCACATGACGTTCCTCATCCAGCACTGGCTGGGCGTCGACGGCATGGTGCGCCGCTACGCGGACTACTCGGCGGCTGACGGCTGGACCTGGCAGAACCAGGTCTCCACGATCGGTGCGATCATCCTCGGCGCCTCGATGCTGCCGTTCTTCCTGAACGTGTGGATCACGGCCCGCAAGGCTCCGAAGGTCACGGTCAACGACCCGTGGGGCTATGGCGCATCGCTCGAGTGGGCGACGTCCTGCCCGCCGCCGCGTCACAACTTCACGTCGATTCCGCGCATCCGCAGCGAGCGCCCGGCCTTCGACCTGAACCACCCCGAGGCAGCCGAGTTCGCGACCACCGCGCCCGGCGAGCGAGAGGCCCACTAAGTCATGCGCGACAACGTCATTCTCTGGTGGATCCTGACCGCCTTCTTCGCTCTCGTCGGCGTCGTCTACACGGGGTGGCACATCCTTGCCACCCCGAACGAGAACTTCGCGATGCGGATCGAGTGGGTCGGCACAGTCGCCCTCTTCTTCGCCGCCTTCATGGGTGCGATGATCGCGTTCTACCTCGACCGCACGCACCAGGCTCAGCAGGGTGAGCTGCCCGAAGACATCCTGACGGCAGACATCGACGACGGTGACCCCGAGCTCGGCGAGTTCAGCCCGTGGTCCTGGTGGCCGATGGTGCTGGCCGCTTCGGCCGCGGTGTTCGTCGTCGGTCTCGCGGTCGGTCATTTCCTGCTCCCGATCGGACTGGCGATCTTCGTCGTCGCGATCGTCGGCTGGGTCTACGAGTACTACCGCGGGCACTTCGCCCGCTGACGTTCAGCTGCACCGAGAAGGCCCCCGGATTCGTCCGGGGGCCTTCTTCGTGCGTCATGGACTCCTTGGTCTGATTGTTTATCCACAGGGGCAAATCGGCGGATCCGTCATCCGGCCTACTATCGGTGCGTTCGCCGAATGACCGGCGGCGGAAAGGGCTTCACGATGCGTCGGCTGGTCGTTCTTCTCGTTATCGCGGCCACGCTCGCCTTGTCAGCGTGCTCAGCGGACCCAGGGTGGGACGAAGAGTTGACTCCGGCGTGGACGCGTTCTGTGAGCGCTGTGAGCCATCCAATCGTGCTGGATGATGTCGTCGTCGCGTACGTGACGGGTCGTGATCGGGGAGCTCCATATCGCGAGTTCCTCACTGCGTGGAACCTGGATGACGGCAAGGTCCTCTGGAGTCTTGAAGCGATGCCGGGAAACGGACACGCGGGCGTCGAGCACTCGGTTGCAGCGCTGCAGGTCCAGGACGACTGGTACGTGGCGTTCTTGGCTCCGCTCCCGGAGGATCAATCCGGCGAGCTCGTTTCGGAGTTTCGCGTTGTAGCGGCAGCAACGGGCGATTTCGCGGATGACGCGCTGGAGGCGCGAACATTGGCGGCGCAGCGTCCGAGAACCTGCGATTCCGGTGACGCCTTCTGCATCACCGGAATCCTCGAAAGCTCCTCTGCGAAGCATGACGAGACATTTTCGTACGTGCCTGGTGACTCCGAGTTCGCGGTGGAGGCAGCGGAGGGTGCACCAGATGTCGACGGTGCCGCGTACCTCGGTGCCGGCGTTGCACTGACCGATGATGACTGGGTGCGGTACGGCGCGGACGGGGAACTCCGCTGGACACGCAGTTTTGCGGGGATCTTCGGTCCGGACACTGCGTCGTATGCCGGGTTCTCTTGGAATGAGCCCGAGGACGAAGAGGCACGCTTGATCGGTGCTGGCCGCGGATGGCATCCATTCGGTGACCCCGGCGCGCATACCGAGCCGCTCACGGACGGGCGCGTGGTCGGTCTTGATCGCGAGTCGGGGCGAACGATCTGGGCCGTGGATGGAGCGCGGCAATGCACGGGAGGTCCCTTGGTCCACGATGGAATTGCCATTCTCTGCGTCTTCCGGAGTGGAACGGTGACCAGCGACTGGACGGGCGAATATGCAACGAACTTCAGATATGACGGCGTCGATCTGGACCTGGTGGGAGTTGACATCGTCAGTGGTGAGAAACGGTGGACGGTTGCTCTCCGGGGAGACGCCGCGGCCGCCGCTGACCCCTGGGACGAGCGACCCGATCTGATCTCGGGCGAGCGCCTCGTCGTTAGTATCGACGGTCTTGCGCACACGGTCGAACCCCAGACGGGAACCACTGCGCGCATCGGATCAGAGGCCGTTCTCCTGTGCTCGGCCCCGAAACGGGACGTCGAACTGGATTACGGAGGTGCCGTGGCCGATTACCCGGCAGCAGAGGGCATGAGGTTCTGTTCGCCGACGGGTGAGGTGGTTTCCGACGGCTCTATGTCAGTCGGGACAATGGATCTCCTCGGGGTGGACTTGGATGAGCCGCTTGCCCTACTGGTCAACGGGTCTATATCCGTCTACCTGCCGCAGGAGTGACGGGTTCAGGCGCGCGTGCGGACGCGGGCGACGCCGGTGAGCGGATCGACTGGGCGGTGGTGGATGCCGTCGGCATCCTGAACGGGATAGCCCTCGCGGACCCAGTACTCGAAGCCGCCGATCATCTCGCGTACACGGTAGCCGAGCCTCGCGAACTCGAGCGCGCCCTTGGCTCCCGCGTTGCATCCGGGACTCCAGCAGTACACGACGACGTCGGCATCCGCGGAGATCTCCAGAGGGGCTCTGGTCGCGATCTCGCTGTAGTGCATGTGCACGGCGCCGGCGACGCGTCCCTGTGCCCACGCCTCGTCGGAGCGCACGTCGATCACGATCAGCTCGTCCCCGGCTTTCAGAGCCGCGTGGACGTCGCTGGCGTCGGTCTCATAGGCGAGCTTGGCGGCGAAGAAGTCAGCACGATCGATCATGTGGCCAGCCTATTCGTGGGATGTCTCGCGCCATCAGCGCATTACCGCCGTCCGTCGGCCGATTCCGGACAGCAAACAACGAAGAAGGCCCCGTCCGGATCGGACGAGGCCTTCATCGATGGGGGAGCGGCGACTACTCGCCGTCCTCCGACTTCTTCTTCCGCTGCTTCTTCACGGGCTGCGTGGAGATCACCGTGCTCGGAGTGTTCGCGGTCTCTGCGACGTGCGTCTCGCTGACGGACAGCGGCGCGTCGGGGACTCCGGCACGCTCGTGAGCGCCCTGGATCTCTGCGGCCTCGGTCTCCTCGTTCTGCGCGGTGACGTGGTGCTGGTGAGCATCCGCTTCCTCGATCTCGGCCTGCGTGAGCGGAGCGAGACGGTCCTCGAAGAACCAGCGCGAGATGGACGAGCGGAGGTTCTCGGTCCACGGGATGCGACCCTTGGCGTTCGGGCGGACCACCAGGGGCTCGTAGCCGTCGACGTCGATGAGCTTCCAGCGGTCGTACTGATCGACCGGCTGGTGCACCTCGATGAACTCGCCACCGGGGAGGCGGACGATGCGACCCGACTCGAAGCCGTGCAGCACGATCTCGCGGTCCTTCTTCTGCAGCGCGATGCAGATGCGCTTGGCGATGAAGTACCCGAGCACCGGCCCGACGAACAGCATCGCCTGCAGCGTGTGGATCACGCCTTCCATCGTGAGCATGAAGTGCGTCGCGATGAGGTCGGACGAGGCTGCAGCCCAGAGCACGGCGTAGAAGATGACGCCGGCGACGCCGATGGCCGTGCGGGTCGCGGCATTGCGGGGACGCTGAGCGATGTGGTGCTCGCGCTTGTCACCCGTGATCCACGCCTCGAGGAAGGGGTAGATCGCCACGATGACGATGAACAGACCCAGCACCGCGATCGGCAACAGGATGCCGAAGGACCAGGTGCGGTCGAACAGCACCAGATCGAGGTTCGACGGAGCCAGACGCAGAGCGCCGTCCGCGAATCCGATGTACCAGTCGGGCTGCGTACCTGCCGACACGGGGGAGGGGTCATACGGTCCGTAGGCCCAGATCGGGTTGATCTGGAAGAACGTCGCGATCAGCACGATCGTGCCGAACACGATGAATAGGTAGCCGCCCATCTTCGACATGTACACCGGCATCATCGGGTAGCCCACGACGTTGTCGTTCGTGCGGCCGGGGCCGGCGAACTGCGTGTGCTTGTTGACGATCATGAGCATCAGGTGCACCACGATCAGGCCGATGACCAGCAGCGGCAGCAGCAGGATGTGCAGCGTGTAGAGGCGTCCCACGATGTCGGTTCCCGGGAACTCGCCACCGAAGACGATGAACGACGTCCAGGTGCCGATCAGCGGGATGCCCTTGACCATGCCGTCGATGATGCGAAGACCGTTACCCGACAGAAGGTCGTCGGGGAGGGAGTAACCCGTGAAGCCCTCGGCCAGAGCCAGGATGAACAGCACGAAGCCGATCACCCAGTTGAGCTCGCGCGGCTTGCGGAACGCACCCGTGAAGAAGATGCGGAGCATGTGCACGCCGATGCCGGCGATGAACACGAGCGCGGCCCAGTGGTGGATCTGACGGACGAGGAGGCCACCGCGCAGATCGAAGGAGATGTGCAGCGACGACTCGAGGGCCGCCGACATCTCGATGCCGCGCATCGGGGCATAGGCGCCCGTGTAGTGGGTCTCGACCATGGAGGCCTGGAAGAAGAACGTCAGGAAGGTTCCGGAGAGGAACACGACCACGAAGCTCCACAGCGCGATCTCGCCGAGCATGAAGGACCAGTGGTCCGGGAAGATCTTGCGACCGAGCTCCTTGACGAAGCCCGAGAGGCTGGTGCGCTCATCGATGTAGTTCGACGCGGCGCCGACGAAGCGACCGCCGAGGGGCGCCTTCGTGTCCTTGTCGTCTTTGGACAGCGTTGCGGTGCTCAATGGCGCTCCCAGAAGCTCGGGCCGACAGGCTCCGTGAAGTCGCTGCGTGCGACCAGGTAGCCCTCGTCATCGACGGTGATGGGCAGCTGCGGCAGCGGACGAGCCGCCGGGCCGAAGATGACCTTGGCGTGGTCCGTGACGTCGAACTGCGACTGGTGGCACGGGCACAGCAGGTGGTGCGTCTGCTGCTCGTACAGGGCCACCGGGCAGCCGACGTGGGTGCAGACCTTGGAGTAGGCGACGATGCCGTCGTAGGACCAGTCCTTGCGGTCCTCGGCCTCGATGAGCTGCTCGGGGCGCAGACGCATCATGAGGACGATCGCCTTGGCCTTCTCCTCGAGGTAGCCGTCGTGGTGGCTGAGGTCGGCGAGCTCTTCGGGGATCACGTGGAACGCGGAGCCGAGAGTGACGTCCGCCGCCCGGATGGGCGTGCCGTCGGGGTCCCGGACGAGGCGCGAGCCCTCTTCCCACATCGTGTGCTTCAGCAGCGCCACCGGGTCGCCCGCAGTGGGGTCGTCGGGAGTGGAGTGCGGGGCCAGTCCGCGGAACAGGGTGACACCCGGGATGATCGAGGCGACGACCGCGGCGAACAGCGAGTTGCGGATCATCGTGCGACGTCCGAAGCCGGACTCCTCGTTCGCGTCGGAGAACGCCTGGATGGCCGCTTCGCGGGTCGAGTCCTTGCCGCGAGTGGGGTGACGGTACTCGATGTGCTCCTTGTCGGACATCAGAGCCTTGGACCAGTGGATCGCGCCGATGCCGATGGAGAGCAGCGCGAGTGCGATGCCCAGACCGATGAAGAGGTTGTTCTGCCGGATGTCGATGAGAGCGCCGCTCTCGATCGGGAACAGCATGTACGCGGCGACCGCCCAGATGCTGCCGGCGAGCGAGAGGTAGAACAGGGTGTAGACCGTGCGGTCCGCAGCCTTCTCCGCGCGAGGATCCTTGTCGGTCATCCGCTCGCGATGCGGCGGCAGCCCCGGGTTCTGCACGGGATCGCTGACTGCGACACCCAGCCCCGGAGAGGGCTGGTAGGCCCTGTCAAGAGCCTGCGAGTCGTCGTCGTGTGCCATGGTGCTCCTCGTACGTTCCTCTTCGATGAATAAGCGTCAGTTGGACTTCGCCGTGATCCACACGGTGATGGCGACGAGCGCGCCGATCCCGAAGATCCACACGAACAGTCCCTCGGACACGGGCCCCAGGTTGCCGAGGGTGAAGCCGCCGACCGGCACGGCCTTCTGCTGGAAGAGCAGGGCCGAGATGATGTCGCGCTTGTCCTCGTCGGACAGGTTCATGTCGCCGAAGACCGGCATGTTCTGCGGGCCGGTGACCATGGCCGCGTACATGTGCAGCGCGCTGGTCTCGGTCAGGGCGGGGGCGTACTTGCCCTCGGTGAGGGCGCCACCGGCAGCCGAGACGTTGTGGCACATCGCGCAGTTGACGCGGAACAGCTCCGCGCCCTTCGCGACATCGCCCTCGCCGTCGATCGTGTGGTCGCTCGGGTAGGTCGGGCCGGGGGCCACGGACTGCACGTAGGAGGCGATCGCGCGGATCTGCTCCTCCGTGAACTGCGGCTCCTTCTGCGGGGCCTGCGGACCCTGCATCTGCAGCGGCATGCGGCCGGTGGAGAGCTGGAACTCAGCCGCCAGCTCGCCGACGCCGTAGAGGCTCGGGCCGTCGGCCGTTCCCTGCAGGTCGAGCCCGTGGCAGGTGGCGCAGTTCGCCGTGAACAGCTTCTCGCCGTCCTCGACCGTCAACTGGGTCGATGCAGCGGCCTGCGTGTCGGTGGCCGCGAACGCGGCGGAGGCGCCGGCGTACACGGCGCCGGTGATCATGAGGCCTGCTCCGATGAGCGCGGCAGCCGCCAAAGGGCTGCGACGACCGCCGGAACGGCGCTTCTTCTCTCGTGCCATCTCGGGGATCAGCTCCGCTCTTATTTCAGGAAGTAGATAACGAGGAACAGCACGATCCAGACGACGTCGACGAAGTGCCAGTAGTAGGACACCACGATCGAGGAGGTCGCCTCCTTGTGCCGGAAGTTCTTGACGGCATACGCACGGCCGATCACGAGCAGGAAGGCGATGAGCCCGCCGGTGACGTGAAGGGCGTGGAAGCCGGTGGTCAGGTAGAACGCGGACGCGTACGAGTCGGCGCTGATGGGCATGCCCTCAGCGACCAGCTGCGCGTACTCCCACACCTGGCCGGAGACGAAGATCGCTCCGAGAGCGAAGGTGAGGAAGAACCACTCGACCATGCCCCAGCCGAACAGGCGACGACGGCCTGCCCCGTTCTTCTGGCCCTTGGCGAGCCGGTACGGCTGAAGGTCTTCGGCGGCGAAGACGCCCATCTGGCACGTGAAGGAGGAGAGCACCAGGATCGCGGTGTTCACGGCCGCGAACGGAACGTTCAGCAGCTCGGTGCGGTCGGCCCAGAGCTCGGGTGAAGTGCTGCGGAGAGTGAAGTAGATCGCGAAGAGTCCCGCGAAGAACATCACCTCGCTGCCGAGCCACACAATGGTGCCGACAGCTACCGGGTTGGGCCGCTTGATCGTTCTCGCCGCCGGGGCATACGTCGCTGAGGTCGTCACCCTTCCATTATGGCCGATCCTCGGGGGTGATTCTTGCACTGGGGGCACCGGTTTCGCCCTTCAGCGACTTAGGGGACCCTAAGAAAACACTGCGAATCCTCGGTGAATACGCGGGAAACGGCGGATGCCCGCGCAAAGGGCGCGCGTGATGATCCGTCTGCACGTTTTCTCGGCGCCGATAGGATCGCACACATGGCTGATTCCCTGACCTGGTCCGATGTGCTCACCTCTCTGCTGGAGCGCCGCGACCTCACCGTCTGGGAGTCCACCTGGGCCATGCGTCAGATCATGCAGGGGAGCGTCACCGAGGCTCAGCTCGCCGGTTTCCTCGTCGCGCTCCGTGCGAAGGGCGAGACGATCGATGAGATCGTCGGGTTCCGCGACGCGATCCTCGAAGCCGCCGTTCCGCTCCCCGTCTCGCCGAACGTCCTCGACATCGTCGGCACCGGCGGAGACCGTGTTGGCACGGTGAACGTGTCGACGACCGCCGCCATCGTCGTCGGCTCCGCGGGCATCCCGGTCGTCAAGCACGGCAACCGCGCCGCGAGCTCGGCGTCGGGTGCCTCCGACGTTCTCGGAGCCCTGGGGCTGGAGCTGTCTCTCGACCCCGCCGCCGTGGCATCCATCCTCGATCGCACCGGGATCACGTTCGCGTGGGCCGGCGCGTTCCACCCCGGCTTCAAGCACGCGGGGGCCGTGCGCGCCCAGCTCGGCGTGCCCACGGTCTTCAACATGCTCGGACCGCTCTGCAACCCGGCGCGCGCCGAGGCGAACGCGGTCGGAGTCGCACAGATCGAACGCGTGCCGCTGATCACCGGCGTCTTCCGCACCCGTGGTGCGACGGCGCTGGTCTTCCGCGGAGACGATGGGCTCGACGAGCTCACCACCACAGGCCACAGCCGCATCTGGGAGGTCACCCGCGGTGACATCCACGAGCACGATCTCGATCCGCGCGATCTCGACATCCCGCTCGCGGAGCTCGCCGATCTGATCGGCGGCTCACCGCAGCACAACGCCGAGATCCTCCGACGCACCCTCGCCGGCGAGTCCGGGGCGGTGCGCGACATCGTCCTGCTCAACGCCGCGGCCGGCATCGTCGCGTTCGAGCTGTCGCAGGATGCCGGGCAGGTGCAGCGCCCGATCCTCGAGCGTCTTCGCGAAGGATACGAGCGTGCTGCCGCTGCGGTCGATGACGGTCGGGCGCTCGCGAAGCTCGACGAGTGGATCGGCGTGAGCCGCGAGTTGGCTTCTGCGGCGGAGTGATCATGGATCCCGTCGACGCGCTGCTCGAGATCGCTTCTCTGCTGGAGCGCGAGCGCGCGTCGCGGTACCGGGCCAAGGCGTTCCGCCAGGCGGCGCAGACCCTGCAGGATCTCCCCGACGACGTGCAGGCGGACCCTACCCGGCTGCGCGCGGCCCGCGGCATCGGCGAGTCGACGTTCGCCGTCATCCGCCAGGCCCAGTCCGGTCAGGTACCCGACTATCTCGTCGAGCTCCGAGGTGATGTCGAACCGGAGATCGTCTCGGAGCTGCGCGGGAAGCTTCGCGGTGACCTGCACGCGCACACCGACTGGTCCGATGGGACGACGTCGATCCCGGTGATGGCGGCGGCCGCGCGGGCGCAGGGTCATGAGTATCAGGCGATCACCGACCATTCGCCGCGGCTGCGGGTGGCGCGGGGGCTGTCGGCCGAGCGGCTGCGCGAGCAGATGCCGCTGGTGCGGGCGGAATCCGGAGACGGCTTCACGCTGCTCGCCGGGATCGAGGTCGACATCCTCGAGGACGGTGCGCTGGACCAGGAGGATTCGCTGCTCGGCGAACTCGACATCGTCGTCGCCTCGGTGCATTCCAAACTGCGCATGGACCGGCGGCCGATGACCGCGCGGATGATCGCCGCGGTGTCGCACCCCAGGGTCAACGTGCTCGGGCACTGCACCGGACGCCTGGTCCAAGGTGATCGGGGGACGCGTCCGCAGTCGGAGTTCGATGCGGCCGCCGTGTTCGCCGCCTGCGCGGAGAACGGCGTCGCGGTGGAGATCAACTCGCGGCCGGAGCGGCAGGATCCTCCGGATGAACTGATCGCGATCGCCCTCGAGGCCGGATGCCTGTTCTCGATCGACTCGGACGCGCATGCTCCCGGGCAGCTGTCACTCCTCGACCACGGTGCCGAGCGTGCGGAGCGGGCCGGAGTGCCGGCATCGCGCATCGTCACGACCTGGGGCCTTGAGCGCCTGCTGTCCTGGGCGGAGTGACGCGCGGCTGAGGTCAGCCTGCTGCGAGGGCCGCGTTCGAGACGGCCGCAACGGCGCGCGTCATCGACCCGCCGAGGTTCCACTTGTCGGAGAGGGCTGTCGCGGCGTCTGCCTCCTCAGGATCGAGCGCGTGCAGCGGGATGCCCGGATCGGTGATGGGCAGCGATTTCGCGACGGCGACGACGGTCGGTGCGACGTCGAGGTAGGCGGTCGACGCGAGGATCTTCGCCCGCACCCCGGCGCTCATGCCTTCGCCGGCCTCCGCGGCGGCACGGATGCCTTCGAGGTCGGCGTGGGCCTGCAGCAGTGTGGCGGCGGTCTTGTCTCCGACGCCGGCGACGCCGGGCAGGCCGTCGGAGGCGTCGCCGCGCATCGTGGCGAAGTCCGCGTACTGGGAGGGGAGCACACCGTATTTGGCGACGACGCTCGCATCGGTGACGATCTCGAGGTTGCTCATGCCCTTGGCCGTATAGATGACCCGCACATCGCTCGCATCGTCGACGAGCTGAAAGAGGTCGCGGTCGCCGGTGACGATGTCGACCGGGATCGCGGAGCTCGTGGCGAGGGTTCCGATGACGTCGTCGGCCTCGTGCTCGGCGACGCCGATGATCGGGATGCCGATGGCCCCGAGCGTCTCGCGGATGAGAGGGATCTGCGCCTCGAGCGGATCGGGCACCTCTTCGACGTCAGGTCCGGCCGGGACGACCTCGACGACCCGGTGCGCCTTGTAGCTCGGGATGAGGTCGACGCGCCACTGCGGGCGCCAGTCGTCGTCCCAGCAGGCGATCACATGGGTGGGCTCGTACAGGGTGACGAGCTTCGCGATGATGTCGAGCAGACCGCGCGCCGCGTTGATGGGGGAGCCGTCCGGCGCCGTCACCTTGTCGGGCACGCCGTAGAAGGCGCGGAAGTAGAGGCTGGCGGTGTCGAGCAGCATGAGGCGGTCGGCGCGAGGCATGGACTCAGAGTAACGACGACCGGCGACGTTCAGCACCCGGGTGCTGCGGGCTGCTCTACGCAGGTCCGCGCGACCAGGGCGGTGTGCGCCTCGAAGATGCGGATCTGTTGAGTCGGGCCGTCGATCGAGAGCTGTCCTTCGACGGGGAACCAGCCGGTGCCCAGGTCGACTTCTGCCGTGTAGCGGACTGTGACGCTCGCATCGTAGGTGCCCCGCTCGCGGTAGATGTGGCTGGTGGCCGTGGGGGTGAAGGTCGCCTGACCGAGCGCCGACCAGGTCTGACCGCCGGTGGTCGTGGTCGTCGTGTCGCCGTCGCCGTAGCGGAAGTCGAAGCCGACCGGAGTGAATCGCACGGTCACCGGGATGCCGAACAGTGCTCCGGCGCGCGTGTGAGCGGATGCCGCGGCGACGAAGTTCGTCGGCATGCCGGCGACCCCGAGGTTGTCGGGTTCGCCCGTGGCAGCGACGGGATTCGGGGCGAACTGCGCGAGGTCGGTGAGCGTGATCCCGGGGATGCCGGGAGCCGGCGGCGCCGTCGGATCTGCCGGTTCGGACTCCTTAGGGCAGACGCGGAGGTGGGTGACAGACCTCTCGCACAGCTTGAACGGAGGCGGGGGAGGAGGTCCCTGATCGCGGGGAGAGTCGTTCCCGATCGGAGATGAGATCGGATTCCTGCCGGGAATGGGCTTAGAGCCGCCCACTCTCGCGGCGGAGCCGTCGTTGCTGATCGTTGGGCAGAATCCAAAGGATGCCAGAACGTCTCGAGGGCAAGAAGATGAACTCGACTGCGGCGCTATCGCCAGCAACGCAGTCGCAGTAGCGACAATGGTGATCAACCGAGCAAGCATGCGCCCGCCTCCGCCTCGGACTCTTGGGAGATCCGAAATGCCGAGGTATCGGCGATCAAGGTCACTCTCTGCCCCACGGTGCCCGGCCGAGTCGCGGGCGTGACATCCCGACCAGATACGTCGATCAGCGTTGTCGCGGAGATGTCAAGGCAGACGAGCATGGAGACTTCGGTGGAGCCTAGGGAGATCGTCGCAGACTCGCCTTGAAAATTGATGACATGGGTTTCTCCCTGCAGAGCAAGGCCGTTGGTCCTCAGATACTCTCGGCCGTCGAGGAACCCTTCGAGAGCGCTCCCGATGAGATAGTCCTGGGGGTCTTTTGTTGAATTGCCAGCGAGATCCGCATTACTGGCCTCGTTGTACTCCCTATACGTCTCCTCCGCGGCAGCGAACGCCTCTTCCTCAGACGCGAACGCCGGAGTCGGCGTGGGTTTCGGTGCCGGCGTGGGGGAGCACCCGACGAGCGCGGCGCACACCAACGCAAGCGCGATGATCGGAACAGACGCGGGGCGGGGGAGATTCACCCGGTCACGGTAGCCCGACGCAGGAACCGCGCGCAGAAGTTATCCACAGGCACACACCGCGAAATCCGAATCCCACCGGCATCCGTACTTCTGATAACCTGAGATGTCACTCGTGGCGTGCCTACGCATGCCCTCGTGCCAGAACACCAAAATCCAACCGCTGTGAAGCATGCTGTCGGCCGTGCGCGGCCTTTGCGTCTCAGCCTGAGACTCCATCCAACAAGGACAACCCACTACATGACTACCGCAACGACCGCCCCGGCCACCAAGCAGGTCGCCATCAACGACATCGGATCTGCTGAGGACTTCCTGGCCGCGGTCGAGAAGACCCTGAAGTTCTTCAACGACGGCGACATCATCGAAGGCACGATCGTCAAGATCGACCGCGATGAGGTTCTGCTCGACGTCGGATACAAGACCGAGGGTGTCATCCCCTCGCGCGAACTCTCCATCAAGCACGACGTCGACCCCAACGAGGTCGTCAAGGTCGGCGACGAGGTCGAGGCTCTCGTTCTCCAGAAGGAGGACAAGGAAGGCCGTCTGATCCTCTCCAAGAAGCGCGCTCAGTACGAGCGTGCCTGGGGAGACGTCGAGAAGATCAAGGAGAACGACGGCGTCGTCACCGGTACGGTCATCGAGGTCGTCAAGGGTGGACTCATCGTCGACATCGGCCTTCGCGGCTTCCTGCCGGCCTCGCTCATCGAGCTGCGCCGCGTCCGCGACCTCACGCCGTACCTCGGCCAGGAGATCGAGGCCAAGATCCTTGAGCTCGACAAGAACCGCAACAACGTCGTGCTCAGCCGCCGCGCGCTGCTCGAGCAGACGCAGTCGGAGTCGCGCACCACGTTCCTGAACAACCTGCACAAGGGTCAGGTCCGCAAGGGTGTCGTGTCGTCGATCGTCAACTTCGGTGCGTTCGTCGACCTGGGCGGCGTGGACGGCCTCGTGCACGTCTCCGAGCTGTCCTGGAAGCACATCGAGCACGCCTCCGAGGTCGTCGAGGTGGGCCAGGAGGTCACCGTCGAGATCCTCGAGGTCGACCTCGACCGCGAGCGCGTCTCCCTGTCGCTTAAGGCGACGCAGGAGGACCCGTGGCAGGTCTTCGCCCGCACCCACGCGATCGGACAGGTCACGCCGGGTAAGGTCACCAAGCTCGTTCCGTTCGGTGCGTTCGTGCGCGTCGCAGACGGCATCGAGGGCCTCGTCCACATCTCCGAGCTCTCCAGCAAGCACGTCGAGCTGGCCGAGCAGGTCGTCTCCGTCGGCGAAGAGGTCTTCGTCAAGGTCATCGACATCGACCTGGAGCGTCGCCGCATCTCGCTGTCGCTCAAGCAGGCCAACGAGTCGGTCGACCCCAACGGCACCGAGTTCGACCCGGCCCTCTACGGCATGGTCGCGGAGTACGACGAGAACGGCGAGTACAAGTACCCGGAGGGCTTTGACGCCGAGACCGGTGCGTGGAAGGAAGGCTTCGACGCCCAGCGCGAGGCATGGGAGCAGGAGTACGCTGCAGCCCAGGCTCGCTGGGAGGCCCACAAGGCTCAGGTCACCAAGGCCGCAGAGGCCGAGGCAGAGGCCGGCGCCGACTTCGGCGGCCAGGTCTTCTCGAGCGAGGCGACCGGTGCAGGCACCCTCGCCGACGACGAGGCACTCGCGGCTCTCCGCGAGAAGCTGTCGGGCGGCAACGCGTAAGCATCACGCTCTGGAACGGGCCGTCACCTCTCCTTCGGGAGGGCGTGGCGGCCCGTTTCGCATGTCCCCGCACCCGGCAGACCCTGCGTGACGGAACATTACGACCGCATTCGTAACATTTCCCTCCCTCGGACAGCATGGGGGTATGACCGCCCTCCTCCCTGTGTCGCGCACCGCGGACGCCTCGAGATCGGCGGGTCTGGCGCAGGCTGTACGGCTCGAGAACATCGACCGCTCCTTCGCCCTTCCGCAGGGGCGACGTGACGTGCTGCGCGGCGTCGACGTCGACATCACCCCCGGCGAGATCGTCGCCGTCGTCGGCCCATCCGGATGCGGCAAGTCCACGCTCCTGCGTCTCGTCGGCGGGTTGGACGCACCGACACGCGGCAGCATCCGCCTCGACGGCACCGGCGTGGCCGATGTCGACGAGCGCACTGCCGTCGCCTTCCAGGAGCCGCGGCTCCTGCCCTGGCGCACCCTGGCACAGAACGTCGAGATCGGCCTGCCGCGGGGCACCGCCCGGCGAGCAGGACGCGAGCGTGTGAGCGAACTGCTGCACCTCGTCGGACTCGAGCATGCGGCCGACCAGCGTCCGCGCGAAGTGTCCGGCGGCATGGCGCAGCGCGCCTCTCTGGCTCGCGCTCTGGCCCGCAACCCCGGCGTGCTTCTGCTCGACGAGCCGTTCGGCGCCCTCGACGCGCTCACCCGCCTCCGCATGCACGATCTGCTGCTGAAGATCCACGCGGCCGAGCCCACCACGATCCTCCTCGTCACGCACGACGTCGAGGAAGCCCTGTACCTCGCCGATCGCGTGCTGTTGCTGCGCACGCTCAGCGACGACCGCGGCGACAACGCGACCTCCATCGCGCGCACCGTCGCCGTCCCCGGCATCCGTCCCCGAGACCGCGCCGATCGCGGTCTCGCCGACCTGCGCGCCGAGCTCCTCGAAGGACTCGGCGTCGACACCCACCACCGCATCACCGAGGAGACCCGATGAGCACCATCACCCGCCGAATCATCCCTGCGATCGCGATCGCCGGCACGATGATGCTCGTCGCGACCGGTTGCGTCGCCGGCGAGAACGCCGAAGCCGATGCCCCTCAGACCGAGAGCACCGCGGGAGCGACCGAATGGTCGTCCGACACCCTTTCGATCGACTTCGCGACGTACAACCCGCTGAGCCTCGTCATCAAGGACCAGGGCATCCTCGAGGAGATCCTCGGCGACGACGTCGCGGTCGAGTGGATCCAGTCCGCCGGCTCGAACAAGGCCAACGAGCTGCTGCGCTCCGGCTCGGTCGACGTGGGCTCTACCGCCGGCTCCGCCGCCCTGCTCGCGCGCTCCAACGGCTCGCCGATCCAGGTCATCGACGTCTTCTCGCAGCCGGAGTGGTCGGCGATCGTCGTCGGACCCGACAGCGACATCACCTCCGTCGCCGACCTCAAGGGCAAGTCCGTCGCGGCGACCAAGGGCACCGACCCCTACTTCTTCCTGCTCCAGGCGCTCGAGGAGGAGGGCCTCTCGCTCTCCGACGTCGAGGTGCAGAACCTGCAGCACGCCGACGGCCGCGCCGCCCTCGACGGCGGATCCGTCGCCGCGTGGGCCGGTCTCGACCCGATCATGGCCGCGGCAGAGGCGGAGTCGGGCGACAAGCTGATCTACCGCAATGTCGACTTCAACACCTACGGCTTCCTCAACGCCACCGAGGACTTCATCACGAACCACCCCGACCTCGCCCAGGCCGTCGTCGACGCCTACGAGCAGGCTCGCGAGTGGGCCCTCGAGAACCCCGAAGAGACCGCGGCGCTGCTCGCCGAGGTCGCCGGAATCGACATCGACGTGGCGACCACCGTCATCGAAGAGCGCTCGAACCTCGACGTCAGCGGCATCCCGGGTGACGACCAGCTCGCCGTGCTCGAGAAGATCGCACCCGTTCTCGTCGAATCCGGTGACGTGCAGGGTGGGAAGGACTCCGTCGACAAGGCACTGTCCTCGATCGTCAACGACACGTTCGCGAAGAAGGCGGTCGACGGCGAGTGACCGAAGCCGATCTGCGAGTCGTCGTCCCTGCGGATTCGCGGGACGCGCTCGACGCAGCCAAGGGGGAGTACCGGCACGCGGATGCCGGTGCTCGCCGTGCCTGGGATCGACCGGTCGTGCGGATCCTCGCCGGCCTGGTGCTGCCCGTCATCATCGTGCTGGCCTGGCAGATCGTGACGACGTCGGGTCTCGTGGAGCCGTACAGGCTGCCGACGCCAGCCTCGGTGTTCCTCGCCGGCGTCGAGCTCGCCGAGAGCGGCCAGCTCTACACGCATATCGCCATCTCGGTGCAGCGCGTGCTGCTCGGCTTCGCGATCGGTTCGGTCATCGGACTCGCGGCTGCCGGGATCGTCGGGCTGTCGCGGCTCGGCGATGTCCTCCTCAGCCCGACCCTCGCCGCCGTGCGCGCGGTGCCGTCGCTCGCGTGGGTGCCGCTGCTCATCCTCTGGATGCAGATCGGTGAGGAGTCGAAGGTCACGCTGATCGCGATCGGCGCGTTCTTCCCCGTGTACACGACCGTCGCCTCGGCGCTCCGGCACGTCGACCCGCACCTCGTCGAGGCGGGCCGGTCGTTCAGCCTGCACGGCTGGTCGCTGTTCCGCACGGTGCAGCTGCCCGCCGTGATCCCGTCGGTCGTGTCGGGTCTGCGTCTCGCCCTGGCGCAGGCGTGGCTGTTCCTCGTCGCCGCCGAGCTCATCGCCTCGTCGATGGGTCTGGGCTTCCTGCTGACCGACTCGCAGAACAGCGGCCGCGTCGATCGCATCCTGCTCTCGATCGTGCTGCTGGCGGTGCTCGGCACGATCACCAACGGCGTCCTCGCGCTGGCGGAGAAGTACCTGCTGAAACGGTGGACCTGACCGTGGCCGAGGCTCGACTGCAGGAGTCGCGGGTCTACGCGCCTCCTGCCGGCTTCACCGCGCAGGCGAACATCGGTGCGGAGGCGTACGCGCGGGCAGCCGCAGACCCGACGGCCTTCTGGGAGGAAGCCGCCCGGCGGCTCGACTGGGCGGAGCCGTGGCACACCGCGCACGAGTGGGATCCGCCGACCGGCGAGGCCGTGCCGGCCGCGCGCTGGTTCCTCGGCGGCACGCTCAATGTCGCGGAGAACTGCGTCGATCGGCACGTGCGTGCGGGACGCGGAGACAAAGTCGCGCTGCATTTCGAGGGAGAGCCGGGGGACCGGCTCTCGGTCACATACGCCGACCTGCAGCGCCGCGTCGCGCAGGCCGCGAACGCCCTCATCGCTCTCGGCATCCGTCCGGGCGATCGGGTCGTCATCTACCTCCCGGTGCTCGTGGAGACCGTGGTGATCACGCTCGCCTGCGCCCGCATCGGCGCCGTGCACTCGCTCGTCTTCGGCGGCTTCTCGGCCGAGGCCGTGCGGTTCCGGCTCGAGGACACCGGCGCGAAGCTGCTCGTCACGAGCGACGGGCAGTTCCGCCGCGGCACCGCGACCGAGGTCAAGTCGACCGCCGACGTCGCCGCCGCCGACCTGCCCGACCTCGAGCACGTGCTGGTGCTGCGCCGCACCGGTCAGGACGTGCCGTGGACAGAGGGCCGCGACGTCTGGTGGCACGACGTCGTCGACACGGCCTCGACCGAACACGAGGCGCAGCCGTTCGACGCCGAGCATCCGCTCTTCATCATCTATACGTCGGGCACGACGGGGAAGCCGAAGGGCCTCGTCCACACCTCCGGCGGATACCTGACGCATGCGAGCTGGGCGCACTGGGCGCATTTCGATGCGAAGCCTGACGACGTGCACTGGTGCACAGCGGACCTCGCCTGGGTCACGGCGCACACATACGAGATCTACGGTCCACTGTCGAACGGGCTCACCCAGGTGATCTACGAGGGAACGCCCGATACTCCGCACCGCGAGCGGCATCTCGAGATCATCGAGCGCTACGGGGTGACGGTGTACTACACGGCTCCCACACTGATCCGCACCTTCATGACCTGGTTCGGCGCCGATCTGCCATCGGGACACGACCTGTCGACGCTGCGTCTGCTGGGCACGGTCGGCGAGGCGATCAATCCCGAGGCCTGGATCTGGTTCCGACGGAACTTCGGCCGCGACGAGCTGCCCATCGTCGACACCTGGTGGCAGTCCGAGACCGGCGCCGCGATGATCGCGCCGCTGCCCGGCGTGACGAGCCTCAAGCCCGGCTCGGCGACCGTGCCGCTGCCGGGCATCGACGTCGCGGTGGTCGACGAGCAGGGCCGCGAGGTCGAACCGGGTCGTTCGGGAACGCTGGTCGTGCGTCGGCCGTGGCCGGGCATGGCGCGCACCGTGTGGGGGAACCCGCAGCGGTACCGCGACGCATACTGGTCGGCGTACGCGGGACACGGAGACTTCGGCGGCTACTACGTCGCCGGAGACGGTGCGACGCGCGACGTCGACGGGTACATCTGGATCCTCGGGCGCCTCGACGACGTCGTGAACGTCTCCGGGCACCGGCTCTCGACGATCGAGATCGAATCCGCTCTGGTCGCGCACGACACCGTCGGCGAGGCAGGCTCCGCCGGGGTGTCGGATGTGGTGACCGGTCAGGCCGTCGTCGCCTTCGTGACACCGTCGGGCCGGTCCGAAGTGACGCCGTCGGACCTCCGCGCGGAGGTCGCCCGAGCCATCGGACCGGTCGCGAAGCCGAAGCATGTCGTCGTCGTGCCCGACCTTCCGAAGACGCGCTCGGGCAAGATCATGCGCCGACTGCTCGCACAACTCTGGGAAGCTGAACAGGACCGCCGAGCCGGCCGCGACCCGCAGGCGCTCGGAGACACCACCTCGCTCCAGAACCCCTGGGCCGTCGACGACATCGCCGAAGTGCTCGCGGCCGCCGAACTCTCACCACGGTCTCCCTGACCACCCCGAACCGAGGACATCATGACGGAAGAACATCGCTTCGGGTTCCGCACCCGAGCCCTCCACGCCGGCGGCACTCCCGACGCGTCGACCGGTGCCCGCGCGGTGCCGATCTACCAGACGACGTCGTTCGTCTTCGACGACGCGGCGGATGCCGGAAACCTCTTCGCCCTGCAGAAGTACGGCAACATCTACTCCCGCATCGGCAACCCCACCGTCGCGGCACTGGAAGAGCGTCTGGCCTCCCTCGAGGGTGGCATCGGAGCCGTGGCCACGGCATCCGGCATGAGTGCGGAGTTCATCACGTTCGCGGCCCTCGTCGGCGCCGGCGATCACGTGGTCGCGGCTGCACAGCTCTACGGCGGCACGGTGACGCAGCTCGACGTGACCCTCCGGCGCTTCGGCGTCGAGACCACCTTCGTCGCGTCGACCGACCCCGCCGACTACGCCGCTGCGATCCGTCCCGAGACGAAGGTCGTCTACGTCGAGATGATCGGCAACCCCTCGGGGGAGATCGCCGACATCGAGGGACTGGCTGCGGTCGCGCACGAGGCCGGAGTGCCGCTCGTCGTCGACGCGACCCTGGCGACCCCGTACCTGGCCCGCCCGCTCGAGCACGGCGCCGACATCGTGATCCACTCGGTGACGAAGTTCCTCGGCGGGCACGGCACGACCCTCGGGGGCGTTGTCATCGAGAAGGGCACGTTCGACTGGGGCAATGGCAAGTTCCCGCAGATGACCGAGCCCGTCGACTCTTACGGCGGCATCAAGTGGTGGGACAACTTCGGCGAGTACGGCTTCCTCACGAAGCTGCGCTCCGAGCAGCTGCGCGATATCGGCCCGGCGCTCAGCCCGCAGTCCGCGTTCAACCTGCTCCAGGGTGTGGAGACCCTCCCGCAGCGCATCGACGCGCATCTCGCGAACGCCCGGGTCGTCGCCGAATGGCTGGCGTCCGACCCTCGCGTGGCGTACGTCACCTGGGCCGGACTCGAGGGACACCCGCACCGAGAACGCGCGGCGAAGTACCTGCCGCTCGGACCCGGTTCGGTCTTCGCCTTCGGTGTCGCGGCCGTCGACGGACGCGCCGCGGGGGAGGCGCTGATCGAGAATCTGCAGCTCGCCTCGCACCTGGCGAACATCGGCGATGCGCGCACGCTCGTCATCCACCCCGCATCGACGACGCACCGTCAGCTCACCGAGGAGCAGCTCGTGGCTGCCGGCGTGCGCCCCGACCTCATCCGCATCTCGGTGGGTCTCGAGGACGCGGACGACATCATCTGGGACCTCGACCAGGCCCTCACCCTCGCGACAGGAGCCAACCGATGAGCGGGACGAACCCTCCGGCAGACGCATGCGAGATTCCGGCGGTGACGGACGCCGCCGCCTGCGCACTGCCCGGTGCCGCCCCGGCCGCCCCCGGGCGGACCTGGGTCGGTCCGAACCAGCAGGAGCGCTTCGGCCTGCTCCGCCGCGCGAAGTCGGTCGCGATCGTCGGCGCGTCGAACAACCCGGCGCGCGCCTCGTTCTTCGTGGCGACCTATCTGCTCTCCAGCACCGCCTACGACGTGTACCTCGTCAACCCGCGGGAGAAGGAGATCCTCGGGCAGCCCGTGTACGCCTCGCTGGCCGACCTCCCGGTCGTGCCGGACGTCGTCGACGTCTTCCGTCGGCACGACGACCTCCCGGGGGTCGCGCAGGAGGCCATCGACGTCGGCGCCAGCGCACTATGGCTCCAGCTCGGCTCCTGGAACGAGGACGCCGCGGCTCTCGCGGAGGCCGCGGGACTGTCGGTCGTGATGGACCGCTGCATCAAGATCGAGCACGCGCGCTTCCACGGCGGCCTCCACCTCGCGGGATTCGACACCGGCGTGATCAGCTCCCGTCGCCAGCTCCTGTCGCGGTGAGCGCCCCGGGCCGCGAACTCTAGACTGGCCGTATGCCTCTCATCGCACTCACCGGCGGCATCGCGTCGGGGAAGTCGACCATCGCCCGGAGACTGGCGGAGCACGGCGCCATCATCGTCGACGCCGATCAGATCGTGCGCGATGTGCAGGCTCCCGGCGCTCCCGTGCTGGCGAAGATCGCGGAGACGTTCGGCGCCGACGTCATCGCCCCGGACGGTGCGCTCGACCGCGCCGCACTCGGAGCAAAGGTCTTCGGTGATGCGGATCTCCTGAAGCAGCTGAACGCGATCGTGCACCCGGCGGTCCGCATCGAGTCGCAGCGCCGATTCGAGCAGGCCGTCGCCGACGACCCGCACGCCGTGGTCGTGTACGACGTGCCCCTGCTCGTCGAGGCGAGGGTCGACGACCCGTGGGACACGATCGTCGTGGCGCATGCGCCGGCATCCGAACGTCTCCGTCGCCTGGTCGAGCTGCGCGGGATGGACGAGCGCGCCGCGCAGGAGCGGATCGACGCGCAGGTCCCCGACGACAAGCGCCTGGCGATCGCGGATGTCGTCATCGACACGGCCGGCGAGCTCGCGGAGACGCATCGCCAGACGGATGCGCTCTGGGAGCGGATCCGCCCGCAGTGAGCTTCTCCGGCCATGCGCCAGGATCACGGGAGTATCGGCGCCTGATCATCGGCCTGTTCTTCGCCGGGATCGCGACGTTCGCTCAGCTGTACTCGGCGCAGGCCGTGCTGCCGCAGATCTCGGCCGACCTGTCGGTCGGGCCGGCGACCGCGGCGCTCAGCGTGTCGGCCGCGACGCTCGGGCTCGCCCTCGCCGTCATCCCGTGGTCGGTCGTCGCGGATCGCATCGGGCGCGTGCCGGCGATGGCCACCGGGGTGCTGACGGCCACGGTGATCGGTCTGGCCGCCCCGTTGAGCGGCGAGATCGCCGTGCTCCTCACCCTGCGGTTCGCCGAGGGCGTGGCGCTGGGGGCGGTGCCTGCGGTGGCGCTCGCGTATCTCAGCGAGGAGGTGGAGGGGCGGCACGCCGCCACGGCGGCGGGCAGCTACATCGCCGGCACCACGGTCGGCGGACTGCTCGGTCGCATCGTGTCGGGGATCGTCGGCGAGATCGGCGGGTGGCAGGCCGGAATCCTCTCGGTCGCGGCGTTCTGCGCGGCCGCCGCCGGGCTGTTCCTCTGGCTCACCCCGAGGGCGAGGGGCTTCGTTCCGGGGCGTCTGCGTGCCGATCGCGGTCCCGGCATCCTGGAGAGGCTGCGAGCCCCGCTGCGGTCGCCGCTGCAGTGGGCGCTCTACGCGCAGGGGTTCCTTCTGATGGGGGCGTTCGTCGCCGTCTACAACTACCTCGGTTTCCACCTCTCCGCAGCGCCGTTCGATCTGCCGTCGTGGCTCGTGACCCTGCTGTTCCTGGCCTATCTCGCCGGCACGGTGTCGTCGCCGTGGGCCGGTGGTCTCGCCTCGCGGATCGGCCGGTTCCCGGTGCTGATCGGATCGATCGGTGTCATGGCGCTCGGCGCCGGGCTGCTGCTGGTGCCGATCGCCGCGGTCGTGCTCGTAGGGCTGCTGCTCTTCACGGCGGGATTCTTCGGGGCGCATGCCGTCGCTTCGGGCTGGACGCCGGTCGCTGCCGGGCCCGCCAGCAGGGCGCAGGCGTCGTCGCTGTACTACTTCGCGTACTACGCGGGTTCGAGCCTCTTCGGCTGGGCGCTCGGTCTCGTGTTCGGCGGTGGCAGTTGGACCTGGTTCGTGGCTGCCGTCGTGGCGATGTGCGCCGCGGCCGCCCTCGCCGCGTGGTCGGCCCTGCGGGGGGCCGCGACCGCTCAGGGATGACGCCTCGATCTGGGAGGATCGACGCATGATCCACGAGTACCTCGAGGCCTACGACCGTGAGCTGCGCGCCGGCGCGGAGATCGCGAACGCCGTCAGCGTGGTGCAGCATGGCCCCCTGCATCTCGCGGTTCTGGCCGGTGGCTTCGGATTCATCACGTACGCGGACCTGGGGGGAGCGGATGCCGAGGGCATCGCCGAGCTGATCGATGAAGCTGTGGCGTACTTCCGTGATCTGGGAGTGGGCTCGGTGGAGTGGAAGACCCGCGGTCATGACCGGGCGCCGGGTCTTCATGAGAGCCTCCTGGCGCACGGCTTCGTACCGGAGGAACCGGAATCGATCATGATCGGCGAGGCGGCCGCGCTGGCTCAGCATGCCGACATCCCCGACGGCGTGGAGATCAGGCGGGCGCGGACCGATGACGATGTGCTCGCCGCGGGCGAGATGCAGGGCCAGGTGTTCGGCGACGCCGCGTGGCGTTCTCGGGCCGAGGCCCTGATCGGCAGACTCCGCGCCGGCGAGGCGGTCGAGCTGTGGATCGCGGTCGCCGAGGGCGTGGTCGTGAGTGCCGGTCGGCTCGAACCGGTCGCCGGTACCGGCTTCGCGGGGTTGTGGGGCGGTGCGACCCTGCCGGAATGGAGGGGCCGTGGCATCTATCGCGCGCTCACCGCCGAACGGGCGCGATCTGCACGGGCGGCCGGCTTCCGCTACCTGCAGTCCGACTCGACGGAGTTCTCGCGTCCGATCCTCGAGCGGTCGGGGCTCGTCAAGGTCTCGACGACGACGCCCTACGTCTGGAGCCCGGTCCCGGGTTGAGGGGTGTCGTGCCTCCGGCGCTGACGGCGCCGCCTGAGCACCAGGATCGCGATCGCGATCAGCCCGAGCAGCAGGATGCCGGCCACGATCGGCACCACGATCGCCGCGGCGGCGAGGGCGAAGGAGGTCCCGTCCTCGAGCGTGCTCAGCACCGGCGCCGCGAGACCTCCCGTCGTCACGTTCGCGCCGAGGCGGGCTGTCGCCTTGAAAACGTGCACGACGAGGGCGATCACCACGCCCGCGACCACAGGAACCCAGGTGTCGCCCGTGAAGAAGGACCCCGGGTCTTCGACCGCGAGCGTCTGGGAACCGGCACCCGCACCGAACGCGATGCCGCCGGCCGCGGGACGGATGATGCTCTGGATGACATCGTTCACGGAGTCGAGCGCCGGCACCTTGTCGGCGACGATCTCGAGCACGAGGAGCGCACCGATGATCCAGAGAGCGAGGTCGCTCGACAGCCACGACCACCCGGAAGGAAGCGCGAACGGCGGAAGCAGGCGGTCGGCGAGTCCGAGCAGGAACAACGGCATCCACGCGTTCAGCCCCGCGGCGGCCGCGAGGCTGGAGCCGATGATGAACTCGATCACGCGCCCACTCTAGGCTTCGAGAGGCGGCTGATATTCTGGGATGAGGCGTGGGGACGCCCAGGGGACGGTCTGCTGGTGATGCTTCTCGCGTCGGGGGAGGCAGACCATGGAGCAGGAAGAGCAAGAGATCTCGCGCCGCACCATCATCAAGGGCGCGGCCTGGTCGGTGCCCGTGATCGCGGTCGCGGCAGCATTGCCGCTCGCTGCGGCCAGCACAGGGGGAACGGTCAACAGCGAGGCGAACTACTACTGGGATGCCGAGGCGCAGGGCGATTTCACGACCCTCGTCGCGGCGCAGGACGGGTTGCGCGCGACGTTCAGCACGCAGATCAGCTACCGGGCGGACCCGTGGGTGAATCCGCCGGCCGACGCGTCGCTCGTGGTCGTCGTCAGCTTCAGTTCCCCCGTCACGCTCGATGCCGGTTCGTCGATCGGCGGGTGGACCGCAACGCCGAGCCTGGGCAGCACGGCGAGCTCGTTCACGTTCGTCGCCACGCCCTCGGGGTTCGGGGGTGCGCTCACGTTCAACATCGTCGGCTCGGCGGCCGGGGCGCTCACATCCACCGCGACGATGAGCCTCGTCAACGGGGGAACGACCACCTGGGCGCAGGAACCATCGGCCGAGACGGCCACTCTCAACGCCTGACGGCCTCGATGTCGGAGGGGCGGCATACGCTGGAGGTATGCAAACCACGCGCAGCGTCCGCCCCTTCGAGGTCATCAGCGAGTACGCGCCCGCCGGTGATCAGCCGCAGGCGATCGCCGATCTCGCGGGGCGCATCAACGCGGGCGAGACCGACGTGGTGCTGCTCGGGGCGACGGGTACCGGAAAGTCGGCGACGACAGCATGGCTGGTCGAGCAGGTGCAGCGTCCGACGCTCGTGCTCGCGCACAACAAGACGCTGGCCGCTCAGCTGGCGAACGAGTTCCGCGAGCTCATGCCGAACAACGCCGTCGAGTACTTCGTCTCGTACTACGACTACTACCAGCCCGAGGCCTACGTTCCGCAGACCGACACCTTCATCGAGAAGGACTCCTCGATCAACGCCGAGGTCGAGCGGCTGCGCCACTCGACGACCAACTCGCTGCTGAGCCGGCGCGACGTGATCGTCGTCTCGACCGTGTCCTGCATCTACGGCCTCGGCGCGCCGGAGGAGTACCTCCGGGCGATGGTCGCGCTGCAGGTGGGGGAGCGGTACGACCGCGACGCGCTCATCCGCCAGTTCATCGCCATGCAGTACAACCGCAACGACGTCGACTTCTCGCGCGGCAACTTCCGTGTGCGCGGTGACACGATCGAGATCATCCCCGTCTACGAAGAGCACGCGATCCGCATCGAGCTGTTCGGCGACGAGATCGAAGGCCTGTATTCGCTCCACCCGCTGACCGGCGAGGTGATCGAGAAGCTCGACTCCGTGCCGATCTTCCCCGCGTCGCACTACGTCGCCGGCACCGATGTCATCCAGCGGTCCATCGGCACGATCGAGCACGAGCTCGAAGAGCGTCTCGCCGAGTTCGAGCGCCAGGGCAAGCTGCTCGAGGCGCAGCGTCTGCGCATGCGCACGTCGTTCGATCTCGAGATGCTGCAGCAGCTCGGGTTCTGCTCCGGCATCGAGAACTACTCGCGTCACATGGACGGCCGCATGCCCGGCGAGCCCCCGCACACGCTGCTCGACTTCTTCCCCGACGACTTCCTCCTCGTCATCGACGAGTCGCATGTCACGGTTCCCCAGATCGGCGCCATGTACGAGGGCGACGCGTCGCGCAAGCGCACGCTGGTCGACCACGGGTTCCGTCTGCCCAGCGCCATGGACAACCGTCCGCTGAGGTGGGATGAGTTCAAGAACCGCATCGGACAGACGGTCTACCTGTCGGCGACCCCGGGCAAGTACGAGATGGGCATCGCCGACGGCGTCGTCGAGCAGATCATCCGCCCGACGGGTCTGGTCGACCCGCACATCGTGGTGAAGCCGTCGAAGGGGCAGATCGACGATCTCCTCGAAGAGATCCGACTGCGTGTCGAGCGCGACGAGCGCGTCCTCGTGACGACGCTCACGAAGAAGATGTCCGAAGAGCTCACCGACTTCCTGGGCGAGCACGGCGTGCGTGTGCGGTACCTGCATTCCGACGTCGACACGCTCCGACGCGTCGAGCTGCTGAGCGAGCTTCGCGCGGGTGTGTACGACGTGCTCGTGGGAATCAACCTGCTGCGAGAGGGCCTCGACCTTCCCGAGGTCTCGCTGGTGGCGATCCTCGACGCCGACAAGGAGGGCTTCCTGCGATCGGGCACATCGCTCATCCAGACGATCGGTCGTGCGGCGCGAAACGTCTCCGGTGAAGTCCACATGTACGCCGACAAGATCACCGACTCGATGGCGAAGGCGATCGAAGAGACCGATCGTCGACGTGAGAAGCAGGTCGCGTACAACCTCGAGCACGGCATCGATCCGACGCCGCTGCGCAAGCGCATCGCCGACATCACCGAGGTGCTGGCACGCGAGGGAGCCGATACGGCCGACATGCTCTCGGGGCGCGGTCGTCAGTCCGGCAAGGGCAAATCTCCGACGCCGAACCTGCGCCGCACCGGGATCGCGGCCGAGGGTGCCCAGCAGCTCGAGGCGACGATCCAGGATCTGTCGAACCAGATGCTCGCTGCGGCAGCCGAGCTCAAGTTCGAGCTCGCCGGCCGCTTGCGCGACGAGGTGCAAGACCTCAAGAAAGAGCTCCGCGCGATGGAACGCGCCGGGCACGCCTGAGCGGAGACTGACCGATGGACGCTGCAGGCGAAGAGCTCGCTGATCGTGTGAGAGCTCTGCTGCACGTCGGGGGCGACGTCGAGGAGAAGCGCATGTTCGGCACGCGGGCGTTCCTGCTCGGCGGGCGAATCCTCGTGGGGGCGCGGAAGAACGGCGTCCTTCTGGTGCGCGTCGACGAAGAGAGCGGCGCCGCACTTCTGACCCAGCCGGGCGTCGCGGTCGCGGTGATGGGAGCCAAGACGATGGGCAACAGCTGGCTCGACGTGTCGTCGGGTGTGCTGACCGATGACGATGCCCTGATGTTCTGGATCGACGCTGCACGCGAGGCGAACGAGGTGTCCAGAAGCACCTGATCCCGGCGCGCCCGGCAGTGCTACGGGCAGTGCACGAGCGTCCGCGGACCGCTGCGGTCGATCTCGTGCTCCGTCATCGGGGCGCCGCACAACGGGCAGGCACGCTCGGCCCGCTCAGCCGCGCTGGGCGGGGGAGTCTTCTCGTAGGGCCCGACCGACGCCGGTCCTGCGAAGCGGATGAGGTTGGTGTTCACCCAGGCGTACAGTCCTCCCGCTTCGCGGATGCGCGTGCGTAGAGGGGCCTGATCCGGGTTGCGTGCCATGTTAATTAGTGTACTAACCATTAGTGCCAATGTATAGTCGCGGTGTGACGGCTACCGACGAACTGCTCCGACTGGAGAACCAGCTCTGCTTCGCACTGGTGACTGCGGCACGCAACGTGGTCGCGATCTACCGGCCGATCCTCGAACCTCTCGGGCTCACGCACCCGCAGTACCTCGTGATGCTCGCTCTCTGGGAGCTCGCTCCGCGCACCCTGAACGACCTCGCCGTCGATCTCGCGCTCGAACCCGCCACGGCCTCGCCCCTCGTGAAGCGGCTGGAGACGGAGGGACTCGTCGTCCGTCAGCGGAGCAGCGAGGACGAGCGCCGACTCGAGATCACGCTGACCGAGGCGGGAGCCGCTCTGCGGGAAAGAGCCCTGGACGTCCCCCGGCAGGTCATGGCGGCCGTCGGGATGGACGTGTCCGAGATCTCCGCTCTCCGTGACGGACTCAGCCCTTTCGCCGGACGTCGTCCCGAATTCGGATGAGGCGACACCGCCCGCCCACGCGGTCCTCCTTGTCCCCGCGGTCCACCTCCTCGGTTCGCTCGCCCTCACTCCCGCCGTGCTGCTCGTGGCGCTCACCTTCGCCCTGCATGCGGTGAGGACAGTGGATGCCGCCTCCGCCTCGGCCTTGGAGAACAGTGTGAGATCCGCTCCTGAGAGCCTTCACGGAGCCGATGTCCGTGGCCCCTCGTAGACTTATCCGGTGCCCATTGTCCCCGTTGCCACCCCAGGAAAACTCAGCGTTCGCGGTGCCCGCGTCCACAATCTGAAGAACGTCGACATCGACATCCCCCGCGACTCGCTGGTCGTGTTCACCGGCCTGTCCGGCTCGGGGAAGTCGAGCCTCGCGTTCGACACGATCTTCGCCGAGGGCCAGCGTCGTTACGTCGAATCGCTGAGCGCCTACGCGCGCCAGTTCCTCGGCCAGGTCGATCGCCCCGACGTCGACTTCATCGAGGGGCTGAGCCCTGCCGTCTCGATCGATCAGAAGTCCACGAACCGCAACCCGCGGTCGACCGTCGGCACGATCACCGAGATCTACGACTACATGCGTCTGCTCTGGGCGCGCATCGGCATTCCGCATTGCCCCGAGTGCGGTGAGAAGATCCAGCGCCAGACCGTGCAGCAGATCGCCGACCAGCTGATGGAGCTGCCCGAGCGCACGCGCTACCAGATCGTCGCCCCGATCGTCTCGCAGAAGAAGGGCGAGTTCGTCGACCTCTTCCGCGAGCTCGGAGCGAAGGGTTACTCGCGCGCGATCGTCGACGGAGACCTCATCCAGCTCGCCGAGCCGCCGAAGCTCAAGAAGAGCTACAAGCACGACATCGCCGTGGTGGTCGACCGGCTCGTCGCGTCCGACGACATCCTCGGACGGGTCACCGATTCGGTCGAGACCGCGCTCGGCCTCGCCGGCGGAGTCGTCCAGGTCAACTTCGTCGACGGCGAGGGCGACGACGCCTGGCAGACGTTCTCCGAGAAGCTCGCGTGCCCCAACGGCCACGAGCTGACTCTCACCGAGATCGAGCCGCGTACCTTCTCGTTCAACGCGCCGTTCGGCGCCTGCCCCGCCTGCTCGGGGCTCGGCACGCGCATGTCGGTCGACGTCGACCTCATGCTCGGCGACACCGACCTCTCGATCCGCGAGGGTGTCATCATCCCGTGGACGACGCAGGGCAAGGGGCTGTTCCAGTACTACGAGCGACTGCTCGAAGGGCTTTCCCGCGACCTCGACTTCTCGCTCGACACTCCCTGGCACAAGCTCCACTCCGACGTGCAGGATGCGGTGCTCCGCGGCGAGAACTACAAGGTGACCGTCAAGTGGAAGAACCGGTACGGGCGCGAGATGCGTTACGCGTCCGGCTTCGAGGGCGTCGTGCCGTACATCGAGCGGCAGTATCTGCAGGCCGAGTCCGACACCCAGCGCAGCCGCTGGGGCGAGTACCTCCGCGAGGTGCCCTGCCCCGTCTGCGACGGCAACCGGCTCAAGCCGGAGGTGCTGGCGGTTCAGGTGCACGGCCACTCCATCGCGGAGGTCTCGCACCTCAGCCTGTCCGATGCCCGGGCCTTCATGGAGACGCTCACGCTCACCGAACGTGAAGCTCAGATCGCCGCGCAGGTGCTCCGCGAGATCCGCCTGCGCCTCGACTTCCTGCTGCAGGTCGGGCTCTCGTACCTCAACCTCAGTCGTTCGGCAGGTTCCCTCTCGGGCGGCGAGGCCCAGCGCATCCGTCTCGCGACGCAGATCGGCTCCGGGCTCACCGGCGTCCTCTACGTGCTCGACGAACCGTCGATCGGCCTCCACCAGCGCGACAACCGCCGTCTCATCAACACCCTCATCAAGCTGCGCGACCTCGGCAACACGCTGATCGTCGTGGAGCACGACGAAGAGACCATCGAAGCGGCCGACTGGGTCGTCGACATCGGTCCCGGTGCCGGTGTGAACGGCGGTGCGGTCGTGCACTCGGGGCCGTACTCCGCCCTCCTGGGCGACAGCGAGTCGATGACGGGGCAGTACCTGTCCGGACGTCGCGAGATCCCGATGCCGGCGAAGCGTCGCAAGATCGACAAGAAGCGCATGCTGAGCGTCGTCGGCGCCCGGGCCAACAACCTCCGCAACGTCACCGCCGACTTCCCGCTCGGCGTGCTCACGGCCGTCACCGGCGTGAGCGGCTCGGGCAAGTCGTCGCTCGTGAACGACATCCTCTACCAGGTGCTCGCCTCCAAGCTCAACGGGGCGCGCACGGTTCCGGGCAAGCACACGCGCGTGACCGGGCTCGACAACCTCGACAAGGTCGTGCACGTCGACCAGGCCCCGATCGGGCGCACGCCGCGATCGAACCCGGCGACGTACACGGGCGTGTTCGACCGCATCCGCACGCTCTTCAGCGAGACTCCCGAGGCGAAGGTCCGCGGCTACCTGCCCGGCCGGTTCAGCTTCAACGTCAAGGGTGGCCGCTGCGAGGCGTGCTCGGGCGACGGAACGATCAAGATCGAGATGAACTTCCTGCCCGACGTCTACGTCGACTGCGAGGTGTGCCACGGCAAGCGGTACAACCGCGACACTCTCGCCGTGCACTACAAGGGCAAGAACATCGCCGAGGTCCTCGAGATGCCCATCGAAGAGGCCGCCGAGTTCTTCGAGCCGATCCAGGCGATCCACCGTTACATGAAGACCCTGGTCGACGTGGGGCTCGGATACGTGCGACTCGGCCAATCCGCGACGACGCTCTCCGGCGGTGAGGCGCAGCGCGTCAAGCTCGCCACCGAGCTCCAGCGTCGCAGCAATGGCCGCAGCATCTACGTGCTCGACGAGCCGACCACCGGATTGCACTTCGAAGACGTCCGCAAGCTCCTCGAGGTGCTGAACGGTCTCGTCGACAAGGGCAACACGGTGATCGTCATCGAGCACAATCTCGATGTCATCAAGTCGGCCGACTGGGTCATCGACCTCGGACCCGAGGGAGGCTCCGGCGGCGGTCAGATCATCGCCACCGGCACTCCCGAGCAGATCGCACGCGTCGAAGAGAGCCACACCGGCCTGTTCCTCGGCGAGATCCTGGGTGAGGGGCGCTCAGCGCGGAAGGCCAGCTGATGGCCGACGTCCTGCCGTACAAGCCGCGGACGGGGGAGATTCCCACCGACCCCGGCGTGTACCGGTTCCGCGATGCGGACGGGCGCGTGCTGTACGTCGGCAAGGCGAAGAACCTGCGTCAGCGGCTGTCGAACTACTTCGCTCCGCTGCGCACGCTGCATGAGCGCACGCGGCGCATGGTCACCACGGCGGCATCGGTCGAATGGACTGTCGTGCCGACCGACGTGGACTCGCTGCAGCTCGAGTACATGTGGATCAAGGAGTTCGATCCGCCTTTCAACGTGCGCTATAAGGACGACAAGTCCTATCCGTTCATGGCCGTGACGCTCGCCGACGAGGCTCCGAGGGTCATCGTCACCCGCAACCGCAAGATCCCCGGAGCGCGCTACTTCGGCCCGTTCCCCAAGGTCTGGGCGGTGCACGAGACCATCGACCTGATGATCAAGGCGTTCCCGATCCGCACCTGCAGCGATGCCAGCTACAAGCGGGCGATGCAGACGGGGCGCCCGTGCTTCCCGGGTCAGATCGGCAAGTGCGGCGGACCGTGCTCGATGACCGTGACGATCGAGGAGCACCGCGCCATGGTCGACGACTTCGTCGCCTTCATGGCCGGGGGAGACGAGCGGTTCACGAAGGAGCTCACCGCGCGGATGCTGGCGGCGTCCGCGGCCATGGACTACGAAGCGGCCGCGAAGTACCGCGACAAGCTCAGCGCGATCGAGGCCGTCCTCGGCAAGAGCGCACTGGTGCTCGCGCCCGACGAGGATGCCGACCTGTTCGGCATCGCCGAAGACGAGCTCGCGGCGGCCGTGCAGCACTTCGTGATCCGCGGCGGCCGGGTGCGCGGTGTGCGCGCGATGACGATCGAGAAGGAGATCGACATCACGACGGGCGAACTCGTCGACCAGGTGCTGCAGCGCGCATACGGCGACGCGCAGGACGTGCCGAGGCGCATCCTGGTGCCGACCCTTCCCGACGATGCCGCCGAGCTCGAAGTGTGGCTGCGGGAGCGCCGAGGCAAGAAGACCGAGATCGCCGTGGCGCAGCGAGGTCAGCGCGCCGACCTCATGCGCACCGCCACGTTGAACGCCCAGCAGGCCCTCATCCGCCACAAGACGAGGCGCACGAGCGACTACGTCGCGCGCACCCAGGCTCTGACCGATCTGCAGAACGCCCTCGGCATGAGCGAGGCGCCGCTGCGCATCGAGTGCTTCGACATCTCGCACCTCGGCGGCACGAACGTCGTCGCGTCGATGGTCGTGTTCGAAGACGGCCTGCCCCGCAAGGATCAGTACCGCTCGTTCAACATCACCGACACGACCGACGACACCGACTCCATGTACCAGGTGCTCCGGCGCCGGTTGGCCTACCTCGACCGTCCCGAAGAGCCGGAAACCATCGATCCGACGACCGATGAGGTCGTGGGGGAAGACGTGGGAGAGGCGACGGTGCGGCGCAAGCCGCGGTTCGCGTACCCGCCGCAGCTGCTGCTCGTCGACGGAGGCCAGCCGCAGGTCGAGGCCGCCGCTCGCGCTCTCCGCGATGCCGGACACACCGAGATCGCCGTCTGCGGCATCGCCAAGCGTCTGGAGGAGGTGTGGCTGCCCGGCGACGACTTCCCGGTGATCCTGCCGCGCACCAGCGAGGCGCTCTACCTGCTGCAGCGTCTGCGTGACGAAGCGCACCGCTTCGCGATCACCCATCAGCGCAAGAAGCGCCGCGGTGACATCTCCACGGTCCTCTCCGAAGTCCCCGGTCTCGGCGCCTCGCGCATCAAGGTGCTGCTCAAGCACTTCGGCTCCGTGACCGCCCTGCGCGCAGCGCAACCCGACGAGATCCTCGAGGTCCAGGGAATCGGGCCGGTGCTCGCGCAGAATATCCACACGCACCTCTCCACTCGCTAGGCTGGAACGCACGGGGGAGAGGGAGCGCGGAGCAATGACTGGGGATAAGGGCGAGTTTCTCATCGTCACGGGGATGTCGGGCGCCGGCCGCACGACGGTGGCCAACGCCCTCGAAGATCTCGGATGGTACGTCGTCGACAACCTGCCCCCGCAGATCCTGCGACCGCTCCTCGATCTCACCGACATGGGCGGCAATGCGCTGCCGAAGGTCGCCGCCGTCGTCGACGTCCGCGGCCGCAACCTGTTCGACGACTTCCCCGGGGTGGCCCGAGCCCTCCGTTCGCGCGGCTCCGTGCGCGTGCTCTTCCTCGACGCCTCCGACGACGTGCTCGTGCGGCGGTTCGAGTCCGTGCGGCGACCGCATCCGCTCCAGGGCGACGGCACGCTGCTCGACGGCATCCGCATCGAGCGCACCAGGCTCGCGCCGATCCGGGAGGCCGCCGACCTCGTGATCGACACGTCGGCGCTGAACATCCACCAGCTGGCGACGCAGGTGTCCGACATCTTCTCCGAGGAGGGCGAGGCCCGTCACCGGGTGACTCTGCTCAGCTTCGGCTTCAAGTACGGGCTGCCGACCGACGTCGACATCGTCGCCGATATGCGGTTCCTGCCGAACCCGTTCTGGAACGAAGAGCTGCGCGGCCTCACGGGTCAAGACGAGACGGTGCGCGAGTACGTTCTCTCCCGCGAGGGTGCGACGGAGTTCCTCGAGTCGTACTCCGCAGCGCTGGTTCCCGTCCTGGAGGGGTATCAACGCGAGAACAAGAGCCACTCCACCATCGCGATCGGCTGCACCGGCGGCAAGCACCGCTCCGTCGCGATGTCGGAAGAGCTCGCGCGGCGGCTCGCGGCCATTCCCGGCGTGGCCGTCAATGTGCGTCATCGAGACCTCGGCAGAGAGTAGCCGGTCGCCCGGCCGAGTAAGCTGGACGTTTGCGTCGCGATCCGGCGCGTGAACGTAAAGGAGTGTCGTGGCACTAACCACCGACGTCAAGGCCGAGCTGGTCAGCATCCGCAACGCACCCCCGACGGTGCGTGTCTCGGAAGTGACCGCGATCCTCCGGTTCGCCGGTGGCCTGCATTCGATCGCCGGCCGGGTGGCTGTGGAAGCCGAAGTCGATGCCGAGACGCTTGCTCGTCGCGTCGCCCGAGACCTCGCCGAGATCTACGGTGTGCGCCCCGAGATCGCCCAGGTGCAGTCCAGCACCGCGAACGACGGCGCACGGTGGGCCGTGCGCGTGATCTCGCAGGGAGAGACTCTGGCCCGCCAGACCGGGCTCCTCGACCAGCGCCGCCGCCCCGTGCGCGGCCTGCCCAACCGCCTGACGACCGGATCCCGTGCCGAGGTGGCCGGCCTCTGGCGCGGCGCCTTCCTCGCCGCCGGAACGCTCAGCGAGCCCGGACGATCCGCGATGCTCGAGGTCGTGTGCCCGTCGTCGGAGGCGGCGATGGCCCTCGTCGGCGCCGCCCACCGTCTCGGTGTCGCCGCGAAAGCCCGCGAGGTTCGGGGCATGCCGCGCGTCGTCGTGCGTGAGGGCGAGGCGATCCGCACGATCCTCAACGAGATGGGCGCGAAGAAGACCGCCGTCACGTGGGAGGAGCTCCGTCAGCGCCGCGAGGTGCGCGCCGGGGTCAACCGCCTCGTCAACTTCGACGATGCCAACCTGCGACGCTCGGCACAGGCTGCCGTCGCCGCGTGCGCACGTGTCGAGCGGGCGCTCGAGATCCTGGCGGACGAGGTTCCCGATCACCTCAAGGTGGCCGGCGAGCTGCGTCTGGCGCACCGAGATGCGAGCCTCGACGAACTCGGGCATCACGCCGATCCGCCGCTGACGAAGGATGCCGTCGCCGGCCGTATCCGTCGTCTGCTGGCGATGGCCGACAAGCGTGCGCAGCAGGAGGGCATCCCGGGCACAGAGGCCGCGGTGCCCGTCGGACTCGACGTCTGACCCTGACTTTCGAAGACCCGCCTCCGGTGCTCCCGGAGGCGGGTCTTTCGTCATATGGCGGAAGGTTCTGGTCCCGGCTCGCGTTGTCGTCAGTAGGATGAGTTACGTCCGCTCTACGCCGCACATCGGTGGCGCGGAGGATCGGCAAGCGCCGCGGCGCGGCGCGGATTGGATGAATGCGATATGGCGATTTACACGCTCCCCGACCTTCCCTACGACTTCGCAGCCCTGGAGCCGCACATCAGCGGCAAGATCATGGAACTCCACCATGACAAGCACCACGCGACCTACGTCGCCGGCGCGAACACGGCTCTCGAGCAGCTGGCCGAGGCACGCGAGAGCGGCAACCTCGCCAACGTCAACAAGCTCGAGAAGGACCTCGCCTTCAACCTCGGCGGCCACGTCAATCACTCGATCTTCTGGACCAACCTGTCGCCGAACGGCGGCGGTCAGCCCGAGGGTGAGCTCAAGGCCGCGATCGACGAGTACTTCGGTTCTTTCGAGAAGTTCCAGGCGCACTTCACCGCAGCTGCCACCGGCATCCAGGGTTCCGGATGGGCCGTCCTCAGCTGGGACTCGATCGGCTCGCGCCTGATCATCCAGCAGCTGTTCGACCAGCAGTCGAACACGGCGCAGGGCACCATCCCGCTGTTCCAGCTCGACATGTGGGAGCACGCCTTCTACCTGGACTACCTCAACGTCAAGGCGGACTACGTCAAGGCGGCGTGGAACATCGCCAACTGGGAGAACGTCGCCCAGCGCCTCGAGGTCGCCCGCAAGCAGACGAACGGCCTGCTGGTACTGTCGTAATCAAGACGGGTGTCCCGACGGACATCTCGCCCGTCGGGACGCCGTTGTCCATGCTTGTCTAGTTGAAACCGCGCGTATGCGCACGAGAAATCAGGAGACCTTAGTGTCTGTCAAGATCGGTATCAACGGCTTCGGCCGCATCGGACGCAACTACTTCCGCGCGGCTCTCGCGCAGGGAGCAGACCTCGAGATCGTCGCGGTCAACGACCTCACCGACAACAAGACCCTCGCGCACCTGCTGAAGTACGACTCGGTCGGCGGCGTCCTCGATGCCGAGATCAGCTACGACGACGACAGCATCACGGTCAACGGCAAGCAGATCAAGGCTTTCGCCGAGCGCGACCCCGCCAACCTCCCGTGGGGAGAGCTGGGCGTCGACATCGTCATCGAGTCGACCGGTTTCTTCACCAAGGCCGAGGCCGCCAAGAAGCACATCGATGCGGGTGCGAAGAAGGTCCTCATCTCGGCTCCGGGCACCGGCGTCGACGGCACGTTCGTCATGGGCGTGAACGAGGACACGTACAACCCCGAGACCGACCACATCATCTCCAACGCGTCCTGCACCACGAACTGCCTCGCGCCGCTGGCCAAGGTCTTCAACGACGCGTTCGGCATCGACCGCGGCTTCATGATGACCGCGCACGCATACACCGCCGACCAGAACCTGCAGGACGGCCCGCACAGCGACCTCCGTCGTGCGCGCGCCGCCGCGATCAACATCACGCCGGCGTCGACCGGTGCCGCCAAGGCCATCGGCGAGGTGCTCCCGGAGCTGCAGGGCAAGCTCAGCGGCTCGTCGTACCGCGTGCCGGTTCCCACCGGCTCGATCGTCGACCTCACGCTCATCACCGACCGCGAGGACCTCACGGTCGACGAGGTCAACGAGGCGTACAAGGCGGCGGCAGCAGACGGTCGTCTCGCCGGCTACCTCCAGTACAACGCCGACCAGATCGTGTCGAGCGACATCGTGCACAACCCGCACTCGTCGATCTTCGACTCCACGCTGACCAACGTCAGCGGCAACCTGGTGAAGGTCTCGAGCTGGTACGACAACGAGTGGGGCTACTCCAACCGTCTCGTCGACCTGACCGAGTACGTCGCCGAGCGTCTCTGAGCTCTGACACATGACTCTGCGCACCCTGGACTCACTGGGTTCGCTCGAGGGCAAGCGCGTCATCGTCCGTTGTGATCTGAACGTCCCCCTGCGGGATGGGGTCATAACGGACGATGGCCGTGTACGCGCCTCGTTGCCGACTCTCAACGCACTGATCAACGCGGGTGCCCGCGTGGTCGTCTGCTCCCATCTCGGCCGCCCCGACGGCGCGCCCGACCCCCAGTACAGCCTCGAGCCGGTGGCTCAGCGGCTCTCCGAACTGCTCGGCGTCCCGGTCGCGTTCGCCCGTGACACCGTCGGCGAGTCCGCGCAGGATGCCGTGGCGTCGCTCGAAGACGGCGGCGTCGTGGTCATCGAGAACCTGCGGTTCAACGCGGGGGAGACCGCGAAGGACGACGCCACCCGCGCCGCCTTCGCCGAAGAGCTCGCGACGCTCGGAGACGTGCTCGTCTCGGACGGCTTCGGTGTCGTGCACCGCAAGCAGGCCAGCGTGTACGAACTCGCAGAGCTGCTGCCGTCGGCGGCAGGGCTCCTGATCGAGACCGAGCTCGACGTTCTCGACCGTCTCACCGAGAAGCCCGAGCGCCCCTACGCGGTCGTGCTCGGCGGCTCCAAGGTCAGCGACAAGCTCGGCGTCATCTCGCACCTGCTGCCTCGCGTCGACCGGATTCTGGTCGGCGGCGGCATGCTGTTCACGTTCCTCAAGGCGCAGGGTCATGCCGTGGCCTCGAGCCTCCTGGAAGAGGACCAGCTCGAGACCGTGCGCGGCTACATCGCGGAGGCGGCGGAGCGGGGCGTGGAGTTCGTGCTCCCGACCGATGTGGTTGTCGCGGCGTCGTTCAGTGCGGATGCCGCGCACGAGACGGTCTCCGCCGACGCGATCGAGTCGACGGCCTTCGGCACCTCCGGGATCGGTCTCGACATCGGCCCGGAGACGGCGGCTCGGTTCGCCGAGGTCATCCGCGGGTCGAAGACCGTGTTCTGGAACGGTCCCATGGGCGTGTTCGAGTTCCCGGCTTTCGCCGCGGGTACCAAGACCGTCGCGCAGGCTCTCACCGAGGTCGACGGCCTCAGCGTCGTCGGCGGCGGGGACTCGGCAGCAGCAGTGCGTCAGCTCGGCTTCACCGACGACCAGTTCGGTCACATCTCGACCGGTGGCGGCGCAAGCCTCGAGTTCCTCGAGGGAAAGAAACTACCCGGCCTGGAGGTGCTCGGATGGGCATAACAACCCGTACCCCGCTGATCGCGGGCAACTGGAAGATGAACCTGGATCACCTGCAGGCGGTGGCGTTCGTGCAGAAGCTGCACTGGACGCTGAAGGACGCCAAGCACGAGGACGGGTCCGTCGAGGTGGCGGTCTTCCCGCCGTTCACCGACATCCGCAGCGTTCAGACGCTCATCGACGCCGACAAGATCCCGTTCGCCCTCGGCGCGCAGGACGTCTCGGCGCACGATTCCGGTGCGTACACGGGCGAGATCTCCGGCGCGTTCCTGGCGAAGCTCGACGCGAAGTACGTCATCATCGGCCACTCGGAGCGCCGTGAGTACCACGCCGAGTCCGATGAGGTCGTCGCGGCCAAGGTGCAGGCCGCTCTCAAGCACGGACTCGTTCCGGTGATCTGCGTCGGAGAGACGGCAGAGGACCTGGAGAAGTTCGGCGCCAGCGCGGTTCCGGCCGGTCAGCTCGAGGCGGCGCTTCAAGGCGTCTCGCCGACGGCCGACATCGTGGTCGCGTACGAGCCCGTCTGGGCCATCGGCTCCGGCCAGGCCGCGACGCCGCAGCAGGCGCAGGATGTCTGCGCGGCGCTCCGCACCGTGATCGCGAAAGTCCTCGGTGACGAGGCCGCCGCGCGCACCCGGATCCTCTACGGCGGTTCGGTGAAGTCGGCGAACATCGCCAGCTTCATGCGCGAGCCCGATGTGGACGGTGCCCTGGTCGGCGGCGCGAGCCTCGTCGTCGACGAGTTCGCCGCGATCATCCGCTTCGAGAAGCACGTCGGCGTGTGAGTGCGGCGGGGCTCCGGCCCCGCTGCACCGTATACTTGACCGTTACGGGGGCGCACCTGCCCCATCGAAAGGCGCTTTCTCGTGGCAATTCTCGAGTTCGTTCTGCAGGTCGTGCTGGGTATCACCAGCGTCCTGCTGACCCTCCTCATCCTCTTGCACAAGGGTCGCGGTGGCGGCCTCTCCGACATGTTCGGCGGAGGAATGACCTCTGCGGTCGGATCCTCCGGTCTCGCGGAGCGGAACCTGAACCGCTTCACCGTCGTCCTCGCGCTGACCTGGTTCGTCGCCATCGTCGCGCTGGGACTCATCACGAAGTTCGAGGTGATCTGATGGCTACCGGTGGTAACGCCATTCGCGGAACCCGTGTCGGTTCCGGCCCCATGGGGGAGCAGGACCACGGCTACCATGCCGACCGCATCGCGGTCTCTTATTGGGACGGCCTCGGCAACGAGACGGTGCGCTACTTCGCCGCCGGTCTCCCCGAAGAGGAGATCCCGGAGACGATCGATCACCCGCAGTCGGGTCTGCCGGCTGGTCGTGACAAGGAGAACCCGCCCGCGCTCGCGAAGGCGGAGCCGTACAAGACGCACCTCGCCTACGTGAAGGAGCGTCGCACCGACGAGGAAGCCGTCCAGCTCCTCGAGGACGCACTCACGCAGCTCCGCGAACGCCGGGGCCAGTGACCGCACCGATCTGACATCGACGAAGCCGCCGCGAGTGATCGCGGCGGCTTCTTCGTTTCACGGGCGCCGACTCACCGGCATCCGGCGGCGGCGTCGATGTAGTTCTGCGGCGGGTAGCCGTAGGCCCAGACGCCGTTCGCGTCGTCGGTGTATCCCATGCTGATGGCCCAGGCAGTCGCCCACTTCTCGATGCTGTCTTGCGTCGACGAGTCGTACATGTCCTCGCACTTGACGCTGATCGCGTGTCCGACCTCGTGCGCGACGAGCGCCTTGCTGCGGTCGGCCGGCCACTGCTCGGCGACGGAGTTCGACAGCTGGATGACCGAACGGCCGGGATCGTCCCACCACCAGGTCGTGTAACCGCCCATGCTGCCGTTGTACCCCGCGCCGTTGACGACCGGGGCCCAGTCGAACTCCAGCAGCACGCCGGGAGCGAGCGCCCGTGCGAAGGCCTCGATCTCGAGCCGGGCGTTCATCAGGGGCCCGGACTTCTCGGCGAGCTCCTCCGCCTCGGTCGACACGACCAGCGCCGCGGCGCTCTGCAGAGTGCTGTAGGTGGTGACCGCGACGTCGTCGATGGTCGTCGTGGCGATCGCCGCGGTCGCCGCTTCGCGCAGTCCGATCACGGCGTCGTTGCGCGCGGAGAGGTGAGCGGCCTCGAACGCGGTCGCGGCCTCGCCTGCCGAGGTCAGCAGAGCGACTCCGCTCTCGGTGACGGCGTCGGAGGCCGTGAGGACGTCGGCGGCCTCGGCGAGAAGGGCGTCGGCCAGCGCACGGGCGTCGTCGCCGTCCTTCTCGAGTTCCGAGCTCGCGCCGAAGAGCTCCCAGAACCAGGTGGGTTTCTCGCCGGCCGCGGGAACGTCGGCCGCGATCAGCTCGTCGGCCTCCGCCGCAGCATCCTGCGCATCCGTCACCGCGCTCGCAAGCGCCTCTTCGGTCTCGGGCGGGGCGACGATGGCCTCGTTCTCGCTGGCCAGGATCAGCCCCGCAGAGTCGATGAGGGTCTGCAGATCGGTGTTCTCGGTGCGGAGCTGCGACTTCTCACTGTTCGCGGCGGCGATAGCATCCGCATGATTCTCGGCGGCGGTGTCATAGCCGAGGCTGGCCGAGACCTGGGTGATGGACAGCGCGGCGATCACAGCGGCTCCGCCGACGAGGCCGAGGACGAGGCCCGTGCGCTTCCTCCGCGGCTTCCGCGGGGGAGCCGTCGACGCTCCGCCGCCGGAAAAGCGTGCGGACAGCTCGTGTCCGCCCAGGGGCAGGAATGCCGGAGTGTCGGGCCCTGGCGGGGGGAGAGCGGTCACGTCGTCCTCATTCGATCGGCCTCACGGTCGGTGCTGCATGCGTCGGCACTGCATGCGTCGGCACTGCCAGAGTATGCGAGAAGGCCCCCACCGTGCGGTGGGGGCCTTCTGAAAGGGGAGGGGCTGACGGGAATCGAACCCGCATCATTAGTTTGGAAGACTAAGGCTTTACCACTAAGCTACAGCCCCGAATCCCGGTGCACGTCGACAGTCTCAGTGACCCGGGGATCGGACCGGAGTCGGAACTCCGGCGTCATCGATCATACCGGACGGTGAGGGGTGCTCCTGTCCGTTAGACTCGATGGGGCTGAATCTGCGCGCGGATTCCCCGGGGCGTAGCTCAGCTTGGTAGAGCGCCCGCTTTGGGAGCGGGAGGTCGCAGGTTCAACTCCTGTCGCCCCGACACGGCATCTTCAGCCTGACAGCCGCGTTCACTCGCGGAGACAACAAGGAGAACACACCAGCATGGCGAACAGCACCGTCGAGAAGCTGACCCCGACCCGGGTCAAGCTCAGCATCACGGTCACCCCCGACGACCTCAAGCCGAGCATCGCTCACGCGTATGAGCACATCGCTCAGGACGTCCAGATCCCCGGCTTCCGCAAGGGCAAGGTCCCGGCCCCGATCATCGACCAGCGCATCGGTCGCGGCGCGGTCATCGAGCACGCCGTCAACGAGGGCCTCGACAAGTTCTTCCGCGAGGCGAGCGCCGAGCACAAGCTGCGCGTCGTCGGTCGTCCGGCGGCCGACATCACGCAGTGGCCGAACGAGAAGGACTTCTCCGGCGACCTGCTCGTCGACGTCGAGGTCGACGTGCGTCCCGACATCGAGATTCCCTCCTACGAGGGCATCACCGTGACGGTCGACGCCGTCGAGGCCGATGAGGCCGCACTCGACGCCGAGCTCGAGAACATGCGGGCCCGCTTCGGCACGCTCGTCCCGGTCGACCGTCCGGCCGCGAAGGGCGACTTCGTCGACCTCGACCTCGTCGCCACGATCGACGGCACCGAGATCGACCGCGCCGAGGGCGTCTCCTACGAGATCGGCTCCGGCGAGCTGCTCGAGGGCATCGATGACGCGATCGAGTCGCTCACGGCGGGTGAGGACACGACGTTCCGCTCCGCTCTGGTCGGCGGCGACCACGCCGGCTCCGAGGCCGAGGTCTCTGTGACGGTCAAGGCGGTCAAGGAGCGCGAGCTTCCCGAGGCCGACGACGACTTCGCTCAGATCGCCAGCGAGTTCGACACGATCGCCGAGCTCCGCGAGAGCCTCGCCGAGCGCGTCGCTCAGCAGGGCGTCTTCACGCAGGGCTCCGCCGCGCGCGACAAGCTCGTCGAGACGCTGCTCGAGCAGATCGATATCCCGGTTCCGCCGCAGCTGATCGAGGACGAGGTGCACAACCACCTCGAGGGCGAAGGCCGTCTCGAGGACGACGTGCACCGCGCCGAGGTCACCGAGGCGAGCGAGAAGCAGTTCCGCACGCAGGTGCTGCTCGACACGATCGCCGAGCAGGCCGACGTTCAGGTCTCGCAGGAGGAGCTCAGCCAGTACCTCATCCAGTCGGCGTCGCAGTACGGCATGGCTCCGCAGGAGTTCGTCGAGGCGCTGCAGTCGTCGAACCAGCTGCCGGCGCTCGTCGGCGAGGTCGCCCGTAACAAGGCCCTCGCGATCGCCCTCGGCAAGGTGAAGGTCGTCGACACGAACGGCAAGACCGTCGATCTGTCGGACTTCATCGTCACCGACGACGAGGCAGAGGCAGCCGACGAGGCTCCGGCCGAGGAGAAGCCCGCCAAGAAGCCCGCAGCGAAGAAGCCCGCTGCCAAGAAGGCTCCGGCCAAGAAGGCCGACGACGCCGAGGCTGCGGAGAAGCCCGCTGCGGAGAAGCCCGCCGCGAAGAAGCCGGCTGCCAAGAAGGCTCCGGCCAAGAAGGCGGCTGACAAGGCCGAGTGATCGGACACGATCCAGTGAAGAGGGCGGATGCTGCGGCATCCGCCCTCTTTCGCATCGGGGCGAGCATCGAAGGAGAGATGAGAATGAAGACCTGGGACGAGCGGATCGAAGACGTGTGGGCGGATGCCGCCGGCGACGAGGTCGGCGACGATACGATCGCGCGCATCGACGCCCTCGCGGCCGAGCGCGGGTCCGACCACGCCCGGGCGGAGTTCGAGCGGGCGGGTGCGCGGGATTCGGCCGGGCGACCGGCCGAGGCCGTGGTCCTGTATCGTCGTGCGCTCTCCCTCGGGCTGGACGAGGAGCACCGTCCGCAGTGCGTGATCCAGCTGGCCAGCTCCCTGCGGAACCTGGGTGAGTACGACGAGGCGCTCGAGGTGATCCGCGCCGAGGAGGAGCTGTCGGCGGACGGCCCCTACCGCGATGCGGTCGCGACCGTGCACGCGCTCATCCTCGCCAGCGCCGGTCGCCCCGCGCAGGGACTCTCGGTGGCGCTCCTCGCCCTCGTGCCGCACCTCCCGCGCTACCACCGGTCGATGACCGCCTACGCGCACGAGATCGCGGACTCCGACACCTGATATGCCGACGGCGAACACGGCCTGAGTGCCGCGCCGTCGCCGGTAGATTCGAAGCACGAACACGGAAACAGGAGCTGAAATGGCTGCAGAACCCCTTGTCGCGACGAGCGTCTTCGACAGGCTGCTGAAGGATCGCATCATCTGGCTTGGTTCAGAGGTGCGTGACCAGAACGCCAACGAGATCTGCGCGAAGATCCTTCTTCTCGCCGCGGAAGACTCAGAGAAGGACATCTACCTCTACATCAACTCGCCCGGTGGCTCGATCACCGCGGGCATGGCGATCTACGACACCATGCAGTTCGTGCCGAACGACATCGTCACCGTCGGCATCGGCATGGCCGCGTCGATGGGCCAGCTGCTGCTCACGAGCGGCACGAAGGGCAAGCGCTACATCACCCCGAACGCGCGCGTCCTGCTCCACCAGCCCCACGGCGGGTTCGGCGGAACGTCGAGCGACATCCAGACGCAGGCGCAGCTCATCCTCTCGATGAAGAAGCGCCTCGCCGAGATCACGGCGGGTCAGACCGGCAAGTCGGTCGAGCAGATCAACGCCGACGGTGACCGCGACCGCTGGTTCACCGCCGAGGAGGCCCTCGAGTACGGCTTCGTCGACCACATCCGCGAGCACGCCAGCGATGTGACCGGCGGCGGCGGCACCGCGGACGACGCAGAGTAATCCGGATTCGAGAGGACACCATGTACACCCCCACTTTCCAATCCGCAGGAAACCTGCCGTCCAGCCGTTACGTGCTCCCGCAGTTCGAGGAGCGCACGGCCTACGGCTTCAAGCGCCAGGACCCGTACAACAAGCTCTTCGAAGACCGCGTGATCTTCCTGGGCGTGCAGGTCGACGACGCATCCGCCGACGACGTGATGGCGCAGCTTCTCGTGCTGGAGAGCCAGGACGCCGAGCGCGACATCACGATGTACATCAACTCGCCCGGTGGCTCGTTCACGGCCATGACGGCGATCTACGACACGATGCAGTACGTCGCGCCGCAGATCCAGACGGTCGTGCTCGGTCAGGCGGCCTCGGCTGCCGCCGTGCTGCTCGCAGCCGGCGCGCCGGGCAAGCGCCTCGCGCTGCCGAACGCCCGCGTGCTGATCCACCAGCCCGCGATGGGCGAGGCCGGCCAGGGGCAGGCATCCGACATCGAGATCCAGGCCGCGGAGATCCTCCGCATGCGCACGTGGCTCGAAGAGACGATGGCTGCGCACACGGGTCGGCCCGTCGAGCAGGTCAACCGCGACATCGACCGCGACAACATCCTCTCGGCCGCACAGGCACTGGAGTACGGCATCGTCGACCAGGTGCTCACCACGCGCAAGCGCGTCTGAGCAGGTCGGAATCGAAGGGCGCCCGTCATCGCGACGGGCGCCCTTTTCTCATTCCCGCGGATGTGCAACCGGCGTTGCCCGGACTGCGCATATGAGCAACAGGGTGCGCGAACGCTGATCCCGACGTACGCTGGAGGAGGAAGGAGGATGCCGTGGAAGACGATCTGCTCATGGTCCGCGTCGCCGAGCTGTACTACGACGAGGACAAGACACAGGACGAGATCGGCGGACTCCTCAAGATCTCCCGCTGGAAGGTCGGCCGTCTGCTGACCCAAGCGCGCGAACGCGGCATCGTCCGCATCGAGATCGTGCATCCGCGCGCCCGACGGCTGGGACTCGAGCGTCTGCTCGTCGAGCGGTTCGGTCTGGCGGATGCCGTCGTCGTGCCCGCTCCCGATGGCGATGACGGCACGCTCGAACGCGTCGCTCAGGCGGCCGCAGACTTTCTCGCCGCTCTTCGGCCCGCACCGCGCACGCTCGGCGTGAGCTGGGGGCGCACGCTGCGGGCGGTCGCGGAGGCGTTGCCCGACGGCTGGGCGAACGGCGTCACCGTCGTGCAGCTGAACGGCGGCGTCAGCCTCAACCGCCGCTCCGGCGGTGCGGCCGGACTCGCCGTGACGATCGCGCAACGGGCCTCCGGCCATGTGTCGCTGCTGCCGAGTCCGGCGATCCTCGAGCGCGTCGAGACGAAGCAGGCCATCGAGGCGGACCGCACCGTCGCGGCGATCCTCGAAGAGGCCGCAGAGGCGCAGGCCTTCCTGTTCACCGCAGGGCCCTGCGACGCGACATCCGCCCATGTCGAGAACGGCTACCTCACTGCTGAGGACGTCGAAGAGCTCGCACGTCGCGGCGCCGTCGGCGACGTCCTCGGGCGCTACGTCGACGCCGAGGGCAACATCGTCGACTCGCAGCTGGACGCGCGCACGGTCGGCGTCTCGCTCGACACGCTGCGCGGGGCCAAGCGGGCGATCTTCGTCACCGCGGGCCCGGCCAAGCACGACATCGCCCGCACAGTCGTGACCAGCGGCCTGTGCGGCGTTCTGGTGACCGATGAGACCACAGCACGAGCATTGTTGGAGGAACAGTGACGACCAAAGAACTCAGCCGCAGGACGGCGGTGGACGTTCTCGGCGGTGAGCCGGACGACGCCACCCTCCGGCGCTTCCTGCACGGCCTTCCGGGCGTCGACGCGGTGGGGCTCGAGCAGCGCGCTGCCGGGCTCGGCACGCGATCGATCAAGACCACGTCGAAGGCGTGGGCGCTCGACACGATCATCAAGCTGATCGACCTCACCACGCTCGAGGGTGCAGACACCCCGGGCAAGGTGCGCTCACTGGTCGCGAAGGCGAAGAACCCGGATGCCGCCGACCCGTCGACGCCGCGCGTCGCCGCCGTCTGCGTGTACGGCGACATGGTCGGCGACGCGGTCACCGCGCTCGGCGCCCTGCACGGAGACCCGGATGATGGTCTGATCTCGGTCGCCGCCGTCGCCACGGCCTTCCCGAGCGGTCGCTCGTCGCTCGCGATCAAGCTCGCGGACACCGCCGAGGCGGTCGCAGCGGGTGCGGACGAGATCGACATGGTGATCGATCGCGGAGCATTCCTGTCGGGGCGCTACGGTCTCGTGTTCGACCAGATCGCGCAGGTGAAGGAAGCCTGCCGTCGTGAGGACGGATCGTACGCCTCGCTCAAGGTCATCCTCGAGACCGGCGAGCTCAACACCTACGACAACATCAAGCGCGCCTCCTGGCTCGGCATCCTCGCCGGCGGCGACTTCATCAAGACCTCGACAGGCAAGGTGCAGCCCGCGGCCACCCTTCCGACGACGCTCCTGATGCTCGAGACGGTCCGCGACTGGTACCGGGGCACGGGTGAGAAGATCGGCGTGAAGCCCGCCGGCGGCATCCGCGCATCGAAGGATGCCGTCAAATACCTCGTCACCGTCGCCGAGACCGTCGGAGAGGAATGGCTGCAGCCGCACCTGTTCCGCTTCGGCGCATCGAGCCTGCTCAACGATGTGCTCCTGCAGCGTCAGAAGCTCAGCTCCGGCCACTACTCCGGCCCCGACTACGTCACTATCGACTGACTGGAATCGAACATGTCATTCCTGGAATACGCTCCCGCACCGGAGTCGAAGGCGATCCTGAACCTGAAGGACAGCTACGGGCTGTTCATCGACGGCGAGTTCGTCGACGGCTCCGGCAAGAGCTTCAGCACCATCTCACCCGCCGACGAGTCGCGCATCGCCGAGATCGCCACCGCGAGCGATGACGACGTCGACCGCGCCGTCGCTGCCGCCCGCCGCGCCTACGAGAAGACCTGGTCGAAGATGTCGGGCCGTGACCGTGGCAAGTACCTCTTCCGCATCGCGCGCCTCGTGCAGGAGCGCGCCCGCGAGCTCGCCGTCGCTGAGAGCCTCGACAACGGCAAGCCGATCAAGGAGAGCCGCGACGTCGACGTTCCGCTCGTCGCCTCCTGGTTCTTCTACTACGCCGGCTGGGCCGACAAGCTCGACTACGCCGGGCTCGGAGCCGACCCGCGTGCGCTCGGCGTCGCAGGCCAGATCATCCCCTGGAACTTCCCGCTCCTGATGCTCGCGTGGAAGCTGGCGCCCGCCCTGGCCGCCGGCAACACGGTCGTGCTGAAGCCGGCCGAGACCACGCCGCTGACGGCCCTGATCTTCGCGGAGATCCTCCAGCAGGCCGACCTTCCTGCGGGCGTCGTGAACATCATCACGGGTGCTGGCTCCACCGGCGCGACGCTCGTGCGGCACCCCGACGTCGACAAGGTCGCCTTCACGGGCTCGACCGGTGTCGGCCGCGACATCGCCAAGGCGGTCGCGGGCACGAAGAAGAAGCTCACGCTCGAGCTCGGCGGCAAGGCGGCGAACATCGTCTTCGACGACGCGCCCATCGACCAGGCGGTCGAGGGCATCGTGAACGGCATCTTCTTCAACCAGGGGCACGTCTGCTGCGCGGGCAGCCGGCTTCTGGTGCAGGAGTCGATCCATGACGAGGTCATCGATCGCCTCAAGAGCCGCCTGTCGACGCTCCGCCTCGGCGATCCGCTCGACAAGAACACCGACATCGGCGCGATCAACTCGGCGGCGCAGCTCGCGCGCATCCGTGAGCTCAGCGACATCGGCGAGGCCGAAGGCGCGGAGCGCTGGACCGCGGACTGCGTCATTCCGGAGAAGGGGTTCTGGTTCGCGCCGACGATCTTCACCGGTGTCGAGGCCTCGCACCGCATCGCCCGCGACGAGGTCTTCGGCCCGGTGCTGTCGGTGCTGACCTTCCGCACACCGGCCGAGGCGATCGCCAAGGCGAACAACACGCCGTACGGTCTCTCCGCCGGCATCTGGTCGGACAAGGGGTCTCGCATCCTCGCCGTCGCCGACCGCCTCCGCGCCGGGGTGATCTGGGCGAACACGTTCAACCGCTTCGACCCGTCGAGCCCGTTCGGCGGCTACAAGGAGTCCGGATACGGCCGCGAGGGCGGACGTCAGGGTCTCACCGCCTACCTCAAGGGAGCAGCAGCATGAGCAAGCGTCTGAGCGTTCCGAAGACGTACAAGCTCGCGATCGGCGGGGCGTTCCCGCGCAGCGAGTCGGGCCGCACCTACGAGGTGTTCTCGCCGAAGGGCGCGTTCCTCGCCAACGCCGCGAAGGGCTCGCGCAAGGATGCCCGCGATGCGGTCGTCGCCGCACGTGCCGCCGTGAAGGGCTGGTCAGGAGCGACCGCGTACAACCGCGGTCAGGTGCTGTACCGGGTGGCCGAGGTGCTCGAGGGCCGTCGTGCGCAGTTCATCGACGAGATCGTGTCGCAGGAGGGCGGCTCGTCCTCCGCGGCCGCCGCGCAGGTCGACGCGGCGATCGACCTCTGGGTCTGGTACGCCGGGTGGTGCGACAAGTACGCGCAGGTCGCGGGCAACGCGAACCCCGTGTCAGGACCGTACTTCAACATCTCCGTGCCGGAGCCGACCGGCGTCGTCGCGATCGTGGCGCCGCAGGACTCCGCGCTCCTCGGGCTCGTCTCGGTGGTCGCCCCGGCGCTGGTCGCCGGGAACACCGTCGTCGTGATCGCCAGCGAGCAGCATCCGCTGTCTGCGATCAGCCTCGCCGAGGTGCTGGCGACGAGCGACGTGCCCGGGGGAGTCGTCAACGTGCTCACCGGGTCGCCGGCGGAGGTCGCTCCGTGGCTCGCCTCGCACCAGGATGTGAATGCGCTCGACCTCGCGGGTGCCGGCGACCTGGACTGGGTCGACATGCAGATCGCCGCGGCGGAGACGCTGAAGCGCGTGATCGCACCGGGAGAGGTCGTCGCCTCGCCCGAGCGCATCGGTGCCTTCACCGAGGTCAAGACGGTGTGGCACACGAAGAGTCTTGTTTGATATGAGTTGGAGGACGCTCCGATGACGACTGCTCAGGACCAGGTTCGATGTCTGCTCCGTGAGGATATCGCTCCGATCCTCCGTGCCGCGGGCTTCCGCGGAACAGAGCGGTCATTCGCGATTCCGGACCCGGATTGGTTCGCCCAAATCGGTTTTCAGACGTCCACCGCGAGCACCAGCACGCTCTCGAAACTGACGATCAACGTTCAGGTCATCCCCAAGGCGGTGTGGAACGCGGAGCGTGTGGAGAGGCAGTATCCAGCCAAACCTTCTCCGAATACTCACTATGGGCGCGCTGGCCAGTTCTGGCAGGTGCGCGCAGGGCAACTGATCGACGGCGACCATCATTGGTGGGAGCTAGACAATCGTGGTACTCGCCGACGTCAGTTGGCGGTTGAACTCACCGACCTGATCGTAGACGTCGTGCTACCCGCGATGATGTCGCGGATGACGAGCGAGCCGAGCCCGTCATAACCGTCTGGCACACGAAGAGCATGGTCTGAACCGAGACCATCGGAGGCCGGGTGCGCAGGCGACTGCGCACCCGGCCTCTTGCCGTTCCGGCTCGTTGCCAGACCGGTACGCGCCAATGCGGCCCTGTGTCGCACGCAGAGGTTAGGCTCGAAGGACGATCTCTGGATCCCCCATAGGAGGACGCGCATGGCCCGTATCGGTGAAAGCGCTGACCTGTTCAAGTGCTCGTTCTGCGGAAAGAGCCAGAAGCAGGTGCAGCAGCTCATCGCTGGCCCCGGTGTGTACATCTGCGACGAGTGCGTCGAGCTGTGCAACGAGATCATCGAGGAGCGCATGGCGGAGTCGTCCGCCGAAGGCGTCGCCGAGTTCGAGCTGCCGAAGCCGCGCGAGATCTTCTCGTTCCTCGAGGAGTATGTGGTCGGCCAGGAGCCTGCGAAGCGCGCTCTGGCCGTCGCCGTGTACAACCACTACAAGCGCGTCCGCGCGCACGGCACTCTGCAGACGGCCGAGCAGAAGGCCGAAGAGGTGGAGATCGCGAAGAGCAATATTCTCCTCATCGGACCGACGGGCTGCGGCAAGACGTACCTCGCGCAGACGCTCGCGAAGCGCCTCAATGTGCCGTTCGCGGTCGCCGACGCCACGGCGCTCACCGAGGCCGGGTACGTCGGTGAAGACGTCGAGAACATCCTGCTCAAGCTGATCCAGGCCGCCGACTACGACGTCAAGCGCGCCGAGCAGGGCATCATCTACATCGACGAGGTCGACAAGATCGCCCGCAAGGCCGAGAACCCGTCGATCACGCGCGACGTGTCGGGTGAGGGCGTGCAGCAGGCGCTGCTGAAGATCATCGAGGGCACGGTCGCCTCGGTCCCGCCGCAGGGCGGGCGCAAGCACCCGCATCAGGAGTTCCTTCAGATCGACACGACGAATGTGCTGTTCATCGTCGCCGGAGCGTTCGCCGGTCTCGAAGACATCGTCTCGTCGCGGGTCGGCAAGCACGGTGTCGGGTTCGGCGCTCCGCTCCACGACAAGACCAAGGATCTCGACCTCTTCAGCGAGGTGCTGCCGGAAGACCTGCACAAGTTCGGACTGATCCCCGAGTTCATCGGTCGTCTGCCCGTCGTCACGAACGTGTCGCCGCTGGATCAGGATGCGCTGATGGAGATCCTCACCGGTCCCCGCAACGCCCTCGTGAAGCAGTACCAGCGCATGTTCGAGCTCGACGGCGTCCAGCTCGAGTTCGACGAAGAGGCCCTGCGCTCGATCGCCGACCTCGCCGTCGAACGGAAGACGGGTGCCCGTGGGCTCCGTGCGATCCTCGAAGACGTGCTCGGTCCGATCATGTTCGAGATCCCGTCCGCCGAAGACGTCGCGAAGGTCATCGTGACCCGCGCCGCCGTCGACGAGGGTGCGCCGCCCACCATCGTGATGGAGCGCAAGCGCAAGAGCGCGTGACGCGGATCAGTACTGAGTGACGTGTCGCCTCAGGCCTCGAGGCCGCGTCGCTTCAGAAGAGGCGCGATCTCGGCGTCGCGTCCTCGGAAGTCGCGGTAGGCCTCGAGCGGGTCCTTCGATCCGCCGACGCCGAGGAGCCGATCCCGGAAACGGTCGCCGTTCTCGCGCGTGAGGCCGTCGTTCTCGCGGAACCAGTCGACCGTGTCGGCGTCGAGCACCTCGCTCCAGATGTAGGAGTAGTACCCGGCGCTGTATCCGCCCGAGAACACGTGCGCGAAGTAGGTCGACGAGTACCGCGTGGGGACCGCCGGTTCGTCGAGACCGATGTCGGCCAGAGCCGCTGCCTCGAAGGCGGGCACGTCGTCGATCTCCGTGTGCGTGTCGATCCGGTGCCATGCCTGATCCAGCCAGGCGGCAGCCAGATACTCGCTCGTGGCATGCCCCTGATCGAACGTCTCGGTCGCGCGCAGACGTTCCACGATCGCGGGATCGAGCGGCTCCCCGGTCTCGAAGTGCCGGGCGTAGTTGTCGAGGACCTCGGGCCACAGGATCCACATCTCGTTCACCTGGCTCGGGAACTCGACGAAGTCCCGGAACACGTTGGTGCCGGCGAAATGCGGGTAGGTGACCTCGGCGAAGAGTCCGTGCAGTGCGTGCCCGAACTCGTGGAACAGCGTCGTGACCTCATCGAGTGTGAGCAGTGTCGGCTCTCCGTCGCCGGGAAGAGGCACGTTCAGGTTGTTGACGACGACCGGGGCCGTTCCCCGCAGGCGCGACTGGCTGACGATCGGATTCATCCAGGCCCCGCCGCGCTTCGAGTCGCGGGTGTAGAGGTCGAGGATGTACAGGCCGAGGCGGCTGCCATCGGCGTTGCTGACCTCGAACACGCGCGCACCGGGGTGGTAGGCGACGAGGTCGACCCGTTCGGTGAACGTCACCCCGTAGAGCCGGGTGGCGGCGAAGAAGACGCCGTCCTGCAGCACTCGCTCCGCCTCGAACCACGGGCGGAGGGCACCGGAATCGATGTCGTAGCGGGCGCTGCGGACCTTCTCGGTGTAGTACGCCCAGTCGTGCGCCTCGATCGGGAACGGTGCCTTCTCGGTCTCATCGACGATCGCCTGGAGCGCCTCGCGCTCCGCCCTGGCGTTGCGTGCAGCGGGGGCAGCGAGCTGGCGCAGCATCCGCTCGACGGCCTCCGGGCTCCCGGCGGTCTCATCGGCGGTGACGTAGGCGGCATGCGACGAGTACCCGAGCAGCCGAGCGCGCTCCGCGCGGAGGCGGACGATCTCGACGAGCACCGGACGGTTGTCGTTCGCGTTGTCCCTCGAGGCGCGTGCCCGGGATGCTGCCAGGATGCGCCGCCGCGACTCCCGATCGCGCAGCTGGGCCAGATACGGGTGACCGGTGAAGAGCGGCAGGGCGATCAGGAGCTTGCCCTGCAGCCCGCGATCCTCTGCCGCGCGCGCCGCCGCGGAGAGCTCGCCCGCGCTCAGGCCCTCGAGCTCGGCCGCCGAGTCGAACACCACGGCCAGGTCGTTCGTGTCGTTCAGCAGGTTCCGCTCGAACGTGTTGCTGAGGGTGGAGAGCTGCTGGTTGAGGAGCGTGAGGCGGGCCTTGGCCTCGTCGTCGAGCGCCGCGCCGGCGTGAGTCATCTCACGATGGTGGCGTTCCACGAGGTATCGCTGCTCGGCGTCGAGGTCGAGATGATCGAGCTGATCGTGGACCTGCTGCACCCGCCAGTACAGCGCACTGTCCAGAGCGACAGCATCCTGGTGGGCGGCCATCAGGGGAGCGAGGTGCTCGTCGACGGCCTGGATCGCGGGAGTCGCGTCTGCGGAGCTGACGGTGTAGAACGCGTGCGACACCCGATCGAGCAGTTCGCCCGAGCGCTCGAGGGCCTCGATGGTGTTCTCGAAGGTCGGCATCGAGCGCACCATCGTGATCCGGGAGACCTCGCGGAGGTGCTCCTCGAAAGCCGCCCGAAAGGCCGGCAGATAGTGCTCGGGACGGATCGCGCTGTAGTCCGGGAGGCCGTAGGGGAGCGAGGACGGCTGGAGGAGCGGGTTCGAGGCGTCGGTCATGCTCCGAGCCTAGCCATCGGAGGCTGCCGCGATCAGGTCGGGGATTCGCTCAGGCGCGTCATCACCCGCTGCAGCGCATCGACGGTGAGTCGGACCGATCGACGCCGCAGGTTCTCGGGCCGGGCGAGCAGGTCGATCATCCGATGGGTGCTGACGCCCCGCAGCGGAACGCGGACGATGTCGCGGTCATCGACTCCTCGGGACGTGAACCGGGGCAGCATCCCGAGCACGCCGCCCGCCGCGACGACGGCGGAGACGGCGCCATAGTCGTTGATGCGGTGATGCACCTCGATGGGACGTCTCGCGACCGCCGACACGGCACGCAGCACGTCGTCGGGGGAGTACCCGACGCGACTGGTCACCCACCGCTCGCCGGCGACGTCGCGCGGAGCGAGGCTCGTACGGGACGCGAGCGGGTGGGATGCCGGAACGGCGACGTCGAGCGGCTCGCGGACGAGTGTCAGACTGCGCACGCCCTGCGCGGGCCACGGATCCGAATGCTCCATCCGGTGCGCCAGCACGAGATCGTAGCGGGATGTGAGGCCGGGGAACTCGCTCTGCGCGACGTCTTCGTCGGTCAGCTGGACGGTCGGGGCGTCGGGCGTCGCGGAGAGCTCGCGCAGCAGCGGCCCGAACAGGGCCTGACCGACGCTGTGGAACCCGCTGAGGCTCACGACACCGGTCACCGTGGTCTCGAACTCGTCGAGCGCGTTCCTCGCCGCCGCCATCGCATCGATCGCCTCGGCCCCGGCGGCAGCGAGCACCTCCCCGGCGGGGGTGAGCACGAGTGTCCTGCCTTCTCTGCGCGTGAGCGGCGTACGGAAGCCGCGCTGCAGCGCGGACAGGTGCTGCGACACCGCCGAGGGGGTCACACGCAGGGCCTCGGCCACGGCGGTGACGCTTCCGAGCGCACGCAGCTCGCGCAGTATCTGCAACTGATGGAGTTCCACCCGATCAGTTTAGTGACGGCTACAACACCACTGCAGAAGGTGGCGATTGTTCTTCATGGTCGGATGAGGTGGGATCAGAACCATGAAGGCACTGTTCAAAGGCGCACGCGGTGCAGGTCTCGATCTCGTGGAACGCCCCGATCCTGTCGCCGGCGCGGACGAGGTGATCATCCGGGTGCTCCGCACCGGCATCTGCGGCACCGACCTGCACATCCTCCGTTGGGACGACTGGGCGGCATCGGCGATCGAGGCGCCGCTCATCCCCGGGCACGAGTTCTACGGAGAGGTCGTCGAGGTCGGGCCGCTCGTGCACGACATCGCCGTCGGAGACCGCGTCTCCGGCGAGGGGCACATCGTGTGCGGCACGTGCCGGAACTGCCGAGCCGGGCGCCGACAGATGTGCATCCGCACGGTCGGCCTGGGCCTGCAGCGCGACGGCGCCTTCGCCGAGTACCTCTCCCTGCCCGCCACGAATGTCTGGGTCCATCATGCCGAGGTGAGCCCGGAGCTGGGTGCCATCTTCGACCCGCTCGGCAACGCCGTGCACACCGCGCTCACGTTCCCGCTCGTCGGAGAGGACGTGCTCGTCACCGGATGCGGACCGATCGGACTGATGGCGATCGCCGTCGCCCGGCATGCCGGAGCACGCTTCATCACGGCCACCGACGTCAGCGCCCCGCGCCTGGAGATGGCCCGTCTGATGGGCGCCGACGAGGTCGTCGACGTCTCGGTGCGCGACATCCGCGATGCGCAGCGCGTGCTCGGACTCCGCGAGGGCTTCGATATCGGCTTCGAGATGAGCGGCTCGGCATCCGCTCTTCCGGCGATGATCGACAACATGAACCACGGCGGTCGCATCGCGATGCTGGGGCTGCCGAGCTCGGGCTTCGAGGTCGACTGGGGCAAGATCGTGACGCACATGCTCACGATCAAGGGCATCTACGGTCGCGAGATGTTCGAGACCTGGAACGCGATGGGGGCGATGCTGCAGACCAGCGCACCTCTGCGGGACGCGATCGGCCGCGTGATCGCCGACGTGATCCCGGCGCGCGACTGGGAGCGGGGCTTCGCCGCGGCGGAGTCGGCAGGAACGGGCAAGATCATCCTCGATTGGACGGAGCTGTGATGTACGGGACATTCCAGAATCATGTGGAAGCGGAGCTCGCCGGAATCGAGGAGGCCGGGCTCACGAAGCACGAGCGCGGAATCCGCGGTCCGCAGAGTGCCGAGATCACGGCGGACGGCGCAGAGGTGCTGAACTTCTGCGCGAACAACTACCTGGGCCTCGCCGACGACCCCAGGATCCTGGATGCCGCCACCTCCGCTCTGCAGGAGTGGGGGTACGGCCTCGCCAGCGTGCGCTTCATCTGCGGCACGCAGGAGCAGCACCTGGAACTGGAGCGACGTCTCTCCGGCTTCCTCGGCACGGAGGCGGCGATCCTGTACTCGTCGTGCTTCGACGCGAACGGCGGCGTGTTCGAGACGCTGTTCGGCGCCGAGGACGCGATCATCTCCGACGAGCTGAACCACGCGTCGATCATCGACGGCATCCGCCTGTCGAAGGCCCGGCGGCTGCGCTACCGCAACCGCGACATGGCGGATCTCGAGGAGCAGTTGCGTTCCGCGTCGGATGCCCGCTTCCGCGTGGTCGTGACGGACGGTGTCTTCTCGATGGACGGCTACATCGCTCCGCTCGCCGAGATCTGCGACCTGGCCGAGCGCTACGACGCGCTCGTCTTCGTCGACGACTCGCACGCAGTCGGCTTCGTCGGAGAGAACGGACGCGGCACCCCCGAGTTCTGCGGGGTCGCGGACCGCGTCGACATCTACACCGGCACGTTCGGCAAGGCGCTCGGCGGCGCGTCCGGGGGATACGTCGCCTCGCACGCCGAGATCGTCGCCCTTCTGCGTCAGCGGTCGCGGCCCTACCTGTTCTCCAACACTCTCGCGCCTGCGATCGTCGCCGGCACGCTGACCGCTCTCGATCTCGTCGAGGGGTCTGCCGACCTGCGCGCCCAGCTGCGCGAGAACGCCGCGCTGTTCCGCGAGCGGATGACGGCGGAGGGCTTCGACCTGCTGCCGGGGGAGCACCCGATCGTTCCGGTGATGTTCGGCGATGCCGCGAAGACGGCGAAGATCGCGAACGAGATGCAGGCCCAGGGGATCTACGTGACCGCGTTCAGCTTCCCGGTGGTTCCGCGCGGGCTGGCCCGCATCCGCGTGCAGCTGTCGGCAGCGCATACGGCGGAGCAGATCGAGCGTTGCGTCGCCGCATTCGTCGCAGCGCGGGGCACGGTCGGCTGAGGTCCGGAAGGCCCACAGAGATACAAAGGAAACCTTGCAAAGAAAAACTTGCAAAGAATTCTTTGCAAGAGTATCTTTGCATGCATGACGGAGAACACGCAGATCCGGACCCTCGACTCGGGGGCGCTCAAGGCACTCGCGCATCCGCTGCGGGTGCGGATCTTCGATCTGCTCGCATCGCAGGGGCCGCAGACGGCCAGCTCGCTCGCTGCACTGGTCGGTGAGACGTCGGGTTCGACGAGCTACCACCTGCGCGCCCTCGCCGCACACGATCTCATCCGCGAAGTCGAGGGCCGCGGCACCGCCCGCGAGCGATGGTGGGAGCGGCCCAAGGGGCGGATCGACATGCCGGGGCCGGATGACACGATGTCTCCTGCCAACCGCGCGGCCGCGCAGATCGTCACGTCGGAGTTCTTCCGCCTGCGCCACGAGACGCTGATGGCCTACCTCAACCGCCCGCAGTCCCAGGAGCCGGAGGAGTGGCGCGACGTCGGCATGACCGCGACGACCCACCTCGACATGACGGCGGCGCAGGTGATGGAGCTCAGGGAAGAGGTCGAGGCATTTCTCGAGAGCGCCATCGCGCGCTTCCGCGGACAGACCGGCCCCGACGTGCGCCGGGTGTCTCTCCGCACCGACATCTTCGATCTGCCGAAGATCGACTCCCGCCAGACCAGTCCCGAGGAGGGATCATGACCACCGCAACGCTTCGACTCGCGACGCCCACGGCCTTCGAGCGGATCCTCCAGCGCGCAGCTCTCGGACTCTCCCGACATGTCGACCGTCGGATCGCCGCCCGGGCAGAGCGCCGAGACATCGCGCTCGACATGCTCCGCGAGCAGCAGGCGCGGAAGCAGGACCCCCGGGCCCTCGACCACGCGCTGGCGCAGATGGGGCTCCCGCGGCGCTGAAGCGCCCGGGGGTCAGGCAGCGGCGCTCAGTCCTGGAACGGGCGGGCGACCACGTCGCCGGATGCCGTCTGGACGACTTCCCAGCCCGCATCGAGCTCGGCGACCGCACGGCCCTCGAGCCAGGTCAGGGTCCAGTGGCCGGTCAGGTCGCGAGCCTCGACCTCAGCGATGGCAGGACGCAACGCCGCCGGGACGGAGGCGGGCGGTTCGGAGCCGGTCGCCCAGCGCGTGCCCAGCTGCATCAGGCCTCCTCGACCGGGGCGAGCTCGATCGCGACGACCGCGAACTCCTCCGCCTCGGTGAACTCGAGCTCGGCGATCCGGCCGACGGCCCGGAGATCGTCGGCAGCGGCACGCAGCGCGTCGAGCTTCGCAGCAGGAGCAGCGATCACCGCGCGCGAGACCGGAGTCTTCTGGGAGGCCTTCGCCTCGGTCTTCGCCCGGCGGATGCCGATGAGGGCCTCGCTGGCCACGGAGAGCACCGCCGGGTCACCCTCGAATCCGAGCGGCTCGGGCCAGGAGGCCGTGTGCACGGAGCCCTCTTCGAACCAGGACCAGACCTCCTCCGTGGCGAAGGAGATCACCGGGGCGAGCAGCCGCAGCAGCGTGGACAGCGCCAGACGCAGCGACAGGGCGGCAGATGCCTGACCCACGTCGGTCTGGTCGTAGGCGCGCTCCTTGACGAGCTCCAGGTAGTCGTCGCAGAAGGTCCAGAAGAACCCCTCGGTGAGCTCGAGCGCGCGGGCGGCGTCATACCGGTCGAAGGCCTTCGTGGCTTCGACGACCACGCCGTCGAGCGCCGCGAGCATCGACGCGTCCAGGGCGTGCGTGACCTGTGCGCCCTCGGGCACCGGGAACGGCAGGACGAACTTCGCCGCGTTGAGCACCTTGATCGCCAGGCGACGACCGATCTTCACCTGCGTCGGGTTCTGCGGGTCGAAGGCGGCGTCCATGCCGAGACGGCTCGATGCGGCCCAGTAGCGCACGGCATCCGATCCGTGGTTGTCGAGCACATCGGCGGGCGTGACGACGTTGCCCTTCGACTTCGACATCTTCTTGCGGTCGGGATCGACGATGAAGCCGGAGATGGCGGCGTTGCGCCACGGGGCGCGGGAATCCTCGAGCGTGGAGCGCAGCATGGTCGAGAACAGCCAGGTGCGGATGATGTCCTGACCCTGCGGGCGCAGGTCGAACGGCGCCGTGAGCTGCCACAGCTCTTCGTCGCGCTGCCAGCCGCCGGCCAGCTGCGGGGTGAGCGACGAGGTCGCCCAGGTGTCGAGGATGTCGGCCTCGGCGTCGAATCCGCCGGCCACGCCGCGCTGCTCCTCGGTGTAACCCGCGGGCACGTCGGTGGTCGGATCGATCGGGAGCGACGCGGCATCCGGTGCCAGCACGCGATCGTAATCGCGCTCCCCGTTCTCGTCGAGCGCGTACCAGAGCGGGATCGGCACACCGAAGAAGCGCTGACGCGACACGAGCCAGTCGCCCGTGAGCCCGCCCACCCAGTTCTCGTAGCGCACGCGCATGAAGTCGGGGTGCCAGGCCAGTTCGTTTCCATGGGCGATGAGCTGGTCGCGAAGCTCGCCGTCGCGCGCGCCGTTGCGGATGTACCACTGGCGCGTCGACACGATCTCGAGCGGGCGATCGCCCTTCTCGAAGAACTTCACCGCGTGAGTGAACGGCTTGCCGACGGCGGTCATGTCGCCGGTCTCCTGCAGCTTCTCGACGAGTGCCTTGCGGGCGCTGAAGACCGTCTTCCCGCCCATGTTCTCGGCGTACCAGGCGGTGGCGTCCGCGTCGGCGACGGATGCCGGCGCCTCGGGCAGGAAGCGGCCGTCGAGGCCGATCGTGGTCATGTTCGGCAGGGACTCGCCGGTGGTGGTGCGCAGCTCGCGCCACCAGATGATGTCGGTCACGTCGCCGAAGGTGCAGACCATCGCCGCTCCCGTGCCCTTGTCGGGCTGGGCGAGGTGGTGGCCGTGGATCTCTATCTCGGCGCCGAAGAAGGGTGTGCGCACCTTCGTGCCGATGAGGTGCTTGTGCGGGCCCTCCGGGTGCGTCACGATCGCGATGCACGCGGGGAGCAGCTCAGGACGCGTGGTGTCGACCGCGATGGAGCCGGACCCGTCCGCGAAGGGGAACTCGATCGTGTGGTAGGCCGCCGGCTGGTCGCGGTCCTCGAGCTCGGCCTGTGCGATGGCGGAGCGGAAGTCGACGTCCCAGAGCGTGGGGGCCAGAGCCTGGTAGGCCTCGCCGCGTTCGATGTTGCGCAGGAATGCGAGCTGGCTCTGGCGGATCGTGTCGTCGGAGATGGTGCGGTAGGTCTGGGTCCAGTCGACGCTGAGGCCGAGCTGGCGGAACAGCGCTTCGAACTGCTTCTCGTCCTCGATGGTGAGGCGCTCGCACAGCTCGATGAAGTTGCGGCGGCTGATCGGCTGCTGGTCGGCGGCGCGGCTCGACTTGTTGTCGCCGCCCTCGAACGGCGGCGTGAAGTCGGCGGTGTAGGGGAGCGACGGGTCGCAGCGCACGCCGTAGTAGTTCTGCACGCGACGCTCGGTCGGGAGGCCGTTGTCGTCCCAGCCCATCGGGTAGAACACCGTCTTGCCGCGCATGCGCTCGTAGCGCGCCTTGACGTCGGTGTGCGTGTACGAGAACACGTGGCCGATGTGCAGGCTTCCGGATGCCGTGGGCGGCGGGGTGTCGATCGAGTAGACACCCTCGCGTCCGGCCTCAGCCGCGCGGAGGCGGTCGAACAGGTACGTGCCCTGTTCCGCCCACGCGGCGTCCCACTTCGCTTCGAGACCTTCGAGTGCGGGCTTGTCGGGAATAGACATGACGGTCTCCTTGCGCGATGTATGCGGCACTGTGTGAGCGTGCCTGAGTGTGGGTTGTGCACGACAGTCTACCGAGCGGCGATGACCGTGGATGTCGGAGCAGATCGACCCGGTCCAACAATCGGCCATAGACTTGAGGCATCCCGACCCGTTCGTCCTGAGGAATCGTCATGCCCGCACATCCCGCGCGCCGTGTTCTGCCCTTCGCCGCACTCGCTGCCGCCACCGCCCTCGTGCTCAGCGCCTGCGCCGGGCCCGCCGGCCAGGACGACGGAGACGGCGGCGAGCTCGTCTGGTCCATCGAGGGCGCCAACCTCTCGGCAGGCCACATGGACCCGCAGATCAGCCAGCTCGACGTCTCGGGCATGGTGCAGCGCGCCGTCCTCGACTCCCTCGTCTTCCAGGAGGACGACGGATCGTTCTCGCCGTGGCTCGCGAAGGACTGGGAGGTGTCGGCCGACAGCACCGAGTACACCTTCACGCTGCGCGACGACGTGACCTTCACCGACGGCGAGCCGTTCGACGCGGCCGCGGTCAAGGCGAACTTCGACCGCATCGTCGATCCGGAGACCGCGTCCGCGCAGGCGGCGAGCATGCTGGGCGCCGACTTCTACGCGGGCACCGAGGTCGTGGACGACCACACCGTCAAGGTCAGCTTCACCCAGCCGTACGCGCCCTTCCTGCAGGCCGCGAGCACCCCGCAGCTCGGCTTCTACTCGCCGGCGGTGCTGGAGGAGTCGGGCGATCAGCTGAAGGCGGGCGGCCCGGACATCACCGTCGGCACCGGACCGTTCGTGCTGACCGAGTACACCCCCGACCAGGAGATCGTCTACACGCGCAACGACGACTACGCCTGGGGGCCGCACGACGAGAAGGCGCCGAAGTTCGAGACGCTCCGGGTCGAGATCCAGCCCGAGGCATCCGTCCGCGCGGGCGTCGTCGAGAGCGGCGAGGCCGATCTCGCCAGCAACATCCCGCCGAACCTCGCGAAGGACCTCGGCGACGGCATCACGGTCGACTCGGTCGAATACCCCGGTCTGCCCTACTCGCTGTACCTCAACCAGAAGTACGGCGTCTTCGCCGACGAGAAGGTGCGGCAGGCGTTCGCCCGCGGCATCGACATCGACCCGGCCGTCAAGGAGATCTTCTTCGGCCAGTTCCCGCGTGCATGGAGCATCCTGGGATCGACCACCCCGGGATACGACGCGTCGCTCGAGAAGAGCTGGCCGTTCGATCAGGACGCGGCCAACACCCTTCTCGACGAGGCCGGCTGGACGGAGCGGAACGCCGACGGCATCCGCACCAAGGACGGTCAGCCGCTCTCGGTGCGCTGGATCGCCTACACGCCCGTGCCCGACGACCGCGCGGCGCTGGCCAACGCCATCCAGTCCGACCTCAAGGAGATCGGGTTCGATGTGAAGCGCGAGGTCCTCGAACCGGGTGCGTACAACGAGCAGTACGGTCCGAAGACGTTCGACCTCACCGACTGGGGCTTCTCGGGCGTCGATCCCGACCTGCTGCGCAGCCACCTGCACACCGACGGCTTCCAGAACGCCGCTCAGGTGTCCGATCCCGAGATCGACACGCTCCTCGATGAGGCCGTCGCTTCGAGCGATCAGAGCGCGCGCGATGCGATCTACACGCAGCTGCAGGAGTGGAACGCCACCTACACCGCGATCGTGCCGCTCTACAGCCCGTCCGCGATCACCGCGGTCGGCGAGCGCGTGAAGGGACTCGACTACGACCTGTACGGTCGGCCGCTGTTCTACGATGTGAGCGTCGGCTGATCGACCCTTCGTCTCGTCGCTCCGCGGTTCCTGAGCGAGCGAAGCGAGACGAAGGGCTCCTCGCTCAGGAACCGGAAAGGGATAGCGGTGAAGGCTGCGCTGCTCCGTGTCGCCGGCCTCGTGGCATCCGTCGTCATCGTCCTCTGGGGCGCGGCGACGGTCGCGTTCCTCGCCTTCCGGGTGATCCCGGGAGACCCCGTGTCCGTGATGCTCGGACCGCAGGCGCAGGTGAGCGAGGCGGTGAAGGACGGCATCCGGAGCGACCTGGGTCTCGATCGCCCGCCGTTCGAGCAGTACCTGACGTACATCGGCCAGCTGGCTCGCGGCGACCTCGGGGAGTCGTACCAGCTGCGGATGCCGGTGACCGAGGTCATCGGCCGGCAGCTCGGCGCGACCTTGCAGCTCTCGGCGCTCGCGCTCCTGCTCGCGGTGGTGCTGGCTCTGGCCGTGGCGGTGTTCGTGCGGGGTCAGGCGGGTCGAGCCGTGGCGGCCGGCATCGAGCTCGTGGTGCTGTCGTCTCCGGTGTTCTGGATCGGACTGATCCTGCTGAGCGTCTTCGCGTTCGGGTTGGGCTGGTTCCCTGTGTCGGGGGCGCGTAACCCCGCCACCATCGTGCTCCCGGCGATCACGCTGGCGCTCCCGGTCGCGGCTCTCCTCAGCCAGGTGCTCCGGGACGGGCTCGTGCAGGCGGAGCGGATGCCGTTCGCCGAGACCGTGCGTGCGCGCGGTGCCGGTCCCACCTGGTTCACGTTGCGGCACGGCCTGCGGCACGGGGCCGCCAACGCGATCACCCTCGCCGCCTACCTGACCGGCTCAGTGCTGGGCGGGGCGGTGCTCGTCGAGACCGTGTTCGCGCGCCCCGGACTCGGCCGTGTCACGCTCGCCGCGATCAGCGACCGCGACCTGCCCGTCATCACGGGGATCATCCTGCTGAGTGCCGTGGTGTTCGTCGCCGTGAACCTCGTCGTGGAGCTGCTGCATCCGCTGATCGACCCCCGGGTGACGGTCTCTCGTCCTGGCGGCATCCGATGAGGCTCGCGCAGCGGGTGCTGCTGGGCGTCGCGGTCGGCGTGCTGGCACTGATCGTGTTCGCGGCCCTCTGGCCCTCGGTGCTGGCGACCCACGATCCGCTGCAGACCGATGTGCGCTCGGCGCTCCTGTCGCCGGGGGGCGAGCACCTCTTCGGCACCGATCAGAGCGGACGCGACGTCTATTCGCGGGTCGTGTACGGAGCCGGCCGCTCGCTCGGCATCGGGCTGCTCGCCACCGGCATCGCCCTCGTCGGCGGTCTGGTGCTCGGCTCTCTCGCCGGTCTCGCCCCGCGCGGCATCGATGCCGCGATGATGCGGATCAATGACGTGCTCATGGCGTTCCCGGAGTTCCTGGTGGCACTCGTCGTCGTCGCCGTGCTCGGGCCAGGACCGGTCAACATCGCGATCGCCGTGACGCTCGCCGCCGGCCCCGTGTACATCCGCCTCGCCCGGGTGCAGACGCGCACGCTGAGAGTCGCGGAGCATGTCGAGGCCGCGCGCATCCTCGGGGTGGCGCCGGCGCGCGCCTTCGTGCGGCATGTCGCCCCGGGAGTGCTGGGTTCTCTGAGCGTGCTCGCGACGATCGGCATCGGGTCGAGCATTCTCGCCGCCGCGGGCCTGAGCTTCCTCGGGCTCGGGCCGTCCGAGCCGACACCGGAGTGGGGGCTCATGCTCGCCGGCGGCCGCAACGTGCTCGGTCAGGCGTGGTGGATCTCGGTCTTCCCCGGCATCGCGATCACGCTCACGGTGGTCTCGGCGACCGTCGTCGGGCGGATCCTGCGCGCACGGGGAGAGGGACGGGTGTCATGACCACGCTGCTCGAGGTGCAGGGACTGCAGATCGCGTTCGACGGAGCGACGGTCGTGGACGGCGTCTCCTTCTCGGTGGCACCGGGCGAGTGCGTCGCGATCGTGGGCGAGTCCGGCGCCGGGAAGTCGCTCACAGCCCGTGCCGTTATCGGTCTGACACCGTCCGGCGCCGACGTCACCGTCGACGGGCTCGTGATCGACGGAACGGATGCCGCGGCCTTCGGCGAACGGGAGTGGCGGTCGCTGCGCGGGGCGCGGATCGCACTCGTCTCGCAGGATGCCCTGGTGTCGCTCGACCCGCTGCGCCGCATCGGGGCGGAGATCGCCGAGCCTCTGCGCCTGCACGGCCGCGTCCGCGGTCGCGCGGCACTCGCGGCGCGGGTGCGGGACCTTCTGACGCGGGTGTGGATGCCGGATGGGGAGCGGCGGGTCCGGCAGTACCCGCACGAGCTGTCCGGTGGGCTGCGGCAGCGCGCGCTGATCGCGTCTGCCATCGCCGCGGACCCGGTCATTCTGGTCGCGGATGAGCCCACGACGGCGCTCGACGCGACGGTGCAGGCGCGCATCCTCGGGCTGCTGCGTGAGATCGCCGACTCGGGTACGGGGGTCCTGTTCATCAGCCACGACTTCGCCGCCGTCCGCCGGCTCGCCGACCGGGTGCTGGTGATGCGTCACGGGGAGGTCGTCGAGACCGGGCCGGTCGCCGACGTCCTGGAGAATCCGCAGCACGAGTACACCCGGCAGCTCATCGCCGCGACCATGCACGAACCGCGCTTGTCGTCGTCGTTCGCGGCCTCACCGGTGCTCACCGTCGTCGAGGCATCGAAGAGCTTCGGCGAGACGGCCGCGGTGGTCGATGCCTCGTTCTCCGTCGCCGAGGGGCGGACGCTGGGGATCGTGGGGGAGTCGGGCTCCGGCAAGACGACCCTCGCGCGGATGATCGTCGGCGTCGAGAAGCCCGACACGGGTGGGCTGCGCTGGACCGGAGACAGGAGAGTGCAGCTGGTGCACCAGAACCCGCTCGGGGCGTTCGATCCGCGCTGGACGGTCGGCCGGTCCCTGCGCGAGGCCCTCGAAGCGGGTGGGGTGCCGCGCGCTCAGCGGACGGCCAGGGTCGCCGCCCTCCTCGCCGAAGTCGATCTCGATCCTGCCCTTGCCGCCCGGCGTCCGGCTGCCTTGTCCGGCGGACAGCGTCAACGGGCGGCGATCGCCCGCGCGCTCGCCGCCGACCCCGAGGTGCTCGTGTTGGACGAGCCCGTCTCGGCGCTCGACCCGTCGGTGCGCGAGCGCATCCTCCGCCTTCTCACCCGGCTGCAGCAGGAGCGGGGACTCACGATGATCCTCGTGTCGCACGACCTCGACGTGGTCGGCGCGGTCGCCGACGACATCCTGGTGATGCAGGACGGAAGCATCGTCGAGCAGGGTGCGACGGGCGAGGTGTTCTCGACGCCGCAGCATCCGTTCACCAGGGAGCTGCTCGACGCGAGCGCCTCCGTCACTCCTTGATCTGGATCCCCAGGCCGGCAGCGATGACCGGAGCGAGCTGCTGCACCTGGAAGCCGGTGAGCGTCGTGCCGCGGAGGCTGTTCGCATCGAGGTAGGACAGGGCGTCGAGCCCGCGGAGATCGACGTCGGTCGCGCGCATGCCGCGGGGGTCGACCTCGTCGCCGGAGGTCGCGCTGAAGCGCACGCGGGTGAGCTCGGCCTGCGGGATGTCGATGGTGCGGATGCGGCAGTCGGCGATCTCGACGTCGGTCGCGCGCGCCGCGCCGAGGTTCAGGTAGTCGATGCGCAGATCACGCAGCTCGAGCTCGTCGATGCGGGCCCCGCTCAGGTCGAGCGTGCCGATCCGGCCCCCGATGATCTGCATCCGCCGGATCCCGGCATCCCGCATCTTCAGCGACGCGATGCGCACACCCGTCAGCGCGACGTCGAGGAGCGTCGCGCCGGTCAGATCGACGGCATCGGCATCCGCCGTGATCGTGCACTGCTCGAGGGACGCGTAGGCGAGGTCTGCGTCGCCCGCGAGGTCGAGGCTCGCAGCGAGGAGGTCCGCGCTGCGACGGGGTATCGCCGGATCGAGACGGTCGGGCAGATCAGGGGGAGAGACGCGAGGAGCGGCGGGGGATTCGGTCGTGCGGGCCATGGTTCGAGAGTATGCCGAGTGGCCGACAGCCGCGCGGACGCGTGTACGCCAGAGAAGGACATGCGCGCTCCGAAAGGATGCGTCGGTCGAGAACAACCTTGTCGCGCGCACTTCTCCTGCCGAGGCGTACTCGGGCCGCGAGGCATTTCGCCGTTGCTGCACGGCATCCTGAAGCGTCGAGTTGTGCACATCCCGGGGCGATCCTGCGCTCGTCGACGTGAAATCGGATGTCGGTCCGGGCACGCTACTCCGGATGAAACGACTGGATGAGTTGACAGCACTTCTGGCGGGACTCGGCGGCGTTTCCCGGACCGGGATCGTCACCGAGCACGGATTCGGGAGACGGACGGCGGAAGCGGGCGTCGCCAGCGGCGCCATCACGAGACCGAGACGCGGATGGCTGGCGGCGAAGGACGCCGACAGAATGCTGGTGGCGGCCGCACGACTCGGCGTCGTGCTCACGTGCCGCACGCAGGCGAGTCGACTCGGGCTGTGGGTGCACGACCACCGGGGCCGGCCGCATTTCGCGATACCGCCGCACAGCGCGCGGAAGCTTCCGTTCGAAGCGAAGCTCCATCGGGGTCGTTGCCCTGTGCCACGTCATCCGGATGCACTCGTCGATCCGATCGAGAACGTCCTGGCGCACATCGCGCAATGCGAGCCGTTCGAGCAGGCGCTCGCGACCTGGGAATCCGCGCTCAACAAGAACCTGGTGACGGTCGAATCATTGCGGGGACTCCATTGGAAGACCGAAGCGCGACGGGTGCTGGAGCGTGCGATTCCCTTCTCCGACGCCGGACTCGAGACGTACATGCGCGAGCGGCTCCGGTGGTTGAAGCTCCGCATCCGAGTCCAGATCTGGATCGGAGGCCATCGAGTCGACACGTTGATCGGCGATCGTCTGGTGGTGCAGATCGACGGTTCTCACCACGTGGGGTCTCAGCGATCGGCGGACATCAGGCACGATGCTCAGCTGATGCTGAGGGGATACCGGGTGATCCGTGTGTCCTATCACCAGGTCATGTTCGATTGGGCTTCGGTGCAGGATCTGATCATGCGCGCGGTCGCCCAGGGGCACCACCTCGCTCGGTGATCAGCGCCGCACGAGGGGATGTGCGCCTCGCGAGGACGGATCGGCCGTGATCGTCCTTCTCAGGTGCACATCCCCTTCCGAGATGTACGGGCGCTGACCCCGGCCTGCAGCGCGCGTACAATGGACGCACGAGCATCGATCCGGCATCACCGGGGAGCTCTCGGAAGAACAGCCCTCCCTCGCGAGAGAGCGGGCCCAGTAGAACCGAGCGGGGCAGGCCCGTCACAGCCGCAGTGAGAGTGGCCCGCCGTGAGGCGCGCACGCGAGGTGGTACCGCGGTCCGCGAGGATCGTCCTCGCTCATCCGCCACGACGACCACTGCGAGACACGATGACCTACCCCCGTTCCTCCTTCGGACCCGCCGCCGACCAGGCCGCCTCTGTCGCGCCGAGCCCTCGCTTCCCGCAGATCGAGGAGGAGGTGCTCGACTTCTGGGAGAAGGACGACACCTTCCGCGCCTCGATCGCGCAGCGCGAAGGATCGCCCGAGTGGGTGTTCTACGACGGACCCCCGTTTGCCAACGGTCTTCCGCACTACGGGCACCTGCTCACCGGGTATGCGAAGGACGTGTTCCCCCGCTTCCAGACCATGACCGGACACAAGGTCGACCGGGTCTTCGGGTGGGACACGCACGGTCTCCCCGCCGAGCTCGAGGCGATGAAGCAGCTCGGCATCACCGAGAAGGCCGAGATCGAGGCCATGGGCATCGACGTCTTCAACGAGAAGGCGCGCTCCTCGGTGCTGAAGTACACGCACGAGTGGCAGGACTACGTCACGCGCCAGGCCCGCTGGGTCGACTTCGACCGTGGTTACAAGACCCTCGACCTCGGCTACATGGAGAGCGTGCTCTGGGCGTTCAAGACCCTGTACGACAAGGGCCTCGCCTACGAGGGCTACCGCGTGCTCCCGTACTGCTGGCGCGACGAGACGCCGCTGTCGGCGCACGAGCTGCGCATGGACGACGACGTGTACCAGATGCGCCAGGATCCCTCGGTCACCGTCACGTTCCCACTGACCGGTGCGAAGGCCGAGTCGCTCGGCCTGACCGGCGTGCGCGCCCTCGCGTGGACGACCACGCCCTGGACGCTCCCGACGAACCTCGCGCTCGCCGTGGGGCCCGCCATCGAGTACGTCGTGCTGCCCGCGGGTCCCGCCGGTGCGGCCGACGTGCATCAGACGCCCGGAACGACGGATGCCGCCGTCGAGGCGTCCGCACACCGCTACCTGCTCGCCCGCGAGCTGCTGAGCGGATACGCGAAGGACCTCGGCTACGAGAGTGGCGAGGACGCGCTCGCCGCGGTCGACGCGACTCTCCGCGGCGCCGATCTGGAGGACGTCACCTACGACCGGCTCTTCGACTACTACGCCGACGAGGAGACCTACGGCACGGAGAACGCCTGGCGCATCCTCGTCGACGACTACGTCACGGTGAGCGACGGCACCGGCATCGTCCACCAGGCCCCGGCCTACGGTGAGGACGACCAGCGGGTGGCGGGTGCCGCCGGCATCCCCACGATCATCTCGCTCGACGACGGCGGCCGCTTCCTCCCGAACGTGACCGATGTCGCCGGTGAGCTGTGGATGGAGGCGAACACCCCGCTCGTGCGCATCATCCGCGACAACGGGCGCCTCGTGCGCCTGCAGAGCTACGAGCACTCCTACCCGCACTGCTGGCGCTGCCGGAATCCCCTGATCTACAAGGCGGTGTCGAGCTGGTTCATCCGGGTCACCGACATCAAGGACGACATGCTCGCGAACAACGAGCAGATCACCTGGGTGCCCGAGAACGTGAAGCACGGCCAGTTCGGCAAGTGGCTCGAGGGCGCGCGCGACTGGTCGATCAGCCGCAACCGCTACTGGGGTTCGCCGATCCCGATCTGGAAGAGCGACGACCCGGAGTACCCGCGCGTCGACGCCTACGGCTCGCTGGAAGACCTCGAGCGCGACTTCGGCACGCTTCCGCGCAACCCCGAGGGCGAGGTCGACCTGCACCGCCCGTACATCGACGACCTCACGCGGCCGAACCCGGACGACCCCACGGGCAAGAGCACGATGCGCCGCATCGAAGACGTCTTCGACGTGTGGTTCGACTCCGGGTCGATGCCCTACGCGCAGGTGCACTACCCGTTCGAGAACCAGGAGTGGTTCGACACGCATGCACCGGCGGACTTCATCGTCGAGTACATCGGACAGACCCGTGGCTGGTTCTACGTCATGCACGTGCTCTCCACCGCGCTGTTCGATCGCCCGGCCTTCACCGGCGTCAGCTGCCACGGCATCGTGCTCGGCAGCGACGGCTACAAGATGTCGAAGTCGCTGCGGAACTATCCGGACGTCAGCGAGGTGCTCGACCGCGACGGCTCCGACGCGATGCGCTGGTTCCTGATGTCGAGCTCGGTGCTCCGCGGTGGCAACCTCGCCGTGACGGAGGAGGGGATCCGCGCCGGCGTGCGCGAGTTCCTGCTGCCGCTGTGGAACTCGTGGTACTTCTTCGCGACCTACGCCAATGCGTCGGGCCCGGACGGGTACGAGGCGTCGTGGCGCACGGATTCCACCGACGTGCTCGACCGCTACATCCTGGCGCGGCTCGGCGACCTCGTGCGCGAGGTGCGGGCTGATCTGGAGGGGCTCGATTCGACGACGGCATCCGCTCGTCTGCGCGACTTCGGCGAGGTGCTGACCAACTGGTACATCCGGCGGTCGCGCGACCGCTTCTGGGTCGGCGTGACCGCCGATCCGAAGAGCCGAGAGGCCTTCGACACGCTCTACACGGTGCTGGAGACGCTCACCCGCGTCGCCGCGCCCCTCGTGCCGCTGATCAGCGAGCGCGTGTGGCAGGGACTCACGGGCGGTCGGAGCGTGCATCTCCAGGACTGGCCGGATGCCGAGGCGTTCCCGGCCGCCGATGACATCCGCGACGCGATGGATGCCGTTCGCGAGCTCTCCAGCGTGGGCAATGCGCTCCGCAAGAAGGAGAAGCTGCGCGTGCGCCTGCCGCTGGCCCGTCTGACGGTCGTCTCTCCGCTGGCCGCCTCGCTCGGACAGTTCGAGGACATCCTGCGCGAAGAGCTCAACGTCAAGGCGGTCGAGCTGGTGCCGCTCGCGGAGGGAACTGCTGCCGACTACGGCATCACCCACCGTCTCAGCGTGAACGCCCGCGCGGCCGGTCCCCGTCTGGGTAAGAACGTGCAGACGGTGATCAAGGCGGCCAAGGCCGGCGACTGGTCCGAGGTCGACGGGGTGGTGACCGCCGGTGGCATCGCGCTGGAGCCGTCCGAATACGACCTGGCGCTCGAGACCGCCGGGCGGCCGGAGGGCGAAGCGCTCGCCCTCGTGCCGAGTGGAGGGTTCATGCTGCTCGACACCCGCACCACGGGGGAGTTGGAGGCAGAAGGTCTCGCCCGAGACGTGATCCGCGCGGTTCAGGAGACCCGCAAGAACGCCGAGTTCGACGTGAGCGACCGCATCGCGCTTCGCCTGTGGTTCACGTCCGGAGACGACCTGCTGGCCGTGCGGACCGCTTTCGATGTCGCCGACATCGCCGGCGAGACGCTCGCGCTCGCCTACGAGCTCGGAGCGAAGGACGAGGTCCTGCTGGGAGACGGCGAGGTGCCGTCGACACCTGAGCACTCGGCAACGATTCCCGCCGAGACCTATGCCAACCGCGGCGACTTCACCATCGCCGTCAGCAGGATCGGAGCAGCATCATGAGCGCTCGCGACCGGGCCGACGCGGTCTACGAGGCTCTGCTGAGCCGTGCGGGCGAGCGCTGGGTGCAGCCGCGCAAGGAGCGCACCGCCCGCATCCTGGCGTTCCTCGACGACCCGCAGCGCACGTATCGGGTCGTGCACATCACGGGGACGAACGGCAAGACCTCGACGGCCCGGATGATCGAGAGCCTTCTCCGGGCGCACGAGCTGCGCACCGGACTCTTCACGAGCCCGCATCTGGAGCGATTCACCGAGCGGATCATGATCGACGGCGAGCCGATCGCCGACGAGGCCGTGGCCGACGCCTGGGACGAGATCGAGCCCTTCGTCGACATCGTCGACGCCGAGCTCGACGCCGCGGGCGATGCGCCGCTGACGTTCTTCGAGCTGCTGACGGTGCTGGCCTTCGTGGCCGCTGCGGATGCGCCGATCGACGTGCTCGTGCTCGAAGTGGGCATGGGCGGCGAGTGGGACTCCACCAACACGGCCGACGGCGACGTCGCCGTCTTCGCTCCGATCGACATCGACCACGCGGACCGGCTCGGCAACACGATCGCGGAGATCGCCGAGGTCAAGGCCGGCATCATCAAGGAGGGCGCCGCGGTCGTGTCGGCGCAGCAGCCGGCCGAGGCCGCCGAGGTGCTGCGGCGGGTCGCTGCGGAGCGCAACGCGACGATCGCCTTCGAGGGCGAGGAGTTCGGCCTCGTCGACCAGAAGCTCGCGGTCGGCGGTCAGCTGCTCACGATCCGCGGTCTCGCGGGGGAGTACGTCGAGGAGTACCTCCCCATCTACGGCGCACACCAGGGCCACAACGCCGCGCTCGCGGTCGCGGCCGTCGAATCGCTCATCGGCGGCGGCTCCCGTCCCATCGCGGCCGACATCATCACCGACGGCCTGCAGGGCGCGACCTCGCCCGGTCGCCTGCAGCTGCTCGGCATCGCTCCGACCGTGGTGGTCGACGCCGCGCACAACCCGCACGGTGCGAAGGCGCTGGTGCAGGCGCTCGACGACAGCTTCGACTTCGACGAGTGGGGCGTCGTGCTCGGCATCCTGTCCGACAAGGATGCCGCCGGCATCATCGCGCAGCTCGCCCCGGCGGCGGCGCACGTGTTCGCCACGGCTCCGGACTCCGATCGCGCCAGCGATGCGGATGCCATCGCCGACCTCGTCGAGCAGACGGGCCACCGCGCCACCGTGCACGATTCACTGGCCGACGCGGCCGACGCGGCGCGCGAGTGGGCGGCATCCTCCGATCGCCGCGCGGTCGTCATCGCCGGATCGGTGGTGCTCGCCGGTGAGGCGATCGCCCTCGCGGAGGAAGAGGACTGGAAGTCGGGGTGGCGCGCGTGAGTGCGGATGCCGCTCCGCGTCGCCGTCCGCGCCCGCCGCGCACGCTGGTGCAGAAGCTCGCCCCGATCGTGCTCGGGTTCGAGGCGATCGTCGTGTTCCTCATCGGGCTGACGATCTTCGGACTCAAGGCGCTCCCCGCCGGAATCGAGCCGTGGTGGGGGATCGTCGCGGGAGCGGTGGTCGGACTCGCCTGCATCGCGGTGGCCGGCATGATCACCCGGCCGTGGGCGATCACCGCGGGCTGGGTGATCCAGGTGCTCATCGCGCTGGCGGCATTCCTCGTTCCGGCCGTTCTCATCGCCGTGCTGATTTTCGGCGGCATGTGGGCGTATGCGACGATCATGGGGGCCCGCCTGGACGCACGACGTCCCGCCGAGCCCTCGACCGAGACTCAGACAGAGAGTGAATGACATGGCCACCGAAGAAACACTCGTCCTCGTCAAGCCGGACGGCGTCGCCCGCGGCCTCACCGGCGCGATCCTCGCCCGCATCGAGGCGAAGGGCTACGCGCTCGTCGACATCCGCCTCGTGGAGCCCGACCGCGACCTGCTCGCCGCGCACTACGCCGAGCACGAGGGAAAGCCGTTCTACGAGCCCCTGCTCGAGTTCATGCTCTCGGGCCCGTCGGTCGCCATCCGCCTCGCGGGCAACCGCGTGATCGAGGGCTTCCGCTCGCTCGCCGGCACCACCGACCCGACCACCGCCGCGCCGGGCACGATCCGCGGCGACTTCGGTCGCGACTGGGGCCTGAAGGTGCAGCAGAACCTCGTGCACGGCTCGGACAGCCCCGAGTCGGCCGCCCGCGAGCTCGGCATCTGGTTCGACTGAGACCACACGCGAAAGCCCGTCCTCCTTCGCGGGGGACGGGCTTTCGTCGTCGAGGGGCAGGGGCTCAGAAGATGAGGTTCGCCATCTCTCCGAGGAAGTCGAGGCCCTGCAGCTGCGCGAGCAGGATGATCACGGCGTACGCCACGATCGTCGCCAGCGGTACCCAGGCCATGAGCTTGTCCGCGCGCTCCCGTACTCTCTCCTTGCTCGTGAAGGTCCCGTTGCGGGTCAGATGGAGCATCGTGGCGAAGAAGGTCGGGATCGTGACCGCCCAGGTGACCATGCACCAGGGGCACAGGACGAACAGGTCGTAGAGGCTCTGGCCGATCAGCCAGCAGACGAGGCCGAAGGCGAAGGTGACGCCTGCACCGAAGGCAGCCCAGAACCACCGAGGGAAACGAGCGCCGGCGAGGAGGGCGACGGCGACGACGAGCGGCGCCATCCAGCCGGTCAGGCCCAGAAGCGGATTCGGGAAGCCGAAGACCTCGCCCTGCCACGACTGCAGGTTCTTGCTGCATTGGATGAACGGGCTCACGTCGCAGGCCAACGCCTCCTGCGGGTTCTCCAGCAGCGCGAACTTCTCGACGGTGAGCTGGAAGGCGGCGAACCAGCCGATGATGCTCGCGATGATCAGCCAGACGGCGTAGACGACGGGGCGGGTTCGCTGCTCGCTCATATGTGGAGTATCTCAGTGACGGCTATGGATGTGGCGAGAACAGGCCGGAGAAAACACCGCTCGACGGCGTGATGCCGTAATCGGAGCGACTTGGTGCGATAATGGCCTGTGATGCGATGAACGGCGCCGCCGCGACACGCATCGACGCAGACTTGGGGGCCCCATGCCCCACGCGATCAGAGCCATGAGCCGGTCGCACGCCGATTGAGTTCGCGGCACCCGCGGGTGTCGCACGAGATTTCGCGGAGCACCAGTGCACCGCGCAGGGAGTAAGCCAGAGATGGCCGATGAGAACAATGACAACAACGCCCCTACCCTCGACATCCCGGCTGACGCCGCGGAGCCGCTGACGGAGTCCGACGCTCCCGACGCCGACGCGACGCCGGAGGGTGAGGCCGAAGAGGCCGCATCCGACGAGGCGCCGGTCGAGGACTCCGCGTCGTCCGCCGACGGGGTGATCGCGTCCGACGACGCGGTCGTCGCCGCAGCCGAGGCCGAGATCGCGGCGGATGAGACGGACGGCGGATCACCCGCCTCAGACGTCGAGGAAGCTGTCGCCGCAGCCGAGGCTCTGAATGCGGATGAGACGATCGCGGCGGACGACGCGTCGCCCGCCGACGAGACGGATGCCGCTGCCGACTCGGATGCCGACGCCGAGGTGGTGGCCGAGGCCATCGTCGCAGCGAGTGTCGAGCTCGGGCCGGATTCGGAGCCCGCCGAAGAGATCCCCGCGGAAGAGAAGCCCGCGGAAGAGAAGCCCGCGGAAGAGAAGCCGGCAGCTGACGCACCCGTGACCGCGGTCTCACTGGGCCTGCTGCCCGAGGTGTTCGTCTCGCAGGTCTCCACGCAGCTGCACTTCTACGCCCCGGAGATCGTTCCGCTCCCGGCGCGCCCCGAGCGCAACGAGCGCATCTTCGACCGCATCGCCGAGCGCGACCAGGACGAGCCGGCATCCGCACGTCGCGGCCGTCGTCGCCGTGGCGGTTCCGACGGAGACGACCAGCGCGACCAGCGCGACGAGCCGCGTCAGCGTCAGCGCGTCGTCGAGTACATCACCGAGCCGAAGGCCATCAAGGGCTCCACGCGTCTCGAGGCGAAGAAGCAGCGTCGTCGCGACGGCCGTGACGCAGGGCGCCGCCGCCCGGTCGTGACCGAGGCGGAGTTCCTCGCGCGCCGTGAGTCCGTCGACCGCAAGATGGTCGTCCGTGCGAAGAACGGCCGCACGCAGATCGGCGTCCTCGAAGACGGCGTCCTCGTCGAGCACTACGTCGCCCGCAACCAGGACGCGTCGCTCATCGGCAACGTGTACCTCGGTCGTGTGCAGAACGTGCTGCCCAGCATGGAGGCCGCGTTCGTCGACATCGGCCGCGGCCGCAACGCCGTGCTGTACTCCGGCGAGGTCGACTGGGACGGCGTCGAGACCGGCAACCAGCCCCGCCGCATCGAGCTCGCCCTCAAGCCGGGCGATCGTGTGCTCGTGCAGGTCACGAAGGACCCCATCGGCCACAAGGGCGCCCGTCTGACCAGCCAGATCTCGCTCCCGGGACGCTACCTCGTGTACGTGCCCGGCGGATCGATGAACGGCATCAGCCGCAAGCTTCCCGACAACGAGCGCGCCCGTCTCAAGCGCATCCTCAAGGAGGTGCTCCCGGAGTCGTCGGGCGTGATCGTGCGCACCGCGGCCGAAGGCGCCACCGAGGACCAGCTGACCCGCGACGTGCAGCGTCTCACCGCGCAGTGGGAGCACATCCAGAAGCAGGTCGAGAACCAGCAGGCTCCCGCACTGCTGCACGCCGAGCCGGACCTGCTCGTCAAGATCGTCCGTGACGTCTTCAACGAGGACTTCACGAAGATGCTCATCCAGGGCGAGGAGTCGCAGCGCACCATCCGCGCGTACCTCGAGAGCGTCGCCCCCGACCTGCTCGAGCGCACCGAGGCCTACGAGGACGAGACCGACCCGTTCGACGCGTTCCGCATCACCGAGCAGATCGAGAAGGCGCTGGACCGCAAGGTGTGGCTGCCCTCCGGCGGTTCGCTCGTGATCGACCGCACCGAGGCCATGACGGTCGTCGACGTCAACACCGGCAAGTTCGTCGGCTCGGGCGGCAACCTCGAGGAGACGGTCACCAAGAACAACCTCGAGGCCGCGGAGGAGATCGTCCGCCAGCTGCGTCTGCGCGACATCGGCGGCATCATCGTCGTGGACTTCATCGACATGGTGCTCGAGTCCAACCGCGATCTCGTGCTGCGCCGCCTCATCGAGTGCCTCAGCCGCGACCGGACGAAGCACCAGGTCGCCGAGGTCACGTCGCTCGGTCTGGTGCAGATGACCCGCAAGAAGCTCGGTCTCGGCCTGCTCGAGACCTTCAGCGAGGCGTGCGAGGTGTGCGCCGGCCGCGGCGTCATCGTGCACCACGATCCTGTCGTCAAGCACCGCTCCAGCAGCAACGGCAACGGCGGCAACGGCAACGGCAATGGCGGGAGCCAGGGCAACCGCCGCCAGCGCGGCGGCAACGGGCAGAGCCAGAGCGCCCCGCCCGCCCCGAACGTGACCCACAGCATCCCTGAGGGGGCGAAGTCCGCTCTCGCGCAGATCGCCGCCTCCACTCTCGCGCCGAGCCTCGAGCCGGTCGAGGTCGCCGCGGATGCGGGTTCGGCCGAGTCCGTGCAGACCGCCGCTCCCGAGCGCGCGAAGAAGCCGCGCAAGAAGCGCGGCTCCGACCGCAAGGGACCCAAGTCGCCGGCCGAAGCGCTGCTCGATTCGGTGCTCGACGCCCTGCCGGAGCCGAAGGCCCCCGGTCAGGGACGAGGACGCCGTCGCGTGACCACTGCCGCGCTCACGGGCACCCCGGTGTCGGTGAACAACGACGCGTCAGCGGCGCCGGTCGCGACCGCGGACTCGGAGTCCTGACGCGATCAGGCGACGCACGAGCTCTCTGCCCTCGACGTGCTCGGCGCCCCCGGCGATGAGCCGGGGGACGAGTTCTGCGGGCACGTCGTAGTGGTCCAGGTCGAAGGCCCTGGCCGGGACGTCGTGCGCCTTCGCGAAGGCGTGCAGCTCGTCGAGATCCGCATCGCTGACCAGGTGCGCCCAGAGGCGCCCGTGCGCGGGCCACAGCGGATCGTCGATGAGTACGGTCATCCCGCCAGCCTATGGCTCGGACACGCCACCCGGCTCGCTTTGCGACACCAGCCCGCATCCGGTAAAGTAGTCCCTTGGTGCGTATGCCGTCCCGTCCTCGTCGGTCGGAGCGGAGAGCCTTGCCTTCGCACTCGTCGTCCTGCGACGCATGCAAGCAACAGTCTTCCCGTGAGATTCTCGGAGCCCACGTGCTCCCCAACGAAACAGGTATGAAGTGGTTTACGCAGTAGTGCGCGCCGGTGGGCGGCAGGAGAAGGTCGAGGTCGGCACGATCGTTCAGCTCGACCGTGTCAAGGCTGCCCAGGGCGAGAAGATCGAGCTCGCCGCTGTGCTGCTCGTCGACGGCGCTACGGTGACCACCGACGCTGACAAGCTGGCGAAGGTCAAGGTCACGGCCGAGGTCATCGGCAACCTGCGCGGCCCGAAGATCGTCATCCAGAAGTACAAGAACAAGACCGGTTACAAGAAGCGTCAGGGCCACCGTCAGGAGCTCACGCGCGTCAAGATCACCGGCATCAAGTAAGACCGAGGAGACCAGGACATGGCACACAAAAAGGGCGCAAGCTCCACCCGTAACGGTCGTGATTCCAACGCTCAGCGTCTCGGCGTGAAGCGCTTCGGCGGCCAGCAGGTCCTCGCCGGCGAGATCATCGTCCGCCAGCGCGGCACGCACTTCCACCCCGGCGTGAACGTCGGCCGTGGTGGCGACGACACGCTGTTCGCCCTGGCCGCCGGTGCGGTGCAGTTCGGCGCGAAGGGCGGCCGCAAGGTCGTCAACATCGTCGCCGCTGCTGAGTGATCACAGCGCGAGAGTAATCATCCGGACGGGGCGGGCTTCGGCTCGCCCCGTCCGTGTATCTGCCCGCCGAATGCTCGGCCGGGCTCGAAGTATCAAACAGGAGGAGATCCGGACATGGTCACGTTCGTCGACACCGTGACCCTGCACCTGCGTGCAGGCAAGGGCGGCAACGGCTGTGTCTCGGTGCACCGCGAGAAGTTCAAGCCTCTCGGCGGCCCGGACGGCGGCAACGGCGGCGACGGCGGAGACATCGTGCTCGTCGCCGACTCGCAGACCGGCACCCTCCTGTCGTACCACCACTCGCCCCACCGCAGCTCCGGGAACGGCGGTCCCGGAATGGGCGACCACCGCTCTGGCTTCCTCGGTGAGACGCTGGAGCTTCCGGTTCCCGTGGGCACCGTCGTGAAGAACACGGCCGGCGAGGTGCTGGTCGACATGATCGAGCCGGGGGAGCGCTTCGTCGTCGCCGCCGGTGGTCAGGGCGGTCTCGGGAACGCGGCGCTCGCGACGACGAAGCGCAAGGCGCCCGGGTTCGCTCTCCTCGGCACGCCGGGGTACGAGGGCGATGTCGTCCTCGAGCTCAAGACCGTCGCCGACATCGCGCTGGTGGGCTACCCGTCCGCCGGCAAGTCCAGCCTGATCGGTGCGATCTCCGCCGCTCGGCCGAAGATCGCCGACTACCCGTTCACCACGCTGCACCCGAACCTCGGGGTGGTGCAGTCGGAGAACTTCCGGTACACGGTCGCCGACGTGCCGGGCCTCATCGAGGGCGCGAGCGAGGGACGGGGCCTCGGCCTGGAGTTCCTCCGCCACGTCGAGCGCTGCACCGCACTGCTGCACGTGCTCGACTGCGCCACGCTCGAGCCGGGCCGCGACCCGATCTCCGACCTCGACGTCATCCTCGCCGAGCTCGGCGCGTACGAGGTGCCCGAGGGGCAGACGCCCCTGCTCGAGCGTCCGCAGATCATCGCGCTGAACAAGATCGATGTGCCGGAGGCGCGCGACCTCGCCGAGATGGTGCGCCCCGACCTCGAAGCCCGCGGGTTCCGCGTCTTCGAGATCTCCACCGTCTCCCACGAGGGCCTCCGTCCGCTCACCCTGGCCCTCGGCGAACTCGTCGAGAAGCACCGGGCCGAAGCGGTCGTCGCCGCTCCGAAGGAGCGGGTCGTCATCCGTCCTCGCGGTGCCAAGAAGGACTTCTCGATCCGCGTCGAAGGCGGCACCTACGGCAACATCTACCGCGTCCTCGGCGACAAGCCGGTGCGCTGGGTGCAGCAGACCGACTTCCAGAACGAGGAGGCCGTCGGATACCTGGCGGACCGCCTCGACAAGCTGGGCGTCGAGGACGAGCTGTTCCGCGTCGGCGCCGTGCAGGGATCGACCGTCGTGATCGGCGAGGGCGACAGCATCGTGTTCGACTGGGAGCCGACGATGCAGTCCGCCGCCGAACTGATGGCCGCTCCGCGAGGAACCGACCCGCGTCTCGCGCCGAACGATCGTCGTACGACGTCGGAGCGTCGCGCCACGTACTACGAGCGCATGGATGCCAAGGCCGCTGCTCGTGCGGAGGTGGAGGCTCAGCGCCTCGCGGCTTACCGCGAGGAAGGCGAGTGACCGCTCGCATCCGTGCCGACCTCGCGACGGCATCCCGCATCGTGGTGAAGGTGGGATCCTCGTCGATCAGCGGCGAATCCTCCTGGCGCATCCCGGTGCTGGTCGAAGCCCTCGCCGCGGCGCACGGGCGTGGTGCGGAGGTCGTCCTGGTGTCCTCGGGCGCCATCGCGACCGGCATCCCGTTCCTGCGGCTCGACGCACGCCCGACCGACCTCGCCACCCAGCAGGCGGCGGCAGCGGTCGGCCAGAACATCCTCGTCTACCGGTATCAGGAGTCGCTGCGCCCCTTCGACATCGTCGCCGGGCAGGTGCTGCTCACGACGGGCGACCTCGAGAACCCCACGTCGCGCTCCAACGCCCGCCGGGCCATGGAGCGCCTGCTGGGCCTGCGCATCCTCCCGATCGTCAACGAGAACGACACGGTGGCGACGCAGGAGATCCGGTTCGGCGACAACGACCGACTCGGCGCTCTCGTCGCGCAGCTCATCGAGGCCGACGCGCTCATCCTGCTCAGCGACATCGAATCCCTCTACACGAAGCCGCCGTCCGACCCCGGGGCGGAGCCCATCGACACCGTCGCGCCCGACGCCGACCTCAGCGGACTCGAGTTCGGTGCGACCGTCGTGAACAGCGTCGGCACCGGGGGAGCGGCGACCAAGGTCTCGGCCGCACGCCTGGCCGCGGCATCCGGCATCGGCGTGCTCGTGACGAGCGCCGACCTCGTCGACAAGGCCCTCGCCGGCGCCGACATCGGAACCTGGTTCGAACCCGCGATCTCCTAAACTGGGCGGATGACCGACCAGACCCCGCAGGTGCGCCTGGAGCGCGCCAAGGAGGCGTCTCGCGCCACCGCCGCTCTCACCAGCGACGACAAGGAACGCGCCCTCGAAGCGATCGCCGTGGCGCTCGAGCAGAACGCAGCGCGCATCATCGCGGCGAACGCCCGCGACGTCGCTCGCGGGAACGACGAGGGGATCGGCGAGTCTCTCATCGACCGTCTGCGGCTCGATGAGAAGCGTGTGGCCGCGCTGGCGTCCGCCGTGCGCCAGGTGGCGGCCCTCGCCGACCCGGTCGGTCGCGTCGTCGGCGGGCACCGGATGCCGAACGGCGTCACCCTGGAGCAGGTGCGGGTGCCGTTCGGCGTGGTCGGGGCGATCTACGAGGCTCGCCCGAACGTCACGGTGGACATCGCCGCCCTGGCGCTGCGGTCGGGCAACGCCGTGGTCCTCCGCGGCGGAAGCGCGGCACGCGACTCGAACACCGTCCTGGTCGAGATCATGCGGGATGCCCTCGAGGCGGCAGGGGTGACCGGAGAGGCGATCCAGACCGTCGACGACTTCGGACGCGACGGCGCGAAGGCGCTCATGCACGGCCGCGGCTTCATCGACGTGCTCGTGCCTCGCGGAAGCGCCGGCCTCATCGAGACCGTCGTCACCGAGTCGACCGTGCCGGTGATCGAGACCGGGGCGGGCAACGTGCACATCCTGCTCGACGAGACCGCGCCCGATGATTGGGCGCGCGACATCGTCGTGAACGCCAAGGTGCAGCGTCCCAGCGTGTGCAACGCGGTGGAGACCGTGCTCGTGCACCGGCAGGCCGCACCGCGGCTCATCCCGCTCGTGGCCAGCGCGCTGCAGAGCGAGGGCGTGGCGATCCACGGTGACGACATGGTCGCCGGCCTGGTCTCGAACGTGATCCCGGCCACCGAGGAGGACTGGGAGACCGAGTACCTGAGCCTGGACATCGCCATCAAGGTCGTCGACTCCCTCGACGAGGCTCTCGAACACATCCGCAGATACAGCACCGGCCACACCGAGTCGATCATCACGACCGATTCGCGCAACGCGGAGCGCTTCCTCGCCGAGGTCGATTCGGCCGTGGTCATGGTGAACACCTCGACCCGCTTCACCGACGGCGGCGAATTCGGTTTCGGTGCGGAGGTCGGCATCTCCACGCAGAAGCTGCACGCCCGTGGTCCGATGGGGCTCGCCGAGCTGACCAGCACGAAGTGGCTCGCGCGTGGATCGGGTCAGACCCGCGGCTGAGGGCTAGACTGGGGGACGCTGTCCCGCTCAGGAACCCGAAGAGCACGCCACGAAACGGAGTCACGATGAACCTCGTCGCACAGATCGCGATGGCCGCCGCCGAAACCGAGCACCACGGCAACGTCCAGCTCGAGACGCTGATCTTCGGAGTCATCGCCATCATCGTCTTCGCGTTCCTGGCTCTGGTGACGCTGTCGTACAAGAACGTCGCCAACCGTCACTCGGCGAAGGCCGAGGCCTGGGCGGCGAAGCACGGCAAGGACGGACACGAGGCAGGACACGGCCACTAGGCCCTTCATGAACACTGCTGCGACCACGCGCACCCCGCGCATCGGCGTGATGGGCGGTACGTTCGACCCCATCCATCACGGTCACCTGGTCGCCGCGAGCGAGGTCGCGCACTCCTTCGATCTCGACGAGGTCGTCTTCGTCCCCACGGGACACCCGTGGCAGAAGTCGGACGTCACCCCCAGCGAGCACCGCTATCTGATGACCGTCATCGCCACGGCATCCAACCCGCAGTTCACGGTCAGCAGGGTCGACATCAATCGTGAGGGACCGACCTACACGATCGACACGCTCCGCGATCTGAAGCGAGATCGACCGGACGCCGAGCTCTTCTTCATCACCGGAGCCGATGCCGTAGCGCAAATTCTCAGTTGGAGGGACCATGATGAGTTGTGGGAATTGGCTCATTTCGTCGCGGTCTCCCGCCCAGGACACGTTCTGAGCACGGACGGCCTCCCGAGCGACAACGTGAGCCAGCTGGAGGTGCCGGCGCTGTCGATCTCGTCGACGGTCTGCCGTGAACGCGTTCGCGACGATCAGCCGGTCTGGTACCTGGTCCCCGACGGAGTCGTTCAGTACATCGCGAAGCATCATCTGTATCGGAGCAAGGCATGAGTACATCGGATCAGCAAGAACACGGTCCGCTGACGCGCAAGCAGCTGCGGGAGATCCGCCTGACGGGATCCACTCCCGTCATCACCCCCGAAGAGGCCGCCGCCGCGGCCGAGGCTGCTCCGCCGGCGCCACCGCTTCCCCGCCCCGCCGAGCCGGTCGAGGTCCCGCCCGCACCGGTCGCCGATGAGGCATCCGACTCCGGCGCACCGCTGACCCGCCGCCAGGTGCGCGAGCAGGAGCGGATCAAGACCGCGTCGGTCGCCGTGGTCGGCGAGGACGAGTCCCGCGTCGAGGAGCCGGTCGACGCTCCCGTCGCGGAAGAGGCTGTCGATGTGGCCCCCGTGGAAGAGCCTGTCGCCGAGACTCCCGTCGCCGAGGAGCCCGTCACCGAGACTCCCGTCGATTCCGTGCCCGAGCAGTCGTCCGCGATCGTCTCCGGGGTCCCGGACTTCGCGGCTCCTGCTCCCGCCGCTCCCGCGCCGTCCGACACCGCGGGCGACGACGATGACGTCGACGACGAGATCGTCGTCGAACCGGTCCGTGCTGCGGAGGCCGCCGACAGCGTGGGTGTCGTCCCGCTCGAGGTCACCGAGGAGCCTGCGGAGACGTCGGATGACGTCGCCGCCGTGTTCGGGTTCTCCGGCGAGAGCGATCCTGTGGTCGCCGATGACGACGACGTGCTGGCGGATGTCGAAGACGCGGATGACGACGACGTCGTGGCGGATCCTCGCCCGACGGTCAACTCCGCGTTCGGGGAAGGTCTGCTGACCGACTCGCCGGAGCCGCACGCGCCGTTCCGCCCGTCCTTCGACGAGCTGCTCACGGTCGGCGACTCGACCGGCTCGCAGCACTCCGCGCCGAACGCTCTCATCTTCACCCCCTCGCCGGGTGAGGGATCCCTGTCGGGTCCCGTCGCCTCCACGGGCGAGATCCTCGTGACCGGCTCGTACGAGCTGCCCCGAGGGCTCGGCTCGCAGGGTCACGCGCACGGCACCACCGACGGCAAGGACGTCGACGCCGTCCTCATCGACGGCGAGCTCGCCCCGGCATCCTCGCCCACCCCGATCGCCGCCAGTGCAGCGGTCAGCACGATCAAGCCCGCCGGCGAGATCATCCGCCCGCCGGCGCCCGAGAAGGGCAACCGGCTCACTCTCGTCCTCACCATCATCGTCGGGGGTCTGGCTCTCGCTCTGGCGGTCGCTCTGGTCGTCGCCATATCTACGAATGTGTTCTGATGCAATCACCTGAAACCGCCGAAGAGATGCTGCGTCTCGCAGCACAAGCCGCCGTCGACAAGGGCGGAGAGGACCTCGTCGCGCTCAACGTGTCGGAGCCTCTGCCGCTCGTCGACATCTTCCTGCTCGTCACCGGCAACAGCGAGCGCAACGTCGCCGCGATCGCCGACGAGATCGAGGATCGACTGATCGAGTCGGGTCACAAGCGCGTGCGTCGTGAAGGCCGTGCGGAGGCCCGCTGGGTGCTGCTCGACTTCGGCGACCTGATCGTGCACGTCTTCCACCAGGAGGAGCGCGTCTACTACGGCCTCGAGCGCCTCTGGAAGGACTGCCCGGTCGTTCCGATCGAGGTCGCCGAGTCCGAGCCCGCCGCAGATCGTTCCTGACGTGGCTGTGCACCTGATCACCGGTGCAGGCTCCGGCATCGGCGACGCCGTCGCCCGCCGACTGCTCGACCGCGGCGATCAGGTCATCGCCGTGGCACGAGACGCGGGGCGCGCCCGAGAGATCGCGGCGCAGCTCCCCGGTGCATCGACGCTCGTCGCCGATCTCTCTCAGCCGGGCCGCATCTCGTGGGCGCTCTCGAAGCAGCACCTTCCGGAGCGCATCGACTCGCTGCTGCACGTGGCCGGCATCGTCGATCTCGGAACCGTCGCGGATCTCGCGCCGACGCTGTGGGATCAGCAGCTGGCGGTGAACCTCGTCGCCCCCGCCGAGCTCACGCGACTTCTGCTGCCGGTGCTGCGCGTGTCGCGGGGCCAGGTCGTGTTCGTGAACTCGGGTGCCGGGTTGCGCGCCAACGCCGGGTGGGGCGCCTACGCGGCCTCGAAGCACGGGCTCAAGGCGCTGGCGGACGCGCTGCGCGCCGAGGAGTCCGAGCACGGTGTGCGCGTGACCTCGATCTATCCGGGCCGTACGGCCACCCCCATGCAGGAGCGCGTGCACCAGCAGGAGGGCAGCGAGTACGACCCCGAGCGGTTCATCAGCGCGGATGCCGTCGCGACGACGATCCTCACGGCTCTCGATCTCCCTCGCGACGCCGAGATCACCGACCTGACGGTCCGTCCCGGCCGCTGAGCTCTGCCTCCGGCGGAGGCGTGCGTCAGGCCGTCAGCCGGGTCCTTCGAGCCAGCATGCCGCGCTCGGCGCGCGTCTGCGGCGGGATGGCCGACAGCAGCGACTGCGTGTAGGGGTGGGTCGGGTTCGAGTAGACCTCTTCGGTGTCGCCGATCTCGACCATGTCGCCGAGGTACATCACGGCGACGCGGTCGGCGATGTGGCGCACGAGCGAGAGGTCGTGAGCGATGAAGACGATCGACATGCCCAGCCGTTCGCGCAGATCGCAGAGCAGGTCGATGATCTGCGCCCGGATCGACACATCCAGCGCCGACACCGGCTCGTCGCACACCAGCACATCGGGGTCGAGGGCGAGAGCACGGGCGATTCCGATGCGCTGGCGCTGACCGCCGGAGAACTGATGCGGGAAGCGCGATCCCATCTCGGGGGTGAGCCCGACGAGCTCGAGCAGCTCGGCGACGCGCTCACGGCGGCTGGAGGCGGTCCCGGTGCGGGTGGCGGCCAGCGGCTCGGCGATGATCTGCTGGACCGTCATCCGCGGATTGAGCGACATGTACGGGTCCTGGAAGACCATCTGCACGCCGCGGCGCAGGATCCGACGGTCGCGCAACCTGCCCCGCGTGACGTCTTCATCGCGGTAGCGCAGGGTGCCGGCGTCGGGGGAGTCGAGGCCCACCAGCATCCGCGCCAGAGTGGACTTGCCGCTGCCGGATTCGCCGACGATCGCGAGGATCTCTCCGCTGTGCAGCTGGATGTCGACGCCGGCGACGGCGGCGACGCGGTGCGCCCGGCGCCCGCTTCCCGAGCGGAACGTGCGCTCCAGGCCGCGTCCGTCGAGGATCGGCGTCGAGCCGTCGGTCTCCGCGGCGGCGGTCACATCCCGAGGCACCGCATTCAGGAGCTGCAGGGTGTACGGGTGCTGGGGCGCGGTGAGGACGTCGTCCGCCCGCCCGGCTTCGACGATCCGCCCGGTGCGCATCACCGCGACGTGGTCGGCCACCTCCATCACGACGCCGAGGTCGTGGGTGATGAGCAGGATGCCGATGCCCAGGCGATCCCGCAGCGACAGCAGCAGGTCGAGGATCTGCGCCTGCACGGTGACGTCGAGCGCGGTCGTCGGCTCGTCGGCGATGATGAGATCCGGTTCGAGCGCGATCGCCATGGCGATCAGGATGCGCTGCCGCTGGCCGCCCGAGAACTGGTGCGCGTAGTCGTGCACCCGCTTCTCCGGGGTGGGGATGCCCACCAGAGTCAGCAGCTCGACGGCGCGCGCCAACGCCGCACGACGGCTGACCGTGCGGTGGGCGCGGATGAGGTCGACGATCTGATCGCCGATGCTGAGCACCGGGTTCAGCGCGGAGAGGGCGTCCTGCATGACGAGACTGACCTTCACGCCGCGCAGACGGCGGTGCTGCTCGGGGGAGAGGGAGAGGAGGTCGGTCGTGCCGAGCGTCATGCTCGTCGCCTCGACGTCGCCGTTGTCGATCAGGCCCATGATGGCGCGAGCGGTCATCGACTTGCCCGACCCGGATTCACCGAGGAGGGCGAACACCTCGCCGCGGCGGACCGTGACGTCGATGCCGTCGACGACGCGATTCGACCGCCCGTCAGTCGACAGGGTGACGGTGAGCCCGCGGACGTCGAGGACGACGCCGTTCTCCGGCGGTGACGTGTTCTCCATGCTTGCCATCATGTCAGGAGAATACCTCTGAATTGTTTCGAACAGGAAACATCTCAGCCGAAATTGTTCAGCAAGGTTGACATGTGCGCCGAAATCAACGAGATTCGAGGAAATCTCCCACTCGTCGATCGGGAGAGGCATCCGCATCACCGAACCGAAGGAGCGCATTCGTGCTCGAAGAAGCAGACCGGTACACCGGCTACACCGCCTACGACTACCTCGAAGCTGGCAAGGACTATCGCGAGTTCCGCTACGCCAAGCAGATCGGCCGCGTGCCGGCCTACGAGGGTCTCGACCTCAGCGACGCGCAGAAGGAGCGCACCGAGCGCCTGCTGCGGGAGGAGACCGTCATCTCCCTGCACGAGCACGTGCAGGTGTTCCCCGAGGACATGGGCGAGCTCCGCGACCACATCCGCCAGGGCCGCGAACCCACCGGCTACCAGGGGCTGGCGCGCTCCGGTCTCACCGCTGTCTTCGACAACGGCATGGACGGCACCTGCTGCATCTCCAGCGATGCCGGCTGGAAGTACCAGGACGTGCTGTTCGATCTCGGGGTACGCATGGCCGACCTCGCGCACCAGGACTTCGTGATCAAGGCCGAGTCGATCAAGGACATCCGCTACGCGGCGGAGACCGGTCGCGTGGCCCACATCTTCGCGCTCGAGGCGTCGACGATGATCGAGAACGAGGTCGACCGCCTCGACGTCCTGTACGGCTTCGGCGTGCGCCAGATGGGCATCGCCTACTCCGAGGCGAACATGCTCGGCGGCGGGCTCAAGGAGCGCGGCGACGGCGGGCTCACCTACTTCGGCGAGCGCGCGGTCGAGCGCATGAACAAGCTCGGCATCGCGATCGACATCTCGCACTCGGGCGACCAGACATGCCTCGACGTGATCGCACACTCGAAGAAGCCGGTGTTCATCACCCACGCCGGCGCGCGCGGGCTGTGGCCGACCAACCGCATGAAGACCGACGAGACGATCATCCAGTGCGCGAAGCGCGGCGGCGTGATCGGCATCGAGGCCGCTCCGCACACGACCATCTCGCCCCAGCATCCGAAGCACTCGCTGGAATCCGTGATGGATCACTTCCAGTACTGTGTCGACCTGGTGGGTCTGGAGCACGTCAGCTTCGGCCCCGACACCCTGTTCGGCGACCACGTCGGACTGCACGACGCCTTCTCGTCGAACCTCTCGCTCGGCCAGGCGCACGCCAACGTCGAGTACGAGAAGCAGCCGTACGTCGACGGCATCGAGAACCCGGCCGAGGCGTTCTACAACATCATCGGCTGGCTTGTGAAGCACGACTACTCCGACGACGAGATCCGCGCCGTCGTCGGTGGGAACACCATGCGCGTACTCGAGGAGGTTTGGGTCTGATGAAGCACAGCAAGTACCTCGCGCTCGGCGCGGCCGCGGCTCTCGCCGTCGGTCTCGCCGCCTGCGCGCCCACGGCCCCGGAGCCGGGGGAGACATCCGGCAGTACCGGGCCGAGCGACGAGACGCTCAGCATCGGCACGACGACCGACGTCGTGAACTTCAACCCGGTGCTCGGCAACAGCCGGACCGACTCGTGGATCACGAACCTGATGTATCCGCACCTCTTGAGCATCAGTGAGGACGGCACCAAGGAGGCCCATGTCGCCACCGACTGGGGCTACGTGGACGACACCACCGGCTTCTACGAGATCCGCGACGACCTCACCTGGAGCGACGGCGAGCCGCTGACGGCGGAGGATGTCGCCTGGACCCTGAACGCGGTCAAGCGCGACCAGGCGCCGGGCACGTTCTTCGGGCAGCTCGGCAACCTCGACACGGCGACAGCCGTCTCCGACACCCGCGTCGAGCTCACGCTCACGCAGCCGGATTCGTCGATCATCGACGAGATCGGGTTCTGGGGCGTCGTCGTGCCGCAGCACGTCTTCGAGCCGAAGGGCTCGATCGCGGAGTTCCCGAACGACGGCAGCGACGGCGGCTGGGTCGGCATGGGGCCGTTCGTGCTGGACGACTTCCAGGTCGGCCAGCACTACACCCTGAAGCGCGTCGAGGACTATCCGCTCATCGACGGCGGAGTCCCCGGTCCCGCCGAGGTCGTCTACCGCGTGTACCCGGACGTGAACACCGAGATCCTGGCTCTGCAGAGCGGCGAGATCGACGTGATCGCCAACGCCCTCCCGCCGGCGCAGGTCGAGCAGCTCAGCAACACCGACGGGCTGCAGGTCATCGAGGCGGCGGGTCTCGGCTACGCGCACCTCGTGTACAACATGGAGAAGCCGGACCTCGCGAAGACCGAGGTGCGTCAGGCGCTCGCCCACGCGGTGGACTACGACGCGATCCGCACCGTGGTCCTGCAGGACCAGGCCGTGTCGACCGGTTCCAGCGCGCTGATGCCGGTGCTCGCGAAGTACTACGACGACTCGATCAAGGAGTACGAGTTCGACCCCGAGAAGGCGCGCTCGCTCATGGAGGACGCCGGGTACACGGCAGACGCGAACGGCAACTTCCCGGTGTCGTTCCGCTTGATCTACTCGCTCCAGGACAGCGTCACCAGTCAGTGGGCTCAGCTCGTGAAGGACACCGCGGCCGAGGCCGGCATCACGATCGAGCTCCAGGGCACCGAGCGGAACACCTACCTCTCGATGACCAACGCGGGCGACTACGACATCTACGCGGGCAACTTCGCCATCATGGACGACCCGGTGACGAACTTCGCCCTGTCGTACCTGCCGGGCGGTGCGATCAACTACACCCACGTCGACGACCCCGAGCTGAACGCTCTGATCGAAGAGGGCATGGTCACCTTCGATGAGGACGAGAAGATCTCGATCATGCGCGACGCCAACAAGATCGTGCACGAGCAGGTCTACGACAACATCATGTACACGCAGAACCTGTTCTTCGCCGCCAGCGACGAATGGGACGGATTCATCTCGAAGCCGAGCGAACTGCTGTCGATCGTGAACCCGCTCTCGCTCGCGAGCGCGCACCCGGTCGAATAACACCACTGAAATCTCGAGGAAGGTCGCCCGGGTGTCCCGAGCATCGTTCATTCTCCGTCGCGCAGGTCGAGGTCTGCTCACGATCTGGTTCGCCGTGACCGTGACGTTCCTGCTCCTGCGGCTGCTTCCCGGTGACCCGGCCCTGGCGCTGGCGAGCCCGAACATGACGGAGGCCATCCGGGCGACCATCCTCGAGCAGTACGGGCTGGACCAGCCCCTGATCGTGCAGTACGGGCTGTACATGTGGCAGCTCGTCCAGGGGAACCTGGGCATCTCGTTCACCCAGTCGATTCCCGTGCTGGATGTTCTGCTGCAGCGGCTGCCGTGGACGCTCCTGCTGACCATGACCGCTCTGGTGCTGACGATCGTCATCGGCATCCCGCTCGGAGTGGCCGCAGCCTCGCACAAGGGCCGCTTCATCGATCGTGCGGTGCAGATCGTCGGCGTCACCGGGCAGTCCCTGTTCGTGCCGAGCGTCGCGATCCTGCTGCTGTTCGTCTTCGGGCTGAACCTCGGCTGGTTCCCGATCGGCGGCGCGTACACGAACAACACCTACGGCCTCGAGTGGTATCTCAGCGTGGCGCAGCACCTCGTGCTCCCTGCCGTGTCGCTCATGCTCATCCAGGTCGGGTCCTACGTGCTGACGATGCGCTCGACGCTCATCGAGACGCTCGGCGAGGACTACATCCTGCTGGCGAAGGCCAATGGGCTCCGTGGCCGTCGGATCCTCTGGAAGCACGCGCTGCGCAACGCCCTGCTGCCGACGACCACCCTGATCGGCCTGCAGCTCGGCTTCCTCGTCGGCGGCGCCGTACTGACCGAGACGGTGTTCGCCTACCCGGGCATCGGACGCGGCATCTACGAGGCGGTCACGCAGCTCGACTTCCCGGTGCTGCAGGGCGCGTTCCTCATGCTCGCCGCGACCGTCGTGGTCGCCAACACGCTCACCGACATCGTCTACGGCTACCTCGACCCGAGAGTGAAGACCTCATGACCGCGCCGCTTCCTTCCTCCGTCCCGCTGGTGCCCAGCGAGCCCGCCGCGGTGGGCAGCGAGCGCGCCAGCGCCCACACCTGGCGTGCCTTCCGCCGCGACCCGCTCGGCATGATCTCGCTCGGACTCCTGATCCTGCTCGTGATCGTCGCCCTCGCAGCGCCCCTGATCGCTCCATACCCGGCGAGCTACGGCCCCGATGTGCTGCGTCCGCCGAGCGGCGACCACTGGTTCGGCACCGACGCCCTCGGGCGCGACGTGTTCGCCGAGGTCATCTGGGGCACGCAGCAGAGCGTGCTCGTCGCGGTGGCGGCCTCGGTGATCGCGATCGTGTTCGGCACGATCATCGCGGTGCTCGGCGCCTACTTCCGCAAGCTCGACAGCATCATCAGCGTGATCGTCGACATGACGCTCTCGCTGCCGGTGCTGCCCCTGATGATCCTCATCGCGGCTCTGGTCGGTCCGAGCACATCGACGATCATCTTCGTCGTCGCGGCGTTCTCGTGGCCCGAGGTGACCCGTCTCGTGCGCTCGCAGGCGCTGACGGTGGTCGGTCTGCCCTACGTCGACGTCTCGCGCCTCATGACGACGTCGCCGCTGTGGATCATCTCGCGGCACGTGCTGCCGGCGGTCACCCCCGTGGTCGTCGTCTCGGTCGTGGTGACGGCGTCGCGCGCCGTGCTCTCCGCGGCAGGACTCGCGTTCCTCGGACTGGGAGATCCGACGAGCTGGTCCTGGGGTCGCGTGCTCTACGAGGCGCAGCAGGCCGGGGCGATGGTGAGCGCGTGGTGGCTGACGCTCTTCCCGTCGATCGCGATCCTGATCCTCGTGCTCTCCGCGACCCTGCTCTCGATCGCCTACAACGACGCGCGCAACCCGCGCCATCTCGCCCGCTAGGAGCCACATGACCGAGTTCGATCAGCGTCTCGACCCTGCGTTCTTCGACCGTGTGCAGGCACGGGTGCGCGAGCGCATGGCGGAGGAGGGGTTCGACGCCTTCCTCACCGATCACCCCGAGGACATCGCGTACCTCACCGGATTCTTCCACCACCCGTCCGAGCGTCCGGTGGCGGTCTGGCTCGAGGCCGACGGCCGCGTCGTGATGCTCCTGCCGGAACTCGAGCGGGAGTATGCGCTGTCGCAGTCCTCCCGCGCCGAACTGGTCGCGTTCTTCGAGTACCCGGGTGTCGTCGCGCCGTTCGAGGTGCTCGCGTCGACCGTATCGCCGCGCGGCCGTGTGGGGTTCGCCTCGACGATGCCGTATCAGCGCCTCACCGCGGCACGTGCCGCGATGAGCGGCGCCGAGCTCGTCGGATCCGACCTCCTCACCCGCGCACGGTACGTCAAGTTCCCCGAAGAGGTCGCCCTGCACCGCGAGGCCGCGCGCATCACGGATCGGATGCTGGAAGCCGGCGTGCAGCTGGTGACGGATGCCGTGTCGGCGGGAGGTGACCTGCCGACCGAGACCGAGCTCGAGCGTCACGTGACGGCGGCCGGCACATCGCTGATGTATGCCCAGCACCGCAACGTCGTCGTCGCCTCGCTGCTCGCGGGTGGTCTGGTGTACTCCGGTGCGAACTCCGCGTTCCCGCACGGTCTGCCGTCGGTGAACCGGCTCAAGGCGGGGGACACCTTCATGCTCTCGCTCGGCTGCGCGGTCGGCGGGCGCTTCATCGAGGGGGAGCGCACCTTCGTGCTCGGCGAGCCGACGGCCGATCAGCGGCGCTACCACGACACGATCCACGCGGCGCAGCAGCTCGGACGCGAGACGATCCGGGCGGGGCTCGAGTGCCGTGAGGCGAACCGCCTCTGCCTCGACGTGATCCGCGAGGCCGGCCTCGGCGAGTTCATCCGCCATCGCCAGGGCCACGGCATCGGACTCGGCATGCACGAGGCGCCCTGGCTGGAAGACGGGGATGCGACGCTGCTCGAGGCGGGCATGGTCGTCTCGAACGAACCGGGGATCTACGTGCCGGGGCATGCCGGCTACCGCATCAGCGACAGCATGCTCGTGACCGACCACGGCGCCGAGGCGCTGACCACCTTCCCGCGCGGTCTCGACGACTGCACCATCGCGCTCTGACGCATCCGATCTCGAGAAAGAGGACGACATGACATCCACCCCGCCAGTTTCCCCGGAGTTCGCCGCCGCGACGAGCGACCACCAGTGGGTCGAGATCAACGGCAACCACCTGGCGGTCGAGGTGCTCGGTCCCGAGGGCGCCCCGGTCATCATCACCCACCACGGCGCGCCCGGTCTCGGCTCGCGCGCGGAGCCCCGCGCGAGCTTCGGGCGCCTCGTCGACGAGTACCGCGTCGTCGTGTTCGACGCGCGCGGCAGCGGACAGAGCGAGGGCGAGGGCACGTACAGCCACGAGCAGTGGGCGGCCGACATCGACGGCCTGCGCGAGTGGATCGGCGCCGAGAAGATCGTGATGGCCGGAGGATCGTACGGCGGGTTCATGACGATGGAGTACGCGCTGCGCTACCCGGACCGGGTCGCCGCGGTCATACTGCGCGACACCTCGGCCGACAACTCCAATGCGCACCTGGCGCGGGAGAACGCTCTGGCGTCCGACCGCGTGACCATCGACATGGAGAAGTTCGACCGCATCGACGAGGGCCGGGTCCGCGACGACGAGGATCTGAAGGACTGCTGGCGGGAGATCCTTCCGCTGTACGACTTCGTCTACGATCCCGAGGCGACCGAGCGCAAGGTGCAGGCGACGCCGTACCGCTACCGCGCCCACAACTACGCGTTCTCGGTGAACCTGCCGAACTACGACCTGAAGCCGCGTCTGCACGAGATCGCGGTGCCGACACTCATCACCGTGGGCCGGACGGACTGGATCACGCCAGTATCGTGTAGCCAGGTGATCGCCGATCTCATTCCGGACTCCGAGATGGTGGTGTTCGAGAAGTCGGGTCATTCCCCGCAGATCGAGGAGGCAGAGGCGTGGACCGATACCGTGCGCACGTTCCTGCATCGGGTGTACCCGCCGCTGACGCGATGAGCAGCACCCACATCGGCCGCGAGTTCAGCGATCTCGACCGTCGCATCGTCGTCGCCCTGCAGCAGGACGGCCGCGCGAGCTGGACGTCGATAGCCGATTTCGCCGGAGCATCCGTCTCGACCGTCACCCGTCGCGGCCAGCAGCTGCTCGCCGAAGGCGTGGTGCAGGTGGGGATCGTGCCGACGCTCGGGAGCGAAGGGCATGTGGAGACCTTCTTCGTGCGGATCAACTGCACGCCCGGGGCGCAGCTGGCCGTCGCGCAGGAGCTCATCGGATCGCCCTACGTGCGGTTCGTCACCCTCGTGACCGGCAAGTTCGACGTCTTCGCGGAGGTCGTGATCCCCGGCGATTCGGCCACGTACGCGCACGTGCTCACCGATCTCCAGGGGATCCCGGGCGTCGAGCGATGGCGCAGCGACCTGGTCGTGCACACCTACAAGGTCAGCTTCGACTGGGGCCGTCAACTGTACGACGCGCACGCCGAGGCGACGAGCGACCCGAAGTCGTACATGCCCGCACCGAACACCTGCGATCCGTCGCACTTCGACGATGCCGACCGCGCGATCGTCGCCGAGCTGCGGCACAACGGGCGCGCGTCGTTCCTCTCCATCGGCGCGAAGCTCGACATGAACGAGAGCAGCGTCCGCCGGCGCTACGAGCGCATGCGCAACGGCGGCTGTCTCACCACGGTGACGATGGTTCCGGCATCCGCTCTGGGGATGAGCGCGGAGACGCTGCTCATCCTGCGGGTCGAGCCCTCGAGGATCGCGTCGGTCGCGCAGACGCTGTCGCAGCATGTGTCGGTCCGCTTCCTCGCCGCGGCTCTTGAGGAGAACTCGCTGTACTGCGAGATCATCCTCCCCAGCACCGAGACCCTGCACGACTTCCTCACCGGCACGATCGCGCATCTGAAGGGCGTCCGTGGCTGGAACGCATCGATGGAGCTGGTGTTCATGAAGCGCGGCTTCATCGAGACGCCGTGGTGGCGTGCCCAGGTGGCATCCGCGGGGGCGATCGACGTCGACGCCTGATCCCCGTGCGCGTCACGAGGGGCGCGACCTGTCAAGGGGCTCCCCGCAGGGTGCGTTCCCGACCAGAATCTCCTCCAGAGAGAGTCCATTGGAGGGCCCAGCCGATGTCAGACGTGCCAGATCCCCGCTATGTGTTGAATCGCCTCACGTCATCGGAATGGGTCATCAACGACCTGCGGTATCCGCCGAACGACACCCGCCACCTGGTCGCCTGCGTGTACGAGGTGGCCGAGACCGAGGTCGAGGTGAACTGGCTCCGCGAACTCCCGCTCGCCCTCCGGTATGCATCGGCCTTCGAAGTGCTCGAGGACATCGACCGATTGCACCGATCGGCACGGTCCACCGGACCGATCGCCGTGGCACCGGCACCGACTCTTCTCACGACGTAGAGAGAGCCATGGGCAAGGGCGCCCATGACAGAAGCGCACCCTCACGGATCCCGTGGGGGTGCGCTTCGTCGTCCTGCTCAGGCGTCGTCGTCGTCGACGTCCGCCTCGGCGGCGACACGGTCGGCCTCGGCACTGTCGACGAGCGCGTCGTCGACGTCGGTGTCGGGAACGTGCTCGCCGTCGACGACCTTCGTCGGGACGCCGTCGGGCTCGCCGTCGTCCGGGAAGGGGACGACAGGAGGAATCGGGTTGGACATGATCGCATCCTTTCGCTCAGTGGATCTGGATGCCGCCACCGTACGGCGGTGCGGTCACGCGAGTGAGCGGGTTGACCGGGATCGGACAGCGCGCTAGGACGGAGAAAGCCCCCGGTGACCCGGGGGCTTCGTTGTGGACCTGAGGGGACTCGAACCCCTGACCCCCTGCATGCCATGCAGGTGCGCTACCAGCTGCGCCACAGGCCCAGACGCTGCTCCGTGAACCTTGGGGCAACTCGAAAAGAGTACTACACGAATCCGGGCGAGCACCAATCGGAGCGCAGCTCCCGGGCGCGTCGTCGGGACCGCGGAACAACGGCATGCGCGGCGATGTTGGATTCAGCGTGAACATCCTCGAGAGCCTCGTGATCGGCGCTGGGCAGGCGGGTCTGTCGACGTCCTTCCACCTGACCCGCCTGGGGATCTCGCACGTCGTCCTGGACTCCGGCGAACGCCCCGGCGGCGCGTGGCAGCACCGCTGGGACGCGCTGACGATGCGCGACGTGCACGGGGTCGCCGAGCTTCCGGCAGACACGCCTCCTCCGCGCGACGAGGAACGGGCGAACGTCGCCGTGCCCGCCTACTTCACCGCCTACGAGCAGAAGCACGCGCTGCCGGTCATCCGCCCGGTGAAGGTCGATCGCGTCGAAGACGACGATGGACTGCTCGTGGTCCATGCGGGAGAGCGGGAGTGGACGACGCGCACCCTGGTCAACGCGACCGGCACATGGACGCATCCGTTCCTGCCGCACGTGCCGGGCATGGAGACGTTCGTCGGCGAGCAGCTGCACACCGTGGACTACCCGGGCCCCGCGCACTTCATCGGCAAGCGCGTGCTCGTCGTCGGGGGAGGAGCGTCCGCCGTGCAGTTCCTCGGCGCCCTCGCCCCGATCACCGACACCCTCTGGGTCACGCGGCGTGAGCCCGTCTGGCGCACCGATGACTTCTCACCGGAGGCGGGGGCCGCAGCCGTCGCGCTCGTCGAGCAGCGGGTCGCCGCCGGACTCCCTCCGCAGAGCGTCGTCAGCGTCACGGGCCTGATGCTGCGGCCGCAGGAGCGAGAGGCCGAGCGACTCGGCGCCTATGCCGACCGGCGACCGATGTTCGCGCGCATCGAACCCGACGGGGTCCGCTGGGCGGACGGCAGCTTTGAGCGCGTCGATGTGATCCTCTGGGCGACGGGCTTTCGTCCCGCGATCGCCCACCTCGCTCCTCTCCATCTCCGCAGTGCGGCCGGCGGCATCCAGCTCGACCGCAACGGCCGAGGAACGACGGCCGTGGCGGATCCGCGCGTCCAGATGGTCGGCTACGGCCCGTCGGCGAGCACGATCGGCGCGAACCGCGCCGGGCGCTCGGCAGCGAAGGGCGTGCAGCGGATGCTGCACCACGCTGAGGCTCCGGCCAGCGCTGGCTGACCCGCCCGGAACGTGGGTGACCCGTGTTCGGCGGGGCCGCACCCCATCGCTACGCTGAGGGCATGCTTCGCATCGTGTTCGCGGTCGTCTGGCTGCTGCTCTCGGCCTGGCTCGTCATCTGGGTGGGCGAGGGGCTCTTCGGCGTGAACCAGCGCCAGTCGATCCTGCCGTTCTCGGGCGAGGACACGCTCGGCGGGCCGATCTTCATCGGCGTCGCCTGGGGCCTGCTGCTCACCTTCGGGGGGATGTTCCTCGGACTCGGGCGGCGCCGCAAGCCCCGGGGCGACGTGCAGATCGGCGTCGGCGTCGTCGTCGAGATCTCGCGCACCGGGCTCACGGTGAACGACGTGCCGCAGTACGACCTGTTCATCCGCGTCACACCGACGGCCGGAGACGAATTCATCGGGCAGCTGCGCATGCTGGTGGACGCGAGCGACTTCTCCGCGCTCCAGATCGGTCAGCCGCTCGCCGTGCGCTACAGCGCGACCGATCACGACACGGTGGAGCTGGCCGACCCCCACGATCCGGCCGTGCGCGATGCGCTGCTGCAGTGGCGCATCGATCGCGGCCTCATCGACCCGAGTCAGGTGCGGGCCCGAACCACCGGCACGCAGGTCCCGGCATCCGTGCTCGAAGTCCGGCCCACCGGTCGCCGCAGAGAGGGGCAGAGCGAGCTCGCGCTGCGCGTGCTGATGGCTCCGGAGGATGCCGCGAGCTGGGAGGCCGACACCACGGTCTTCGTGTACCCGCAGGCGATCTCGCATCTGCAGGTCGGTGCGCCCATCTGGGCGTTCTACCGGCGAGAGGATCCCCAGACGGTCGCGGTGACGATCGAGAAGGAGGCCGGGCGATGAACCCCATGGACACCCTCATCTGGCTGCTGAACTTCCCTGCGTCGCACGGCTACGCGATGGTCTTCATCGCCGGATTCTCGATCCTCGGCCTCTTCGCGATGTCGGTCCGCGGCGCCGCACCGGGTGGGGCGCTCCGCACGATCCGCGAGCGGGAGGGGCTCCTCCGTCCGGACGAGCGCCCGCGCGGGCAGGTCGGCGGCCGCATCCTCCGGATCGTGTTCCGCGTGCTCGCCTTCGTCATGCTGGGCTCGCTCGTCATCGGGATCCTCAGCCTGACGGGGGTGCCGGTGACCCGTGCCTACATCTACGACAACGGCCGCCCGACCACGGCCACGATGGACGGCGACTGGGTGACGTTCACGACGGCTGAGGGCGTGGAGTACACGCTCGAGAGTAATTTCTTCACGCCCGCGCTCTACCCGGATCGCGACACCTACCTCCCGAGCGGCGAGCCGGTGGTCGTGCGCTACCTCGCGTCGCATCCGCAGGCGTTCGTGATCGACAGTTCGCAGACGCCTCGCTGACGTCGGCGACGGCGCGTAGGGTGAGGAACATGTCACGCATCATCGTGTTCGGCGGCCACGGCCGCATCGCTCTGCTCCTCGCCCCGCTGCTCGCCGAGAGGGGTGACGAGGTCACCGGGGTCATCCGCAATCCCGACCACGCCGCCGACGTCGAGTCCGCCGGTGCCCGCGCCCTGGTGGCCGACATCGAGACGCTCGACGTCGAAGCCCTCGCCGAGATCATCCGCGGTCACGACGCCGTGGTCTGGTCAGCCGGCGCCGGCGGAGGAGACCCGCAGCGCACCTACGCGGTCGATCGCGACGCTGCCGAGCGGTCGATGGATGCCGCCGAACGTGCCGGTGTTCGCCGCTATGTGATGGTCTCGTGGATCGGTTCGACCGCCGATCACGGCGTGCCGCAGGACGACCCGTTCTTCGCCTATGCCGACGCGAAGTGGTCGGCCGACGAGCACCTGCGCGGCACCGGCCTGGAGGGCACGATCCTCGCGCCCGGAACCCTCACCCTCGACGATCCGACCGGTCGGATCCAGCTCGACCCCGACGGTCGCGGTGAGGTGTCGCGTGCCGACGTCGCCGCCGTGATCGCCGCGTCGCTCGCGGAGCCGTGCACGATCGGGCGCACGCTCCGCTTCGGCAACGGCACCGAGCAGGGCGCGCTTCCCATCGCGGAAGCGCTCGCCTGCTGAGCGCTCCGCCGAGACGAGGCGGCGGGAAGGAGTCCGGAATGCGTCGATACCGCGCTCGGTCGGCCGGTGCGATCGCCGTGGTCGCGATCGCGACCTTGTGCGCTGGGCCCGCAGCGGCTGCGGTCTCGACGGCGAGCGCGACGCCCGCCCCCGCCGTCGTGGAACCCCCCGCCGTCGTGGAACCCGTCGCCGAAGACCGCGCAGCGGAGCTCGTCGCGCAGATGACGGTGGCGCAGCAGGCCGCGAGCATCGTGATGGGCCACGTCGCCGGGACGGATGCCGCAGCTCTCCGCTCCTACATGGAGTCCGGGCTCGGCGGTTTCATCCTGATGGGTGCCAACATCCCCGCGACCGAGGGTGAGCTGCAGGCCCTGACCTCCGCGCTCACCGTCGATCCCGCGCTTCCGCCGCTGATCGCCGTCGACCAGGAGGGCGGCATCGTCTCGCGCCTGAACGGGGATGACTTCGCGGCGTCGACCTCGCTCAAGGACCGACCGGTCGATGACGTCTCAGCGGCCTTCGCCGCCCGGGGTTCGCTGACAGCCCGCGCCGGCATCACGGTCAACTTCGGAACCGTCGCCGACTTCACCGCGGACTCGCGCTCCTTCATCTACGGGCGCGCGCTCGGCACCGATCCGACGAGCGCCGCAGAACGTGTGACCGCCGCGACGGCGGCGCAGGAGCAGTTCCTCGGCTCCACGCTGAAGCACTTCCCGGGTCATGGAGCGGCGCCCGGCGACTCGCACAGCGCCATCCCGAGCACAGGGATGGGCATGGAGGAGTGGCGCGCGACCGAGGCCGTCCCGTTCGCCGCCGGCATCGACGCCGGAGCCTCCCTGCTGATGTTCGGTCACCTGTCCTACACGGCTGTCGATCCGGCTCCGGCCTCGCTGTCCGCGGCGTGGCACCAGATCGCACGCGACGAGCTCGGATTCCACGGCGTCGCCGTGACCGACGACCTGGGCATGCTGCTGTCGTCGGGAGACCCGGCGCATGCCGATCCCGTGGCGAACGGCGTCGCCGCGGTGGCCGCGGGCAACGACCTCGTGCTGATGATCGCCGGATCCGACGCCGGCACGGCCGGACAGATGGCTGCGGGCATCGCCGCCTCGGTCGATGCGGGCACCCTTCCCGCCGAACGTCTGGCGGAAGCCGCCACGCGCGTGATGGCCCTGCGGCTGGCATCGTCGTCGGCCACCGCGCAGTGGGCCGTGTGTCCGGACTGCGAACCGGTCGGCTGAGCGCCAGCCGGATCGAGGCTCAGGCGGCTGCGCGCGCGCCGTCGCCGAACCACGCCGTCAGCAGGGCCGAGCGCAGTGCCGTTCCCCGCTCCGCGAATCCGCGCTGGCGTCGCACGTACTCGCTCTTGCCGTCGGCGGTCTCGATCGGCACGGGAACGACATCCCAGGCGGAGAGGTCGTAGGGTGCCGCCTGCATGTCGAGCAGGCGGATGTCGCGCGCGAGTTCGAATGCGTCGAGCAGCAGCTCGCCGGGGATGAGCGGCCCGAGCTTCATCGCCCACTTGTACAGGTCCATCCCGGCGTGCAGGCAGCCCGGCTGCTCGAACAGGGGCTGCTCGTCGCGCGACAACGCCGTGCGGTTGCGCGGCACAGCCTCGGGGGTGAAGAAGCGGAAGGCGTCGAAATGGGTGCAGCGCAGGTCGTGGCTCTCGACGACCGCGTCGGTGCCCGCCTGTCCGAGTCGCAGGGGAACCGGATGCCGATGCTCCTCGGCGCGGTACACCATCGCCCACTCGTGCAGTCCGAAGCAGCCGAACTGACCGGGTCGCGAAGCCGTGCGGCGCAGCATCCGCTCGACGAGACCGGCGAGCTCGGGCTTCTCCCGGGCGAAGGCCGCGGCGTCGGGGACCACGGCGTCGTCGGACGCGCCCGGGGAGTACCAGCGCCAGGAAGCGCGTTCCGCGGCATCGGCGAGTTCGACGCCCGCTCCCGGATGCCAGCGCCGCAGCTGGGCCGGCTTGTAGCCGTAATAGGTGAAGAGGAAGTCCCAGACCGGATGCTTCTCGCCGCGCGCCGACCGGGCGCGGTGCTCGGCCGTCAGCGCGTCTGCCCGCTGCTGATGCGCGGCCTCCCGCCCCAGCCAGCCCTCGCGTGCGAGAGTCATCTCAGTTCAGGATGCCGGCCTCGCCGAGCTGGTCGCGGAGCCCGGCGCCGTCTTCGGCACTGACCCAGGGAGCGGAGTCCGCGGCGTGCGGCTCCGACTCGGCGCGACCGCCGGCCAGCACGGCCTCGGCGGGGAGCAGGCGACGGATCGCGACGCCCGCGACGGATTCAGGGTGCTCCTCCATGAACTGCGTGTAGATCGACTCGTCGTGCTGACCGTCATCACCGATCAGAAGCCACGTCACGTGCGGGAATTCGGTAGCGAGACGGCGCAGGTTCGTGAGCTTGTGCTCGCGCCCGCTGCGGAACCAGCGGTCATGCGTGGGGCCCCAGTCCGTGAGCAGCATGGAACCCGCCGGGAACAGGTGACGGCTGAGGAAGCGCCAGAGCGTCGGGGCGACGTTCCACGCACCGGTCGACAGGTACACCATCGGGGCGCCCGGGTGCTGCCGCAGCAGCTGATCGAGGAGCACGGCCATCCCCGGTACGGGAAGGCGCGCGTGCTCGTCGAGAACGAAGGAGTTCCAGAAGGCGATGAACGGGCGGGGGAGGGCGGTCACCATGACGGTGTCGTCGACATCCGACACCACACCGAACGTGGTGTCCTTCGCGACGATGAACGCGCGCGCCTCGACGGGCTCCTGCCCCTCGACGGAGATCGTGAACGTCTGCCACCCGGGTTCGAGATCGGCGTGGATGACCGTGTCGACCACGCCGCCGCGGTCGGCGACCACCTGGTGGGTGGAGTCCCCGAAGTGCACGGTCACGGCGGCGAAGCTCACCGGGATGCCGACGAAGCTGCGCCAGCCGCGCACGCTCGCAGGTTCCCCGTCTCGCGTCTTCCGCAGCGGGGGGACGATCAGCACACGGCCGACCACTCGCACCCAGCCGGGCCCGCCGTATCCGGGGAACGGGAGGATCGTCGCGATGCGTCCGCGGCGCCGCGCACGCCCCTCACGCCAGACGTGGATGCGGTGCTCGAGGCGCGCGAACCAGTGGATCCGGGGCGCCGAGGGTGCGGAAGCCATTGGCTCAGTCTTTCACGTCGGCGTCCGTCTCCGCGTCCCCGGCCTCCAGGTGACGGGATTCGAGCCGGTGCAGCACCTTCTTGCCGACGAAGACCAGGACGAGGAAGAGGGCGATGATCCCCACGAAGATGTACCCGGCGTAGTGCACCTGGTCGGCGAGCTCGTCGAAGCTTCCGGCCGCGAGAGACGTGATGCTCACATAGGCCGTCGCCCACAGCAGGCAGGCGGGCGCCGTCCAGGCGAGGAATCGGCGGTACGAGAAGTTGCTCATCCCCACGGTGAGGGGGACGAGCGAGTGCAGCACGGGGAGGAAGCGCGACAGGAAGATGGCGATGCCCCCGCGACGGGCGAGGTAGCGCTCCGCTCGCACCCAGTTCGCCTCGCCGACCCGGCGTCCTACCCAGGACGCTCGGATGTACGGACCGATCCAGCGCCCGAGCACGAAGCCGATGCTCTCGCCGATCAGTGCGCCGACCAGCACGGCGACGATCATCGCGACGGCCTGCGCCGGGCTGGTGATGCCGATGGATGCGACGAGGACGACCGTGTCACCCGGGACGACGAGACCGATGAGGACGCTCGTCTCGAGCAGCACGGCGAGGCCCGCGATGAGGGTGCGCGCGACCGGATCGATCGACCGCATGAAATCGATCAGCCACGGTACGAAGTCCTCCACTCCTTGAGGATACGGGAGCACCCCCGGTCCTAGGCTGGAAAGGTGCGCGAACGCCTGAGTCCCCGAGAGCTGTCTCGCTGGGTGGAGCCGGCGAGCGTGTTCCGGATGCTGGAGCAGGGATCCGCCGACGTCTTCTGGCTCGATGCGGGAGCCGCGGCGACCGAAGGGTGGAGCTTCGTCGGCGTCGGCGTGCCTGCCGAACTCGGCGAGGATGTCCGACTGGATGTCGCTCCGGGCGATGGCACGCTGTCGCCGTTCGTGGGTGGTTGGGTCGGATGGCGCGACTACGAGAGCGGGGCAGCGGTGGCAGGTGCCCCGGTGTCGGATCGCACCGAGCGCGCTGCGCCTTCATGGCTGTGGGCCACTCGCGCCGTCGCATTCGACCACGCCGCCGGGCGTGCATGGACGCTCAGCGCGGACGAGGACGCCGAGCCGTGGGCGGTCGCCGTCGAGTCGGCATCCGCTTCTGTGCAGACCGTGTCCGCGCGCGGGACGGACGACGACGTCCTGATCGCGGACGCGCGGCACGAGCCCGCCGAATACGCCGCGCTCATCGAGCGCTGCCGGGAGCTGATCCGCGCCGGCATCGCCTATCAGCTCTGCCTCACGACGCGGTTCACCGTGCCGGGCGCGCACGACGCCGTCGCCGTCTACGAGCGCCTCCGGGCGGCCACGCCCGCGCATCACGGCGGATTCGTCCGCATCGGCGGCCGGGCGCTCCTGAGCGCGAGTCCCGAGCAGTTCCTGCACGCCGGGGGAGGTGTCGTCCGCTCGCGACCGATCAAGGGGACGAGGCCGCGCAGCGCGGATCCGCAGAGGGATGCCGCTCTCGCCCGAGAACTCGCGGAGAACATCAAGGAGCGCGCCGAGAACGTGATGATCGTCGACCTGATGCGCAACGACCTGTCGCGGGTGTGCGTCCCCGGGTCGATCCGCGTCGACGGCCTCTGGGTCGTGGAGAGCTACCCGGCCGTGCACCAGCTCGTCAGTACCGTCAGCGGCAGAGCGGCGGAGGGCACCACGGTCGGTGCTCTGCTCGAGGCGACGTTCCCCGCGGGGAGCATGACCGGTGCGCCGAAACTGTCCGCCATGACACAGCTGCATCAGCTGGAGGGCGGCCCGCGGGGCGTCTACGCGGGATGCTTCGGGTACGTCGGTGTCGACGGCGCGGTGGATCTGGCGATGGTCATCCGCAGCATCGTGATCGACGACGACGCCGCGGTGGTCGGCGCCGGAGGCGGGATCACGTGGGGATCGGTCGCGGCCGACGAGGTCGCCGAGGTCGCCACGAAGGCCCGTGCCCCGCTGGCGGCGCTCGGCGCCGAAATGCCCGCGCTCTGGCGTTCCGATATCCTGAACTGATCCCGTTTTTCCCTGCAGATTGGTCGTGCGTTCGTTGTCTGAGAACCTGTCCTTCGGTCCCGCTGACGAGGGGACCCCGTCGGCGCACGCCATTCAGAGCAAGTGGCAGAAGTACTGGGCGGAGAACGAGACCTTCCTCACGGGGGGCGATGACGACACACGCCCGCGGCGGTACGTGCTGGCGATGTTCCCGTACCCCTCCGGCGACCTGCACATGGGGCACGCCGAGAACTACCTGTACTCCGACATCGTGGCCCGTTTCTGGCGCCACCGCGGGCACAACGTGCTCAACCCGATCGGCTGGGACTCGTTCGGGCTGCCCGCCGAGAACGCCGCCATCCGCCAGGGCGCCGATCCTCGCGAGTGGACCTACACGAACATCGCCCAGCAGAAGGCCGCATTCCAGTCGTACGGGGTCTCGTTCGACTGGTCGCGCGTGCTGCACACCTCCGACCCGGAGTACTACCGCTGGAACCAGTGGCTGTTCCTGAAGCTGCACGAGCGCGGGCTGGCCTACCGCAAGAAGAGCGCCGTGAACTGGTGCCCGAACGACCAGACCGTGCTGGCGAACGAGCAGGTCGTCGACGGCCGCTGCGAGCGCTGCGGCTACGAGGTCGTGAAGAAGAAGCTGACCCAGTGGTACTTCAAGATCACCGACTACGCCGACCGGCTGCTCGACGATCTGAACCAGCTCGAGGGCTTCTGGCCGCACAAGGTGCTGCAGATGCAGCGCAACTGGATCGGCCGCTCGGTCGGTGCCGATGTCGACTTCCGCATCGAGGGTCGCGACGAGCCGGTGACCGTGTTCTCGACGCGTCCCGACACGCTGCACGGCGCCACGTTCTTCGTCGTCGCTCCCGACTCCGACCTGGCCTCCGAACTCGTCGCGGGCGCACCCGCCGAGGTGCAGGACCGCTTCCGCACCTACCTGGAGCAGGTGCAGAAGGAGACCGACATCGATCGGCAGTCCACGGACCGCCCGAAGACCGGTGTGTTCCTGGAGCGCTACGCGGTCAATCCCGTCAACGGCGAGAAGCTGCCCGTCTGGGCGGCGGACTACGTGCTGGCCGACTACGGCCACGGCGCGGTCATGGCCGTGCCCGCGCACGACCAGCGCGACCTGGACTTCGCCCGCGCGTTCGACCTGCCGGTCAAGGTCGTCGTCGACACCACGGCCCCTGTCACGGGTGCCATGCCCGTGATCGAGGTCGACGAGGAGGGCGTGCCGATCGACACCGGTGCCGCGCTCGACGAGCAGAACCCGGCTTCCACGGGCATCGCTCTGACCGGCGAGGGGCGGATGATCAACTCCGGCGCGCTGAACGGCCTGTCCAAGCGCAACGCGATCGCCCGCGCGATCGAGCAGCTGGAATCGACCGGCACCGGACGCGCCGCCAAGAACTATCGGCTGCGCGACTGGCTGATCTCGCGTCAGCGCTTCTGGGGCACGCCGATCCCGATGCTGCACGCGGAGGACGGCCGGATCATCCCCGTGCCCGAGGAACAGCTCCCGGTGAAGCTGCCGAGCATCGAAGGTCTCGACCTGAAGCCGAAGGGCTCGTCGCCGCTCGGCGCGGCCGAGAGCTGGGTGCAGACGGTCGACCCCGAGACCGGTGACCCGGTGCTGCGCGACCCCGACACGATGGACACCTTCGTCGACAGCTCGTGGTACTTCCTGCGCTTCCTGTCGCCGAACAGCGACACGGTCGCGTTCGACCCCGCTCAGGCAGCGCGCTGGGCTCCGGTCGACTCGTACATCGGCGGTGTCGAGCACGCCATCCTGCACCTGCTCTATGCGCGCTTCATCACCAAGGTGCTGTTCGACATGGGGCTGATCGACTTCACCGAGCCGTTCTCCAACCTGATCAATCAGGGCATGGTGCTGCTCGACGGCGCGAAGATGTCGAAGAGCAAGGGCAACCTCGTGCTCTTCGAAGAGGAGCTCGACGCCTATGGCGCCGACGCCCTGCGCGTGGGCCTCGCATTCGCCGGTCCCGTGGAGGACGACAAGGACTGGGCAGACGTCTCGACGACCGGCGCGCAGAAGTTCCTGGCCCGCGCCCTCCGCATCGCCGGCGAGGTGGACAGCCCGGTGGACGTGGTCTTCGCCACGGGTGACGCAGCCCTGCGCCGCGCGACGCACAAGCTGCTCGCCGAGGCTCCGGCCCTGGTCGAGCAGACGAAGTTCAACGTGCTCGTCGCGCGTCTGATGGAGCTCGTCAACATCACGCGCAAGACCATCGACGGTCCGACCGGTGCCACCGACCCGGCCGTGCGCGAGGCCGCCGAGACGATCGCCGTGATGCTCGACCTCATCGCCCCGCACACCGCGGAGGAGATGTGGGAGATGCTCGGGCACGAGCCGTCGGTCGGCCTGGTGACCTGGCGTTCTGCGGATCCCGCGCTGCTCGTGGAAGACACGATCACCGCGGTCGTGCAGGTGGGCGGCAAGGTGCGCGCGCAGCTCGAGGTGTCGGCGCGCATCGGCGAGGCCGAGCTCGAGGCTCTGGCGCGTGCGGACGAGCGTGTGATCCGGTCGATCGGCGACCGCGAGATCGTCAAGGTCGTCGTGCGCGCTCCGAAGATCGTCAGCTTCGTCGTCAAGGGCTGAGTCGAGGATTCCTCCACCGGGGGCGATCCTCACGGGTTGTCCCCGGGTGGTGGTCTCGTGGCACGTGGGGCGGGTCGGCGACGCCTAGCGTTGCGGAATGCCCGCAGAGACGCTTCCTCCCGCGCCGCCGCGACGTCGACTGCGCCTCAGCATCGGTGCGGGAGTCGTGCTCGCCCTCGTCGTGCTGTCGGCGGCCGTCGGACTCGGCATCATGCGCGGCCAGGCGAGCCCGGCAGCGTCGTTGCCTCTGACCGACGAAGGCAGCTCATCAGAGGACTCCGGTGACCTCTACGTGCATGTGCTCGGCGCGGTGGAGCGCCCCGGGCTCTATGTTCTCGATCTCGATGCGCGGCTCGTGGATGCCGTGGCCGCCGCGGGCGGAACGACGGATGACGCCGATCTGACGGCAGTGAACCTGGCGCGCGTCCTCGCCGACGGCGAGCAGATCGTCGTGCCGACGATGGGAGCAGCTTCCGATGCGACGGGAGCGGCGCCTCCCGGAGACGATCGGGTCGATCTCAACACGGCGGACCAGGCGGCCCTGGAGACGCTGCCGCGCATCGGACCGGCGCTGGCCGAGCGGATCATCGCCTGGCGGGAGGAGAATGGCCGCTTCCAGTCGGTCGATGATCTGCTCGCCGTGCCCGGGATCGGCGAGAAGCTGCTCGCCGGCATCCGCGAGGGGGTTCGGGTGTGAACCCTCGAGATTTCCGACTTCTGCCGGTAGCTGCCGGAGTCTGGGCGGCGGCGCTGCTCTGTGCGTTCGTCACCGGGTGGTCGTGGGGGGTGGCGGGAGGGGCCGCGGCCGCGGCCATCTCCTTCGTGGCGCTCCAGCGGTGGTCCATGCAGCGGTCGCGCGGGGGAGGTGGCCTCGTCGTGCTGCTGCTCGCGGCGATCGCGGCGGTCGCTGTCTCGGCCGCGCTGTCTGCCCCGGCGCGGGAGAGGGCGGCGGAGTGGTCGGGGCGCGTGGTGGAGGTGACGGCGACCGTGACCTCATCGGCGTCGATCGGTCAGGACGGAAAGCTGTGGTTCGATGCGCAGACCACCGGCGTCGGCATCCGAGGTGAGTCGAACCCACTGTCTGTGCCCGTGCGCATCGGTGTCGAACCGGGTGAGGGATTCGACCTCGGCGCGGATGCACGCGTCGTCGGTCAGGTGCAGGCGACGGATGCGGGGGAGCGCGCAGCGCTGATCGTCTTCTCGACGGAGGCGGAGGTGGTCCGTCCCGCCGCCGGGGTGTTCGACATCGCGGCAGGCGCCCGCCAGGCGTTCATCGAGAGATCGACCCGCCTGCCGGAGCCCGGCGCCGGACTGCTGCCCGGTCTCGCGGTGGGCGACACGCGCGCCGTCACCGACGCGCTGAACGACGACATGCGCACCAGCGGACTCGGTCACCTCACGGCCGTCAGCGGCGCCAACTGCGCGATCGTCGTCGGAGCCGTGTTCTGGCTGACGGCGCTCTTCGGAGGCGGACGGATGCTGCGCGTCGTGCTGGCAGCGACGGCTCTGGCCGGGTTCGTGGTGCTCGTGACGCCGGAGCCGAGCGTGATCCGCGCCTCGGTGATGGCGGGTGTCGCCATGCTCACGGTCCTGCTGGGTCGGCCGAGCGCCGGAGCCGGGATGCTGGCACTGTGCGCGGTGATGATCCTGCTGGCGGACCCCTGGCTGGCCGCGACGCCGGGATTCGCGCTCTCCGTCGTGGCCTCCGGAGCGCTGATCCTGCTGGCGCCGCCGCTCAGCAGAGGACTGGCGCGGTGGATGCCGGCGCCCGTCGCCCTCGCCGTCGCCGTGCCGCTCGCCGCGCAACTCGCGTGCGGTCCGATCATCGCGCTGTTCGCCGAGCAGCAGTCTCTGATCGGGATCGCGGCGAACCTGATCGCCGCACCGGCGGCTCCTGTCGCCACCGTGATCGGACTGCTGGCGTGTCTCGCGGCACCCCTGCCGCTGCTCGCCGATGTTCTGACGGCCTCCGCCTGGCTCCCGGCCGCATGGATCGCGACGACGGCCACCACGACCGCACGGCTGCCGGTGGCGGAGCTGCTGCTTCCCGCAGGGATCGGAAGCGCACTGCTGGTGCTGGTGGTGAGTGCATCGGTTGCCCTCGTGGTGGTCCGAGCACGCGTGCCCCCAGGACACGCTCCGCCTCGGTGGCTGTCGCCTGCGCGTCGGCTGGCCGCTGGCGTCATGATCGTGGTCCTCTCTCTCGGTGGCGCACGCGTGCTCCTGACGGGCCCGCTCGCCACTGCGACGGCACCCGACGGCTGGGCGATCGCCGCGTGCGACGTCGGGCAGGGCGACGCGGTGCTGGTGCGCTCCGACGACGAGGTTGCCCTGATCGACACCGGGCCGGATCCGGAGGTCCTGTCGACGTGCTTGCGGTCGCTCGGCATCGAACGCATCGACGTGCTCGTCCTCTCCCATTTCGACCTCGACCACGTGGGTGGCACGGCAGCCGTGATCGGCCGGGTCGACGCGGTGCTGCACGGTCCTCCTGCCGAGCCGACGGATGAGCGTCTCCTCCAGGATCTGGCAGCGGGCGGTGCCCGCCTGAGCCGCACGGCGGCGGGTGACCGGGGAGTGCTGGGGTCCAGCGACTGGAGGGTGCTGTGGCCGGCGCGCAGCTCCTCCGCCTTCCCCGCGGGAAATGACGCGAGCGTCGTGATCGACTTCGCCGGGGGCGGGGTGCCGCGCTCGTTGTTCCTCGGCGACCTCTCCGCCGAGCCGCAGCGCACGCTGATGCGCACCGTGCGGCTCGGCGCTTATGCGGTGGTCAAGGTCGCTCACCACGGGAGCGCCGATCAGGATCAGGGACTGTACGAGACGGTCGACCCCACGGTCGCGATCTTCAGCGCGGGTATCGACAACGACTACGGCCATCCGCGCGACAAGACGCTCGATCTGCTGACGGCGACCGGGGCGCACGTCCTGCGGACCGACACCCAGGGACGCATCCTGGTCGGGATCCGTGAGGAGGAGCTGCAGGTCTGGACGGAGAAGGCGCCGTGACCGACGCGGCGTCGGACGCCCCCGGTAGTCTTGATCCATGGCAGCTTCGCGTCCCCCTTCCCGTGGCGGCGCGAAGGCGGGCAAGATCCCGCAGGTGTCGTGGCGCGAGCCGCATCCGGCCCCGCTCGTGCTGGTATCCGGCCCCGAGGAGATCTGCGCGGAACGTGCGATCGCCGGGGTGCGCGACTATCTGCGTGCGGAAGACCCCTCTCTCGAGGTCAGCGACGTACGAGCTGACGATTACGAGCCCGGCACGCTGCTCTCGCTGACCTCGCCGTCGCTGTTCGGCGAGCCCCGCCTCGTCCGCGTGTCCGGGGTGGAGAAGTGCACCGACGCCTTCATCCAAGAGGCGGTGTCGTACCTCGACCACCCGCAGGAGGGCGCGACCGTCGTGCTGCGCCACACGGGCGCCAGCGTGCGAGGCAAGAAGCTCCTCGACGCCCTCCGTGCCGGCACCGGAGGCGGCATCGAGATCGCCGTGCCCGCGATCAAGCGCGACAGCGACCGCGTCGACTTCGCCGCGGGGGAGTTCCGCTCGGCGAAGAAGCGCATCGCGCCGCCGGCGCTCCGAGCCTTGGTCTCGGCCTTCGCCGATGACCTCACCGAGCTCGCGGCGGCATGCCAGCAGCTGATCGGCGACGTCGAGGGCGACATCACCGAAGACGTCGTCACCCGGTACTACGGCGGCCGTGTCGAAGTGTCGGCGTTCGTCGTCGCCGACACCGCCATCGCGGGCCGCTACGGCGAGGCGCTGATCGCCCTGCGTCATGCGCTCTCGTCCGGCGCCGATCCGGTGCCAATGGTCGCCGCGTTCGCCATGAAGCTGCGCACCATGGCGCGTGTGGCGGGCAACCGCGAGCCCAGCAGGCAGCTGGCACAGCGTCTGGGCATGAAGGATTGGCAGGTCGACCGTGCCCGCCGCGACCTCGCCGGCTGGAATGAGCGTTCGCTCGGCATGGCGATCCAGGCGACCGCCCGGGCCGACGCCGAGGTCAAGGGCGCAGCACGCGACCCCATCTTCGCTCTCGAGCGCATGATCACCGTCATCGCCACCCGAGAGCCGTTCGGGGCGTAGAACCCCAGAGCGGCGCAACAAGGCACGAAAAAGCCCGCCTCCGAAGAGGCGGGCTTTTCTCAGCAGCTGATGCTGTCGCTCAGAGAGCGGAGACCTGCTTGGCGAGAGCCGACTTGCGGTTCGACGCCTGGTTCTTGTGCAGAACGCCCTTGCTGACGGCCTTGTCGAGCTTGACGGCGGCCTTCTTCAGCGTGGCCTCGGCAGCGGCCTTGTCGCCAGCGGCGACAGCGGTCTTGGTCGAGCGGATGAGCGTCTTGAGCTCGCTCTTCACGGCCTTGTTGCGCTCGTGAGCCTTCTCGTTGGTCTTGTTGCGCTTGATCTGCGACTTGATGTTTGCCACGTGTGGAACCTTCTGTACAGGAGTGATGGGAGATGCCGGCAGCAGAAGAGGGCTGCTGCACAGCGGTCGTGAGGGAAGAACCCACACGCAAGCCAAGAGTCGAGTCTATCAGCAGACGACGCGATCGCGCGAAACGACCGGCAGGAGCGGCACCGAGTCGCGGATCTGCTGGCACTGGGTGCAGAATCAACCTTATCCGGACACCGACGTCGAGGAGTCACATGACCGCCGTTCCCACTCGCTCGACTCTCCCCGCAGGATTCCGCTGGTCCGCGGCGACCTCCGCGTTCCAGATCGAAGGGTCTCGCGACGCGGACGGACGCGGTCGATCCATCTGGGATGACTTCCTCGCAGCGCCCGACGCGATCGTCGACGGCTCCACGGCCGATCCCGCGTGCGACAGCTATCGGCATCCGGAAGCCGACGTCGCCCTCGCCGCCGGCCTCGGCCTCGATCGCTACCGCTTCTCGATCCCCTGGGCGCGCGTGCAGCCCGAAGGCGGGGGAGCGGGCAACGCGGCTGCGCTCGATCACTACTCGCGCCTCGTCGACCTCCTTCTGGACGCCGGCGTGGCCCCGTTCCCGACGCTCTATCACTGGGAGATGCCCAGCACCGTGGAGGCGGATGGCGGCTGGCTGACCCGTGACACCGCCGAGCGTTTCGCCGACTACGTCAGCATGGTGGCCGACCGTCTGGGCGACCGGGTCGCGCAGTGGTACACCCTCAACGAGCCCGCGATGACGACCCTGCAGGGCTATGCGGTCGGGGCACTCGCTCCGGGCAGACAGCTCCTCTTCGACGCGCTCCCCACCGTGCACCACCAGCTCCTCGCCCACGCGCGGGCTTCGCAGGTCCTGCGCGACCGCGGCGCCGCCCAGGTCGGTCTCGTGAACAACCACACCTGGGTCCTGCCTCTCCACGACTCCGCGGAGGACAGGCAGGCGGCGGCGGTGTACGACACGCTCCACAACCGCGTGTTCAGCGAGCCCCTCCTCGCCGGTGCCTATCCCGACCTGGAGGCGTTCGGGCTCCCGCCGATGCCGGTGCAGGACGGCGACCTCGCCGCGATCGCCGCATCCATCGACTTCTACGGCGTCAACTTCTACAATCCGACCACCGTCACCGCGGCGGATGCGGCGAGCCCGATTCCGTTCGACATCGTGCCGACGCCCGGCGCGCCCGTGACAGGGTTCGGGCCGGAATGGCCGATCATGCCGGGGGCGCTCCGCGATCTCCTGATCGACCTGCACGCGCGGCATCCGCACCTTCCGCCGGTGATCATCGGCGAGAACGGCGCTTCCTTCCCCGAGCCGGATCGTGCGGGGCGCGTCGAGGACGCCGACCGGATCGCCTACCTCGCGGGCCACATCGCCGCGGTCGCAGAAGCAATCGCCGCGGGTGTTCCGGTGGAGGAGTACACGGTGTGGTCGCTGCTCGACAACTGGGAGTGGGCCGATGGCTACACGCAGCGCTTCGGACTCGTCCACGTCGACTTCGAGACGGGTGAACGCACGCCCAAGGCCTCGTACGACTGGTACCGCGACCTCATCGCGACCACCCGAACTGCTGTCGGGCCGAAGGAGGGTGCACGATGAACACGGTGACCAGGGCCGGTGCCCGATGGATGTCGCTGTTCACGCTGGCGTGGCTCGCCATCTGGACCGTGCAGCTCACCCCCGTGCAGCTGCTCCTGCCGCTGCAGCTCGACACCCCCGAGGACGACTGGATTCGCGGAGTCGTCTCTTCCGGCCTCGTGCTCGGCATCGGCGGACTCGCCGGGATCGTCGCGGGGCCTGCGGCCGGAGCCCTCTCGGATCGCGCGGCGGCGGGAAGGCATCGTCGACGTCCCTGGGCGCTCGGGGGTGTCTGGCTCACCGCGATCTGTCTCGTCCTCACCGGCTTCGCGAGCGGCCCCTGGGCGGTCGGAGCCGGGTGGGTCGGCGTCTCCATCGGCGTGGCAGTCTCGTCGGCAGCGTTCACCGCACTGATCGCGGATCAGCTGCCGACGACGCAACGCGGTGCCGCCGCCGCTGCCGTCGGCTCGAGTCAGGCCGTGGGCATCGTCTTCGGCGTCGGTCTCGTCGTGCTCCTGGGACTCGGAATCCAGGACGGATACATGCTGTTGGCCGGCATCATCGCCGTGATCGGAACCGCCGCTGCACTGCTCCTGCCGGATCCGCCCGGAACGGCAGAGATGCGTCCGAAGGGGGAGGGACGCAAGACCCTCGCCTCGCTGCGCGATCGCGACTTCGCCTGGATGCTGTCCGGCCGTCTGGTCACGAACATCGGCAACGCCCTCGGCACCGCGCTGTTGCTGTTCTTCCTGCTGCATGGCCTCGGGCAGGAGAATGCGGTCGCGCAGGACAACCTGCTGCTGCTCATCATCGTCTACACGGTGTTCGTGGTGATCGCTTCCGTGTTCACGGGCATCGTCTCGGATCGCACCGGGAACCGGCGTACGCTCACGGTCGCCGCGACCGTCGTGCAGGCGGCATCCGGAGTGGCGATCGCCCTCGTGCCGACATTCGAGATGACGATGGTGGCCGCCGCTCTCATGGGTCTCGGATACGGGGCCTTCTCGACCGTGGGCCTCGCGTTCGCGGCGGATCTGCTCCCGGATGAGCAGGACCACGCGCGCGACCTCGGCATCGTCAACGTCACCGCGGCGCTGGGACAGCTCATCGGGCCCGTGCTGGGGGCAGGACTCGTCGCACTCGTCGGCGGGTTCTGGCTCGTGTTCGTCGCGGCCGCCGTGCTCTCGCTCGTCGGCGGCGTTCTCACGGCCTGCGCGCGTCAGCCCGCGCGGTCATGACTCGTCGGCGGCGTCGATCGTCGCGATCGCGAGCTGCAGCACGGCGTTGAAGACGCGGGGGCGCATCGCCGTCACGAGATGAGTGGTCCGCGGCACGACGATGAGCTCGGCATGCGGCGCGAGACGCTGGAAGAGGCGCTCGTTCACCCGGAGCTGGTCGTACTGACCGTTCACGAACCACAGCGGGATCGTGATCCGTTCCACAGCCGTGGCGACATCGAGTGTGGAGAGGCTCTGCAACGCGGCATCCTGCGTGTCGAGGGCGTAGCCGCCCGCGGCGAAGTCCGAGCGCGTCTCGGCGGGGATGGTCGCCGCCAGCATGCGACGGGTGAGCCACATCCCGCGATCCGGCAGTGAGTCGACAGCGCGGAACAGCAGCCGATAGGCCGAGAGCCCGGCGCCTCGGGGGAGTGAGGTGCAGGCCGCGGCGACCAGTCCGGCGACCGGCGGCGTCTGGGCTCCACCCGCGTAGGTGAGGGAGAGCAGCCCGCCCATCGAGTGACCGACGAGCAGCACAGGTCCCTTCGCGGCGGCCGCACGCACAGCGGCATCGATCGTGTGCAGTGCTTCATGGAGGGTGAAATCCTCCTGCATGCGCGAGCCGTGCCCGGGGAGGTCGACGGCGGTGTACGAGTACCCCTGCGCGTCGAGGTAGGCGAGCTGCGAGCGCCACATCGTCGCAGACGTGCGGATGCCGTGTACGAAGACGATCTGGACGCTCACGCGTTCAGCATAAGGAAAGCGGGGCCGGTGGATGAACCACCGACCCCGCTCAGACACGATGTGTCAGGGAATTACTTCTCCCAGCCGACGTTCTCGACCGGGGTGACTCCGAAGAGGTCAAGACCGACATACGGCTCCGGCGTGAGGTTCGCCAGGCCCTTCTTGACCACGTAGATCGACGGACCGTTGTAGAGCGGGATGACGCCCCAGGTCTCTTCGATGATCTTCGGCTCGAGCTCCATCGACGCCGCGGTCCAGGACTCTGCGTCCGGCTGCGACTCGACCTCGTCGGCGATCTGCTTGTCGATCTCGGCAGAGCCGGTCGCCGACAGGTTCAGACCGCTGTCCGAGCAGTAGAGCTGGCAGAAGTACGCGGGGCCGAACGGGTCGGAATCCGTGAACCGGAGCGAGAACATGTCCCAGTTCTTCGACGTGAAGTCGTTCGAGAAGTCAGCCGAGGCGCGAACCTCGACCTTGACGTCGATGCCGATCTCCTTCTGCTGAGCCTGGATCGACTTCGCGAGGGCCTCGGTCGTGGGGTCCTCACCGAAGATCGGGTAGACGACGGACAGCTTCTCGCCGTCCTTCTCGCGGATGCCGTCGTCGCCCTCGGTCCAGCCGGCCTCGTCGAGGAGCTTCTTGGCCTCATCGGGGTCGTACTTCAGACCGGCGGTCTTGAACGAGTCCTTGTAGCCGTCCTGGAAACCGTAGAGGTTCAGCGAGCCGGAGGGCTCCTCTTCGTAGCCGAGGCCGTTCCACGCGATCTGCTTCTGCTGATCGATGTTGACGCCGAGGAAGAACGCCTTGCGGACATTCAGGTCGGAGAACTGCGGCTTGTCGGCGTCGACGATCAGAACCGTCTTCGCGGTCTGCTGTGCGCGGCGCACGACGGTGTCATCGACATCCTGGACCTGCTTGAGGCGATCGTTCGTGTTGGCGCCGACCATGTCGATCTCGCCGTTCTTGAACGCGTTGAGCGAGGCGTCAGGCTCCATGCCCGTGAACGTCACCTTGTCGAGCAGCGGGGCGTTGCCCCACCATTCGGGGTTCGGCTTGAAGGAGACGAACTGCGCGTTGACGTCGAACTCGTCGACGGTGTACGGCCCCGCACCCCACTCCGGGTGCATGTTGCCGATGAGGCCCTCGTTGAAGACGGTCGGGTCGGCGATGGCGGGGTTCAGCACACCACCGGTGAGGAACGGCGTCGACGGCCACGCGTACTCGCCGTCGAACGTGACCACGGCGGTCTTCGGGGTGTCACCCTGCTCGACGGAGGCGATCTGCTTGTAGCCGTCGGTCGAGTTCGGGTTGAAGCCCTCTTCGGACGACTTGTTCGCCTTCCAGGTGGCGTCGATGGCAGTCCAGTCCATGTCGGTGCCGTCGTTGAAGTGCGCTTCTTCGGTGAACGTGAAGGTGAGGGTCGTGTTGCCGCCGTCTTCGCCGATCTCGTAGGCGTCGAGGTAGGCGTCGTTCTTCGTGACCTCGCCTTCCGGGGCCACGAGCAGGATCTGCGGCATGTACCACGACCACAGGCGCGAGGTGTCGGCGCTGGCATCGCTGTTGAACGCGTTCAGCTGCTCGGGAACCTCGTTGATCGGGAAGTTGACCTCGCCGCCCTCCTGGAGGTTCTCGCGGGGCTGCGGGTTGTAGTCCGCCACCTTGGTCTCGACCGCTTCGCCGCCGCCGTTGTCCCCGCCGCCGGTGTTCCCGGAGCCGCTCGCGCAACCCGCGAGGGCGAGTGCGAGGGCGCCGCTGATCGCGAGGGCCCCCAACAACTTCTTGTTCTTCATGGTGCTCCTTCCGCCTTTCGGCGATTCATAAAGGGAAGAATAGTTCGCCTTGTTCCCAACCACAGCGGCCGACAGTGAATACTGCCTAACCGTTATCGGACGGTGACCCGTGTTCCGTGACATCCGGTTCCATCACGTGCTCAGGCCGGCACCGGGCGCGTGCTCATGGTCTCGGCATCGAAGACGACGCGCTGACGCGTGCGCTCGATGTCCGGGTCCGGCACCGGAATGGCCGACAGAAGCGCCTTCGTGTAGGGGTGCTGCGGGTTCTCGAAGACGTCGTCGACGTCGCCGTGCTCGACGAAGTCGCCGAGGTACATCACCGCCACGCGGTCGGCGATGTGGCGGACGACGGACAGGTCATGGGCGACGAACAGGTACGACAGTCCCAGCTTCGCCTTGAGCTCGTCGAGCAGGTTGATCACGCCCGCCTGGATCGAGACGTCCAGAGCCGAGACGGGCTCGTCCAGCACGACGATCTTCGGGTTGGTCGACAGGGCACGGGCGATGCCGATGCGCTGGCGCTGACCACCGGAGAACGCCTGGGGGAAGCGGTCGCTATGCGCCGGGTTGAGACCGACGAGGTCCATCAGCTCATCGACGCGACGGTGAGCCTCCTCCTTCGACGTACCGATCGCGAACAGCGGCTCCGAGATGATGTCGGCGACCGTCATGCGCGGATCGAGGGCCCCCATGGGGTCCTGGAACACGATCTGGATGTCGCGGCGCAGCGCGCGCTCGACCTTGTGACTGCGGATGTCGTTGACGCTGGTTCCGGCGATGACGATGTCGCCGTCGGTCTGTTTCACCATGTCCATGATCTGCAGCAGCGTCGTCGTCTTGCCACTGCCGGACTCTCCGACGATAGCCATCGTCTCGCCTTCGCGGACGTCGAAGCTGATGCCCTTGATCGCGTGCACCTCGCCGACCTTCCGCTTGAGGAAAGCGCCCTTGAGCAGCGGGAACGTCTTCGTGAGGTTCGTGACCTCGAGAGTGATCGGGCGTTCCTCGCGGGGAACACGGGCGAGCGGGCTCTCGGGCAACTCGCGCACGGGGTACACGGGCATGCCACCGAGGAGGCCGCCGTCCTCTATCTCGTTCGCCCGGATGCAGGCTGCGCGGTGGAGGTCGCCGGAACCGGTCGCCACGGGCAGCAGCTCGGGCTCCTTCGTGCGGCAGGCGTCCATCACGATGGGGCACCGGTCGGCGAAGGGGCAGGCATCCGGCAGGTTGATCAGCAGCGGCGGATTGCCCTTGATCGGGATCAGAGGTTCCTTCTCCGCCTTGTCGACGCGGGGGATCGCGCCCAGCAGTCCGATCGAGTACGGCATACGCGTCTTGTGGAAGAGCTCATGCACAGGAGCCTGCTCGACGGGCTTTCCGGCGTACATCACCATCACGTCGTCGGCCGTGCGGGCGACGACACCCATGTCGTGGGTGATCATGATGACCGCTGCGCCGGTCTCCTGCTGCGCCTTCTCGATCAGGTCGAGGATCTGCGCCTGGATCGTCACGTCGAGCGCTGTCGTGGGCTCATCGCAGATGATGAGCTTGGGGTCGTTCGCCATGGCGATCGCGATCACGACGCGCTGGCGCATTCCGCCGGAGAACTCGTGCGGGAACGACTTCATCCGCCGTTCGGGCTCGGAGATGCCGACGAGCTTCAACAGCTCGACCGATCGATTCCAGGCGTCCTTCCGCGAGAGGCTCCGGTGCACCGTGAGCGCCTCGATGAGCTGGTCCCCGACGGTGAACACGGGGGTGAGAGACGTCAGCGGGTCCTGGAAGACCATCGACATGCCGTTGCCTCGGATCACGGAGAGCTGCTTGTCGCTCATGCCGAGCAGCTCCTTGCCCTCGTACATGATCGAGCCGGTGACCTTGGCGTTCTCGTCGAGCAGCCCCATGATCGCCAGCGAGGTGACGGATTTGCCGGAGCCGGACTCGCCGACGATCCCGAGCGTCTTGCCGGCCTCGAGATCGAAGGAGACGCCGCGCACCGCGTCGACGCGCCCCGCCTCGGAGGCGAAGCTGACGGCGAGATCGCGGACGGAGAGTACGTTGCTCATGCTCGGCCTCCAGCCGCAGAGGTGGGATCGAGGGCGTCGCGCAGGCCGTCGGCGACCAGCGCCATCGACACGGTGAGGAGCGTGAGCGCCGCCGCCGGGAAGTAGAACAGCCACGGTGCGGTCGTCAGCGAGCTCGACCCGGCTCCGATGAGGGCGCCGAGCGACACGTCGGGGATCTTCACGCCGAAGCCGAGGAACGACAGTCCGGTCTCGGTGACGACGGCGTTCACGACGCCGAGGGTGAAGTTGATCACGAGGAGCGAGCCGATGTTCGGCAGCAGGTGCCGCAGCACGATCGTGAAGCCCCGGACACCCATGTACCGGGCGGCGGAGACGTACTCACGCTCTCGCAGGGAGAGGGCGAGGGTCCAGATCACGCGAGCAGGGAAATACCAGCCGATCACGAAGATCATGATCAGCGCGATGATGCGCCAGTCGCCGCCCGACTTGTTCGAGATCATCGCCAGGATGAGGAACGACGGGATGACCATCATGAAGTGGATGATCAGCAGGGTGATCCGCTCGGTCCAGCCGCCGAAGTACGCGGCCGCCGTGCCGACGAGCGCCGAGACGATCGTCACGCCGATCGAGACGGTCAAGGCGATCATCAGAGACCGCTGGAGACCGACGGCCACCTGCGCGAAGAGGTCGTTGCCGGCGTTGTTCGTACCGAACCAGTGCTCCGACGACGGGCCGAGGCTGAGAGCGAGGAAGTCGAGTTCGACGTGGTCGTATCTCGCGACCAGCGGACCGATGATCGCGAAGAGGACCAGGAGCGCGAAGATCACCAGTCCGGCGACGGCCCCCTTGTTGCGTGCGTAGCGACGCGAGTAGAGCGTCCATTTGGACAGCCGGCGAGTGGCGACGCGAGTCGTCTCGGGGCCGGGAGCGTCAAGAGACGCTTCGACGGTCGGGTCGATCATTTCCGAGGTCATGTCAGCTCACTCTCACTCGAGGATCGAGCACCACGACGGCGATGTCGGCGAGGATCGCGCCGATCGCCGTGAGCAGAGCGCCGAAAGCGGCGACCGCGACGGTGCCGTGGATGTCGTTCTTCGTGATGGTGTCGATGAAGTACTTGCCCATGCCGTTCCAGGCGAAGATCGTCTCCGTCAGCACGGCGCCGGTGAAGATGGCGGGGATCGTGAACGCCACCTGCGTCGCCACGGGGATCAGTGACGTGCGCAGCGCGTGCTTGCGGATCGCCTGCTGCTTCGTCAGGCCCTTGGCGCGAGCCGTGCGCACATAGTCGGCGCCGATGTTGTCCAGGAGGAGCGAACGCTGCAGGAAGTGGATGCCGGCGTAGCCGACCAGCACCAGCGATATCGTCGGCAATGTCAGGTGTTGCAAGATGTCTATGAGGACGGGGAAGAATCCCTCGACCCCCCTGCTGGCGTTCCCGGTCACGTAGAAGATGCGGACGCCGGTCGCGTTGTTCAGGCCGATCGCGAGGAGCACGATCGCGAAAGCCGCGACGACGATGGGGATGTTCAGGGTGATGATGCTCGTGGCCTGACCGATGCGGTCGGCGAGCTTGTACTGACGAGAGGCGGTGTACACGCCGAGGGCGATGCCCAGGACCGTGGTGATGATGGTCGCCCCCAGGACGAGCTCTGCGCTGACCCACATCCGATACGCGACCTGCTCGTTGACCGAGCCGCCCGTGGGGCTGACCCCCCAATCCCACCGAAGGAGGATGCCGGTGAGCCAGGTCCACCACCGCTCGATCAGCGGGACGGTGTCGCTCAGATTGCGCGGAGCGAGGACATTGACGATCTGGTCTTCCGTGAGCGGCGGACGTCGACCCACGTAGTTGCTGCGCGGATCGAGGAACCCCCACGCCAGGAAGTACGTGATGTTGGTCGCGACCACGATCATGAGCAGCCAGCCGAGTGCACGGCGCACGAGATACTTGATCAAGGTGATGATTCTTTCTCTTTTTCAGACGCGCTCGGGATCTGCCGACGCAACGCTGAGCCGGGTAGTCATTCAACCACCATCTACCCTTTCGCGCGATGTGACGACGCCATGCGGGTGTGACGGAGTCCTATCGCTGACGGGATCCGATGTCACGGATTGCTCCCGGGCAACCTGGGCAGAATATCAGCACATCGCGCGAATCGGGCATTAGCGTCGCCTCACCGTAGAATCGACGGGACATGTCACCACGCGCTCTCACACCTCTTCAGCCTGCCGCGACGCCGCCTGCGCAGATCCGCAACTTCTGCATCATCGCCCACATCGATCACGGCAAGTCGACGCTCGCCGACCGCATGCTCCAGATCACCGGAGTGGTGTCCGATCGCGACATGCGCGCCCAGTACCTGGACCGCATGGACATCGAGCGAGAGCGTGGCATCACGATCAAGAGCCAGGCGGTGCGGATGCCCTGGCAGATCGAGGGCGAGACGTTCGCGCTGAACATGATCGACACCCCTGGACACGTGGACTTCACGTACGAGGTGTCCCGCTCGCTCGCGGCCTGCGAGGGGGCGATCCTCCTCGTCGACGCGGCCCAGGGCATCGAGGCGCAGACCCTGGCGAACCTCTACCTCGCGCTCGAGAACGACCTGCACATCATCCCGGTGCTCAACAAGATCGACCTCCCGGCCGCCGACCCCGAGAAATACGCGAAGGAACTGGCATCCCTCATCGGCGGAAAGCCGGAGGACGTCCTGCGTGTGTCGGGAAAGACGGGCGTCGGCGTCGAGGAGCTGCTCGACCGACTCGTGAAGGAGATCCCCGCTCCGGTCGGCGATGCGGATGCTCCGGCACGCGCGATGATCTTCGACTCGGTCTACGACGCCTACCGCGGTGTCGTCACCTATGTGCGCATGGTCGACGGGAGCCTGGCGCCGCGCGAGCGCATCCAGATGATGTCGACGGGCGCGAACCACGAGGCGCTCGAGGTCGGCGTCTCCAGTCCCGAGCCCGTTCCGTCCAAGGGGTTGGGGGTCGGCGAGGTCGGCTACCTCATCACCGGCGTGAAGGACGTGCGTCTGTCGAAGGTCGGCGACACCGTCACCACGGCGCGCAAGCCGTCGACCCAGCCGCTGCCGGGCTACACCGACCCGAAGCCCATGGTGTTCTCCGGCATCTATCCGATCGACGGCAGCGACTACGCCGACCTCCGCGAGGCGCTCGACAAGCTCAAGCTCTCCGATGCCTCCCTCGCCTACGAGCCCGAGACGTCCGTCGCCCTCGGCTTCGGCTTCCGGTGCGGCTTCCTCGGACTGCTCCACCTCGAGATCATCACCGAGCGCCTCGAGCGCGAGTTCGGGCTGGACCTCATCACCACCGCGCCCAGTGTGATCTACGAGGTGCTCACCTCCGACACCGGCGAGACCGTCACGGTCACGAACCCGAGCGAGTATCCGGACGGACGCATCGGCTCCGTCTCGGAGCCCATGGTGAAGGCGGCGATCCTGCTGCCGAAGGACTACGTCGGTACCGTCATGGAGCTGTGCCAGTCCCGTCGCGGGTCGCTGCTGGGCATGGAGTACTTCTCGGAGGAGCGCGTCGAGCTCCGCTACAACATGCCGCTCGGCGAGATCGTCTTCGACTTCTTCGACCAGCTGAAGTCGAAGACCCAGGGTTATGCCTCTCTCGACTACGAACCGTCCGGTCAGCAGGAGGCCGACCTCGTCAAGGTCGACATCCTCCTGCAGGGCGAGAAGGTCGACGCGTTCAGCTCCATCGTGCATCGCGACAAGGCATACGCCTACGGCACGATGATGGCCGAGCGACTGCGCAAGCTCATCCCGCGTCAGCAGTTCGAGGTCCCGATCCAGGCCGCGATCGGCGCCCGCATCATCGCCCGCGAGACGATCCGCGCGATCCGCAAGGACGTGCTCGCCAAGTGCTACGGCGGTGACATCACCCGAAAGCGCAAGCTCCTCGAGAAGCAGAAGGAGGGCAAGAAGCGCATGAAGATGGTCGGTCGCGTCGAAGTCCCCCAGGAGGCGTTCATAGCGGCGCTCTCCGGCGACGTCGAAGGCAAGGACAAGAAGTAGGGCACACCCCGGCGCGTGGGGGGTGATCACTCAGGCAACCCCAAGTAGGCTGGAACTCATGCGGCGCGGGACTTTCCGAGACGACACGGTGGACTATGCGGCCGTGGGTGCGACCCACGCGCCCGATCTGATGCAGTATCCGCCGGAGCGCAGCATTCCGGCCGAGGAATCCTGGCGGATCGGCAGCGGCGCCGAGCGTTTCCAGACGGCCGGCGAGGCGCTGCTCTCCTGGACCGCGCAGCGTGCGGCCGGTCTTTCGGTCGACGACCTCCGTCCCGCACCGGGACCTGCTTACGCCGGCGTGAGCTTCGACGCCGAGGGCAACCCCATCGCCCCCAGCAAGCGCGACGTCGAGCCTCGTTACGACGCCGAGGGCACGCCGTTCGTCGGCGCCGGGATGACCCTGCACCTCAAAGGTAGAATCGGCGGCATGCGCGCCGATTCCGAGCTCCGCGTGATCTCGGTCACCGAAGAGACGCGGCGCATCGGCTTCGTGCTCGGCACCGTCGGCGGCTCGGTCGTCAGCGGTGAGGAGTCCTTCGACGTCGAATGGCGCGAGGACAACGACGAGGTGTGGTTCACGGTGCGCGCCTTCGACGCGCCCAACTCCCTTCTCTATCGAACGGTCCCGGCGCTGGTGAAGCGTCGCCGACGTGAACTGTTCGCCCGCTACCTCCGTGCGATCTCCCCGCTCTACGCGACGCCCGTCTGATGCCGAGAAACCACTGATGGCGGGCCCGCTCCCGCTGGGCGATCCTGCGCCCTCCGACGGCAGACTGCCCGACGACCTGCCGATCGACCCGGCGGTGCCGTTCTCCGCCTACCTGCACGTGCCGTTCTGTCGTGTCCGCTGCGGATACTGCGACTTCAACACCTACACGTCGAGCGAACTCCGGGGCGCGAAGCAGGAGGACTACGCCACCACGCTGATCGGCGAGATCGAGATCGCCCGGCGGGTGCTCGGCGAGGCCGGGGCGCTGCGTCCGATGGACACCGTGTTCTTCGGCGGAGGGACGCCGACCCTGCTCCCGGCCGGTGACCTGGCACGGATGCTGGACGCCGCGGCATCCGCCTTCGGCCTGGTCGACGGCGCTGAGGTGACCGTGGAGGCCAACCCCGACACGGTGACGCCCGCGGTGGCGCGCACTCTCGCCGCATCCGGCGTCACGCGGCTCTCGATCGGCATGCAGTCCGCGGTGCCGCACGTGCTGGCCACGCTCGACCGCACGCACGACCCGGAGAACGTGCGCACAGCCGTCGCCGCGGCGAAGGACGCGGGTCTCGCGGTGAGCGTCGACCTCATCTACGGCGCACCCGGGGAGTCGCTCACGGACTGGGAGACATCGCTCGATGCGGCGCTCGACCTCGAGTCCGACCACATCTCGGCGTATGCGCTGATCATCGAGGACGGCACGAAGCTCGCCCGCCAGATCCGGCGCGGCGAGGTGCCGACGCCCGACGACGACGTCCAGGCCGACATGTACGAGCTCGCGGATGCGCGGCTGGCCGCCGCCGGATTCGAGTGGTACGAGGTGAGCAACTGGTCGCGAGCTGCCTCCAGCCGGAGCGCGGAGGTTAACAGGTCTCGGCACAACCTCGCGTACTGGCGCGGGAACGACTGGTGGGGCTTCGGTCCGGGAGCGCACAGCCACGTCGCGGGGCTCCGGTGGTGGAACGTCAAGCACCCTGCCGCCTACGCGCAGCGGCTCGCGGCATCCGAGTCTCCCGCCGCCGGGACGGAGCGACCCGACGAGCAGTCCCGGCTGCTGGAGCGCATCCTGCTGCTCAGCCGCATCCGCGAGGGCATCGCGCTCGATGAGGTTCCCTCGGCGAACCGCACCCGGGTGGCCGGTCTCATCGCCGACGGCCTGGTCGATCCGGTCGCCGCGGTCAAGGGGCGCATCCAGCTGACGCTGCGCGGACGGCTGCTGGCCGACGCGGTCGTGCGTGAACTGACCGACTGACGTGAGCCGCGCACCCGGTCAGGCGGGAAGAAGGTCCAGTCCGGTGGTGCGTCGCTGCGGCACGGTCTCGCTCGTCGTGTCGAAGAGGCGCGTGCGGCGCTCGGGGCCGTACGCCGGCCACCCAGGGTCGCCGGTCTTGACGAACGCGATCCAGGCTGCGTGCATCTCCGCGGCGAGCGCCTGCGGCGCGTCCGTCCCGGCGAGGCGCTGCGTCTCGGGATCGTCGAGGCTGTCGAAGACGAATCCCAGTTCGAGGGCATGCGCGGCTCGGAGGTCGCGCACGGGACTCGGCCAGGCGAACTCGTACACGTACGTCGGCGCGGTCCGTGCGCGGGCGACGCGGGTCAGGGGTGCCCGCAGAAGCACGTCGGTCGCGAGCTGACCGAACACCTCGCCGGTCGAGGCTGTCGGGAACTCCGCGCGGTACGACCGGACGGCCGCCCGGGGGATCCGCAACGCCAGCCGGGCGGCGAGCAGCTTCACCTCGCTGATCGCGTCGAGGGCCGCAGGCGGGAACCACAGCCGGTATTCGTCGGTGTTGCTGCCGATGAGCAAGGGGGTGTCGATGTCGGGCAGCACCTCGTGCGGTGAGCGCGGCAGGCTCTCCGCGTCGATCGCGAACTGGAACCCCGGCGCGCCGCCGAGCGGGGAGGACCCCGCCGCATGCTGTCGTCGGGCCTCGAGCAGCGCCTCGGGCGACACGGCGGCGAACGCATCGCGCTCGGGTCGGATGCCGAGCCGTTTCGCGAGCTGCACCGACACGCGGCCCGCCTTGCGCGGCGGCTGCGCCTCGAGTGGTCCGGATTCGATGATCGCGCGCGCGATGAGCGCACGGGAACGGTCCTGCGCCAGCAGGCCGGCGACGATCGCTCCACCGGCCGATTCGCCCATCACCGTGATCTGGCCGGCATCTCCGCCGAAAGCCGCGATCTCGCGATGGACCCAGGCGAGAGCTGCGGCAGCATCCTGCAGCCCCAGATTGCGCGGCGCACCGTCGAGCACCGAGAACCCCTCCGACCCCAGGCGGTAGTTGATGGAGACGAAGACGATTCCGGCACGCGCGAAGGCTGTGCCGTCATAGAGGGGGAGAGCTGCGGTTCCGCGCTCGAGCGCCCCGCCGTGGATCCAGAGCAGCACGGGAGCGGCGACGGCGTCTTCCGGCGCCCAGACGTTGGCTGTGAGGATGTCGTCGCCCTCGATGCGGACGGAGCCGAGCAGTTCGCCGATCGCGCCGGGGTAGGGCAGCTGCGGCGCCGTGGGACCGAAAGCCGTCGCCTCGCGCACGCCTTCCCACCCCGTCGCCGGTCGCGGTGCGCGGAAGCGGTCGGGACCGAACGGAGCTGCGGCATAGGGCAGCCCGAGGAAGCGGCGGATGCCGTCGTCGAGTGTTCCGCGGACGGAGCCGGCGGACAGGGTCGCGAGCGGCGGCGTCGTCATGAGCGCCATCCTAGAGGGGGCGTCTTCGGGGTTTACCCGGCTGCGCGGGGTAGGATTGGCACTCGGAACATCAGAGTGCCAACGAGCGTCCGAGTGTCAGCGGAAGGGGAAGGCGATGGTCTCAGAGCGAGGACTCCAGGTTCTCCGCGCGATCGTGCAGGACTACGTCGAGACCCACGAGCCGGTCGGCAGCCGATCCATCGTCGACCGGTACTCCTTCGGCGTCTCGGCGGCGACCATCCGCAACGACATGGCGCTGCTCGAGGACGAAGAGCTGATCACCGCCCCGCACACCTCCTCCGGACGTGTTCCGACCGACAAGGGCTATCGCGTCTTCGTCGATCACCTCGCGCAGCTGCGGCCGCTCAGCGTCGCCCAGCGCACGGCCATCGAGTCGTTCCTGACGGGTCCCACCGATCTCGACGATCTGATGGTCCGCACCGTCCGCGTGCTCACGCAGCTCACGGGTCAGGTCGCTCTCGCCCAGTACCCGTCGTTCGCCCGTGCGCACATCACCCACCTCGAGCTCGTGGCGCTCGCCCCGAACCGCATGCTGATCGTGCTCGTCACCGACGCGGGCGGCGTGTCGCAGCGGCTGACGCCGCTGCCGGTCGATGTGGACGAAGCGGACACCGCTCTGCTCCGCGCACGCCTGTCGGCTCTCATCACCGGCCAGGCGGTGAGCGATGCGGCAGAGCGTCTGCAGAACCTGGTCGCCGGCGACGAGCAGCCGAAGGATCTGGCGTTGCGCACGATCGCCGCGGTCGTGGTCGAAGAGCTGGGGGAGTTCCGTCAGGAGCGACTCGTGATGGCCGGGGCCGCGACGCTCGCCCGGCGCGAGCAGGACTTCCGCGGCAGCATCCACCCGATCCTCGAGGCGATCGAGGAGCAGGTGACCCTGCTGCGGCTGATGGGCGAGATGGTGACCGATGAGCACGGGCTCGGCGCGAGCATCGGCACCGAGAACGAGCCGTTCGGTCTCGGTGAGGCCTCGATCGTCGCCAGCAACTACGCCGCTCCCAGCGGCACGGCGCGAGTCGGCGTGATGGGGCCGACCCGTATGGACTATCCGAGCAATCTCGCGGCAGCGCGGGCGGTCGCCCGCTACCTGTCGCGGATGCTCGACGAAGACGAGGCCGGTCGCTGAGGCGACGGCCACGAGAGACACACGCAGAAAGGCGATTGTGGCGGACCACTATGAGGTTCTCGGGGTGTCCCGAGACGCTTCCACCGATGAGATCAAGAAGGCGTACCGACGCCTGGCGCGGCAGCTGCACCCGGATGTGAACCCGGGCGATGAGGCCGCCGAGAAGTTCAAGCTCGTCACGCACGCGTACGACGTGCTCAGCGACGACGACTCCCGCCGCCGCTACGACATGGGCGGCGGAGACGGAGCCGCAGGCAATTTCCAGGGCTTCGGCGGCTTCGGCGACATCTTCGAGACCTTCTTCGGTGCCGCGCAGGGCGGCGGCCGCGGCGGACGCCCGCGGTCGCGTCGCGAACGGGGCCAGGACGCCCTCGTCCGCGTGACGCTCGACCTCGGCGATGTCGTCTTCGGCGCGCATCGCGACATCGAGGTCGACACCGCCGTGCTCTGCGAGACCTGTCAGGGGTCGTGCTGCCAGGAGGGCACCTCGCCCGTGACCTGCGACATCTGCGGCGGCTCGGGGCACGTGCAGCGCCAGGTGCGCAGCCTGCTCGGCAATGTCGTCACGTCTCAGCCCTGCGGCACCTGCGAGGGCTACGGCACCACGATCCCGTTCCCGTGCGGAACATGCGGCGGCCAGGGTCGTGTGCGCTCGCGTCGCACCGTGTCGCTCGACATCCCGGCGGGCGTGGAGACGGGTCTCCGGCTGCAGCTGCCGGGTTCCGGCGAGGTCGGCAAGGCGGGTGGTCCCAACGGCGACCTGTACGTCGAGGTGACCGTCAACGCCCACCAGGCGTTCAGCCGTGAGGGCGACGATCTGCTCGCGACCCTCGAGGTCTCGATGACCGACGCGATCCTCGGCACGGAGACCTCCATCCAGGGGCTCGACGGCGAGGTCGACCTGGAGATCCGCCCCGGCGTGCAGTCCGGCGATGTGCTGACGATCAAGGGCCGAGGCATCACACCGCTGCGCGGTTCGCAGCGCGGCGACCTGCGGGTCGGCGTGCAGGTCGTGACGCCCACCAAGCTCGACTCCGCGCAGCGCGCGCTGATCGAGGACTTCGCGAAGAAGGCGAAGGCTCCGGGTCCGCAGCTCGCGCAGTTCCAGCAGGGGCTCTTCTCCAAGCTCCGCGACCGGTTCCGCACGCACTGATCGTGGCGCTGCACTTCCTCGTCGAGTCGTCGACGGATGCCCGGGTCGGAGACATCGTGTCGCTGACCGGCGCCGAGGCGAAGCATGCCGCCGTGGTGCGTCGCCTCCGTGTCGGCGAGGCGGTCACGGTCGGCGACGGTGCGGGCGTCCAGCTCTCCGGCGTCGCGGCGTCGGTGTCGCCCGCGCTCGTCGATGTGCGCATCGAGGAGCGGACTGAGCATCCTGCGCCGACACCGCGGATCGCGCTCGTGCAGGCGCTGGCGAAAGGCGACCGCGACGAGCTCGCCGTGCAGGCCGCGTGCGAACTCGGCGTCGACGAGATCGTTCCCTGGCAGGCGAGCCGCAGCGTGTCCCGCTGGGAGGGGACGAAGGCCGTGAAGGGGCGCGAGCGCTGGGCGACCATCGTGCGAGAGGCCGCCAAGCAGGCGCACCGCGCGTGGGTCCCTGAGGTGGCTGTACCGGTGTCGACGGCGCAGCTCGCGGCACGGGCGAGCGCTGAGAGGGTACTGCTGCTCGACCCCACGGCATCCGTCCGGCTCTCGGAGATCGCATCGGATGGACGCGACCTGGTGCTCGTCGTCGGCCCGGAAGGCGGGATCTCCGACGAGGAGCTCGGTCGGCTGACGGATGCCGGCGCGGAACGCGTGCTCCTCGGCGACACGGTGCTCCGCACCTCGACCGCCGGTCCCGCCGCGATAGCCGTGCTGTCGGTCGCCCTCGGACGCTGGTGACTCCGCGGCCCACCGGCCCGGCGACTCGCCGATCAGTAGACTTGACCCCATGACGGAACCCTCGATCTTCACGCGCATTCTCGACGGGGAGATCCCTGCAGAGATCCTCGGTGAGACGGAGCGGGTCTTCGCGCTGCGCGACATCGCGCCTCAGGCGCCGGTGCATCTGCTCGTCGTGCCGAAGTCGGCGGAGTACCGGAACGTCGCCGAGCTCGCAGCAGGCGACCCGTCGCTGCTCGCCGAGATGGTGGCGTTCGCGAAGGAGCTCGCCGCCGAGTACACGGAGGACGGCGACTACCGTCTCGTGTTCAATTCCGGCGAGAACGCCGGACAGACGATATTCCACGTCCACGCGCATGTGCTGGGCGGCGGACTGACGGAGAAGAGTGTCGGTGCCTGACAACCACGAACCACAGGAGCGGAGCCTCGGCGGTCAGCCGCCGGAGTCGGTCGAGAAGATCTACGCCGACGGTGTCGCGATGGTGCAGCTTCTCGGTCCGCAGGACCGCCTGCTGCGCATGCTCGAGCGGGAGCACCGGGATGTGCAGGTGCTCGTCCGCGGCAATGAGATCACTCTCAGCGGCAACCGCGAGGCTGTCGGCGGCGCGAAGGCCCTCGTCGACGAGCTGATGGCCATGACCAAGGCCGGCCACGACCTGGCTCCGAGCGATGTGTCGAACTCCGCGCGGATGCTGCGTCAGGAGGGCGGCCCGCGTCCGAGCGAGGTGCTCGGCGAAGCCATCCTCTCCACGCGCGGCAAGGTCATCCGTCCGAAGACCCTGGGACAGAAGGAGTATGTCGACGCGATCGAGGAGAACACGATCGTCTTCGGCATCGGACCCGCCGGAACGGGCAAGACCTACCTCGCGATGGCGAAGGCCGTGCAGGCGCTGCAGCGCAAAGAGGTCACCCGCATCATCCTCACGCGTCCGGCTGTCGAGGCGGGGGAGCGGCTGGGGTTCCTCCCCGGCACGCTCACCGACAAGATCGACCCGTACCTGCGGCCCCTCTACGACGCCCTCAACGAGATGATGGACCCCGAGATCGTGCCGCGGCTGATGGCGACGGGCACGATCGAGGTCGCTCCGCTCGCCTACATGCGCGGTCGCACGCTGAACGACTCGTTCGTCGTGCTCGACGAGGCGCAGAACACGACGCCCGAACAGATGAAGATGTTCCTGACGCGTCTCGGCTTCGGCACGCGGATGGTCGTCACCGGCGACATCACGCAGGTCGACTTGCCCCAGGGCGCCTCGGGACTCCGGCTCGTCACGCGGGTGCTCGACGGCATCGAGGACATCCACTTCTCGCGTCTCACGAGCGCCGACGTCGTGCGCCATTCGCTGGTCGGCCGCATCGTCGACGCGTACAGCGAGTACGACGAGAAGCGCACCGCTCAGCGCTTCGAGCGCGAGCAGGCGGCGGAGTTCGCGAACCGCGCCGATCGCCGCGGAGCGCAGCGACCGGGACCCCGCGACCGGATGCCGAAACGAGGCCTCTCCTGATGAAACGAGCACAGGCATGATCGAGATCAACAACGAGTCGGCCATCGATGTCGACGAGACCGTGCTGCAGCGGCTGACGGACTTCAACCTCGCGCAGCTCCACGTCAGCCCCGACGCCGAGGTGGCGATCGTTCTGGTCGACGAGGGCGCCATGGAGGCGCTCCACGTGCAGTGGATGGACGAGCCCGGGCCGACCGATGTGCTCAGCTTCCCGATGGACGAACTGCGGCCCGGTACCGAGGACCGCCCGACGGCTCCCGGACTGCTCGGTGACATCGTGCTCTGCCCGCAGGTCGCCGAGGCGCAGGCGCAGGCCGCGGGTCACATGCTGATGGACGAGCTCATCCTGCTCACCACGCACGGTCTGCTGCACCTGCTCGGATTCGATCACGCCGAGCCCGACGAGGAGCGTGAGATGTTCGGTCTGCAGAAGGAGCTCATCCAGGGCTTCGCCGCGGCCGAACGCCGCCGATGACGGCGACTCTCCTGCTCGTCGCCGCTGTGCTGCTGGTGGCGTTCGGCGGTCTGATGTCCGCCATCGATGCCGCGTACGGCGTCGCCTCGCGCGCCAACCTCGCCGACATGGCGACAGAAGGACGCCGGGCGAAGGCCCTGGGTCGCATCGCCGCCGATCTCGACGCGCACGTCAACGCGGTCGCCTTCATCCGTGTGCTGGCCGAGGTCACGGCGGCGGTGCTCGTGACGGTCGCCTTCACGATCCTCATCGAGAACAACTGGTGGGCGATGCTGGCGGCCGCGCTCCTGATGACGGCGATCACCTTCGTGCTCGTCGGGGCGAGCCCGCGGTCGTTCGGGCGTCAGCACGCGGAGGGCATGATCCGCGCCACGGCTTCGATCGTCCGAGGACTGCGCATCTTCCTCGGTCCGCTCGCTCAGGCCCTGGTCGTCCTCGGCAACCGCGTCACGCCCGGCACGGGCCGCAGCTCGTTCACGAGTGAGGACCAGCTGCTGAGCATGGTCGACGAAGCCGCGTCCAACGACCTCATCGAAGAGGACGATCGGGATCTCATCCACTCGGTGTTCGACTTCACCGATCAGTTCGTCCGCGCGGTGATGGTGCCCCGCACCGAGATGGTCACGGTCGACGCGACCGCGACCACCGACGAGGCCATGTCGCTCTTCCTCCACCGCGGCGTCTCGCGCATGCCGGTCGTGGACGACGACGCCGACGATGTGGTGGGCGTGCTCTATCTCAAGGACCTGGTGCAGTTCGCCTACCGCGACGACAGTGCGTGGCGTGCGGCATCCATCCGTCCGATCGCCCGCCCGGCCACCTTCGTGCCCGAGTCGATGCGTGCCGAGACGCTGCTCCAGCAGATGAAGCGCGACGCCGTGCACGTGTGCCTGGTCATCGACGAGCACGGAGGCATCTCCGGGCTCGTCACACTCGAGGATCTGATCGAGGAGCTCGTCGGCGAGATCGCCGACGAGTACGATCAGGTGTCCGCCGAGGTCGTCGATCTCGGCGATGGCCGGTACCGCGTGAGCGCCCGGCTCTCGCTCGAGGACGTCGGCGATCTCTTCGGCCTCGAACTCGAGGATGAGGACGTCGACTCGATCGGCGGCCTGCTCGGCAAGGCGCTGGGACAGGTGCCGCAGCCCGGAGCAACGGCGACCGTCGAGGGCCTCGTGCTCACCGGCGGCGCATCTCGAGGCCGCGGTCGCGGAATCGCCACGGTCTTCGTGGAACGCACGGCAACGGAGCCCGACGCTTCGCAGGACGAGGGAGAACGACACGATGACTGAGCACACCCGGAGCGGCTTCGTGACTTTCGTGGGCCGGCCGAACGTCGGCAAGTCCACCCTCACGAACGCCCTCGTCGGCGAGAAGATCGCCATCACGAGCGAGAAGCCGCAGACCACTCGCCGCGCCATCCGCGGCATCGTGAACCGCCCCGAGGGGCAGCTCGTCATCGTGGACACCCCCGGCATCCACAAGCCGCGCACGCTGCTCGGCGAGCGGCTCAACGACCTCGTCGACCAGGTGCTCGGCGACGTCGACGTCATCGGCTTCTGCGTGCCCGCTACCGAGAAGGTCGGACCCGGCGACCGCCGGATCGCGGCGTCGCTCGACGGCTACGCCCGCGCGAAGAAGATCGCGATCGTCACGAAGACGGATGCCGCGGGGCGCGACGACATCACCGAGCGGCTGCTCGAGGTCGATGCTCTCCGCGAGGACTGGGCCGCAGTGATCCCGCTGTCGGCTCTGACGCGCGACCAGCTCGACGTGCTGGCCGACGAGGTCCTGAGCCTCATGCCGAAGGGCCCGGCTCTGTATCCGGAGGGCATCACCACCGACGAGTCGCAGGAGGATCGCATCGCCGAGATGATCCGCGAGGCAGCCCTCGACGGCGTCCGTGACGAGCTCCCGCACTCGATCGCCGTCGTGATCGACGACATCGCACCGCGGGAGGGGACCGACCTGACCGACGTGCACGCCTCCATCGTCGTCGAGCGGGACAGCCAGAAGGCGATCATCATCGGGCATAAGGGAAAGCGGCTGAGCGACGTCGGCGCGCGTGCGCGCGTCGGTATCGAGAAGCTCATCGGCACCCGGGTGTACCTGGGCCTGCACGTGAAGGTCGCGAAGGAATGGCAGCGCGACCCGAAGCAGCTCGGCCGGCTCGGATTCTGACATGCGCTCGGGGAACACGTCGTCGGCGGCGGGCAGACCGCCGACCCGACAGGCATGAACGCGCGCAGCCTCGACCCGAACGCGGTGCGCAACGAGGTCTTCACCCGCGTCTTCGATGAGCACTGGGCATCGGTCAGGCATCACATCGAGTGCGTCGTCGATGACGATGCCGAGGTCACCGAGATCGTCTCGGAGGTCTTCCTCCTCGCCTGGTCGCGACTCAAACCCGCGCGGCCGATGGGGCGGGTCTGGCTTCTGCGTGCGGCCGAGCGTCGTCTGCGCGCGCGATCAGGGCGTCGGCTGACGCTGCACACCGCGCTCGATGCCGTACACGCCGGAGTCACGGGCGACTCCACTCCTCCGGGCCGAGTCGAGCGGGCGGAGGTCGTGCGGGCTTTGGGTGTCCTCAGCGCCAGGGAACGGCGTATCATCATGCTGACGTACTGGGATGGACTCGCGGTGGGGGAGATCGCGGAGTTGTCGCGCGCTTCTGAGTCCCGGGTGCGGAAGATGCTTCATCGTGCGCAGGATCGTCTGCGCACCGAGCTCGGCCTGGAGGGGGTGACGTCCGGTGATCGATGAGAACGCGGTGCTCGAGAAAGTGATCAGCGACGCCGATCCCGGGCGCACGCCCCGCGATGCAGCGCCCGATGCCGGGGCGATCGCCACGCGCGACAGGATCCTCCGTTCGACCGCGGCGCCGAAGAAGCACCGTCGTGTGCGCGCGCTGGGCTGGGCGTCGGGGGTGGTCGCGGTGGCGACGGCCTCGGTGGTCGCCTTCGCCCTCCTCACACCGCAGGTCGCCGCCGTCGCGGGAACGCCTTCTCCCCTCGAGTTCGAGGGGGAAGCCACCGTCGCCGGCATCGTCGACGAGGCGCAGACAGACCTCGCGGCCTCGGCGGGTCCTGCGGAGGCCGAGCGGACCGTCAGAACGGCCTCGTGGGGGTTCTCGGTCGATGTGGGCAACGAGGTCACCACGGTCGTTCCGCAGCTCTCGACTCTGATCTGGGAGCCCGACGGCTCGGGACGGATGACGATCGTCGCCGGCGTGCCGTACGATCCCGCGGATGCTGTCGCCAACAGCGCGGCCGAGGTCACCAGCAGTGGAGAGGTGGTCACGGATCTCGTCATGGAGCCCGGCGACTTCACGACGCCGTGGACGACGGTGCCGGCAGCGGACGGCGAGGACACCGCAGCGATGCTCCGCGCTTTCGGCATGCCCGATGATCCCACCGCATTCGATGTGGAATCGGCGTTCACGTCGGTTCTCCAGCAGTGGACGCTGACGAACGCGCAGCACGCCGCACTCCTGTCTCTGCTGGAGGAGACCGGTGACGGCGTCGCCCTCGGCACCTCCACGGATCGTCTCGGACGACCGGTCGCCGGCATCCGAGTGCAGTCCCCGGATGGGGCTGTGAGTGATCTCGTCCTGATCTCGCGTGAGACGGGCCGCATCGTCGGCGTCGAACGCACCGTGCTGATCGCAGACGAGGTGTTCGACGCGGGCGCGATCATCTCCTATGAGATGTGGGATGTCACGGAGGAGATGATCGAGTGAGGCGTGCGAGCACGACTGTTCTGGCCGGTCTCGTCGGAATCATCATCGCGATGACGTCGGCTCCGGCCGTCGCGGCGCCCTCGGGCGGCGCCGAGCCCGACCCGCAGATCACGGCGATGCTCGAAGAGGTGCCGGGCGGCATCGTCATCGACGCGAGACATGCGGTGTGGCCCGAGCTCGCGATGGAGCTGACCGTGTTCGCGGATCGAGGGAGGTCTGCGCGCTCGGTCGGGAGCTGCGCCACGAACAAGATCTGCGTGTACAACGGCGTCTCGCTGGGAGGCACGAGTGCGCTGACGTTCAGCACCTGCAGCAATCACGCCATCCCGTCGTCGTTCTCGGCGAAGTCGCTGGCGAATGCCCGCACATCCGGCTTCGTGGAGGGCCGCAGCGGATCGACGGTGCTCGCGACCGTGTACGCGGGCAGCTGGTCCAACGTCCCCAGCGGCGTCACCAGCCTCCGCTGCTATCTCTGAGGAGGACCATGGCCCTGCACTGGATCGCTCGGACCTGGGGCGCGCCCGAGTCGTGGGACTTCGTCGCGTACGCTCCGCCGGCTCCCACTGAAGGCGAGGTCACGATCCGCGTGCATGCCGCCGGAGTGAACCCCGCAGACGCGAAGCACGTAGCCGCTCCGCGTGCAGGAGTCGAGTTCCCGGTGCCGATCGGATACGAGGTCTCCGGCGAACTGATCGCGATCGGCCCGAACACGTCGATCGGATCGGGCGCCGCCGCTGTGGGTGACGAGGTGATCGCGTTCCGCGTACGAGGCGGGTATGCGACGGAGATCACGGTGCCTGCCGAGAAGGTGTTCGCGAAGCCGGCGACGCTCACGCATGCCGAAGCGGCGAATCTCCTCCTCGTGGGCACGACCGCGTCGGAGATGCTCGCCGTCACCGGTGCCGCGCCGGGGGAGACGATCCTCCTCCACGGCGCATCCGGAGCCGTCGGCGTCAGTGTTCTGCAGCAGTCGCGGCTGCGCGGCATCCGTGTGATCGGCACCGCCGGCGAAGGACGTTTCGACGAGGTCCGCCGATTCGGCGGCGTCCCCGTCCGCTACGGCGACGGTCTCGCCGATCGGGTCCGCGACGCCGCCGGCGGGCCGATCGCCGCCGCACTCGACGCCGTCGGCACCGATGAGGCCGTGGACGTCTCGCTCGACCTCGTCGCGGACCGTCGGCGCATCGTCACGATCGCCGCATTCGGCCGCGCCGAATCCGACGGCATCCTGGCCATCGCCGGAGCCATGCCGGCCAGCGCACGGTTCCGCGACGAGGTACGCGGTGAACTCGTCGCGCTCGCGCAGAACGGCGACCTCGTCGTGCCCGTGGCTCAGACGTTCGCTCTGGACGAGGCGCCCGAAGCCCACCGCCTCCTCGCGACCGGGCACCCCGGTGGCAAGCTCGCCCTGATCCCGGACGTGTGAGATCCCGATTCGGCTGGCACTCGCAGGTGCGGGGAATCAGGGTCCGACGGCGAAGATCACGGCGATCGCGGAGAAGAGCGCCGCGAGGATGAAGACCCAACCGGCGAACGTCGAGACGATCATCCGGGCGTACCGGTCGGCCTCGGGGTCCTGGTAGATGTCACCGGCGTGAGCACGCAGCCGCTGGGCGGCCAGAATCGCGAGGCGCCGCCGTGAGAGAAGGACGACGAGTCCGATCAGCGCCAAGATCGCAGCGGCGATCAGAGGACCGACGACCTCCCACGCCTTGGACGGGCCCCGACCCGACTCCGGCGCCGTCATCGCACCGCTGACGATCACGAACGTTCCGAAGGCCATGAAGAACACCCCGAGGATCCGGTTCGACCACGGTCCTTGGGAGGCGTTCATGACAGCTCCCCGACGGGCGCTGATCAGGTAGTTGCCGGCGACCAGAAAGTCGGTCAGCTGTCGGGCGAAGATGATCGCCATGAGACCGAACACAGTGACGAACCCACCCAGGAGGAGCTCGATCGTCATCGGGTCGCCGTCATCGTCTCGCGCATGACGAAATGATCGCACAGGCGCCGACCTGCTTCAGTCGATCTCGCGGAGCGACGAGGTCACGATGACCACGTCGTCGCCGAACTCGGCGTCGGCGGCATCCTGGATCGTGCCGTCGTCCCAGACGACCTGCAGCCAGACGTATCCGCGATCCGTTCCCACGGTGAGAGCGTCACTTCCGAGCCGTTCGGAGATGTCGTCCTGGATGCTCGTGAGCTCGGCCTCAGGCGTCACGCCCTCCACGCCGCCCGTCGGATCCTCCGGCGCCACCGGGTCGAACAGCGCGAGCATGATCGGCGGGTCGGTGTTCGTCAGACGCTCCCCGTCGTAGGTGGCGTACACCGCATACGCACCCCAGGTCGTCTCGCCGCTGGTCTCGCTGCCGTCGACTCCGTCCCAGCTCCAGTCGTCGAGGGGAACGCCGGTGCACTGCGGCGGATACGACTCCATGACCGCGCCCAGGCACAGTTGCACGTCGCCTGCGACGTCCAGTACCGTGCCGACGCCGATCACGCGTCCCTCCGGCAGACTCGCGGTGACCTTCTCGAGGCGCTGATCGGAGGGGACGGCGGTGTTCGTCGGGGCGGGCGAACTTCCCGGTCCGCTCGCGCAGGCGCTCAGCGAGACGACGGCGAGGACGGATGCCGCGGCGAGAAGCAGGCGACGCTGCGATGTGCTCATACTCCTCAGTGTCGCGGGCGCCCGGATCGTCTCACGACCGTCGAACGATGCCGGAGCATCCCTGCTAGCATGGCCGCATGCCTTTCGGCGGTCTGCTTCTTCTTAGCTGCCGCGACGAGTCCTAAGAGCTAGGGCCTTCCTCGTCGCGGCGCTTGTGTTGGCCCGTACATCTTGACGAAGAGAAGAAGCCCATCATGCAGAACACTCAGCGCTCCTCAGCGATGCCGATCCACAAGTATCGGCCGTTCCACGAGCAGATCGACGTCCACCTGCCGGACCGCACCTGGCCCGACGCCCGCATCACCGAGGCTCCGCGCTGGTGCGCGGTCGACCTCCGCGACGGCAATCAGGCCCTCATCGACCCGATGTCCCCCGAGCGCAAGCGCGTCATGTTCGAGCTGCTCGTCAGCATGGGCTACAAGGAGATCGAGGTCGGCTTCCCGTCGGCGAGCCAGACGGACTTCGACTTCGTCCGCCAGCTCATCGAAGAGAACCTCATCCCCGACGACGTCACCATCCAGGTGCTGACCCAGGCGCGCGAGCACCTCATCGAGCGCACCTACGAGTCGATCGCCGGCGCCAAGCAGGCCATCGTGCACCTGTACAACTCGACCAGCGTGCTGCAGCGCGAGGTGGTCTTCCGCACCGACAAGCAGGGCATCATCGACATCGCGCTCGAGGGCGCTCGCCTGTGCCGGAAGTTCGAGAAGACGATCCCCGACACGAAGGTCTACTACGAGTACTCGCCGGAGAGCTACACCGGCACCGAGCTCGAGTTCGCCCTCGACATCTGCAACCAGGTGATCGAGGTGTTCGAGCCGACGCCCGACCGCAAGGTGATCATCAACCTGCCTGCGACCGTCGAGATGGCATCCCCGAACGTCTACGCCGACTCGATCGAGTGGATGAGCCGTCGCCTCGCGCACCGCGAGAACGTCATCCTGTCGCTGCACCCGCACAACGACCGCGGGACGGCGATCGCTGCGGCCGAGCTCGGCTACATGGCCGGTGCCGACCGCATCGAGGGCTGTCTCTTCGGCAACGGCGAGCGCACCGGCAACGTCGACATCGTGGCGCTGGGCATCAACCTGTTCACGCAGGGCATCGACCCGCAGATCGACTTCAGCGACATCGATCAGGTCAAGCGCACGGTCGAGTACTGCAACCAGCTGCCGGTGCCCGAGCGCAGCCCGTGGGCCGGAGACCTGGTCTTCACGGCGTTCAGCGGCTCGCACCAGGACGCGATCAAGAAGGGCTTCGAGGCGATGGCCGTCCGCGCCGAGGCCCAGGGCGTCTCGGTCGACGACATCGAGTGGGCCGTGCCCTACCTGCCGGTCGACCCCAAGGACCTGGGCCGTTCCTACGAGGCCGTCATCCGCGTCAACTCGCAGTCCGGCAAGGGCGGCGTCGCGTACCTGCTGAAGTCCGACCACGCGATCGACCTGCCCCGCAAGCTGCAGATCGAGTTCTCGGGTGTCGTGCAGGCGAAGACGGATGCCGAGGGCGGCGAGGTCACGTCCGACCAGATCTGGTCGATCTTCAACGACGAGTACCTGCCGGCCGACGACGCCACCGCCAAGTGGGGCCGCTTCGAGCTGCTCGCGACGCAGACCCGCAGCGACATGTCGGGTGAGGTCGTGCTCGACGTCGTGCTGCGCGACGACGAGCAGCAGCTCGCGGTCGCCGGTTCCGGAAACGGACCCGTCGCCGCGTTCGTCGAGGTGCTGCGAGCCCAGGGATTCGACATCACGGTCTACGACTACGTGGAGCACGCTCTCAGCGCCGGTGGCGATGCGCAGGCCGCGGCCTACGTCGAGCTGCAGGTCGGCGACCAGCGCCTGTGGGGCGTCGGCATCGACGGCGACATCTCGACCGCGTCGCTCAAGGCGATCGTGTCGGGCGTGAACCGCTCGATCCGCACGCGCGAGCAGGAGCTGGCAGCCGTCTGACACGTCGTGAAGCCGCGCGTCGACTCAGTCGGCGCGCGGCTTCACGATCGGAATGGCCCCGGTCTCGGCGGCCACCTTGCGACGGTAGATGCGGCGCTGCTCGGGGAGAGAGACGTCGAAGCTCACGGCGAGCACCCGGATCACCGCGGTCACCACGATGCCGAAGACCGCGGCGAGGGTGATCTGCATGCCGAACCCGTTCGCGATGACGATGAAGGTGCATCCCGCACCCGCGGCGACCGCGTAGAGGGAGCCCACGTGCATGATCGAGGTCGGCAGCCCCATCAGCATGTCGCGCAGCACGCTGCCGCCCACCGCGGCGCAGACGCCGATGAAGACCGCGGGAACGGGCGGGATGCCGAACGCGATCGCCTTGCTCGTTCCGAACGCGCCGAACATCCCGATCACCACCGCATCCAGCACCACGATGACGGTGTTGAGCCGGTTGAAGAGCCCGGCGAGCAGCATCCCCAGCAGGGCCGCACCCGTGGCGGTCACCAGGTACCAGTTGCTCTGCAACGTGGCGGGCGTCTGGCCGAGCAGGATGTCGCGGATCAGACCGCCGCCCATGCCGATCATGATGCCGATGATCGCGACGCCCAACCAGTCCAGTCGGCGCTGTCCCTGGAAACCCGAGGCGAACAGCGCGCCCTGCACCCCGCCGAGCCCGACGCCGAGAAGGTCCGCCCACAGCGGAATGGTGAAGAGCGGTTCGGTCACGCTTCCATTCTCGCGCACGGAGGATAATCGAAGGGTGCCCACCTACCGAGACGAAGTGGTGATCCTGCGCACCCACAAGCTGGGCGAGGCGGATCGCATCGTCACCATGCTGTCGCGCCGGCACGGCAAGGTCCGGGCGGTGGCGAAGGGCGTGCGCCGCACGTCGTCGAAGTTCGGCTCCCGGCTGGAGCCGTTCATGGTCGCCGATGTGCAGCTCTACCAGGGCCGTTCCCTCGACATCGTGCAGCAGGCGGAGTCGCTCGGCTCTTACGGCACCGACATCGCCGCGCACTACGACCGCTTCACCTCGGCCAACGCGATGGTCGAGACCGCCGACCGTCTGAGCGACTCCGAGGCGACGCCTGAGCAATATCTGCTCCTCGTCGGCGGCCTGCGCGCACTCTCCCGCGGTGAGCACGTGCCCCGCAGCATCCTGGACTCGTACCTGCTGCGCGTCATGTCGCTGTCCGGATGGGCGCCGTCTCTCGACGACTGCGCCCGCTGCGCGGCGCCCGGACCTCACAGCACTTTCGTCGCCCAGCTGGGCGGACTGGTCTGCGTGAACGATGCGCCTGCCGGGAGTCCGCGCATCGCCGAACGCACTCTCGAGCTGCTCCGCGCCCTGATCCGAGGCGACTGGGAGTTCATCGACGCGGCGTCTCCCGGCGAATCGGCGGCCGCGTCCGGGCTCGTCGGCGCCTACGCCCAGTGGCATCTCGAGCGCGGCATCCGCTCGCTCTCCCACGTTTCCGACATCCGAGGAGAAGGAGCACGGTGAGCCCGAAGCCGTATACGCACAAGGACGCCGTGGCCTACCGCCCGATCGACTGGACCGGCGTGCATCCGCCCGCCTTCCGCGCCGTGCCCGAACACGTGGCGATCGTCATGGATGGCAACGGCCGGTGGGCCAACCGCCGGGGGCTCAGCAGGATCGAGGGCCACAAGGCCGGCGAGGAGGTGCTCCTCGACGTCGTCGCCGGTGCCATCCAGGCGGGTGTGAAGCATCTCTCCGTGTACGCCTTCTCGACCGAGAACTGGGCGCGGTCACCGGAGGAGGTCCGGTTCCTGATGGGCTACAACCGCGACGTGCTGCACCGCCGTCGTGACCAGCTCAACGAGTGGGGCGTGCGCGTGCGCTGGGCGGGCCGCAAGCCGCGGCTCTGGGGGAGCGTCATCAAGGAGTTGCAGTACGCCGAGGAGTTGACCAAGGGCAATGACGTCCTCACGCTCACCATGTGCGTCAACTACGGCGGACGGATCGAGCTCGTCGATGCGATGCGCTCGATCGCCGCCGACGTCGCCGCGGGGCGGGTGAAGCCCAGCGCGATCAGCGAGAAGATGATCCGGCGCCACCTCTACGTGCCCGACATGCCCGACGTCGATCTCTTCGTGCGCAGCTCGGGGGAGCAGCGCACCTCCAACTTCCTGCTCTGGGAGTCCGCGTACGCCGAGATGGTGTTCCTCGACACGCTGTGGCCCGACTTCTCGCGCGAGGAGCTGTGGCGCGCGATCGGTGTCTACCTGTCGCGCGACCGTCGCTTCGGCGGAGCCGTCGACGCCCCTGACACGTCGGCCTGAGCGCGGAGCCACCGCTCCGCCTCGCGCGGATGCCGCAGCCGCACGATCGTGAGGTGGGGGAAGCGCTCTACGACCGCGGGCATGCGTTCCGTCCACTTATGGAGCGTGGTCGACTGCCACCGCAGGATGTTCTCCTCGGGGTCGCCCGTGAACATGCGCCAGATCGGCTTCTCGACGTTCCCGTTCCACAGCCGGGTGCGAAGAATGCCGCGGGCGACGGTCCGGCGCAGCAGCCGCGACCGGACCACGCGGTAGGGGTAGTCCAGCCAGACGACGAGCTGCGCGCGAGGAGGGAGGATGTCGTCGGTCCCCTTGCTCGTGTACTGCCATTCCGTCACCCAGCGATCCTCGGCGGCGAAGGCGCGCACGTCGTCGAGGAAGTCCGGCCGCGGCGTCCAGTTCGGCCCGTGGAAGAGGGCGTCGATCTCCACGTGTCGCAGACCCCAGGCATCCCCGATCCGGCCGGCGAGCGTGGTCTTGCCCGACCCCGTGACCCCGGCGACGAGTACGCGCTCGGGCTTCACGGGCAGTGGATCATCGGCGGAGAGCATCCGGAAATCGTATCCGGGGAGAGACCGCCCGGAATAGGTCACAGAATCATGGGGTTGGATGATGATGTGAGCGAACCCATCTCTATCGACATCTGGTCCGACATCGCCTGCCCCTGGTGCTACATCGGCAAGCGCAATCTGGAGAAGGGCCTCGAGGCCGTCTCCGCCGACGAGGATGCCCCCGAGGTCACCGTCACCTTCCACTCCTTCGAGCTGTCGCCCGACACCCCGGTCGACTTCGACGGCGATGAGATCGACTTCCTGGCCGGCCACAAGGGCATGCCGCGCACGCAGGTCGAGCAGATGCTGTCGAACGTCACCGGCGTAGCGGCGAACGCCGGTCTCGAATACCGTTTCGACCTGCTGCAGCACACCAACACCGTGAAGGCGCATGAGCTGCTGCACTTCGCGAAGGCGGAGGGCGTGCAGCACGCCATGGAGGAGCGCCTGATGTCGGCGTACTTCACCGAGGGCAAGCACGTCGGTCGCATCGACGACCTCGTCGAGCTCGCGGTCGAGGTCGGCCTCGATGCCGACGGTGCCCGGCAGGCGCTGGAGAGCGAGCAGTACCTCCCCGCCGTCCGCCAGGACCAGGCGCAGGCGCAGGCCTACGGCATCCAGGGCGTGCCGTTCTTCGTCATCGACGGTCAGTACGGCATCTCCGGAGCACAGCCTCCTGCGGCGTTCGAGAACGTCCTCCGCGATCTCTGGGCGAAGCGCGGAGAGACCGAGGACGCCGCCGTCTAGCGGGTCAGAGCCGCTTCGATCGCGCTGACGATCTCGGGGGAGTCCGGCTTCTGCTTCGGGCGGAAGCGCAGGACGTCTCCGTCGGGCAGCACGAGGAACTTCTCGAAGTTCCACTCGACGCGGCCGGCCTTGCCCCCGGCATCCGCCGTCTGCTTGAGTGCCTTGTAGAGGTCCGACGCGTTCCGGCCGTTCACCTTGACCTTGTCGTTGACGGGGAAGGTCACGCCGTAGGTCGTCGAACAGAACTCGAGGATCTCGTCGACGGATCCGGGCTCCTGACCGAAGAACTGGTTGCACGGGAAGCCGACGACGCTGAAGCCGCGGTCACCGTAGAGACGCTGCAGTTCCTCGAGCTGCTCGTACTGCGGAGTCAGGCCGCACTTGGAGGCGACGTTCACCACGAGCACCACATCGGCACCGAGATCGTCGAGCGTCTTCTCGTTGCCCTGAGCATCGGTGAAGGGGATCGAACGGAGCGCGGATTCGGTCATATTCACAGCTTAGGTCGCCGCGTCCGCACGGGCTCCGCGTCTGGGAGAATAGACGGGACATGACTCTCGCCACAGCCCCCGCCCGCCCTCTTCGCATCGGCCCGATCGATCTCGACGTGCCGGTCGTCCTCGCACCCATGGCGGGGATCACCAACACGGCGTTCCGGCGCCTGTGCCGCGAGTACGGTGCCGGCCTCTACGTCAGCGAGATGATCACCTCGCGCGCGCTCGTCGAGCGCAATGAGACGACGATGCGTCTGATCCGGCACCACGAGTCGGAGACGCCGCGGTCGATCCAGCTCTACGGCGTCGATCCGAAGACGATCGCCGAAGCAGTGCGCATCATCGTCGCCGAAGATCACGCCGACCACATCGATCTGAACTTCGGCTGCCCGGTACCCAAGGTCACCCGCCGGGGCGGGGGAGCAGCGCTGCCGTGGAAGTCGCAGCTCTTCGCCGACATCGTCGACCAGGCCGTCAAGGCCGCGGGATCGATCCCGCTGACGGTCAAGATGCGCAAGGGCATCGACCGTGACCACCTGACGTTCCTCGACGCCGGCCGTGCCGCCGAGGACGCCGGTGCCGCCGCCGTCGCCCTGCACGCCCGCACCGCGAGCGAGTTCTACTCCGGGCACGCCGACTGGAACGCGATCGGCGAGCTCAAGCAGGCGGTCACCAGCATCCCGGTGCTCGGCAACGGCGACATCTGGTCGGCCGACGACGCTGTGCGCATGATGGAGCAGACCGATTGCGACGGCGTCGTCGTGGGTCGCGGGTGTCTGGGGCGTCCCTGGCTCTTCGGCGAGTTGGCGGCGGCGTTCGGGGCAGAATCGCATCCGGTCGACGCGACGCTCGGATTCGTCGCGGATGCGTTCCGTCGGCACGCCCAGCTGCTGGTCGAGTTCTTCGACGACGAGGATCGCGGCTGCCGCGACATCCGCAAGCACGTCTCCTGGTACTTCAAGGGCTACCCGGTCGGCGGAGACATCCGCACCGGACTCGCGACCTCGTCGAGCCTCGCCGAGATCGACGATCTGCTCGGCCGGCTCGACCACACCGCTCCCTACCCGGGAGCGGATGCCGAAGGCCAGCGGGGCCGCTCCGGTCACCCGAAGCGACCGGCGCTGCCGGACAAGTGGCTCGAGTCGCGGGAGATCGAGTCTTCGGCCTCGGAGATGATGCGTGGAGCGGAGATCGAGAACAGTGGTGGCTGACTCGAACGATGGCGCGCGGGCCGACGGCTACCACGCCCGCGATGCCGAGCGCTTCTTCGCGGAGACGCACCGCTCGGAACGCGACGACTTCGCCCGCGACCGCGCGAGGGTGCTGCATTCCGCCGCTCTCCGCCGCCTCGCCGCCAAGACGCAGGTGCTCAGCCCGGCCAGCACCGCCGACTTCGCACGCAACCGCCTGACGCACTCGCTCGAGGTCGCGCAGGTGGGTCGCGAGCTCGCGACGGCCCTCGGTGTCTCCGCCGATGTGGTCGACACCGCGTGCCTGAGCCACGACCTCGGCCATCCGCCGTTCGGCCACAACGGCGAGCGCGCGCTCAACGAATGGGCCGAGCACATCGGCGGGTTCGAGGGCAACGCGCAGTCCCTTCGCATCCTGACCAGGCTCGAGGCGAAGGTCCTCGACGACGACGACCACTCGGTGGGCCTCAATCTCACGCGGGCCAGCCTCGACGCGACCTGCAAGTACCCGTGGACGGTCGACAGTCCGGTCCCCGACCCGGGCGGTCGGCTGAAGTTCGGCGTCTACCCCGAAGACGAGGCGGTCTTCCGGTGGATGCGCGAGGGTGCTCCGGGGCGACTGCGCTGCATCGAGGCCGAGATCATGGACCTGTCCGATGACATCGCGTACTCCGTGCACGACTTCGAAGACGCGATCGTCAACGGCTACGTCGACGTCGCCCAGCTCGCGGATCCGCGCGGACACGACGCCCTCGTCGGTCGCATCCAGCAGTGGGTCGGCTACGACTTCACCCGCGACGAGCTCGCCGACGCGCTGTACCGTCTGGCCTCGCAGTCGATGTGGCTCGCGTCGTTCGACCGCTCCCGTCAGGCGCTCGCGCGTCTGAAGAACCTGACGAGCGACCTGATCGGGCGCTTCGCCCGCGCCTCGGTGTCGGCCACGCGGTCCGCCTACAGCGGGAGCAATCTCGTACGGTACAACGCCCACGTGGTCGTTCCGCGGGTCGTCGAGGCCGAGATCGCGGTGCTCAAGGGCATCATGGGTCAGGCGATCGTCACGATCGACGCCCGCAAGGGCGTGTACAAGGAGCAGCGTCGAGTGCTGAAGCGGCTCGCGGACTCGCTCTGGTCGACCGACGCTCTCTGGTCGGCGGGTGCCGATGTGCTGGAGCCCGCCTTCGCGGCGGACTTCGTCGCCGCGGTCGATGACGCCGAGCGCGCCCGCGTCGTGGTCGACCAGATCGCCAGCCTGACCGATCAGAGCGCGATCGACTGGCACAACCGTCTGGTCGGCGAGATCGATCCCGCCGAGGTCGGCATCTGGACGCCACGGCACGCCCGCGCCCGGGCGGGCGCGCACGCCGAGAGGCGGCCCGTCGCCGAAGGGGTGGGCTGATGCCCCGCATCCGGCAGGCCGACGTCGACGAGGTGAAGGCGCGCACCAACATCGCCGACATCATCGGCGAGCGCGTCGCCCTGAAGTCGGCGGGTGTCGGGTCGCTCAAGGGACTGTGCCCGTTCCATGACGAGAAGAGCCCGAGCTTCCACGTGCGGCAGCAGGTCGGCTACTACCACTGCTTCGGATGTGGAGAATCGGGTGACGTCTACTCGTTCCTGCGCGAGATGGACCATGTCAGCTTCACCGAGGCCGTCGAGCGTCTCGCCGGCCGCATCGGCTACACGCTGCATTACGAAGACGGGGGAGCGGCCCCCGAGACCAGCGGACGCAGCCGCCTCTATGCAGCGAACACGGCGGCGGCGGAGTTCTTCCGCGCCCAGCTGCTGTCGCCGGATGCCGAGGCCGGCCGGCGCTTCCTGGGCGAGCGCGGTTTCGACGCGGGCGCAGCGGCGCACTTCGGCGTCGGCTTCGCGCCGCGCGGCTGGGACGGCATGCTCAAGGCGCTCACCGCGCAGGGCTTCACGCGCGACGAGCTCGTCACCTCGGGACTGGTCTCGACCGGCCAGCGCGGCGTCTACGACCGGTTCCGCGGCCGTCTGGTGTGGCCGATCCGCGACGTCTCCGGACAGACGATCGGCTTCGGTGCGCGCAAGCTCTTCGACGACGACCAGGGACCGAAATACCTGAACACCCCGGAGACCCCGATCTACAAGAAGGCGCAGGTGCTCTACGGACTCGACCTCGCCAAGCGCGACATCTCGCGGGGCGACCCCCGGCGCGTCGTCGTCGTGGAGGGATACACCGACGTGATGGCGTGTCACCTCGCGGGTCTCACGACAGCGATCGCGACATGCGGCACGGCGTTCGGCACCGAGCACATCAAGGTGCTGCGTCGCGTGATGGGCGACGACAACGCGTCCGGCGAGGTCGTCTTCACGTTCGACGGCGATGAGGCGGGGCAGAAGGCGGCGCTTCGCGCGTTCACCGAGGACGACCGGTTCAACGCCCAGACGTTCGTGGCGGTCGCGCCGGACAGCCTCGATCCGTGCGATCTGCGCCTGCAGCGCGGGGATGCCGCCGTGCGCGGTCTCATGGACGCCAAGGTCCCGATGTTCGAGTTCGCGATCGACCGCAAGCTCAGCGGCTTCGACCTCGCCACCGTCGAGGGCCGCGTCGGGGCGCTCCGTGCCGCGGCGCCGATCGTCGCGGAGATCCGCGACCAGCTCCTCCGACCCGGTTACGAGCGAGTGCTGGCACGCCGCCTCGGCATGGACCCCACCGAGGTGCGCAACGAGGTCGAGCGCGCCGCGCGCGGCGCCTCGCATCAGCCCGCCGCTCGTCGTGAGACCCCCGCGGTCGACCCCGCGACCGGTGCCGCGTCCGTCGCCCCGGTGACGCTCGCGAGTCTGCCGCGCACCGCGGACGTCGCCGTGGAACGCGACGCGCTGATGGGCGCGCTGCAGTATGGGCACCAGGTGGATCAGACCCTTCTGAACCGCGCGCTCGGTGCTCCTTTCCGCACGCCGGGCCTCGACGCCGTGCGCGAGGCCGTCGCGGCCGCCCCGGATCGCACGCGGGCCGGATGGGTGACGGATGCCGTGAACAGCGTGCGCGAGCCGTACCGGTCACTGGCGGGCGAGCTGCTGATGACGCCGTTCCCGGCGAAGAACGAGGAGGGAGCGTTGACCTCGGCGACCGACCTCGCACGTCGGCTCATCCTGCGTCAGCTGGAGCGTGAGAAGCAGGAGCTCCTCGGCGCCGTTCAGCGCGTTCCCGCCGAGTCCGACGGCGGCCGCGCCCTGCGTGTGCGCCTGCGCGACATCGATGCGGAGCGTCAGCGGTTCGCCGAGTCGTAACGCAGGCGGCGGGTCTGCAGAGGGCAGGATAGAGACATGTCCCGCCGGCCGGAATCCTCGAACGCGATCGACTGCTCGGATCTGGTGATCGACCGGATCGGGCACGGTTCGCCCACGCGCGCCGTCGACGGTGTGACCTTCTCTCTGGCCCCCGGGGAACTCATCTGCGTCGCCGGTCCCACCGGTTCGGGCAAGTCGACGCTGGTGGCCGCTCTCGCCGGGTCCACCGACCCCTCCGTGAAGGTCGTGGGCGGAAGCGCGGTGGTGTGCGGGGTCGACGTGCGCAGGCCCGGCCGGAAGCACCGCATCCTCACGTATCGCACCGGTTTCGTCCCGCAGGGCGCCGGTGCCGATCTGCCGCCCCGGCTCACTGTCAACGAGGTGATCGCCGAGCCGATCCTCGTCCGCGAACGCCGGGTCAACACCAAGGCGCTCTCGATCCGTGTCGCCACGCTGCTCGATGAGCTGCACCTGCCCCTCGGCACGGCCGCGAAGTTCCCCTATGAGCTGAGTGCCGGCATGCGTCAGCGCGTCGCGATCGCGCGGTCGTTCATCCTGGAGCCGAAGGTGCTCATCGCGGACGAGATCCTCGCGAACCTCGATCTGGAGGTGCGACCGGTCGTGTTCGACGCGATCACGCGACGTCGCAAGGAGGAGTCGATGGCGGCTCTTCTCGTGACCAACGACGCGGCCTTCATCCGCGAGCTGAACGCCGAGACCCTGATGCTCCGCGGCGGTCACGTCGTGGCTCGCGGGGTCGGCAAGGACCTGCTCTGGGTGCCCAATGCCGAGTCGGATTCGCGCCACTGATCACGACACGCCCGACCCGCGCAGACCCCGCCCCGGTGTCACGAGTGCGGTCTGGAGTTTGCTAAGCTTGTCGAGTTGCCCGCGCAGCGGAGCACATTCCTCGGTAGCTCAATTGGCAGAGCAGCCGGCTGTTAACCGGCAGGTTCTTGGTTCGAGTCCAAGCCGGGGAGCCAATGAAAGGCCCGGAACTCAGACGAGTTCCGGGCCTTTCCCTTTCAGCCACGGAGTCCGAGTTCGTCGATGATCTCGGTCACCCTCGCCCTCGCCTGTGACCCGAGTCCCTGCACCGGACGCGGAAGGCAGTGCGGAGCCACCAGGTCGAGGCGCTCGGCGATCGCTGCCGTCACCCGGTAGCTGCCGAACTCGGCGAACAGATCCCACAGGGGCTGCAGGCGGGTCGATTCCGCGGTCGCCGCCGCCTGGTCACCGCTCTGCGCGGCGCGGGTGATGGTCAGTGCCGGACCGGGGAGCGTGCCCCCGATGGCCGAGTACCAGGCATCGCATCCGGCGTTCAGACCGGTCGCGGCGAACGCATCGCCCGAGACGCCGATGCTCACGGTGCTCGGGACGCGTTCGCGGATCGCCTGCACTCGCGCCGCCGCGATCTGCGGATCCGACGGTACGCCGGGGATCTTGATGGAGGCGACGTGCGGCAGCGTCGAGATGCGCGCGTAGAGATCGTCGGTGAACGTGACGTGTGTCGTGCCCGGGTTGTCATAGACGACGAGCGGCACCGAGAGGCCCGCGGTGACGTCGTCGAACAGCGTGAACACCTCGTCGGCCGTGAGTGCCTGATAGGTCACGGGCGCGAGCAGCACGGCACTCGCGCCGGCGTTCTGCGCATCGTCGGCGAGCCGCTTCACCTCGGAGGTGCGCAGCGCTCCGATGCCGACCATGACGGGGACGTCACCCGCCAGCGTCACCGCCGCGCGTGCGACGCGGCGGCGCTCGTCACGGTCGAGGTACATGTAGGAGCCCGTCGAACCGAGGGCGGTGAGCGAATCCACCCCTGCCGTGACCAGTCGTTCGATGAGGCGCGCGAAGGACGCCTCGTCGAACGAGTCGTCCCGCAGGGGCGTCAGGGGGAAGGCGCTGAGGCCGGTGAACATCGGCGATCTCCTCTCGTGGCGCCGGTCCGGACACCGAAGGGTCACCGCGCGCGCTCAGTGAGGATAGCGCAGCCGCCTGCGCGCGGTCACTCGGCTGCTCCGCGTCGCGCCCGCACCACCGAATCGACGAGAGTGACGGTCGAGCCGTCGCGCCAGACGCCCGGCCTCTCGACGTGCGCGTTCGTCTCGATGGTCCAATCGTCGGCGAGGTGGAGGGATGCGAGCACGTCGTCCGACGACGGCAGCGGTGGCCCCTCGTGCAGGTGTCGGCCGAGCTTCGACCCGGGCGGCGTCTCTCCGTGCCCGACGACGAGCAGTCTGCCGCCGGGGGCGACCGCCGTCGCCGCGCGGCGCAGCACCTCCTCACGCGGCAGATCGACGGGGGAGTGCAGGAACGCCGACGTCACGAGGTCGAACTCTCCGGACGGCTGCCAGGTCGAGAGGTCGGCCCGGATCCACTGGATCCTGTCGGCCAGGCCGGTGCGCTCGGCCTCCGCAGCGCCGACCGCGAGGGCAGTGGCGGAGATGTCGATCGCTGTCACCTGCCACCCCCGCCCTGCGAGCCAGAGGGCGTCGCCACCCTCGCCGCAGCCCAGCTCGAGAGCTGTTCCCGAGGGGATCCCGGAGATCTCCCGCTCCACGGCCTCGTTGACGCGTCCGCTCCATACCCGGCCGTGCTCGCCGCGGGTGGAGCGGTAGCGATCCTCCCAGAACGCCGCAGGCTCGACAGGCGGTTCCGTCCGGTGATCCTCGGGGCTCACGAGGCAACCGCCGATGCCGCGACGCGCTCGGCCGCTGCAGCCACGTCGAGAGCCACGAGCTCGCCGTTGATCGCCAGCGCCGCGGTCGCGCCGGAGCCCATGGCGAGGGGCACGAGCGCCGCGGGGCTGGCAGAGTTGCCCACGGCCCACACGCCGTCGATGCTCGTCCTGCCGAGAGCATCGGCGGCCGTCCACGGTCCGAAAGGGGAGTCGATACGGTCAGCTCCGAGCTGGCGCAGGGGTTCGTCGAGCGCGACGAGCGCGGGCTCGGCGAACACGACATCGACGGGCGTCGTGGTGCCGTCTTCCAGGCCGAGCGCTGTGAGGCGACCGGCATCCGAGATCACCCGCGTGACCGTGCGGGTCTCGATGCGCATGCCCCGGGCTTCGAGCACGAGCCGCTCCTCGTCGGGGATGGCGCCGGCCAGAGCCGTGAACACGGTGAGGTCGTCGGAGTACGCCCGCAGCATGTGCGCCTTGTGGAGTCCGGGGACCGACGTCACGAGCACGCCGATCGCGCGGCCGGTGGCCTCATATCCGTCGCAGTAGGGGCAGGCGACGACACCACGGCCCCACTGCTCCGCCAGCCCGGGGATGTCGGGCAGCTCATCCCGTGCGCCGGTCGCGACGATGAGACGCCGCGCCGTCGCATGCACGCCGGCCTCCGTCTCGACCTCGAAGCCCTCGGGGATCGCACGGGTCGTCGTGGACCGGGCGTCGACGATGACGCCGTCGACCGCCCGCACCTCGCGGTATCCGTCGGCGACGAGGTCGAGCGGCGAGTAGCCGTCGCGGCTCAGAACCCCGTGCATATGGGGTGCGAACCGGTTGCGGGGCTCCTGAGAGTCGAGGACCAGCACGCGACGACGCGCTCTGGCGAGGATGAGCGCGGCGCTCAAACCGGCTGCGCCGCCGCCGATGATGATGACATCCCAGTGCTCGTCGGAGATCGAGCGGTGTGCATGGTCGAGGGAAGCGGATGCGGTTCGTTCGGTCATGTCTCCACTGTGCGCAGCTGATACGCTTTCGGCAACTATTCATGCTGAAACAGCAAAAGGAGCGTTCGTGTCCGATCACTCGCTCGCCCTCATCGGTCCCCGGCTCAAGAGCTGGAGGGAGAAGCGCAGCATGACCCTGGTCGACCTCTCCGCGCTCACCGACATCTCTCCGAGCACACTCTCCCGGCTGGAGGCGGGGAAGAGAGCGCCGAACCTCGAGCTGCTGGTGCCGATCGCGCGCGCACTCGGCATCGGCCTCGACGACGTCGTGCCACGCGCTGTGCCCGACCCGCGCGTGTCGCGGACGACGAGAGAGGTCGAGGGGATCCGGTACGAATCCCTCTCGCCGGCGTCCAGCCCCGTGCAGACCTTCAAGGTCACGTTCCCGGCGCATCCGGTGGGAATCACGGCGGTGCCGCAGCCGAAGGTGCACGACGGCCAGGAGTGGCTGTACGTCATATCCGGAAGGCTCCGGCTCGTCCTCGGCGATCAGGACGTGACGCTCGGACCGGGAGAGGCCGCGGAATTCGACACGCGCGTGCCGCACTGGCTGTCATCCGCCGGCCCGGGGCCGACCGAGGTCGTGTCGATCTTCAGCAAAGAGGGCAAGCGCATCCATCTGCGGGCACGACCCGCCGCGTCATGACACGCAGAAGGCCCCGCCGTTCGGCGGGGCCTTCTCAGGAGTGTCAGCGTGCCGCACCCTGCAGGGATCCGGTGGTCTGTCCGGCGGGATCCACGATCAGGCACTGGACGACGCGGTCGTTGTTCTGCTCCCACGAATCCTTCGTCGGGGTCAGAGTCGTGACGTCGAGCGCAGAATCCGCGTACGCGACGCCGACGAAGGTCGTGTAGGCGTCGCCGATGCATTCCTGCGAAGCGGTATCGATGGCCTCTTCCGAGAAGTCGCCGTCGTCCATCTTGATCTCGTAGAAGACCTCGAGATCGTGAGGCTCATCGCACGGCAGGACGTTCGCGTCGGTGAGCGTGCCCGAGCCGGTGTCGGCCATGCAGTCGCCGAGCTTCACGGAGAAGACGTCGATGTTCGCGCTCTCGGTGACCTGACCGGTCTCCTCGTCACGGTCGGCGTCGCCGGAACCGCTGCCGAGAATGTCGTTTATGGCGCTGCAGCCGCTCAGGGCGAGGGAAAGCGCCACCGCGGTCCCTGCGAGCATCAGAGCGCGTCGATTGCGCAGTTTCATCATGATCTTGTCCCCTCCAGAACGTCCCGTGAGTGCGCAGTGCCGATATTCCGCACGCGTCGATCCACGCTATCCGCCCTGGAGTCTGTGATGCAACTCCAAGGATCCTGTGACTGCGCTGGGAGCGGGATCAGCCTTCGAGGTCGTCGACGCCGGGCATCCAGCTCACCCCGGCGCGCCCCCAGCCGCGCTTGCGAGCGATCTTCTGAACCGTCTTCCAGTCGCCGTCGGAGAGCCGATCCACGTAGAGGACGCCATCGAGGTGATCGAACTCGTGCTGCATGATCCGCGCGCGCCAGCCGTCGACGTCGATCGTCACCGGACGCCCCTCCAGATCGGTCGCCGTGAGGCGCACACGCTCCGAGCGACGCAGCGGGAAGCGTTCGCCGGGGAAGGAGAGGCACCCTTCCGACTCCAGCTCGGGGTCGGGATCGCCCGGCTCGATCGGCGCGATCCAGAGTTCGGGATTGATGAGCACTCCCCGCCACGGCTGGTCGTCGTCATCCACGTACGCGTAGGTGTAGATGCGGAGCGGGACACCCACCTGTGGGGCGGCGAGCCCGACGCCGGGAGCCGCATCCATCGTCTCGAACATGTCGGCGACCAGCGAGCGGATGTCGTCCGTGATCTCTTCGACAGGAGAGGCGGGGGAGTGGAGAACGGGGTCGCCCATGATGCGAATCGGAAGTACAGCCACGTCACAACCCTACTGTGAAGGGTGCGGCAGGTAGGGTCTTAGTGTGAGCGTTGGGGTATGGGCAAACACCGCAGAAGAGGTCGGCGACCAGCTCGTCGGCGCCTTCCAGAACCCCGGACTCCTTCTCGGCATCCCGCTCGCGCTGGCAGGCGCGGTGTTCATGTCGCTCGGTGCGCAGTACCAGCATCGCGGCGTCGAGAAGGTCGAGCGCCTCAGCGGGGCTGACGGCGCGTCCGGGCTCTCTCTCGGCCAGATCAAGGCGCTGCTGACCCGGCCCTCATGGATCGCCGGCACCCTCATGCTCGGGCTGGCGATCGTGTGCCAGCTCGCCGCCCTCGTGAAGGCGCCGCTCATCGTGGTGCAGCCGCTCGGCGCGATCGCCCTCGTCATCACGACGCTCCTGAACGCGCGCATCTCCGGTCACTCTCCGACCCGGAAGTCGATCACCGCCATCATCTTCTGCGTCGGCGGCATCTTCCTCTTCGTGTTCTTCGCCGCGATATACGCGACGGAGAAGCAGGTCACCGAACGCGAGCTCTTCGTGATCCTCGCGCTGCTGCTCGTGGTGATCATCGTGCTCGGCGCCTGCTGGCTGATCCTCCGTCGCCGCATGCGGGCGCTGTTCTACGTCATCGGCGCCGGCATCCTCTACGGATTCGTCGCCACGCTGGCGAAGGTCGTCATCAAGCGCATCGAAGCGGGGCAGTTCGAGTGGATCACCGCGGTCTGCGTGCTCGCGCTGCTCGCGGCCGCGTCGGTCGGCGCCTACTTCGTGCAGACCGCCTACAGCTCGGGTCCCCCCGACCTCGTCATCGCCGGCCTGACGGTCGTCGATCCCCTGATCGCCGTGCTCATCGGAATGATCGTGCTCGGCGAGGCGGCGGCCGCCCCGTGGTGGGTCCTCATCATCTTCGGCTTCGCGGGCGCGATCGCGGTCTGGGGTGTCGTCAACCTCGCCCGGTACCACCCGCAGGTGCTCAGCGAGAGCCAGGAGCTTCCGATCGTGCGCGGCAGCGATTCGCCGTCGTCGAGCGACGAGCCTCAGTAAGCCTGGTCGATCAGGTCGGGGGAGACCTCCGACGCTGCAGCCTCGTCGACGAAGAACACCGTGCGCTTGCGCCCCTTGGCACCAGCCGCCGGCACGCTCGTGTAGCTCGCGCCGGCGAGAGCCAGGCCGAGCGCCGAGGCCTTGTCGGCACCGGTCAGCACGAGCCAGACCCGCTTCGACGAATTGAGCACCGGACGTGTCAGCGTCACCCGCTCAGGCGGAGGCTTGGGCGAGTTGCGCACGGGCAGAGCGGCGGCATCCGTCACCGTGACCTCCTCCCGATCCGGGAAGAGCGAAGCGATGTGCCCGTCGGGGCCGACTCCGAGGAAGCAGACGGCGAACGACGGCCAGGGGTGCTCCTCCGTCCCGAAGCGGGCGAGTTCAGCGGCGTATGCGGCCGCGGCCTCGTCGAGGCTGACTCCGCTGTCGGACCCGGCGACCTCGTGCACGTTCTCCGGGGGGACGGGGATGTGGTCGAGCAGCGCCTGGCGCGACTGCACCGCGTTGCGGTCGGCATCGGCACGCGGCACGAAACGCTCGTCGCCCCACCAGAAGTGCACGAGCGACCAGTCGATGCTGTTCACTCGCGGATCAGCTGCGGCCTGACTGAGGACAGCTCCGCCCATCGAACCGCCGGTAAGGGCGATATGCGCGATCCGGCCGTTCTTCGTGCGCGCACGTACGCGCGTGAGGAAACGGTCGGCGACCCGGGCGGCGAGAGCGGCAGGCGTGGCTTCCACCACGACCCGCTTCTCTGCGGACGATACCTGCATCGACTTCACTCTCCAGTCTCGGGCGGACCCAGCTTCTCCCAGCCCTCGGTGATCACTCGACCGTACAGGACATCCGGGTCGAGGCGTCGCAGCTCCTCAGCGAGGCACTCGCGCAGCGTGCGGCGGGGCAGATGGAGATCATGGTTCGGCTGATCGGGCTGCGTCAGCACGGCGACGCCCGGCGTGGGGCGCTCGAGCACGATGTCGCCGGACTCGCGAGTGAGGCGCACCGACTTGATGCCCTCCTGCCAGTGCTCGGGATCCTCATACGACCAGCGCACCGGAACCTCGAGCGCCATCTGCAGCCAGGCGGCGAGCAGCGCGGTCGACGGGGAGGCGGCCGCTCCGCGGACCTCGACGGCGGTGATCGACTCGTACGGCGGCTGATCGAGCACGGCGGCGAGCTGCTCGCGCCAGTGCGTCAGGCGCGTCCAGGCGAGGTCGGTGTCGCCGGGCGCGTGCGTGCGGCCGAGCAGCGCGAGCCTGTCGCGCACGTCGTGCGCCGTCGCGGCATCGGTGATCCGTCGCTGCGCGATCTTTCCGAGCGGCGACGTCGCGGGCGATTCCGGAGCCTCTTCGGGCCACCAGGCGACGACGGGCGCGTCGGGCAGCAGAAGGCCGGTGAGCAGGCTCTCCTCGTTGCTCGCGGCGTCTCCGAACGCGCGGAGCACGACCACCTCACTGGCGCCCGCGTCACCGCCGACGCGGATCTGCGCGTCGAGACGCGATTCTCCTTCGCCGGTGGTCAGCACGATCACACGCATCGGGTGTTCGCGCGACGCGTCGTTCGCGGCGTCGATGGCGGCTTCGGCGACCCCGTTCCGGGCCGCGATGACGAGCGTCAGCACGCGGCCGAGGGCGACGGCCCCGCCGTCTTCACGCACCTTGACGAGCTGCTTCGCGACCTGGCTGACGGTCGTGTCGGGAAGGTCGATGATCACGGTCGTCTCCAGACTCGTCCGTCGCGGGCCAGCAGGTCGTCGGCGGCTGCCGGTCCCCACGAGCCGGGCGCGTACTGCTCGACCGGGCCGCCGACGGCCGCCCAGTACTTCTCCACCGGGTCGAGGATCTTCCAGGAGAGCTCGACCTCCTCGTGCCGCGGGAACAGCGGCGGATCGCCCAGCAGGACGTCGAGGATCAGCCGCTCGTACGCCTCGGGGCTGGCCTCGGTGAACGCGTGGCCGTAGCCGAAGTCCATCGTGACGTCGCGCACGTTCGAGCCGCTGCCCGGCACCTTGGAGCCGAAGCGGATCGTGACGCCCTCGTCGGGCTGCACGCGGATGACGAGCGCGTTCTGTCCGAGCTCGGAGGCGTTGCCGCGCCCGAAGAGGTGCTGCGGCGCCCGGTTGAAGACGACGGCGATCTCGGTGACCCGGCGGCCGAGGCGCTTGCCCGTACGGAGGTAGAACGGCACGCCCGACCAGCGACGCGTGTCGATCTCGAGCTTGATGGCCGCATACGTCTCGGTCGTCGACTCGGGGTTCATCCCGTCCTCGTCGAGGAAGCCGGTGACCTTCTCGCCGCCCTGCCAGCCACCCGCGTACTGCCCGCGGGCGGTCGCCTGGGAGAGATCCTCCGGCACGTGGACCGCGGCGAGGACCTTCTCCTTCTCGGCGCGCAGGTGCTCGGCGGAGAGGCTGATGGGCTCCTCCATCGCGGTGAGCGCCAGCAGCTGGAGCAGGTGGTTCTGGATGACGTCGCGCGCGGCGCCGATGCCGTCGTAGTAGCCGGCACGGCCGCCGACGCCGATGTCCTCGGCCATCGTGATCTGCACGTGGTCGACGTAGTTGCGGTTCCAGATCGGCTCGTACAGCTCGTTGGCGAAGCGGAGCGCCAGGATGTTCTGCACCGTCTCCTTGCCGAGGTAGTGGTCGATGCGGAAGATCGAGTCGGCGGGGAAGGCCACCTCGAGCGCGGCGTTGAGGGCGCGGGCGGACTCGAGGTCGTGTCCGAACGGCTTCTCGATGACCACGCGACGCCAGTGCTCGTCGTCGTCGGCATCCTCTCCGACAAGTCCCGAGTCCTTCAGCTGCTTCGCGACGAGCGGGAAGTCCCTCGGCGGAATGGACAGGTAGTAGGCGTGATTGCCCATCGTGCCGCGTTCCACGTCGAGCTTCTCGACCGTCTCGCGGAGCTTGCGGAACGAGTCGGGGTTGTCGAACTCTCCCGAGACGAAGCGGATGCCCTGCAGCAGCTGCGTCCAGGTCTCCTCCCGGAACGGCGTGCGCGCGTGCTCCTTGACGGCCTCGTAGACGACCTGGGCGAAGTCCTGGTCCTCCCAATCGCGGCGGGCGAACCCGACCAGCGCGAACCCGGGCGGCAGCAGACCTCGGTTCGCGAGGTCGTAGACGGCGGGCATCAGCTTCTTGCGTGACAGATCACCGGTGACCCCGAAGATCACGAGGGCGCTGGGCCCCGCGATCCGGTTGAGGCGACGATCATCGGGGTCACGCAGCGGGTTGTGCCCGCGCGAGATGGGAACAGACATCGGTGGGGGATTCTCCTGCTGTCTACTTCTGTGCGGCTTCGAAGAGGGCGAGCACGTCGTCGGACGACTCGGTGATGGTCAGCGAGACCACCGGGCGGCCGTGCTCCGCGAGGACGTTGGCGTCGCCCGCGGCCTGCGCCTGGATGAGCTGACCGAACGTGAACGGACGATCCGGGATCTCGAGATCGACGTCGGTGCGCTCCAGGATCTGCAGGAAGACGCCCTGAGCCGGTCCGCCCTTGTGGTACTGGCCGGTCGAGTGCAGGAAGCGCGGTCCCCACCCGAACGTCGTCGGACGACCGGAGTCGGCGGCGACGAGTTCGCGCAGGCCCTGAAGCTGAGGAACCTCGAGCCGGTTGACGTAGGCCTGGATCGACACGTAGCCGTCGGCGGGGAGCTGCGCCCAGAGCGCGTCGAGCACGCCTTCGACGGTGCCGGATGCGGCGAGGGCGGGGTCGGACACGCGCACCTCGACGCCGTTCTCGGTGAACGCCGGCGCCGTGGGCTCCGGACGCGCATCGAGAAGACCGCGGGCGGCGATCTTCGCGGACTCCACGTCGGGCTGATCGAACGGGTTGATGTGGAGCAGGTGACCGGCGATCGCCGTGGCGTACTCCCAGACGATGAGCTGCGCGCCGAGCGTGCCGCTGACGAGGATCTCGCCGGGGTGGCGCTCGTGGAGGTGGAACTCGTTCGCGTCGTCGACCAGGCGGACGATCTGCAGGTCGGCGGGCTTCTCGTCGAGCTCGGGGGAGACGGGCAGCAGGACGACGGGCAGGATGCCGGTTCCGTCCTTGCCGGTCGACTCCGCGATGAGCTGCTCGATCCAATCCGGCAGGCCGTTGATGTGCGTGCCGTCGGTGATGAGGCCGAGCTTGTCGCGGCGCGGGTTCGTCGCGGCGATCGCGGCACCGAGGCGGAGGGCGGGGTTCTCGGCCGAGTCGACGGCGACCTCGAGCAGCGAGGCTTCGGCCTCGTCGAGGAGCTCGTCGATGTCGACGCCGGCGAGGCCCGACGGCACGAGGCCGAAGGCGGTGAGTGCGGAGTAGCGTCCGCCGACGTTCGGGTCGGCGTTGAAGACGCGGTATCCCGCCTCGCGTGCGGAGGTGTCGAGCGGGGAACCCGGATCGGTCACCACGACGATGCGCTCGGTCGGGTCGATGCCGAGATCGCGGAACGCGGCCTCGAACGTGCGGCGCTGCGAATCGGTCTCGACCGTCGAGCCGGACTTCGACGACACCACGAGCGCGGTCTCGGCGAGACCCTCATCGAGCGCGGCCAGCACCTGGCCGGGCGCCGTCGAATCGAGGATGGTCAGCGGAACCCCGGCGGTCTGCGCGATGACCTCGGGGGCCAGCGACGAACCGCCCATACCGGCGAGCACGACGCGCGTGACACCCTTGGCCTGCAGCTCGGAGCGCAGCGCCGTGATCTCTGCGACCAGGGGCCGCGAGATCGAGACGGCCTCGACCCAGCCGAGACGGACGGCCGCCTCAGCCTCGGCTTCGGGGCCCCAGAGGGTCGCGTCGCCGTTGGTGATGCGCGAGGCCACGAGGTCGTGGACCAGTCCGGGAACCGTCTCGTCGATGGCTGCACGAGCGGCGCCGGAGGTGTGGATCGAGAACGTCATCGCTGGGCCTCCAGGCCTTCGGCGACCTGGGTGAGCAGGTCGTGCCAGGAGTCGATGAACTTCGCGACGCCCTCGTCTTCGAGCACCTGGGTGACGTCGTCGAAGTCGATGCCGACCTCGGCGAGTCCGGCGAAGACGGCGCGCGCATCCTCGTAGCCACCCGTGATGGTGTCACCGGTGACGACGCCGTGGTCGAACGTCGCCTCGAGCGTCTTCTCGGGCATCGTGTTCACGACGCCCTGGGCGACGAGCTCGGTGACGTACAGCGTGTCGGGAAGCGCAGGATCCTTGACACCGGTCGACGCCCACAGCGGACGCTGCAGGTTCGCCCCGGCATCCCGCAGTGCCTTGGCACGGTCGCCCGCGAAGGTCTGCTCGAAGAGCTCGTAGGCGAGACGTGCGTTCGCGAGGCCCGCCTTGCTCTTGAGCGCCTCAGCCGCGTCCGTGCCGATCGCCGAGAGACGCTTATCGGTCTCGGTGTCGACGCGCGAGACGAAGAACGATGCGACGGACTGGATCGTGGAGAGATCGATGCCCGCGGCCTTGGCCGTCTCGAGGCCGGTGAGGTACGCGTCGATGACGGCGGCGTAGCGCTCGAGGCTGAAGATCAGGGTGACGTTGACGCTGATGCCGGCGCCGATCGCCTCGGCGATGGCGGGCAGGCCGGCCTTCGTCGCGGGGATCTTGACCAGCAGGTTCGGCCGGTCGATCTTCGCCCACAGCTCCTTGGCCTGCGCGACCGTGCCGGCGGTGTCGTGCGCGAGGTCGGGGGAGACCTCGATCGACACGCGGCCGTCGACGTGACCCGACTTCTCCCACACGGGGCGGAACACGTCGAGCGCGGCGGCGACATCCTGCGTGGTGGCGGCGAACACGGCCTCCTCGGCGCTGGCGCCCGACGCGGCGAGCTCGGTGACCTGCGCGTCGTAGGAGGTGTTGCTCTTGTCGGTGATCGCGTTCGCGAAGATCGTCGGGTTCGTGGTGACTCCCACGACGTTGCGCGACTCGATCAGCTCGGCGAGGTTGCCCGAGGAGATGCGGGTGCGGGACAGGTCGTCGAGCCAGATGCTGACACCTGCGGCGGCGAGCTGTGCGGTGGGGGTGCTCATGCGTTCTCCTTGGTGCTGTTTGCGGCGATGGTCTCGCGCGCGGCCGCGATGACGGCCTCGGTGGTGATGCCGAACTTCTCGAACAGGGTCTTGTAGTCGGCGGAGGCGCCGAAGTGGTCGATGCCGACCGAGCGGCCGCGGTCGCCCACGATGCCGCGCCAGCTGAGCACGGAGCCCGCCTCGACGGAGACGCGAGCCGTGACGGATGCCGGCAGCACGCTCTCGCGGTACGCCTCGTCCTGCTCGTCGAACCACTCCAGCGACGGAGCGGAGACGACGCGCGCGTTCACACCGTCGGCGGCGAGCGCCTCGCGGGCGTTCACGGCCAGCTGCACCTCGGAACCGGTCGCGATGATGATCACGTCGGGGGTGCCGTTCGGCGCCTCGGCGAGTACGTACGCGCCCTTGACCGCACCGGAGGCGGCGGCGAACGCGTCGCCAGATGCCGCGCCCTCGCCGCGCTCGAACACCGGGATGTTCTGGCGGGTCAGGGCGATGCCGGTCGGGCCGGCCTGGCGACGGAGGATCTCGAGCCACGCCACCGACGTCTCGTTGGCATCCGCCGGACGCACGACCGAGAAGTTCGGGATCGCGCGCAGCGTGGCGAGCTGCTCGATCGGCTGGTGGGTCGGGCCGTCCTCGCCGAGCGCTACGGAGTCGTGCGTCCAGACGAAGATGCTCGGGATGTTCATGAGCGCGGCGAGACGCACCGACGGGCGCATGTAGTCGCTGAAGATGAGGAAGGTGCCGCCGAACGGGCGGGTCGGGCCGTGCAGCACGATGCCGTTGACGATCGCGCCCATCGCGTGCTCGCGGATGCCGAAGTGGAGCACCCGGCCGTACGGGTTGCCCGACCACTCGTGCGTCGACCATTCGGCGGGGATGAAGGAAGGCGCGTCCTTGATCGTGGTGAGGTTCGACTCGGCGAGGTCGGCGGAGCCTCCCCACAGCTCGGGGAGCTCGGCGGCGAGGGCGTTGATGACCTGACCCGACGCGGCCCGGGTCGAGACCTCCTTGCCGCTCTCGAACACCGGCAGGGCGTCGTCGATGCCGGCCGGCAGCTCGCCCGCCTCGAGGCGGTCGAGCAGGGTCTTGCGCTCGGGGTTCGCGGCGGCCCAGGCGTCGAACGACTCCTGCCAGGCTGCTCGCTCCTCGGCGGCGCGCGCCGCGAGGCCGCGGGTGTGCGCGATGACGTCGTCGGCGACGGCGAAGGTCTGCTCGGGGTCGAAGCCCAGCACCTTCTTCGTCGCGGCGAGCTCGTCGGCTCCGAGAGCCGAGCCGTGGATCTTGCCGGAGTTCTGCTTGCCGGGCGACGGCCAGCCGATGATCGTCTTCAGGATGATGAGCGACGGCTTCGCGGTCTCGCCCTTCGCGGCCTCGATCGCGGTGTACAGCTCGGCGACGTCTTCGACGTACTGGCCGGTCTTCTTCCAGTCGACGACCTGCACGTGCCAGCCGTAGGCCTCGTAGCGCTTCGCGACATCTTCGGTGAAGGCGACGTTGGTGTCGTCCTCGATGGAGATCTGGTTCGAGTCGTAGATCGCGATGAGGTTGCCGAGCTGCTGGTGACCGGCGAGCGAGGACGCCTCGCTGGTCACGCCCTCCTGCAGGTCGCCGTCACCGGCGATCACGTAGACGAAGTGGTCGAACGGGCTGGTGCCGGCAGCGGCATCCGGGTCGAACAGGCCGCGCTCGTAGCGGGAGGCGTAGGCGAAGCCCACCGCGGAGGACAGGCCCTGGCCGAGCGGGCCGGTCGTGATCTCGACGCCCTTCGTATGGCCGTACTCCGGGTGTCCGGGGGTGAGCGAGCCCCACGTGCGCAGGGCCTTGAGGTCGTCGAGCTCGAGACCGAAGCCGCCGAGGTACAGCTCGACGTACTGCGTGAGGGAGGAGTGACCGGCAGAGAGGATGAACCGGTCGCGGCCGAGCCAGTCGACGTCGGTCGGGTCGTGACGGAGCACGCGCTGGTAGAGGAGATACGCGGCAGGAGCCAGACTCATCGCGGTGCCGGGGTGGCCGTTGCCGACCTTCTCCACAGCATCCGCCGCCAGGATCCGTGCGGTGTCCACCGCGCGCCGATCGATCTCATCCCACTGCAATTCCGACACGGTGAAGCCCTTCTTCAACAGTTCGAGAGCACCCGGAGAGCAAGATCGCGGTCCGCATCGCTACGGAGGAGGTGTGATGTGCGCCGGGCGCGCGAGTCTTCTCAGCATACCGCCGTGGGTTCCGCGGTTACCCCCTTTTACGGTGCTCCGCGTCGGCGGCGGAGGGGGCTGCGACCCCGGCCGCGGCCGTGGCCCCGCAAGGCTGTGCCATACACTGGAAGAGCTGTCGTGACGCGTGCGGAGGAGGCGATCGAGATCTCGACGATGTCTGATCAGACCGTTGTGGGGAAGTCCCTCGGTCGTACCCTGAAGGCGTACGTCGCCCTCACCAAGCCGCGCGTCCTCGAACTGCTCCTGGTGTCGACGGTCCCGGTGATGTTCCTGGCCCAGGGCGGGCTCCCGAACCTGTGGCTCGTGCTCGCGACGGTCATCGGCGGGTCGCTGAGCGCCGGCTCGGCCGCCGCATTCAACATGTATCTCGATCGCGACATCGACGCGCACATGCACCGCACCGAGAAGCGGCCGCTCGTCACGGGCGAGGTCAGCCCGCGGGGCGCGCTGATCTTCTCGTGGACGCTCGCGATCACGTCGACGGTCTGGCTGTGGTTCACCACGAACTGGCTGGCCGCCACGCTCTCGGCGGTCGCCATCTTCTTCTACGTCGTGATCTACACGATGATCCTCAAGCGCCGCACCGAGCAGAACATCATCTGGGGCGGCATCGCCGGCTGCTTCCCGGTGCTCATCGGCTGGTCGGCCGTCACCGGTTCGCTCGACTGGCCGGCGTTCATCCTCTTCCTGCTCGTCTTCCTCTGGACGCCGCCGCACTACTGGCCGCTGTCGATGAAGTACAAGGGCGATTACGAAGACGTCGACGTGCCGATGCTCGGTGTCACGCGCAACGCCTCGCAGGTCGGTCTCCAGGTCATCCTGTACGCGTGGGCGACCGTCGCCTGCTCCCTCCTGCTCGTCCCCATCGCGAACATGGGACTCGTCTACACCGTGTCGGCGCTCGTCTTCGGCGGATGGTTCATCTACGAGTCGCACCGCCTCTACAACCGCGCCGTGCACGGCACCGAGGCACGGCCGATGCGCGTGTTCCACGCGTCGATCACGTATCTCACGCTGATCTTCGTCGCCGTCGCACTCGATCCGCTGCTGCCGTTCTGACCGCTCGCGTTCTGGACGACGGCGGTTCGGCCTGACCCGCCGTGTCGCGGAGACGACGAAGCGGCGCCGATCGCTCGACGCCGCTCCGGAGTGCGATGATCAGCGCGTGACGGACGGTGCCGTCTCGTCGGCATCCTTCTCGACAGCGGCATCCTTCTCGACAGGGGCAGCAGCGAGATCGACGGGCTCCGCGTCGACGACGACGGGCTCGGCCTCGGTCACCGGCGCGGTCTCCGCTGCGACGACGGGCGACTCGGCCGGTTCGGCCGTCCAGTCGATCGCCTCGACGACTGCCGGCGCAGGGGCGGGAACGAGCGACCGCGCGGCGACGAGTCCGAGAGTCAGCAGGATGCCGATGATTCCGGCGGCGAGCACGCCGGCGCCCACGACCACGAGCGACTGGCCGACGTAGACCTCGACGCCGGTGGCCGTGCCATCGAGCAGCGTGGTCGTCATCGTGCCGATCTGGCCGGAGATGAGCCAGGCGCCGACTGCCGTCGTGGCGAGGGACACGACCAGGAGGAGCCAGAATCCGATGCTTCGTGTGAGTGACTTGTTCATGCGGGCCACGATCCCCGACGCGCTGATGAGACGCCGATGTGCACCCTATGGATAGCCTGTGCGGATCACTCCGCGGAGCTGACCGGACGCTTCAGGTGCAGCACGACGACCGTGTAGGTCGCGGCCGACAGCGACGCCAGGACCATGTGGATGCCGACGAGCAGGGGAGGCAGACCCTCGCGCGCCTGCAAGACGCCGACGCCGACCTGCACCGCGATCGCGATGACGAGCACCAGCAGCCAGCGTCGCGGCTCCAGACCGAGGCGCCATGCCGCGATCGTCAGCACGAGGACGAGCCCGGCGAGGATGTAGCCGGGCCAGGAGTGGACGTGGGCCAGGATCGTCGCGTCGAAGCCGTGCCGGAAGACCTCCGCGTCGCCGGAATGCGGTCCCGACCCGGTGGTCAGCACGCCGAAGACGATCGTGACGGCCAGGGCGAGTCCCGAGACGTGGCTGAGCGCGGCGAACCATGCCGGCACGGCGCGCTCGCGCGCACCCGGCGCCGCGTACAGACGCACCAGGAACGCCGCGGTCACGCAGACGAGCAGCAGTGACGACGTGTAGTGGAAGCCGACGATGAACGGGTTGAGCCCGGTGAGCACGGTGATGCCGCCGACGAACGCCTGGGCGACCACGCCCACCAGCGTGATCCAGGAGAGCAGGATGAGGTCTCGGCGCTCGACAGCAGTCCGCACCGCGTGGACGGCGGCCGCGATCACGACCAGCAGCAGCACCGCGGCCGCGACCGGGAAGGCCAGCTTCTCCGCGATCGGGCGGGCGATCGCGTACGCCACGGCTGCGGCCGCGATCCCTCCACCGGCGAACCAGAGCGACGAGACCAGCGCACGACGGCCGCCGATCCGCTGCAGCACGAGCAGCACGACCGCGATAGCGATGATCCCGACCACGCCGGTCATCAGCCGGTTGCCGAACTCGATGACGCCGTGGATCCCCTGCTCGGGCGTCGGCACGAGCGATTCGGGCGTGCACAGCGGCCATTCCGAGCATCCGAGGCCCGATCCGGTGAGGCGCACGGCGCCGCCCGTCCCGATGATGATCGTCTCGGTGAGGAACGACAGCCACGCGAGGATCGGGAGTGCGCGCCCCCACGCGGCGCGTCGCGGCGCCGTCGTCCTCGGCCCACCGCCGGTGTTCGCGGGGGCGGCGGGGATCTTCGTGTCGGGCATGGGTCCTCCGGACCGGGGCTGACTCGCCGGGCACGGCCCGGTTGTCAGGCGAAACCTGTAGAATCGGATTGTTGCGATGAGCGCTGACAGCGCTGAAGCATCGACAACAGTTTAGGCGCGAAGAATGCGCCGGTGATGAGGGCCCACCAACGGCACACACTCCCGCAGACTCGACGGGGATCAGGTGTGCCGGGGCGGATGACACCGTTTGGGACCTGTGAGGAGAGTGTGATGTCGGATGTGCTGATCGACCGCCCGGAGCTCGATGGGCTGGGGGTGTACGAATTCGGCTGGCACGATGAGGATGCCGCCGGAGCCATCGCGAAACGCGGGCTCTCCGAAGATGTCGTCCGCGGCATCTCGGCCCTCAAGAACGAGCCGGAATGGATGCTGAAGACCCGTCTGAAGGGTCTCGACCTGTTCGGCAAGAAGCCGATGCCGACCTGGGGCGCCGACCTCAGCGAGATCGACTTCGACAACATCAAGTACTTCGTGCGCTCGACGGAGAAGCAGGCGCAGTCCTGGGAGGACCTGCCTGTCGAGATCCGCGAGACGTACGAGCGTCTCGGCATCCCCGAGGCCGAACGCCAGCGTCTCGTCGCCGGCGTCGCCGCGCAGTACGAGTCCGAGGTCGTCTACCACCAGATCCGCGAGGACCTGGAGCAGCAGGGTGTCATCTTCATGGACACCGACACGGCCCTGCGCGAGCACCCCGAGTTCTTCGAGGAGTACTTCGGCACGGTCATCCCGGCCGGTGACAACAAGTTCGCCGCGCTGAACACCGCGGTGTGGTCGGGCGGCTCGTTCGTCTACGTCCCCAAGGGCGTTCACGTCGAGATCCCGCTGCAGGCCTACTTCCGCATCAACACCGAGAACATGGGCCAGTTCGAGCGGACCCTGATCATCGCCGACGAAGACAGCTACATCCACTACATCGAGGGCTGCACCGCCCCGATCTACAAGTCGGACTCGCTGCACTCGGCCGTGGTCGAGATCATCGTGAAGAAGAACGCCCGCGTGCGCTACACGACGATCCAGAACTGGTCGAACAACGTCTACAACCTCGTCACCAAGCGTGCGGTCGCCCACGAGGGCGCGACCATGGAATGGGTCGACGGCAACATCGGCTCCAAGGTGACGATGAAGTACCCGTCGATCTACCTCATGGGCGAGCACGCCAAGGGCGAGACGCTCTCGGTCGCGTTCGCGGGCCCCGGCCAGCACCAGGACGCCGGCGCGAAGATGATCCACATGGCGCCGTACACGCAGTCATCGATCGTGTCGAAGTCGATCGCACGAGGCGGCGGTCGCGCCGGTTACCGCGGCGAGGTGCGGGTGGATGCCAACGCGCACCACTCCGCCAACACCGTGCGCTGCGACGCGCTGCTCGTCGACACGAAGTCGCGCTCCGACACCTATCCGGCGATCGACATCCGCGTCGACGACGTGCAGCTCGGCCATGAGGCCACCGTGTCGAAGGTCAGCGAGGAGCAGCTCTTCTACCTGCAGTCCCGCGGCATGCCCGAGGACGAGGCGATGGCGATGATCGTGCGCGGCTTCATCGAGCCGATCGCGCGCGAGCTGCCGATGGAGTACGCGATGGAATTGAACAAGCTCATCGAGATGGGCATGGAAGGCAGCGTCGGCTAGATGACGGCTCAGGCTACGGCGTCCGCAGGGACGCAGGATTCGAACGCGCACATCGACCCGGCGGCACAGGTCGCCTCGGCGGGCTTCGTCCCGGTGCAGACCCGCTCCGAGCGGCCGCACTCCTTCGAACCCGGTGACTTCGGCGCGCCCACGGGCCGCGAGGTCAACTGGAAGCACACGCCGGTCGCGAAGCTGACGTCGCTGTTCTCGGTGGCGTCCCCGAACGACGGCGTCCGCTACGAGTTCGGCGCGGGGGAGCAGTACGTCTCCTCGCCGCTCGCGGCCGGCGACGCTCCGCGCGGCGAGGTCTTCCTCGCCGAGGACGTGACCGCGGCCGTCGCCTGGCAGGGCTCGGCAGAGGCGCTGCATGTGCGCATCCCCCGCGAGGAAGAGGTCGCGGAGCCCGTCTTCGTGTCGGTCACGGGCCTCGGGGCCGACCGCCGCGCCGACGCGCACATCGTGATCGAGGCTCTCGAGCACAGCTCGGCGACCGTCGTGCTCCAGCACACGGGTTCGGCGCAGTACGCGCAGAACGTCGAGATCCTGGTGCGTGATGGCGCGAAGCTCACCGTGATCAGCCTCCAGCAGTGGCAGGATGACGCCGTGCACGCGGCCGCGCATCAGGCCCGTGTCGGAGCAGATGCGACGCTCAAGCACTTCATCGTCAGCTTCGGCGGCGGCGTGGTGCGAGTCAACCCCAACGTCGAGCTCGCCGGCGCCGGCTCCGAGGGCTACCTGTACGGCCTGTCCTACGCGGACGCCGGGCAGCACCTCGAGAGCCAGGTGTACCTGCACCACAAGGGCCCGCACACCAAGGGCGACGTGCTCTACAAGGGCGCGCTGCAGGGCCAGGGCGCGCACAGCGTCTGGATCGGCGATGTGCTGATCGGCGCGAACGCCAACGGCACCGACTCCTACGAGGCCAACCGCAACCTGGTGCTCACCGAAGGCGCCCGGGCCGACTCGATCCCGAACCTCGAGATCGAGACGGGCGACATCCTCGGCGCCGGGCACGCGAGCGCGACCGGTCGTTTCGACGATGAGCAGCTCTTCTACCTCCAAGCTCGCGGCATCAGTGAAGAAGAGGCACGGCGTCTGGTCGTGCTCGGCTTCCTCACCGACATCGTGCAGCGTCTCGGCATCCCGGCCCTGGAGACGGAGCTGCTCGACGCCATCGAGACCGAACTCTCGGCGGTGAACGCATGACCGCCGAGCGCGTCTGCGGCGTCGCCGACCTCGAGCAGGACACCCCCCTGCGTGTCGAGCCGGCCGGCGTGCCCATCACCGTGATCAAGGACGGCGAGGGCGTCATCCACGCCATCGGCGACGTCTGCACCCACGGCGACATCTCCCTCTCCGAGGGCTTCGTCGAAGGCGACACAGTGGAGTGCTGGGCCCATGGCTCCGCCTTCTCCCTGATCACCGGCAAGCCCCAGAACCTCCCCGCTTATGAGCCCGTCCCGGTCTACGTCGTCGAGATCGACGGCGACGACGTGCTCATCGACCCGACCGTGACGAAGGAAGTCTGAATGTCTGTTCTCGAGATCCGCGACCTGTTTGTGACGGTCGAGACCGAGTCGGGGACCACCCCGATCCTCAACGGAATCACCCTCACCATGAACACCGGTGAGACCCATGCGATCATGGGCCCCAACGGCTCCGGCAAGTCGACGCTCGCCTACACGATCGCCGGTCACCCGAAGTACACCGTGACCTCCGGTTCGATCACGTTCGACGGCGAGGACGTCCTCGCGATGACCGTCGACGAGCGTGCGCGCGCGGGCCTGTTCCTCGCGATGCAGTACCCGGTGGAGATCCCCGGCGTGACCGTGACGAACTTCCTCCGCACGGCCAAGACCGCTCTCGACGGCGAGGCGCCGGCGATCCGCGGCTGGACCAAGGACGTCAAGGCGGCCATGGCAAACCTGCGCATGGACCCGAAGTTCGCGCAGCGCAACGTCAACGAGGGCTTCTCGGGCGGCGAGAAGAAGCGCCACGAGATCCTGCAGCTCGAGGTCCTGAAGCCGAAGTTCGCGATCCTCGACGAGACCGACTCCGGTCTCGACGTCGACGCCCTGAAGATCGTCTCCGAGGGCGTCAACCGCGCCAAGGAGTCGACCGGTCTCGGCGTTCTGCTGATCACGCACTACACGCGCATCCTCCGCTACATCCGTCCCGACTACGTGCACGTGGTCGTCGCGGGCAAGATCGTGGAAGAGGGCGGACCCGAGCTCGCCGACCGGCTCGAGGACGAGGGATACGACCGTTTCCTCGACCCCGCCGCTCCCATCGAGGCGTAGGCTGACCGCATGACCGCGACGCTCACCGACCAGAAGTACGACGAGGTCACCGAGGCTCTGAAAGACGTCATGGACCCCGAGCTGGGGATCAATGTCGTCGACCTCGGTCTGATCTACGACCTGGCCTGGGATGACGAGAACGACGCTCTCGTCATCCACATGACGCTCACCAGCGCCGGCTGCCCGCTGACCGACGTGCTCGAGGAGCAGACCGCCGAGGCTCTCGACAACGTGGTGGATCGCTTCCGCATCAACTGGGTGTGGATGCCGCCGTGGGGGCCCGAGAAGATCACCGACGACGGCCGCGACATGATGCGAGCCCTCGGCTTCGCGATCTAGGGATGCTCCGGGTCACGGCCCTGCCTCTGGCAGAGCTCCGCGAGCGCAGCAGTGAGAAGTGGCGGGAGTATCCCGCCGACGTCCTGCCGCTGTTCGTCGCGGAGACGGACTTCCCGCTCGCGCCGGCGATCACGAACGCTCTGCAGCGCGCCATCGAGGTCGGAGACACGGGTTACGTGGCCTCGCGCACTCCGCTCGCCGCATCCTTCGCCGCTTTCGCGCAGCGACGGTTCGGATGGACGCCGGACCCTGCCCGCATGCGGAGCACCGCCGATGTGAGCATGGGCATCGTGGAGATCCTCCGCCGTGTCACGCAACCCGGCGACCGGGTCATCGTCACGCCTCCGGTCTACCCGCCGTTCTATGAGCTCGTCGCTGAGGCGGGTGCCGAGGTCGTGCGAGTCCCGCTGCGCGATACCGGGACGGTATGGGAGCTCGATCTCGACGGCATCCGCGCCGCTTTCGAAGACGGCGCCACGGCGATCCTGCTCTGCAATCCGCACAACCCGACCGGCACCGTGCACGACCGCGACGCGCTGGTCGCGCTGGCGGAGATCGCCGACGAGTTCGGCGCCGCGGTCGTGTCCGACGAGATCCACGGACCGCTGGCCCAGCCCGGGACGGCCTTCACGCCGTTCCTGTCGGCGGGCGATGCCGCGCAGCGCGTCGGATACGCCGTCGTCAGTGCGAGCAAGGCCTTCAATCTCGCCGGTCTCAAGTGCGCGCTGATGGTCACGGCGGACGACGAGACGAGCGCCGTCGTTCGCGGCCTTCCCGTCGAGGTGGAGTGGCGCACCGGACAGTTCGGCCTGCTCGCCGCGGTCGCCGCGTTCTCGGAGGAGAGCCATGAGTGGCTCGACGGACTGCTGCGCACGCTGGACGAGAACCGGGTGCTCCTCGAAGATCTCCTGGCCTCGCGCCTGCCGGGTGCGCGGTATCGCATCCCCGACGCCGGGTATCTCGCGTGGATCGACCTGTCGGCCCTCGAGTGGGGAGACAACCCTGCACGGCGGATCCTGAAGGACGCCAGAGTCGCTCTGCACTACGGTCCCGCGTTCGGGGCCGAGGGCGCTGGTCACGTGCGACTGAACTTCGGCACGAGCCCTGAGATCCTCACCGAGGCCATCGAGCGCATCGCGGCGCTCGTCGCTCGATGACTCTCCCCGGGGCCGTCGCTTCGATCTGGGACCGCAACCGCATCTGGGTCACGCTCGGCGCCGTCGCCCTCATCTTCCTGGCAGCCATCGAGGCCCTCGCGGTGACGACGGTGATGCCGATCGTCAGTGAGGCTCTCGACGGACAGTCGCTCTATGCGGTCGCGTTCGCCGGGACGCTGGCGACGAGCGTGATCGGGATGGTGGCTGCCGGAGCATGGTCGGACGCGCGCGGACCACGCGGGGCCCTCTACGTCGCCGTGACGCTCTTCGTCGCCGGCCTCCTCATCTCGGGCCTCGCGCTGACCATGCACCAGTTCCTGATCGGGCGGCTGGTGCAGGGCCTCGGTACGGGCGGCCAGACCGTGGCGCTGTACGTCGTGGTCGCGCGACTGTACCCGCCGCACCTGCACGGGCGCATCTTCGCCGCCTTCGCCGCCGCGTGGGTGGTGCCGTCGATGGTCGGGCCGTTCCTCGCCGGTGCGGTTGCGGAGTACCTCGATTGGCGCTGGGCCTTCCTCGGCGTCGCGGTGCTGACCGCCGCGGCGTTCCTGATGATCGCGGTGCGGCTGCGCGGGGTGGATCTCGGCCACGGTGAACCCCAGGACGGCCGCGCGCTGATCAGGCGCCTGCTGCTCGCCGTAGTGGTGGCGGTGCTCGCCGTCGTGATCGGCTTCTCCGCCGACATGGCTCCGGCGATCGGGTGGCCCATCGCCCTCGGGGCGGTCATCGTGATCGCCTTCGCCGTGCTGCCCCTGGTGCCGCGCCGCACCCTGCGTGCCGGCGCCGGTCTGCCGAGCGTGGTGCTGATGCGCGGCATCGCGGCCGGGGCGTTCTTCGCCGCCGAGGCCTACATCCCGTATCTGCTCATGGAGCGATTCGGGTTCACGGCGACCTGGGCGGGCGTCGCCCTGATGCTCGCCGCGTTCGCCTGGGCCGGAGCATCCGCTCTCCAGGGGAAGTACGGCGAGAGCCTCGGCAATCACCGCATCACCCTGATCAGCCTCAGCCTGCTGCTGGTGGCCATGCTCAGCGTGCTGGTCGCTGCCGTGTTCGGCGTCTCACCGGTGATCGTGATCGTCGGGTGGGCGTTCGCCGGAGGAGGCATGGGACTGCTGTATCCGCGCCTCACCGTGCTCACGCTCGCCTACTCCGACGACACGAACCAGGGATTCAACTCCTCGGCCCTGTCGATCTCCGACGCGACGGGGTCGGCCGTCGCCATCGCTCTCGCCGGACTCGGCGTCGCCAATCTGGGCGGCGGGGCCGGTGCGTTCGCGGTCGTCTTCGCGTTCGGGATCGCGCTGGTGCTGCTGGCGGTGGTCCCCGGACTCAGGCTCGGTCACGCGGCGGAGTCGCGGCCGCACTGATCTCGCCGGCGAGGGAGGTGACTCCCAGGTCGAAGATGCGATCGAGGCCCGCGGTGACGTCGGTCTGGTCGCCGCCGAGCAGGGCGCCGTGGCTGTCGGCGTGCATGCGCTGCTGCACGAGCGTCGCGTGTCCGAGCACGAAGTGGAGGATCGCGACCGCGCGCTCTTCGGGATCGGCGGCGCCCTCGCGCTCGAGCGCTGTCGCCAGAGCGGACTGCGCGGGCGACGACCCCAGGCGCAGCGCGTACGTGCTGAGCACGAGCTCGGCGCCGTCCCGGTGGGCGAAGAGGGCATCGCGGATGCTTCGCGCCGTCGCCAGCACTCCGGCGCCGTGGCCGGGGATGACCGCTGTGATGCGGTCGGTGAGTTCGGCGAGAAGCTCCTGCTTGCTCGAGAAGTGCCAGTAGAGAGCGCTGGGCTGCACGTCGAGTCGAGAGGCGATGCGCCGCATCGAGAGGTCGGCGAGCCCCACCTCGTCGAGCAGGGCGAGAGCCGTGCGGGCGACGCTCTCGCGGTCGTGCCGGGCCGGATTGTGTTCGGGGCTCATGCTCTCACTATAGTGAACAGCGTTCAGGTGAACGGTGTTCAGGAGGCGGTCATCGCCCGATGGACAGAGGGCGGAGGTCGGCATGACGAAGAGCAGCACGACGACCCTGACCCGGTCGATCCTGCTCGATCGGGTCTCCGTCGAGTTCGATGGCAGCGCCGTGCTCCAGGACATCACGCTCGAGCTGCGGGCGCCCACCATCGCGGTGATCGGCGCGAACGGATCCGGCAAGTCGACGTTCGCGCGGCTGCTGAACGGGCTGGTCGGGCCGACGACCGGGCGAGTCCTCGTGCACGGGATCGATGCGACCAGCGACCGCACGGCCGTGCGTCGGCGCGTGGGCTTCGTGTTCGCGAATCCGGAGGCCCAGATCCTCATGCCGACCCCGGCCGAGGACCTCGCACTGTCGCTGCGCGGGCGGCCTCGCGATGAGATCGCCCGCCGCGTCGCCGAGACGCTCGACGCGCACGGTCTCGCCGCTCACGCCGATGCACCGGCATCGACGCTCTCCGGTGGTCAGAAGCAGATGCTCGCCCTCGCCTCGGTCCTCATCACCGAGCCCGACCTCATCGTGGCCGACGAGCCGACGACGCTCCTCGATCTGCGGAATGCCCGTCGCATCGGCGATCTGCTGCTCGCGCAGTCGGCGCAGGTCGTGCTGGTGACCCACGATCTCGAGCTGGCCGGTCGGTGCCATGCGGCAGTGCTGTTCGACGACGGTCGCGTCGCCGCATCCGGTGAGCCGGCGGAGGTCATCGACGCCTATCGTCGAGGATGCGGATGATCCAGCTCTACCGTCCGGGGTCGAGTCCTCTGCACCGCGCGCCGGCCGGCGCCAAGCTCGCCGTCCTCGCCGTCGCCGCCCTGATCCTCTCGCTGTACCCGCACGATCCTCTGAGCATCGGCGTCTCTCTGCTCGCCGTGTGCGGGCTCTACGTCGTCGCGCGTCTTCCCCTGCGGGTGCTGACAGCCGAGCTCTGGAGACTGCGCTGGATCGTGCTGGTCCTCTCCGTGGCTCTGATCGTGTTCGTGTCGCCGGCTGCGGCGTGGATCAGCACCGGACGGGTCGTGGCTCTGCTGCTGCTGGCGAGCCTGCTGACGCTCACCACCCGGATGTCCGCGCTGCTCGAGGTCCTGCGGGGGCTGCTGCGTCCGTTCCGCCGGGTGGGAGTCGACCCCGAGGCCGTCGCCATGACGATCTCGCTCACCATCACGATGATCCCGGTGATCGCCGGGTTCGTCGATCGCGTGCGCGAGGCGGGACGTGCCCGCGGGGTGCGGCTGGGTCCGCGGGCCGTGGTGCCGTTGCTGGTGCTCGCGCTCCGGCACGCGGACGACGTCGGCGATGCGCTGGCCGCCCGAGGGATCGGCTGATCCCTCAGCCGATTGCGATGGATGCCCGAGGGCGCGCAGATGCCTCGGGCGCCCGCCGGGCGAGCCTCAGCGACGCTGCCAGGAGGGCGACCGCGATCATCGCGGTCGCGACCGACGTGCCGAGGACGAGCAGCAGCACGATGCCGACGAGCCCGAGAAGCGCACCGAGCGCGAGTCCGCGTGCCGACCTCGTCGGCTCGGGTGCCGGCAGCGTCTCGAATCGCGTGAACGCCATCGCCACGACCGCCGTGAGCGCGAGGGCCGTCGCCAGCCACAGCGGACGCCCAGCCCACCAATCGCCGCTGCCGAGCGCCGGCAGCGCCGCGCCGGTCAGGAGCGCGAACACCGCCGTCAGCCCGGCCATCGCGAGCAGGATCGGCATGTGCCAGAGGTAGACGGTCATGGCGCGGCGTGTCACGAAGCCGGTGAAGGCGGCCGGAAGCGGACGCCGGCTGAAACGCTCGATGCGGTCGCGATGGAGCGAGACCGCACCGGCGTGCACGACCCCGACGAGCAGCAGCGCCGCCGTCGGAGGATTGATGTTCGCGATGAGGTCGGGGGAGTACACGCCGGTGAGGAAGGCGACCGTCAGCAGGACGAGCGCGCCGGCGACAGCCAGGACGCGCGTCCGCCGGCTCAGCGCGTCGATGCGACCGTCGGCGAGGAAGAACCCGAGCTGCTGCAGAGCCATCCACACGAAGGCGAGGTTCAGGAAGCCGAGGCCGTCGATGCCCGTGACGGCGCGGAGAACGTCCACCAGCACGGATCCCGCGGCGAGCGTGCCGATCGTCGCATACGGGGCGCGGCGATGTGCTGCCGCCAGCGCCGGCAGGAGCGCCTGACACAGCACGAACACGCCGAGGAACCAGAGCGGCTGCCCGTAGCGGAAGCCCGCGATGGCGAGGAGGTCGGCGGGGATGCCGATCACGGTGAGCACGGCGAGGGCGAGGCCGACGACGACCACGGTGAAGATCGCGGGGCGGAAGAGGCGGTGCAGGCGTCCGGCGACGAAGTCGGTCGCCGAGCCGCCGCGTTCGCGCAGCTGCCCGTAGGCGAGATAGCCCGAGAATCCGCCGATCACGAAGAACAGCGGCATCACCTGGAGCACCCAGCTCAGCGGCGTGATCCACCAGGAGCCATCGCTGGCGTTCTCGAACACCGGTCCCGAGCCGGTGACCGTGACGCCCACCATGATCCCGTGCAGCAGCACCACGCCCAGGACGCAGAGTGCCCGGATGAGATCGATACCGGTGTCGCGCGGAGGGCGATGCGGGGGAGCGGGAGTCGCGGTGCGCGGCGCCGGGGCGATGGTCATGAGTCCTCCTCGGGAGCGGTGTTCCCGAAGACTATGGACGCGGTGCGCGAGCGGACATCACCCCGGGGTGCTGTTCCCGACCCCTACCCCGGAGTGAGTCAGGAGGAGGGTTCGACGAGTCCGGTGTCGTAGGCGAGGATCACGGCGTGCACCCGGTCGCGCAGGCTCAGCTTCGCGAGCACCTTGCCGACGTGGGTCTTCACGGTCTGCTCGGCGATGAAGAGGTCGGCGGCGATCTCGGTGTTCGAGCGTCCCTTGCCGATCAGCACGAGCACCTCGCGTTCGCGTTCGGTCAGCTCCGCGAGCGCGGTCGCGGAGCGGGGTGCGCGGGGTCGCCGCCCGGCGAACTGCTCGATCATGCGGCGTGTGACGCTGGGAGCCAGCAGCGCATCACCGTCTGCCACCACGCGGACCGCGTGCACGAGCTCCTCGGGGAGGGCGTCCTTCAGCAGGAATCCGCTGGCGCCGGCCTCGAGAGCGTCATACACGTAGTCATCGATGTCGAAGGTCGTGAGCATCAGGATGCGCGGCACGTGCGCCGCCGGGTACGTCGGCCCCAGGATGCGGCGGGTGGCCTCGATGCCGTCGAGTTCGGGCATCCGCACGTCCATCAGGATCACATCGGGGTCGACGCGCGCCGCCAGCGTGACCGCCTCGGCACCGGTCGCGGCCTGTCCCACCACGCGGATGCCCTCATGGGCGTTCAGCAGGGCGGCGAACCCGGCGCGGACCATGGCCTGGTCGTCGGCGATGAGCACGCTGATCGTCACGTGGTCTCCTTCTCGGGGGCGGGGTGATCGGCGGAGCTGAGGGGGAGTGACGCCTCGACGGTCCAACCGCCGTCGGCATCGGGGCCCGCGGAGAGGCTGCCGCCGAGGAGCTCGGAGCGCTCGCGCATGCCACGAAGACCGTACCCCGGGCCATGGGTGTCGGGAATTCGCGGCGGCATGTCGTTGTGCACGCGGATCCGGATGCTCGTCGCATCCGCGTGCAGACGTACTTCGATGCGGGCGCCGGGCGCATGCCGCACGGCGTTGCTCAGGGCCTCCTGCACGATGCGGAACGTGGCGATCTGCACGGCGGGGTTCGCGGCGGCCGCAGCGTCGCCGCCCTCGACCACCAGCCCGACTTCCACGCCGGCGCGACGGATGCTGTCCACCAGCGCCGGCACGTCGTCGATGCCCTGCTGGGGGGCGAGCTCCGCGCTCTGGTCCTCGGTGCGCAGCACGCCGAGCATCCGCCGCATCTCGGTGAGAGACGCGCGAGCCGTCGCTGCGATGTCGTCGAACTCCGCGATGGCGGCCTCGCCGACCTCCGGGATGCGGTAGCGGGCAGTGGAGGCCTGCACCTGGATCACCGACATGCTGTGCGCCACGACGTCGTGCAGTTCCCGTGCGATGCGGGTGCGTTCCTCGACCAGGGCGCGCCGCGATCCCTCGAGCGCGCTGTGCTCCTTCTCGCGGGTCAGCTCCTGGGACACCCGGAGGCGACCGGCCACCAGCGCCGCGATGAGGAACATCGCCGCCGCGAGGGAGACGGTCACGATGAGGTCGGCGGTGGAGCTGCCTGCGGATCCCGGGGTGGCGACCATGTCCGGCCGCAGAAGTGGCGCGACGAGAGCCGCGAGCACGCCGAAGACCAGAGGGAGGGCGCCGACGCGGGCGCCGTGGACGAACGTGACGACGCCGACGAAGAGCACGAAGGTCACGAGCGCCGGCACCGACCAGGGCCAGGGGGCGTGGGTCGCGAGTTCCGGAACGACGATGAGGGGCAGGACGAAGGCGGCCGCCGTGAAGAGCAGGGTGGCCCCTCGCGGGCGGGAGAGCGCCAGGATCGGCGATCCGCACAGTGCCGCGCCCAGGAGGAACGACAGGGGCAGCGGCGTGCCGTACGCGACCGTCTGGATCGGCACGAGGTTCGCGTACAGCCCGATGCACGCCGCATACAGCGCCACCAGGGCAGCGGTGCGCGGATTGATCCGCGGACGGCGCGGGGTGCGCTCTCGGCGACGTGCCATGTCTGTCATCCTGCCAGTCGAACGACGGACTCGCGCCGGCGACGGGCCGCAGCGACACGGTCGATCACGAGGCCGATCACGAGCGCGATGACGACGCCGAATGCGGCGCTGAGCAGCGGCTGGTCCTTGATCCATGCTCCGGCGAGGAGCCCGATGGCGAGGCTGAAGATGCTCCAGCTCAGGCCGGCGATCAGGCTGAGCGGCAGGAAGCGGCGCCAGCGGAAGCCGAGCGCACCGGCGGACATGTTCACCGCGACCCGGCCGACGGGGATGTAGCGGGCGCCGAGGATGAGCGTGGCGCTGCGGCGATCCAGCGCGGTCTGGGCGTGCGCGAAGGCTGCGGCCACCCGCGGTCGTCGCATCCAGGGGTAACGCGTCGTGCCGAGTCTCCGGCCGATGGCGAAGGCGATGTTGTCGCCGATCGCCGCGCCGATCGCGGCGACGATGCCGAGGAGCAGCAGGTTCCCGTCACCGGAGGAGGCCGCGACGGCTGCCGCGGCGACGAGGACCGTCTCGCTCGGGATCGGCGGGAAGAACCCGTCGATGATCGTCACGGCGAAGAGCACGAGGTACAGCCACGGCGAGGCGATCGCCTGCATGATGATGTCGTTGAGGATGTCCACCCCTGCACGTTATGGACGGCATGCCGGTGGCGGCATCCCTCTGGAGTATCGTCCCGCTCACTCTCCGGGGTGATCTTCCTGACCGGTGCTCCCTGCCGCGCCGCTTATACTGGGAGGCTGGCCCCTCGGCCGAACCCTCCCTCTGAACGAACGGACATCCGCTGTGCTTGCCGTGCACGACCTCGAGATCCGCGTTGGCGCGCGCCTGCTCATGGAGAACGTCTCCTTCCGCGTCGCCGACGGCGACAAGATCGGACTCGTCGGTCGCAACGGCGCCGGGAAGACCACGCTCACCAAGGTCCTCGCCGGCGACGTGCTGCCGTCGGACGGCACCGTGACGCGTTCGGGGGAGCTCGGCTACCTGCCGCAGGACCCGCGCTCCGGCAACCCGGAAGACCTCGCTCGCACCCGCATCCTCGACGCGCGCGGACTCGGTCAGCTGAATCTCGGGATGACCGAGGCATCGCTCGCGATGGGATCCGACGATCCTGCCGTCGCCGAGAAGGCGATGAAGCGCTACGCCGCCCTCACCGAGAAGTTCGAGGCGCAGGGCGGTTACGCCGCCGAAGCCCAAGCCGCGTCGATCGCGCACAACCTGTCGCTGCCCGATCGCATCCTCGATCAGCCGCTCTCGACCCTCTCGGGTGGCCAGCGCCGCCGCATCGAGCTCGCGCGCATCCTCTTCTCCGATGCGCAGACGATGATCCTCGACGAGCCGACCAACCACCTCGACGCCGACAGCGTCGTGTGGCTGCGCGAGTTCCTCAAGGGGTACAAGGGTGGTCTGATCGTGATCAGCCACGACGTGGAGCTCGTCGGCGAGACCGTGAACCGGGTGTTCTACCTCGACGCGAATCGTCAGGTCATCGACACCTACAACATGAACTGGAAGAACTACCTGCGCCAGCGGGTGGCCGACGAGGAGCGCCGCAAGAAGGAGCGCGCCAACGTCGAGAAGAAGGCCACGACCCTGCAGCTGCAGGCCGCCCGCTTCGGCGCGAAGGCCTCGAAGGCGGCGGCCGCGCACCAGATGGTCGCTCGCGCCGAGAAGATGCTCGCGGGGCTCGACGATGTGCGCCAGGAAGACCGCGTCGCCAAGCTGCGGTTCCCGAAGCCGGCGCCCTGCGGCAAGACGCCGCTCATGGCCTCCGGTCTGTCGAAGTCGTACGGATCGCTCGAGATCTTCACGGACGTCGACCTCGCGATCGATCGCGGCTCCAAGGTCGTGATCCTCGGACTCAACGGTGCCGGCAAGACGACGCTGCTGCGGATGCTGGCCGGCGTCGACCAGCCCGACACGGGACACCTCGAGCCGGGGCACGGTCTCAAGGTGGGCTACTACGCGCAGGAGCACGAGAACCTCGACGTGCATCGCTCGGTGCTCGAGAACATGGTCTCCGCCGCTCCGCACATCACCGAGACCGAGGCGCGCAAGGTGCTCGGTTCGTTCCTCTTCACGGGCGATGACGTGCTGAAGCCGGCGGGCGTCCTGTCCGGTGGAGAGAAGACCCGTCTGTCGCTGGCGACGCTCGTGGTGTCGTCGGCGAACCTCCTGCTCCTCGACGAGCCCACCAACAACCTCGATCCCGCTTCTCGCGAAGAGATCCTCGGCGCGCTGGCGCACTACGAGGGTGCGGTCGTCCTCGTCTCGCACGACCCGGGCGCGGTGCAGTCCCTCAACCCGGAGCGCGTCCTGATCCTGCCGGACGGCGTCGAGGACATCTGGAGCCAGGACTACCAGGACCTCATCGAGCTCGCCTGAGCGGCGCGCACGCATGGCATAGTCGAGAGGGTGATCCTCGATGCTGCTGACCGCGAGACCTTCTCTCTGAACGACTGGCTCCGCGGTCGCCCCGCGCTCACCGGCGTCGCGCCGGAATGGGATCTCGACACGTTGCCGGCTGATCCTTCCACGCTCTTCGCGCAGTGGATGCAGCAGGCGGCCGCGGACGGCGTTCCGGAACCGCACACCGCGACGCTCGCGACCGTCGATGCCGACGGGGTTCCCGACGCGCGGACCCTGATCCTGAAGGCGATCGACCCTGTCGGATGGGCTTTCGCGAGCACGCGCTCCTCACGCAAAGGCGCACAGCTCGCGCACATGCCTGCGGCCGCGCTGAACTTCTGGTGGCAGCCGCAGGTGCGTGCGGTTCGCGTGCGCGGTCCGGTGGAAGAGGCGACAGCCGAGGAGAGCGCCGCAGATCTCGCGGCACGATCGCCCGCAGCGCAGGCGGATATCGCCCCAGGCGACTGGGTGCGCTGGCGGATCGTTCCGACGCGGATCGAATTCTGGCAGGGGTCGCGCGACCGTCGACACACGCGGGTCGTCTATGTGCCGGACGGTGAAGGCTGGTCGTACGCGGTCCTCGGGGACGCATGATGGGCGCGGAGGGAACACGATGAGCGGATACCAGGTCGTCGAGATCGGCGCGCTCGACGAGTGGCGGGACCATCACGGCGGCTTCGACGCGGCGCGGTCGAGGGATGGACGCCGGGTCATCGACCACGAGCTGACGATGCAGTACATCGGGATGACGGCGAACGCCCTGGAGCCGGGGGAACAAGCCGGATACTGGCACGTGCACGCGAAGATCGAGGAGGTCTACGTGTTCCTCGGCGGGCGCGGCCAGATGGGTCTGGACGATGATGTCGTCGAGGTGGGGCCCGGTACCGTGATCCGGGTCGGTCAGGGGGTCGCGCGCACGTGGCGGGCCCGCACGGACAGCCCCGGCGAATTGCGCTGGCTGTGCATCCGGGCCGGCGGTGACGAGCTGCCGCACCTTCCGGACGACAGTGAGCGTCTGCCGGACAGGCCGATGCCCTGGGCGGACTGATCCGCCTCAGCGGGCGTCGAGCAGTTCGTCCTCGACGTCGGCGTCGGCGTCGCGCCGGCGGCGGGGCTTCACGGGCGCGGGAGCTCCCTCTTGGTCTTCGCGGTGCTTCACGATCTCGGTGCGGATGATGTATCCGATGAACACGAAGCCCATCAGGGCGAACAGGATCCACTGGATCGCGTACGAGAGGTGCGGACCGGGGTCGTCGGTGGGGGAGTCGAATCCGCCCAGCGCCGCGTCGGCCGCAGGCTCTTCGCTGATCAGCTGGCCGTAGGCTCCGGTGATCACGTCGCCCTCGACGAGGTCGGCGATCGTCGGCAGGTTGATGGTCGGCACCTGGCCCTCCGGTGCGCCGCGGCCGGAGGCCGGGACCTGCTCGCTCGGACGGAGCCGCACCGTCACCTCGACCTGGCCCTCAGGCGGCGTGGGCACGGCATCCGGAGAATCTCCGTCACCCGGCGGCACCCACCCGCGGTCGACGATGAACACGCGCCCATCCGCGTCACGGAACGGCACCAGCACCTCGAAGGCGCTCGTTCCGCCGTGCGGGCGGTTGCGCACCAGCAGCTGCTGATCGACCAGATATTCTCCGCGCAGAAGAACCGGATGCCACTGATCTCCGGGATCGAGCGCCCCGTCGTCGCCGATGAGGTCGGAGAGCGGAACCGGCTCGGCATCGTAGTTCTGCTCGACGAGCGCGATCTGCTCGGAGCGCGACTCGTTCCGATCGAACTGCCAATGAGAGAGGAACGCGCACGCGATCGCGAAGCCGATCGCGATGAGCACGTAGACGCTCCACCGGGTCATCCTCTTGCTCATGCGGTGACACCGGCCCGGACGGTCACCGGGAAGTCCCGCGCGGCGAGGTAGTCGTGGAGGAAGCCGACGTGCTCGTCGCAGGCCAGCCAGATCTTCTCGCGGTCAGCGGCGTGGATGCGCGGATTCCGCCAGACCACACGGCTGGTCGCCGCGCTCCGGCAGCCGGCGCGCGAGCATTCGAGTTCCGTCACGATTCGTCCCGGCGGCTTTCGCGGATCGTGAACACCGTCGGATCCGTGCTCTCGATGACCGTCGGCTCTGATCTGGGGGCTTCGATCTCCTGCACGGGCGACTCCACCACGGTCTCCGTGCTGTCGCTTCCGGCGTTCGCGAACACGACCGCGATGTAGGGAAGCACGGCGGCGGCGATCCCGAAGATCCAGGTGTACCAGCCGTAAGGCTGGACGAGGACCATGAGCGCGAAGCAGGCGATGCGGATCGTCATCGTGAGGGCGTAACGGCGCACACGATGATCAGCCTCATCCCGTGGGGACTGCGGCAATGAGGTGACAGCCGGGACCTGACGTGCGTTCTTCACGATGCCTCCAGCCTACGCCGGTCCGGCCCGCACGGCGTGCGGTCTTGCGGCTCAGCTGGAGAACAGGAATGGCAGGGTGAAGGCGCCGAAGAAGAGTGCGCCGATGACCGTCGACACGATCGTGAATGCCAGCAGCGCCACGACGACATAACCGGTGATCAGGCCGGCGAACGCCATGCCGCGGCCGCCGAGGGCGGGGTTTCGCTTCGTCTGGCGCAGAGCCATGTGCCCGGTGACGACCGCGACGATGGAGGCCAGCATCGGGACGACGGCCCAGAACAGGACGAGTCCGGCGATTCCGCAGACCAGCGAGGTGATCGCGAGGCCACTGGTCGGCCGGGGTGCGGGAACGGGGTATCCGGGTGTGGCATACGGCGCATAGCCGGCCTGCTGCGGCGGGACCGGAGCGCTCGCATATCCCGGCTGTACCGGCGCGACGCCGTACGCCGGTTGGGCCGGTGCCACGGCATATCCGGGCTGGGCGGCGGTGACGCCGTAGCCGGGCTGCGGAGGAGCGGCCGGCACGCCGTATCCGCCGTGTGGCGGGGGAGCGGGCGCGTACGACGGCGCAGCCCCCGGGTACGCCTGGATCGGCTGGACGGGCTGTGCCTGGGCGGGCGCCGGGTACGCGGGCGGCGGCGGAGTGTGCGGCTGCTGATCTGCCGGGGGAGGGAAGCTGTTGTCGCTCACGCTGATGCCTTTCGTCTCGTTCAGCGTTCCAGCACGACCTGCTCGTGTCAAACGCCTCGCCGGTGGCCGACGGAGCATCCTCGATAGGATCGTTGACGGCTCGGAAGACCCGGGCCACCGCCCAGATCAGGAGTGATACCCATGAGTGCTCAGCGCGTCGTCCTCGTCACCGGAGGAAACCGCGGCATCGGCCGCGCCATCGCGGAGCGCTTCGTCCTTGACGGCTACCGCGTCGCCGTCACCGCACGCTCGGGCGAAGGCCCGGAGGGCACTCTCACCGTGCGCGCAGACGTGACGGATGCCGCCGCCCTCGACGCCGCGTTCACCGAGGTGGAACAGCAGCTCGGCCCGGTCGAGATCGTGGTCGCGAACGCCGGCATCACGAAGGACACGCTGCTCATGCGCATGAGCGAAGACGACTTCGACAGCGTCGTCGCGACCAACCTCGGCGGCACGTTCCGCGTCGTGAAGCGGGCCTCGAAGGGCATGCTCCGCGCCCGCTTCGGTCGGGTGATCCTCATCTCCAGCGTCGTCGGCCTCTACGGTTCGGCCGGTCAGGTCAACTACTCGGCGTCGAAGAGCGCGCTCGTCGGTTTCGCCCGGTCGCTCACCCGGGAACTCGGCGGCCGCGGGATCACGGCGAACGTGGTCGCGCCCGGATTCATCGAGACCGACATGACCGCAGAGCTCCCCGAAGAGACCCAGAAGCAGTACAAGGCGAGCATCCCCGCCGGGCGTTTCGCCACGCCCGACGAGGTCGCCGGAGTCGTCACCTGGCTCGCAGGCGACGACGCGGGCTACATCTCGGGCGCGGTCATCCCGGTGGACGGCGGACTGGGCATGGGGCACTGACGACCCGAACCCGCTCGCGGGCGATCATCGCGCGATCGCCGCGTTGATCAGGTCGCCGAGCTTCTCCGGCACGGAGAACTGCGGCCAGTGGCCGGAGCCGATCTTCACGACCTCCGCGTCGTCGATCGCATGGAACTCGTCGGCGTACGGCCCCCACTGGTCGATCATGCCCTCGAACGTCTCCTGATCGAGGTTGCCCATCAGCAGTGTCACCGGGACCCGGTAGCGCGCGCTGTCGCGGAGCACGATCTCATCGGTCGGAACACGCGCGGGCACGCTGCGCGCGAGCGGAGCAGTACGCTCACGGGTCGCCTCGTCGAGGTCGCTGACGTCTTCGTCGGGGAAGAAGTCCCAGCCCGGGAACAGGACGACCCCATCGACGAGCTCGAACTCGCTGATGCCGTTTCCTGACGGCGGCGGCACGGTGTCGACGAAGATCACCCGGGCCACGCGATCGGGCCGAGCGTCGACGACGCCCCACGCCACATTGCCGCCGCCGCTGTGCCCGACGACGACGGCGGCGCCCGGCAGGGCATCGACCGCAGCGACCGCGGCGGCGACCCAGTCGGCGATCCCGATCTCGGAAGATTCTGACGCCGGAGCGCCGAGGCCCGGCAGAGTGAGCGGATGCACGCGATGCCCCGCCCTCTCGAGGGTGGGGATCACCTCGTCCCAACTGGATGCGTCGAGCCAGAGTCCTGGTATGAGGATGATGTCCATGAGCCGACGGTAGTGGGGGTCACCGACATCCGCCACGGCATCCTCAGGGCAGCAGCGCGACGACCTCGGCGAGGTCCTGAGGACCGATGACCAGGCTGGCCGCCGCGCGTACGGCGGGCTTCGCGTTGAAGGCGAGGCCGAGGCCGGCGACACTCATCATCTGCAGATCGTTCGCCCCGTCGCCGATCGCGATCGTCGCGTGCGGCGCGACGCCGAGCTCCGCCGCCCATTCCTTCAGCGTCGACGCCTTGGCGGCCGCATCCACGATCTCGCCGTCGACGCGACCGGAGAGCGCGCCGTCGACGACATCGAGGCGATTCGCGCGCCACCGATCCACGCCGAGCTCGGGCGCGATGTGGTCGAGGATCTCGTGGAAGCCGCCCGAGACCACGCCGACCACGCCACCGCGCTCGTGCACGGCCGCGGTGAGGGCCTGCACGCCGGGGGTCGGTTCGATGCGTGCCCGCACGCGCGCGAAGGCGGACACCGGGACACCCTCGAGTGCTGCGACACGCGAACGGAGGCTCGCGGCGAAGTCGACCTCGCCGCGCATCGCCGCCTCGGTCGCCGCCTGGACCTCATCGCGCCGACCCGCCTCGTCGGCGAGCAGCTCGATCACCTCATTGCGGATGAGGGTGGAATCGGCATCGAGGACGACGAGGAATCGCGCAGAGGTCACGGCTTCGAGCCTAGCGATCGTTCGCCCGCCTCGTACCGGGTGCTCAGCGCTCGATGAAGACGCCCTTGCCGACGACCGTGATGCCGGACTCGGTCACGGTGAACCCGCGTGCCAGATCTCGTTCGCGGTCGACGCCGACCGTCGCGCCGTCGGCGAGGACGACGTTCTTGTCGAGGATCGCGCGGTGCACCCGCGCGCCCTGGCCCAGCCGCACATGATCGAAGACGACCGAGTCCGTGATGGTCGAGCCGCCGCCCGCGAGCGCCCAGGGACCGACCACGCTGCGCTCGAGATGCGTGCCGGAGAGCACCGATCCGAGCGAGACGATCGAGTCGATCGCGTTGCCGATGCGGCCGACCGAGTCGCGCACGAACTTCGCCGGCGGCGAGTTGACCGCCTGCGAGTGGATCGGCCACTCCATGTTGTACAGGTTGAAGATCGGCAGCGTCGAGATCAGGTCGCGGTGGGCGTCGAAGAACGAGTCGATCGTCCCGACGTCCCGCCAGTAGGAGCGGTCGCGCGGCGAGGATCCCGGGACCTCGTTCTGCTTCATGTCGTAGTAGCCGGCCTCGCCCCGGTCGACGAAGTACGGCACGATGTCGCCGCCCATGTCGTGTCCGGACGTGGGCGATTCGCCGTCGGCCTCGACCGCCGCGATCAGCGCGTCGGCGTCGAAGATGTAGTTGCCCATCGAGGCGAGCACCTCGTGCGGCGAATCCTCGAGGCCGGCGATGTCGGTGGGCTTCTCGAGGAACTGCTTGATGCGGCCCGTCTCGGCATCCGCGTCGATCACGCCGAACTGCGATGCCAGGGCGAGGGGCTGACGGATGCCGGCGACCGTGGCTTTCGCCCCGGAGGCGATGTGCGCATCCAGCATCTGCCGGAAGTCCATCCGGTAGACGTGGTCGGCGCCGATGACCACGACGATGTCGGGCTTCTCGTCGTTGATGAGGTTCATGCTCTGCAGGATCGCGTCCGCTGACCCCGAGAACCATCGCTTGCCGAGTCGCTGCTGCGCCGGCACGGAGGCCACGTACGAGTCCAGGAGAGCCGACATCCGCCAGGTCTGCGAGATGTGCCGGTCGAGGCTGTGCGACTTGTACTGGGTGAGCACCACGATCTGGCGCAGCCCGGAGTTGATCAGGTTCGAGATCGCGAAATCGATCAAGCGGTACTGTCCGCCGAACGGAACCGCAGGTTTGGCACGATCGGCCGTCAGCGGCATGAGACGCTTGCCCTCGCCGCCGGCGAGGATGATTCCGAAGACCTTCTTTGGAGCGGACATGGCTCCACCCTAGATCCCACTCCATTCTCGTTCCTAGCGTCTGGACAAGTGAGTCGCTAGCGTCTATTGCATGCGAGTCGAGATGATCACCAAGGAATACCCGCCGGAGATCTATGGCGGGGCCGGTGTACACGTCGCCGAGCTCGTCACCGCCCTCCGGAAGAGCATCGAGGTGCGCGTGCGCGCGTTCGGCGCGGCCCGCGACGAGGAGGGCACCTTCTCCTACCGGGCGCCCGTCGAGCTCGCCGATGCCAACGGGGCGTTGCAGACCCTCGGCACGGATCTCGAGATCGTCGCTGCGATCGCGGATGCCGACATCGTGCACAGCCACACCTGGTACGCGAACTTCGCGGGACACCTCGCGTCGCAGCTGCACGGCATCCCGCACGTCCTCACCGCGCACAGCCTCGAGCCTCTTCGTCCGTGGAAGGCCGAGCAGCTCGGCGGCGGCTACGCCGTGTCGAGCGGCATCGAGAAGCTCGCCTACGAGAACGCCGCGGCCGTGATCGCCGTGAGCGCCGGGATGCGCGCCGACATCCTGCGGAGCTACCCGCAGGTCGACCCGGCGAAGGTCCGCGTGATCCACAACGGGATCGATGTCGAGCGCTGGCGTCCTGTGCAGGACGCCGCATTCCTCGAGTCGATCGGGATGGACCCCGCCCGTCCCTCGGTCGTCTTCGTCGGGCGTATCACCCGCCAGAAGGGGCTCCCGTACCTCCTCCAGGCGGCGCGCCTGCTGCCGCCGGAGGTTCAGCTCGTGCTGTGCGCCGGGGCGCCCGACACCCCGGAGATCATGGCGGAGGTGCAGGAGGGGGTCCGCCTGCTGCAGCAGAGTCGGGACGGCGTCATCTGGATCGAGCGGATGCTGCCGCGCGACGAGCTGTCCGCGATTCTGACGGCCGCGACGACGTTCGTCTGCCCGTCCGTGTACGAGCCGCTGGGAATCGTGAACCTCGAGGCCATGGCCTGCGGTGCGGCCGTGGTCGGCACCGCGACCGGCGGGATCCCGGAGGTCGTCGCGGACGGCGTGACCGGGCGCCTCGTGCCGATCGAGCAGCTGCAGGACGGCACGGGAACACCGGTCGACCCGGACCGGTACGTCGCGGATCTCGCGGCCGTGCTGACCGAGGTGGCGATGGATCCGGAGCGCGCACGCGCGTACGGCGAGGCAGGGCGCGAGCGTGCGAAGGCCGACTTCAGCTGGGGTGCGATCGCCGACACCACCCGCGCGCTCTACGCGGAGCTCCTCACCTGAGCCGATAGGCTGGACGCATGCCGAGCGCTCTGGAATTCACCGACGTCGTCGTGCGCCGTGAAGGACGCAACATCATCGATCACGTGACCTGGGAGGCCGCGGACGACCAGCGATGGGTGATCCTCGGTCCGAACGGCGCGGGCAAGACCACGCTGCTCCAGCTGGCCGACACGCTCATGCATCCGACGGCCGGCACCGTCACGATCCTGGGCGAGACCCTGGGCCGGACCGACGTGTTCGAGGTGCGCCCGCGCATCGGTTTCGCGTCGTCGGCGATGGCCAAGCGCGTTCCGCGCGACGAGACGGTGCTCAACGCCGTTCTGACCGCCGCGTACTCCGTGCTCGGACGGTGGAACGAGAGCTACGAGGACATCGACGAGCGCCGCGCGCTGCGGGTCCTGGGGGACTGGCGCCTCGACCACCTCGCCGAGCGCACCTTCGGCACTCTGAGCGACGGCGAGCAGAAGCGCGTGCAGATCGCTCGCGCCGTGATGACCGATCCCGAGCTCCTGCTCCTCGACGAGCCGACGGCGTCTCTGGATCTGGGCTCGCGTGAGGAGCTGCTCGCTCTGCTCAGCGGCTACGCCTCTTCGCCGACCACTCCGGCGATGCTCATGGTGACGCACCATGTCGAGGAGATCCCCGTCGGCTTCACGCACGTGCTGCTGCTGCGCGAGGGGCGGGCCGTCGCCGCGGGACCGATCGCCGAGACGCTCACCGCCGATACGCTCAGCGAGGCCTTCGGAATGCCGATCACCCTGAACAGCGAAGACGGCCGGTACGCCGCCCGCGCGGCATCCTGACGTCGATCTGAGCGACAGTGGGGATCTGATAGAATCGATTCTTGGTGCTCACTGCGCCGCAGACTTCCCTCGTCCCTGGCACAATCCAGGGCAGCAACTAAGGAATCCCATGAAGACTGACATTCACCCCGACTACCAGGCGGTCGTGTTCCGCGACCTCGGCTCGGGCGAGACCTTCCTCACGCGTTCGACGGTCCCCGTCGACGGCGGCAAGACCATCGAGCTGGATGGCGTGGAGTACCCCGTCATCGACGTCGAGATCTCCTCTGCCTCGCACCCGTTCTACACGGGCAAGCAGCGCATCATGGACTCGGCCGGTCGCGTCGAGAAGTTCAACCAGCGCTTCAAGGGCTTCGGCGGCTCGACCAAGTAAGGTCGTTCGCTGTGAAGGCCCCGCTCTCCTCGGAGGGCGGGGCCTTCGTCATGCACGCACGATCCGAATCTCAGAGGTCGAGCGTGATGCGACCCTTGTCGATCGTGTCCGGCGGGTCGCCGGGCGAGGGTGCGGGCGCCGTGCGCTGCGTCTGCCGGTCGCGCTCCATCCCGGCCTCGTGCGCGGAGGGCGACCAGACGGCATCGAAGGCTCCGCCGAGCCCGCCGCCGCTGCTCTCGTACTTCTTCTCCAGCGGCAACGTGGAGAACGTGTGCACGACGGCGACGACGATCGCCACGCCCGCGATGACCGCCAGGATGACGCCGAGAGTCTCCATCACGTACTCAGCGTAGATCGGCGGAGACCCGGGCGTCATCCTCCTCGGGGAGGACTTCCTCAGCGGACGCGTCGTCCGTGCGCGAGGTCGATCAGGTGAGCGAGCACGGGGCCGGACCGGAGTCCGTTGTGCTCGTGCTCGCTCGTGACCCAGAGATCGATGCCGGGGAGCAGTCGCGCGGTCTCCAGGGAGTACTCCATCGGCACGTACACGTCGTTCACGTAGACCGCGGCGGCCCCGGTCGCGCCCGAGGCTGCGATGGCATCCGCGTCGTAGATGCGCGGCCATGCGAACTCGGCCAGCTCGAGCGCGACCTCGCGCCACGGCTGGAACGCAGGGACGGTCTCGGTCCACTCCCGCCGGATGTGCTCCCCGGTGAACAGCGTCGGGTCGTCGCGGAAGTCCGCAGGCTCGGTGCGCTCCGCCGACCAGCGGGTCGTGTCGCCGTCGGCGTAGCTCGACTCGTGGAACGCGAAGTACATCGGATTGCGGCCGTCGTAGGGCATCGCGTGCATCAGGTCGTACCGGAAGGCGTTCGACCGCGGATCGCGCTCCAGGAGGGACCACACGGTCTGCCAGCCGTCATCGGTGCCGAGGGCGGACCCCAGCGACCGCAGCCGCGAGCGGGAGACGACCTCGCCGTCGGGGAGCACGATGTCGCCGGCATCCGCTCGATCGACGAGACGGCGCATCGCGTCGCGGTGCTCGGGGAACCGGCGGTAGTACTTCTCGGAGGCCGTGCGCATCTTGTCGTAGCAGAGGGCGTACACGTCGTCGGGGTGGCGCCCGACGGCGCTGAGGCCGCCGGTGAAGTAGACGTGGTCCAGGGACGCGGCATCCGTCGACAGGTACGCCAGCGTCGTGAACCCGCCGAACGACTGCCCGAGCACGCTCCACGTCGCCGCTCCCAGGCGCTCGCGGAGCGCCTCGCAGTCGCGGACGATCGCGTCGGCCCGCAGGTGCGTGAGGTGCTCGGCCACTGCCGAGGCGCCCCGGGCGAGGTCGTCGTCCCCGACCGGCGTCGATCGGCCGGTGCCCCGCTGATCCAGCAGCACCACGCGGTAGTGGGCGAGGGCCTCGTCGAGCCAGACGGGCGAGGCAGGGGAGTGGAACGGGCGCGGCGCCTCATGACCCGGCCCGCCCTGGAGGAAGACCAGGAACGGGAGCGACTCGCCGCCCTCGCGTGACACGACCGCAGCGAACACGTCGATCGTACGGTGATCCGCCGGGTCGCCCCAGACGAGGGGAACGGTGAGCGTGTGCTCCTCGACGGTCAGGTCGAGCAGGCGGCGGGTGACGGTCTCGACAGCGGTCATCACATCACGTTTCCGATATAGGAGTACTTGACGAAGACCTCCGAGGCGATGCCGGACTCCTCCAGCACCCCCTGCACGGCGGTCATCATGTAGTTCGAGTCCCAGCCCATGTAGAGGAAGTGCGAATCGTCGAGCTCATCCCACTGCCCCTTCCAGGCCATCTCGTCGTAGATCGGCCCGCCGTGGCTCTCGCAGTACGAGAGGGCGGCGTCCCGGGTGTCGGTCCACGCGCGGCGGAACACCCGGTTGAAGAGGTACTTGACGTCGGGAACCTCCCAGCGCTCCCCGCGGTACTCGACGTAGTCGAACTCGCGCTCCCACCCGGCGGGCCAGCCGCGTCGGCGGACCGCGTCGAGGATGGGGGTCAGGCCGTCATCGTCGATCTCGGGCAGTGCGGGGCGAGCCCAGATGCGCACGAGCTCAGCGGTGAGGGCGACCGTGCGCTGTGTGATCGCCGCCGTGCCCCAGGTCTCGGTGTCGCCGAGAGCGCGCGTCGCGGGGACGTCGCTGCGGACGTACGCCTCGGCGCGCTTGACCGGGAAGGAGGCTCCGAAGACGCGCTCGGTGAGCGGCTGCTCGAGGAGCGTGAGGTTGCCGAGCGTCGGGGCGAGCGCGCGGTGGCTGTTCTGCTCGTCCTCCGAATACTCGCTCCACAGGCGCACCCCGTCGCCCGACCAGGTGTCGCCGGGGACGGCCGGGACGATGTGCTCGACGTCGAACCCGTCGACGTCGTCGACGCCCTCGAGCCGGCCGAGCACATAGGCCGCGTGCGGGAGCTCGCTGTACTTCAGCACCGCGCTCACGCGTTCGTCCGACGGTGTGATCCGGGCGAAGGCGCGTGCGAGGGCGTCGCGTCCACCGGTGAGGGCACGGCACAGCCGGGCGATGAGCCTCTCACCGGGCAGGTTCACGAGCGTGCGACGGAGGTGCATCGCCTGGATCCACTCCAGCGTCTCGATCAGCTCGTCGCGGGAGATCACACCGCGGGCGTGGTCGCTGTAGGCGCTCATGACCAGCGGGTACGTCGAGCGGCCGAACGTGTTGACGTAATCGAGCTGCCGGCCGATCTCGGCATCCTGCTCCTTCGCAGGATCGAGGAGGATGCCGTAGATCTCGGCGAAGTGCCGCCAGTTCTCGGCATCCGCCTGCAGCTGCGCGACGTCGACGCGGGGGAACGAACGACGGAACGCGCTGTAGACCCCGTGCTCGCCGTTCGCCGCCAGTTCGCGCCCGGTCGTCATCACGAGGTAGTGGCGCCAGAACGCGCCGATCGCCTCTCCCGTGTGGCGCTCGATCGGCAGCCAGTACCGCTCCTCCACATCGAGCTGCTCGGCGTGGGTGAGCCCCATCAGGATGTAGTTGTGGATCAGCTCGTCGTCGCGCAGCGGTTCGCCCGTCGAGTTGAGGCTCTCGAAGATCTGCTGCGCGTTCGCCTGGGCGCCGAGAGTGATCGACACGTGCTCCAGCTTCTGCAGCCCGCGCCAGATGCGCGGCGCCTCCTCCGCATGGATCTGACTGCGGAAGAAGGCGTAGTTGTCGTCGAAGCGCGATTCGCGGTCGGCGTCGTCGCGGCGGTCGAGCACGACGGACTCGTAGAGCTCGGCCCACGCGGCATGGGGCCGCAGCTTCGTGCGCCCCGGTGCATCGCGGCGGACGAGCACACGCTCGAGCGCTGCCGCCATCGTCGGATCGGTGTCGCGGACGGCGTGGTGGAGGGCGGCGACGAGGAGCATCAGGGTCGTGATCCGCTGCTGCCCATCGATGAGGATGAGGTCGGAGCCGGGTTCCGAGCCGTCTTCGGCGGAGAGGATCGATCCGATGAAGTGGCGATGCGCGTCGTCCTGGCCGGCCACCGCGCGGACGTCGGAGAGCAGTCGCTCGCAGCCGCCGATATCCCACCGATACTGCCGCTGATACACGGGAACCACGATGGTCGTCGTCCCTGCCGCGAGCCATTCGATCGTGTTGACTGCTGTCGCCTCGACGTTGGTCGCGGTGCTCATGCTGGTGTCTCGTCCTCCCGTAGCGCCGGGCGCCGAGGACTCGCCGGGCGCCCCGCTCAGTCTATTCGGTTATGCACGGCTGACCTCCGAGGAGCGCTCCGCCGTCGCTGTTAGGCTTGCCTTATCAGGGCCTGTTAAAACGTGCTGGCCCCCGATGAGAGGATCTGACTCAGATCATGGGATACATCAAGTCAAAGGCGCTCGAGGAAAAGGGATTCGTCGTCCTCGACAGCTACAACCAGGAGCTCGACCCCAAGGAATGGCTCGACATCGAGTACAACGACTGGAAGTCGTCGGGCGACACCCGGTTCGCTCCGCTCGCGAGCGCCTTCGGTGACATCGAGTGCAACGGCTTCTGGAACCACAAGCCGCCGCGCACCGACAAGGACGGCGTCTGGATCGACTCGCAGACCGAGAAGGCCCCGAACCTGACCCGTCGTGCGCAGGAGCCGGGCGCCAACGTCGGCCGCTGCCGCGTGATCGAGCTGCAGCCCACGCCCTACGGCGAGTGCCTCTACAACCTGCACCAGGACGACAACAACCGTCTGAACCCCGACGGCACCGGCTGGGTGGTCCGCGGGTTCTTCAACCTGACGGATGACAAGGACAGCTACTTCGTCCTGCGTGAGAACCGCACCGACCCGAGCATCGAGTACCGCATCGCGCTTCCCGCGGGCGCACAGCTCATCGTCGACACGCAGCGTCTCTGGCACGCCGCCACGCACAACGGCGACGAGCCGCGCTACTGCCTCATCACGTCGTGGACCTCGGGTCCCGAGCTCGATGCGTACATCGAGAAGTACCACGGCACCGACGACGTCCCGAACTACGAGGTCGACCAGGAGACGCTCGAGCTCGGTTACGCCGAACAGGCCCGCAAGGATGCCGCCCGTGCCGCCTACTACGCGGCCAAGGGTCAGCAGGTCAAGCAGGCGATGAGCGAGGCGTAAGCCTCGTCATCGGGGTCGTCGACCCCGTCGCAGCACGAAAGGCCCCGGTCGAGATGACCGGGGCCTTTCCGTACCCGAACTACATGCTTGTGATTTCGGCCGGACTGGGCGAGAATGGGCCCATAACCGCATATTCTCGCCACTCTCGTGGGTTTCAGGTCGTTGGGGAAGACGCACCTGATGAAACGGAGAGATCATGGCGACGGCTTACGCACGCGGAGTGGTGTTCATCCACTCTGCGCCTCGCGCGCTCTGCCCCCACCTCGAGTGGGCGGTCGGTCGCGCTATCGGGCGCGCGGTGAATTTCGACTGGACCGAGCAGCCCGTCCTCGACGGCGCCCGCCGCGCCGAGTTCTACTGGGACGGCCCGGTCGGCACCGGCGCTGCTCTGGCGACCGCGATCCGCGGCTGGGAGCACCTGCGCTTCGAGGTCACCGAGGATCCCACTCCTCGCAGCGACGGAGGCCGCTGGCTGCACACCCCGGATCTCGGCATCCACTACGCCCAGACGGATGCCGCGGGCAACATCGTCATCGGCGAGGATCGCATCCGCTATGCGATGGAGATCTCCGCCGGAAGCGCGGTCGAGCTGCAGCGCGAACTGGATATCGCGCTCGGCTCGGCCTGGGACGAGGAGCTGGAGCCGTTCCGCCACGCCAGCGACGACGCGCGCGTCGTCTGGCTCCACAAGGTCGGCTGACGCCGCCGAGAGACCTGGAGCGGGGGAGGCGTGAGTATCGGATGCCGGTGATTCGTCCCGGACGCTGAGAAGACGTTTCCCCGCTTCATATGACGAGGACCCCGCCCCGGGAAGGGGCGGGGTCCTCGTCTGCGACGGCGGGTCAGTCGTCGACGCCGGCGAACACAGCGACGGCGTTGTGGCCGCCGAAGCCGAAGGAGTTGCTGATCGCGATCTGCGGTCCGTCGCCCAGCGGGGTCGCTTCGCCGGACAGGCGGAACGGCACGGCCGGGTCGGGCTCGGTCATGTTGATCGTCGGCGGAGCGACGCGGTCGCGCAGAGCGAGGAGCGAGAAGATCGCCTCGAGCGCGCCGGTGCCGCCGAGCAGGTGGCCCGTGGACGCCTTCGTCGCCGAGACGGGGATCTCGTCGATCCGGTCGCCGAAGACCTTCTTCAGCGCGACGTACTCGTTCGGGTCGCCGACCGGGGTCGACGTCGCGTGCGCGTTGATGTGGGTGACCTGGTCGGCCGTGACTCCGGCCTCGGCGAGGGCCTGCGTCACCGCGCGTGCCGCGCCGGTTCCCTCGGGGTCGTTCCCGGTGATGTGGTACGCGTCGGCGGTCACACTGCCGCCGAGCACGTAGCCGTAGATCTTCGCACCGCGTGCCTTCGCGTGCTCCTCGGTCTCGAGGATCAGGGCGGCAGCGCCCTCGCCCATGACGAAGCCGTCGCGGTCGATGGCGCCCGGCCGGGAGGCGTGCGCGGGGTCGTCGTTGCGCCGCGACAGGGCCTGCGCCGACGCGAACGACGCCATGGTGATCGGGTGGATCGCGGACTCGGTGCCGCCGGCGATCACGATGTCGGCGTCGCCGTTCTGCAGGTGGTGGAAGGCGTGGATGATGGACTCGGTGCTCGACGCGCACGCGCTCACCACGGTCTGGGCGTAGGCGCGGGCGTGGAACTGCAGGGAGAGGTTGCCGGCTGCCGCGTTCGGCATGAGCATCGGGACGGTCAGCGGCATGACGCGGCGCGGACCCTTCTCGCGCAGGGTGTCCCAGGCGTCGAGGAGCGTCCACAGCCCGCCGATTCCGGTGGCGAAGTCGATGCCGAGACGCTCGGGGTCGACCTCGGGGGCGCCGGCGTCGGCCCAGGCCTCGCGTGCGGCGATGAGAGCGAACTGCGACGACGGGTCGAGACGCTTCGCCTCATGACGGGGCAGGACCTCTTCGGGCCGCACGATCGCCTCGGCGGCGAAGGTGACGGGCAGCTCGTACTGCTGCACCCAGTCGTGCTCGAGGGTCCGGGCCCCGGACACGCCTGCGAGCAGGTTGGTCCAGTTCTCGGGTGCCGTCCCGCCGATGGCGGACGTGGCGCCGATGCCGGTGACGACGATGCGCTTGGTCATGGTGTGGTTCCTTGTCGGGACGGGTGCTGAGCGAATGCGGGCAAGGCAGAGGATGCCACGCCCCGCAGGTGCGGGGGTGGCATCCTGTCGGGATTACTCCTGGCCCGCGACGATGAAGCTGACGGCGTCGCCGACGGTCTTGAGGTTTTTGACCTCGTCGTCGGGGATGGTGACGCCGAACTTCTCCTCGGCGTTGACGACGATCGTCATCATCGAGATCGAGTCGATGTCGAGGTCGTCCGTGAACGACTTCTCGAGGGCGACCTCGGACGCGTTGATGCCGGTCTCGTCGGTGATCAGCTCAGCGAGGCCAGCGAGGACCTCATCGTTGGTGAAAGCCATGTGGTCTTCCTCTTTCTTACGGGTTGTATTCGGAACCGTGGAACAGTCTAGGGAAGGTCGGACGATCTCAGGGGAGGACGACGACCTGGGCGGCGAAGACGAGCCCCGCGCCGAATCCGATCTGCAGGGCGAGACCGCCGGACAGCTCGGGGTGCTCCGCCATCAGCCGGTGGCTGGCGAGCGGGATGGAGGCGGCCGAGGTGTTGCCGGTCGTCTCGATGTCACGGGCGATCACCGTCGACTCCGGCAGTTTCAGCTGCTTGGCGAACTCGTCGATGATGCGCATGTTCGCCTGGTGAGGGATGAAGGCGGCGATGTCGGTCGGTTCGACGCCGGCCCTGTCGAGCGCCTCGCGCGCGACCTTCGCCATCTCCCAGACAGCCCAGCGGAACACGGTCTGGCCCTCCTGGCGCAGCGTCGGCCACGGCACCTCGCCGTCGCGGAAATCCGTGAGGGTGCCGTTCATGCCCACGGCTTCCGCCTTCGAGCCGTCGGAGCCCCACACCGCGGGAGCGATGCCGGGCGTGTCGCTCGGGCCGATCAGGGCGGCGCCGGCGCCGTCGCCGAGCAGGAAGGAGATGCTGCGGTCGGCGGGGTCGACGATGTCGGAGAGCTTCTCGGTGCCGATCACGAGTGCGTACCGGGCGGCTCCGGCCTTGATCAGGGCGTCCGCCTGGGCGACCGCGTACGCGTAGCCGGCGCAGGCCGCGTTGATGTCGTAGGCGGCTGCGGGATTGGCTCCCACGCGGTCTGCGACGATCGCCGAGACCGAGGGCGTCTGCTTCGGGTTGCTGATCGTCGCCACGATCACCAGGTCGACCTGATCGGCGGCGATTCCGGACTTCTCGATGGCTTCAGTCGCCGCGGTCGTGGCGAGGTCGATCGCGTCGGTGGCCTTGTCGGCGCGGACGCGGGTGATGATGCCCGTACGCTGGCGGATCCACTCATCGCTGGAGTCGATCGGCCCGATCAGATCATCGTTCGGGACGGCGTTCTCGCCGCGGGCGGCGCCGAAGGAGTAGATGCGCGTGTAGGCGGGGCCGGCAGTCTGGGCGAGAGTGATGCTCATGCGGCGTCTCCATTCAGCAGCGCGACCGCCGCATCGAGGTCATCGGGGGTCTTGACGGCGACGGTCGGAACACCGCGGAGGCCGCGCTTGGCGAGACCGGTGAGGGCGCCCGCCGGGGCGAGCTCGATCAGGCCGGTGATGCCGCCGTCGGCGAAGGAGTTCATGCAGAGGTCCCACCGCACGGGCGACGACACCTGGTCGACGAGGTACGAGAGCGCCGTGGCGCCGCTGTCGACCACGGACCCGTCGCGGTTCGTCCACAGCGTGAGAGAGGGATCCGCGGGCGTCACGGCGGCGACGGCGTCGCGCAGGGCGGCCACCGCCGAAGCCATGTATTCGGTGTGGAAGGCGCCGGCGACCTGGAGCGGGATCACGCGGGTGCCCTTGACCGGTTCGGTCGCGAGGGCGTCGAGTCCGGGCAGCTCGCCCGCGACCACGAGCTGGCCGCCGCCGTTGTAGTTCGCGGGGGAGAGGCCGAGTTCGGTGAGCCGCTCGAGGATCGCGGCCTCGTCGCCGCCGATGACCGCGCTCATCCCGGTCGGCGTCTGCGCCGCGGCATCCGCCATCGCTCGTCCGCGGATGCCGACGAGGCGCATGCCGGCCTCGGCATCGATCACCCCGCTGCCGACGAGGGCGGCGATCTCGCCCACCGAGTGCCCGGCGGTTCCGTCGGGGCGGCGGCCTGCGCGCTCCGTCAGAGCGTCTCCGGCGATCAGCGAAGCCGCGACGATCAACGGCTGCGCGATGCGCGTGTCACGGATGGTGTCGGCATCCGACACGGTCCCGTGTTCGCGGAGATCGACCTCCGCCGCCTCGGAGTAGGCGGCGAGGCGCTCGGCCACCCCGTCGAGCTCGAGCCAGGGGGCGAGGAATCCGGGGGTCTGCGAGCCCTGTCCCGGGCATACGACGACAATCACCCCCTCAGTCTGCCAACGATTGCCGTGAAGCGGTGGATGATCCATCACAAGATTCCGAAGATCCCTTGTGTGTGGCGCACAGATCCGCCGATTCGCCGGTCTCAGCGCGGGGTGCGGCGGAGTGTCGGGCGACGACGTGCCTGATCAGCCACCCCGATGGAGCCGAGGATCAGCGCGGTCTGCAGGATCAGGGCTTCACGGGGTCCGGTGGCATCCCAGCCGATGACCTCGCTCACGCGCTTGAGGCGGTAGCGCACCGTGTTCGGGTGCACGAAGAGCTCGCGGGCGGTCGCCTCGAGCGAGCGCCCGTTGTCGAGATAGCTCCAGAGCGTCGTCACGAGATCGGTGGAGTGCGCCTGCAGCGGGCGGAAGATGCGCTCGATCAGGGTCTGCTTCGCGAGGGGATCACCCGCCAGTGCGCGCTCCGGCAGCAGATCGTCGGCTTCGACGGGACGCGGGGCGCTCCGCCAGGCGCGTGCGACCGCGAATCCGGCCAGTGCCGCCCGTGCGCTCTGACTCGCATCGACGAGTGCGGCGACCGGCGGCCCGAGCACGACGTATCCCGGGCCGAAGGACGGCTCGAGACGGGCCGCGATCTCCAGGAAGCCGAGCTCGTCCTCCTCGCCCTCCTGACCTTCGACGCGGGCACGCCCGAGTACCAGGACCAGCCGGGATCCCTGCACGCCGATGAGCACGTCGACGGCGAGTTTGCGCGCGGTGCGACGCACGAGGTCGACGTCGAACTGCGGGGGAGTCGTGCCGACCAGCACAGCGACCTCGCCGTGACCGTGCCAGCCGAGGGCCGCGATGCGGCTGGGGAGCTCTTCGTCGGCCTCACCCGTGAGGATCGAGTCGACGACGAGGGCCTCGAGCCGTGCATCCCACAGCCCCCGCGCTTCCGCCGCTCGGGCGTAAACGTCGGCGGCGGCGAAGGCCACATCCCGCGAGTAGAGCAGGATCGCCTCGCGGAGGTCGTTGCCGCGTCCGGCGACGCGCTCCTCCGTGACCTCGACCGTCACGCGGATGAGCTGCAGCGTCTGCTGGAGGCTGACGCTGCGCAGCAGCTCCCGGGGAGCTGCGGCGAAGATGTCGGCCGCGATCCACGGAGTCGAGGTCGGATCCTCGTACCACTGGATGAACGAGGTGATGCCCGCCTGGGCCACCAGCCCGACCGCGGAGCGGCGGGCCGGTGGCATGTCGGCGTACCAGGGGAGCGTGTCTTCCAGGCGCTTGATCGTCACCGAGGCGATGTCACCGGATATCCGGCGCAGCCAGGTGAGGGTTGCGGCCTTGTCCATGTCGCGGGAAGACGAAGCTGTCACCGAGGGCTCAGCTCTCCCCGCCCGCGTTGCCGCTGGTGCCGGCGTTCACGTCGTGAAGGCTGTACTTCTGGATGGCCTGCGCGGCGAGCGAGCGGTCGACGACGCCGTCCTCGGCGAGCGACTGCAGCGTGCGCACCACGACCGACGGTCCGTCGATCTTGAAGAAGCGACGAGCGGCGGCACGGGTGTCGGAGAAGCCGAAGCCGTCGGCGCCGAGCGTGGCGAAGCGGTTCGGAACCCACGGACGGATCTGGTCCTGCACGGCGTGCATGAAGTCGCTGACCGCGACGACCGGACCTTCGGCACCCTGCAGCTTCTGGGTGAGGTAGGCCGTGCGCGGCTCCTCCTCCGGGTACAGGAAGTTGTGCTCGTCGGCGGCGAGGCCGTCGCGGCGCAGCTCGGTCCACGAGGTGACCGACCACACGTCGGCGATCACGCCCCAGTCGTTCTTCAGCAGCTCCTGCGCCTCGAGGGCCCAGGGGAGCCCGACACCCGACGCGAACAGCTGCGCGCGGGGGCCGTCGCCCTCGCCGACGGAGACGCGGTGGATGCCGCGGACGATGCCGTCGACGTCCACGTTCTCGGGCTCGGCGGGCATCACCATGGGCTCGTTGTACACCGTGAGGTAGTACATGACGTTCGGGTCCTCGTGGTTGCCGCCGTACATGCGCTCGAGACCGGAGCGCATGATGTGCGCGATCTCGTAGCCGTACGCCGGGTCGTACGAGACCGTCGCGGGGTTGGTCGCGGCGAGGAGGTGCGAGTGGCCGTCGGCGTGCTGGAGGCCCTCACCCGTGAGGGTGGTGCGTCCTGCCGTGGCGCCGATGATGAAGCCTCGGGCCATCTGGTCGCCGGCCGCCCACTGCGCGTCACCCGTGCGCTGGAAGCCGAACATCGAGTAGAAGAGGTAGATCGGGATGAGCGGCTCACCGTGGGTCGCGTACGACGTGCCGGCCGCGGTGAACGCCGCGAGGGCGCCCGCCTCGTTGATGCCGACGTGCACGATCTGCCCCTGCGGGCTCTCCTTGTAGGCGAGGAGCAGCTCCCGGTCGACCGACGTGTAGTGCTGGCCGTTCGGGTTGTAGATCTTCGCCGTCGGGAAGTACGCGTCCATGCCGAAGGTGCGCGCCTCGTCGGGGATGATCGGCACGATGCGGTGACCGAAGTCCTTCGAGCGCAGCAGGTCCTTGAGCAGTCGCACGAACGCCATGGTCGTGGCGATCTCCTGCGTGCCGGAGCCCTTCTTGGGCAGCGCGTAGGCCGCGTCGTCCGGCAGCGACAGGCCGACGTGGGTCGTGCGCCGCTCGGGCAGGAAGCCGCCGAGAGCCTGACGGCGCTCGAGCATGTACTGGATCGTCTCGTCCTGGGGTCCCGGGTTGTAGTACGGGGGCAGGTACGGGTTCTCCTCGAGCTGCGCATCCGTGATCGGGATGTGCATCGCGTCGCGGAACGTCTTGAGGTTGTCCAGCGTCATCTTCTTCATCTGGTGGGTCGCGTTGCGACCCTCGAACTGCGGACCGAGGCCGTAGCCCTTGACGGTCTTCGCCAGGATGACGGTGGGCTTGCCCTTGTGCTCGGTCGCGGCCTTGAAGGCTGCGTAGACCTTGCGGTAGTCGTGGCCACCGCGCTTGAGGTTCCAGATGTCGTCGTCAGAGTAATCCTTGACCAGCGCGGCGGTGCGCTCGTCGCGACCGAAGAAGTGCTCGCGGATGTACGCGCCGGACTCGGCCTTGTACGTCTGGAAGTCGCCGTCGGGCGTGACGTTCATGAGGTTCAGGAGAGCGCCGTCGGTGTCGCGGGCGAGCAGGTCGTCCCATTCGCGGCCCCAGACGACCTTGATGACGTTCCAGCCGGCACCGCGGAAGAACGACTCGAGCTCCTGCACGATCTTGCCGTTGCCGCGCACCGGACCGTCGAGGCGCTGCAGGTTGCAGTTGACGATGAAGGTGAGGTTGTCGAGACCCTCGTTGGCGGCGACCTGCAGCTGGCCGCGGCTCTCGACCTCGTCCATCTCGCCGTCGCCGAGGAAGGCCCAGACGTGCGAGGCGGAGGTGTCCTTGATGCCGCGGTTCTCGAGGTACTTGTTCGACATCGCCTGGTAGATGGCGTTGATCGGACCGAGGCCCATCGAAACGGTCGGGAATTGCCAGTACTCGGGCATGAGCCGCGGGTGCGGGTACGAGGGGATGCCGTTCGGTGCGTGCGACTTCTCCTGGCGGAATCCGTCGAGCTGGTCCTCGGTCAGGCGGCCTTCGAGGAAGGAGCGCGCGTAGGTTCCGGGGGAGGCGTGGCCCTGGATGAAGATCTGGTCGGCGCCGCCGGCGTTGTCGGCACCCTTGAAGAAGTGGTTGAAGCCCACCTCGTAGAGCGCGGCCGACGACGCGTAGGTCGAGATGTGTCCGCCAACGCCGATGCCGGGGCGCTGCGCGCGGTGCACCGTGATGGCCGCGTTCCAGCGGATCCACGCGCGGTAACGGCGCTCGACCTCTTCGTCGCCGGGGAACTCCGGCTCGTTCTCCGGGGCGATGGTGTTGATGTAGTCCGTCGTCGGGACCATCGGCACGCCCAGGTGCAGCTCCTTGGAGCGCTTGAGCAGGCTGAGCATGATCTCGCGGCCGCGGCCGTGGCCCTTCGCGTCCACCAGCTCATCGAGCGACTGCTGCCACTCGCCGGTCTCTTCCGGATCGCTGTCCTGGGGGCCCTGGGAATACGGATCCTGGTCGTGCACGGTCACGGGGCGAACCTTTCGTCAAGCTGGCAGGTCATGCCAAGGAAACGGGAAGCGACGCGGGCAGCCTTGTCGGCTGTGCACAACGCGCGCCGGGTTCAGCCTATCCCTCTTCCACGACACGGTCGCGCACCGGGTGCCCGATAGACTGACGGCACCAGGGCCTTTAGCTCAGCTGGTAGAGCGCCACGTTTACACCGTGGATGTCGTCGGTTCGATCCCGGCAGGGCCCACCACCGTGGAATCCGATGCATCGAGACGGCCCTTCTTCGTGGCCGGCGCTCCGGCGTAGAGGGAGTCCGGATCGCAGTCGGTCGTGACGACCGCTCCGTGTCGCGCTGTTCTCCTACCCGCAGACCGCCGCGACGTCCACGGCGCCGGCCGCCGAGTACTTCACCGTGTGCGACGGCACGATCAGCGACACCGTGCTGATCTTCGACCGACTCTCGTACGGCCCGCCGAAGGGGTGACTCCGACGCCGTTCACGCGGTTAGTGTGGACACCACTCACACCGTGAGCGGATCGTCACACCGACCGAGGAGCGACCATGGCGCGACGCATCGTCATCAGCGGAGCATCCGGACTGATCGGCACCGCGCTGACGTCGTCGCTGCGAGCGGACGGCATCGACGTCACGACGCTCGTGCGTCGGCCGCCGAGGAACACGTCGGAACGGCAGTGGGCACCGGGCGAGAGAGAGCTGGATCCGGATGTCTTCGCCGGAGCCGAGGCCATCGTCGCGCTGGGAGGCGCGAGCGTCGGCCGGCTGCCCTGGACGCCCCGCTACCGACAGGAACTGATCGACTCGCGGCTCAAGAGCACTGTGACGATCACCACGGCTCTGCGCGCTCTGCGCGACGATGCTCCGGCCCTCGTCTCGGCATCCGCCGTCGGCTACTACGGGTCGGCGCCGGGGGAGCAGCTGACCGAGGACTCTCCCGCGGGGCAGACGTTCCTCGCCGGACTCTGCGTGCAATGGGAGGCCGCGGCGCGCCGCGCCGAGGACCACACCAGGGTCGCGCTGCTGCGCACGGCCCCGCTGATCCACCGGCAGGGTGTGCTCAAACCACTCATCCAGCTGACGCGGTTCGGCGTCGCCGGACCCATCGGGCGCGGCACGCAGGTCTGGCCGTGGATGTCGCTCGACGACGAGGTACGGGCGATCCGGCACGTGATCGACGAGAAGATCGCGGGCCCCGTCAACCTCACCGGACCGACGCCGGCGACCGCGAACGAGATCGGGCGGGCCCTCGCCCGGGAGATGCATCGTCCGTTCTGGCTGCCCGCGCCGGCCTGGGCCCTTCGCCTCGCGTTGAGTGCGTCCGCGACCGACTCGCTGCTCCTCCCGGATGCCGACGTGCGCCCCGCCGTGCTGGAGAGGTCCGGCTTCCGCTTCACGCATGAGACGGCGGAGGAGGCGGTGGCTTCCGCGGTCTGACGCGTCAGCGGCCGTGCGGGTCGCGGCTGTTCAGTGTCGCGACCACCTGGTCGTAGTCGCCGCGGGCCTCTCCGTAGCGGAGGAACTTCACGTTCTCGACCTGGATCTCCGTGGCGTCCGGCTGCGTCTCGAGCAGGTGCACGACCTCGGCGATGAAGGCGTCGAGCGGCATCGCGAAGTCGCTGTCGCGCTGTCCGGGCATCAGGTCGGTCCGCACGGACGGCGGCTCGAGCTCCACGACCTTCACCGTCGAACCCTCGAGCTGCAACCGCAGAGACTCGCTGAGCATGTGGATCGCCGCCTTGCTGGCGTTGTAGCTCGGCGTGGCCCGCAGGGGAGCGAAGGCCAGTCCGGAGGAGACGGTCATGATCGTGGCGTCGGGCCTGCTCCGGAGATGTTCGATGAATGCGGCGATGAGGCGGATGGGGCCGAGCACGTTGGTGACGATGGTGCGCTCGGCGTTCTCGAGGAAACCGGACGGGTGCGTCCAGTCCTCGACGCTCATCACACCGGCCATCGTGACGACGACGTTCAGGTCGGGGTGCGCGGCGAGCACGTCGGATGCCGCGGCGCGGATGCTGTCGGCATCCGTCGTGTCGATCTGCACGGTGTGGAGGCCGGAATCGTCCGCGTCGATCTCGCGCAGGAGCTCGGTGCGGCGTCCGCCGACGATCACGGTGTTGCCCTTGTCGCGGAGTGCGCGGGCGAGGGCGAGACCGATGCCGCTGGTCGCCCCGGGGATGAAGATGGTGTTTCCGCTGATGTCCATGTCCCCAGACTCGACCGCCCGCGGAGACCCCACCAGAGACCGGTCATCCAGGGATCGGCGGTCCCTGGATGACGGCGGCCGTGCGGGGGATACTTCAGGAGTGGATCGAGAAGCATTGGCGGAGTTCCTCCTGCGACGGCGGGAGATGCTGCAGCCGTCCGATGTCGGCCTGAGCGCGGGAGCGCGGCGACGCACGCCCGGCCTTCGCCGCGAGGAGGTCGCGCAGCTCGCCGCGATGTCCACCGACTACTACACCCGTCTCGAGCAGCGTCGCGGACCGCAACCGAGTCTGCAGATCGTGGCGGCGCTGGCACGCGCCCTGCGCCTGACCTCGGACGAGCGCGACTACCTCCATCGCATCGCGGGCTACAGCGCACCGGACCGCGCGACCTTCGCCGGACATGTGCGCCCGGGAATGCTGCGCATCCTCGATCGCCTTCACGACTCGCCGGCTTTCGTCGTCTCGGCGCTCGATGAGGTGCTCGTGCAGAACGACGCGGCGCGCGCGCTGCTCGGCGACGCGAGTCGCTGGGAGGGTCTCGAGCGCAGCGGCATCTACCGCTGGTTCGCACAGCCCGAGACCGAGAGACGTCGTTATCCGGAGCGCGACCACCGCCTGCAGAGCCGCTCCCTCGTGGCCTCGCTGCGCGCCGCGCACGGTGCACTCGGCACCCGTTCGCGGGCGGGGGAGATCGTCGCGGAGCTCACCCGCACGAGCCCCGAGTTCGTCGCGCTCTGGGAGACGCAGGAGGTGCGGCGGCGGTTCGAGGAGCACAAGGTCCTCGTCCATCCCGAGCTCGGGGAGATCGAGGTGGACTGCCAGGCGCTCTTCACGGAGGACGAGTCCCAGTCGCTGATCGTGCTGACCGCCGCACCCGGCAGCGAAGCCGCGAGCAAGCTGGAGCTGGTCAGGGTGCTCGGAATCCAGACGGTCTGAGCGACCGGCTCAGGACTCTTCGTGGGTACGCGGATCGGCGTCGAAGAGCCGACCGTCGGCGCGACCGAGCGCGGTGAGAGCCTCGACCTCGGAGTCGTCGAGGACGATCTCCGCGGCGGCGAGGTTCGAGACCTGGTGCTCGAGCGACGAGGCCTTCGGGATCGAGACGGTCTCCCGGGCGACGTGCCACGCGAGAACCGCCTGCACCGGGGTGATGCCATGGGCTGCGGCCACCTCGACCACGACGGGCTCCTCGACGAGGGCCTTGGCCCGGCCGAGCGGACTCCACGCCTCGGTCAGGATGCCGTGCTCGCGGTGGTACGCCAGCTGCTCCTCCTGCGGGAAATACGGGTGCAGCTCGATCTGGTTCACGACGGGGCGCACGCCCGTCTCGCGCTCGATGCGCTCGAGGTGCTCGGGGAGGAAGTTCGACACGCCGATCTGACGCACGACACCGCGCTCCTGCGCCTCGACGAGAGCCGCCCACGCCTGCACGTACTCGTCCTGCGACGGGTTCGGCCAGTGGATGAGGTGGAGGTCGGTGATGTCGAGTCCGAGCCGCGAGCGGCTCTCCTCGATGCTCGCGCGGGCCTTCGCCGTCGGGTGATGGCGCCCCGGGAGCTTCGTCGTGACGATGATCTCCCCACGCGGAACGTCGGATGCCGCGACGCCGCGGCCGACCGACCCTTCGTTCTCGTAGTTGAACGCCGAGTCGAGCAGCCGATAGCCGGCGCCGAGCGCGCTCGTCACGGCGGCCGCGCCCTCATCGCCGTTGAGCGCGTAGGTGCCGAGGCCGATGGCCGGCAGCGCGAAGCCGTTGTGAGCGGTGAAGGTCGGAACAGTGGGCATCGAGGCTCCTTCGAGGGGGGTGTCTCTTCAGCGTAGGGCGTGACCTGCGATGCTAGCTCTCATGACCGACGCCGTGCGCTGCCCGTGCCTCTCCGGCAACGATTTCGACTCCTGCTGCGGTCCGCTACTGCAGGGATCACCTGCTCCGACCGCCGAGCGTCTGATGCGGTCGCGGTTCACCGCCTTCACGCTCGAGGACGCCGAGCACCTGCTGCGCACGTGGCACCCGACGACGCGTCCCGACTCCCTCGACTTCGACCCCGGGCTGAGCTGGCGCAGGCTCCTCATCATCGATCGGGTCGCGGGCGGGCCGTTCGACGACGAGGGCGTCGTCGAGTTCGAGGCGTTCTGGCGCCAGGGCGCGGAACGCGGCTCGCTGCATGAGCGGAGTCGCTTCGTCCGAGAAGACCGGCGCTGGTACTACCTCGACGGCGCTGTGCGGTGACGGGCGGGATGTCCGGCCAGCGGCTAGATTTGAGAGCGTGAACGCCAGCCCCGAGAACCAGCGCACCCTGCTCGACATCGCCGACCTCGACCGGCGCATCGCGCAGGCCGAACGTGCCCGCACTCAGCCCAGCCAGGGAGCGCGGATCACGGAGCTCGTCGCCATCCGTCAGGAACAGCTGCGTGAGCTCACGACGCTCACCGGAACCCGCGACGACGTGCGCTCCGAACTGACGAGGCTCGAATCCGACGTCAAGGTGGTCGAGCAGCGTCGCAACCGCGATGCCGAGCGGCTCGCTGCATCCACCAGCGCTAAGGATGCCCAGGCGCTCGAGCACGAGCTGGCGAGCCTGGCGCGGCGTCAGAGCGATCTCGAAGACGCCGAGCTCGACGTCATGGGTCGCCTCGAAGAGGCCGAGGCTGCCGTCGCCGCGCAGCAGGCGCTGCTCGAGACGACGACGGCCGAGGGCACGGCGCTCACCTCGCAGGCCAAGGCCGATGTCGCCGCGGCCGCCGACCGCGGAGCCGAACTCGCCCGTGATCGCGCCGCCGTCGCGGCGACCGTGCCGTCCGACCTTCTGGCCGAGTACACGCGTCGTGCCGCGAACAGCGCCGGTGCCGCCCTGCTCACCCGCGGCACGTGCGAAGGCTGCCGCATGGTGCTTCCGAGCACCGACCTGAACGACATCCGCCGTGCATCCGACGAGCTCGTCGTGACGTGCCCCGAGTGCGGCTGCATCCTCGTCCGCACCGAGGAATCCGGGCTCGCTTGAGCGGGGCCCGCGCGCCGCGTCGATGAGCGCGTCGACGTCGCCGGGACGGCGGATCGCCCTCGTGGCGCTCGGCTCCGGACGATATGCGGCCGTCGAGCTCGATGAGGTCGCGGAGGAGATCTCGCGGCTGACCATGTCCGTGCCGGAGCTCGTCTCCTGGGTCGCCGACCTCGAGCGGGCGGAAGCGCCGCGGTGGATCATCCGCAGCGCGCGCGACATCTATCCGATGCTGCTCGACGGCGGAGTACGTCTCGGGCGCACGCACGACCTGCTGCTGTGCCACGCGATCCTGCGCGACACCGACAAGGTGGCGCGACCGCTGCCGCCGTCCGCCGCCTGGATCCGCCGGGAGCCGACGGATGCCGCGCCCGCCCTCTTCGACGTCGACGAGCAGGACGACGCGGGCGATCCGGTCGCCGAGGTCCTTGACCAGTTCCGCGCGCAGCGCCGGGTGATCGAGCAGGAGCGCGACGGACGCCTGACCCTGCTGTGTGCGGCGGAATCCGCCGGCGGTCTGATCGCCGAGGAGATGCGCGCGGCCGGTCTCCCGTGGGACGAGGGGGTGCACGACGCGATCCTGACCGAGACCCTGGGCACGCGGCCCGCCGCCGGGGGGCTGCCCAGCCGGATGGTCGAGCTCGGCGACCGGGTCCGCGCCATCCTCAGTGATTCGACGCTGCATCTCGACAGCCAGCCCAAGCTGCTCCGCGCCCAGCACCGGGTCGGCGTGCATGTCGAGTCGACGAGCCGGTGGGAGCTCGCGACGCAGTCCCACGCCGTCGTGGAGCCCCTGCTCGCCTACAAGAAGCTCTCCCGACTGCTCAGCGCCAACGGCTGGGCGTGGCTGGCGGAATGGGTGCAGGACCGGCGGTTCCGACCGGTGTACATCCCCGGTGGCGTCGTGACCGGACGATGGGCGTCGGCGGGCGGGGGAGCCCTGCAGTTGCCGCGCAGCCTGCGGCCCGCTGTGCGGGCCGATCCCGGCTGGACGCTGGTGGTCGCCGACGTCGCGCAGCTGGAACCGCGGATGCTGGCCGCCATGGCATCCGACAAGGCGATGGCGCGCGCGGCGCAGGGCAGCGACCTGTACGAGGGCGTCGTGGCGTCCGGTGCGGTGGAGACCCGCGAGCAGGCGAAGTACGCCGTGCTCGGCGCGATGTACGGAGCCACGACCGGCGACAGCGGTCGGCTGGTGCCGCGCCTGCGGAAGGTCTATCCGCGGGCGATGGCGCTCGTCGACACGGCCGCCCGAACCGGCGAGGACGGCGGCGTCGTGTCGACGTGGCTGGGTCGATCGTCACCCCGACCATCCGCGGAATGGGCGGACCTCCAGTCCAGAGCGACCGGAGCGGATGCCGACCCCGCCGAGGTCGCCCTCGCCCGTCGGCGCGCCAGGGACTGGGGTCGGTTCACCCGCAACTTCATCGTGCAGGGCACGGCCGCGGAGTGGTCGCTGATCTGGCTGGCCGAGATCCGGCACCGACTGCAGCGGGCACCCGAGTCGGCCGTACCCGCCGCAGCATCCGGTCCGTTCGCCCGTCAGCCCCATCTGGCCTTCTTCCTCCACGACGAGGTGATCCTGCACGTCCCCGAGGAGCAGGCCGAAGCGGCGGCCGATGCCGTGCGCGTCGCGGCATCCGTCGCCACTCGTCGACTGTTCGGCGACTTCCCGATCGACGTGCCGCTGGATCTCCGCATCGCAGAGTCCGCGGAGAAGTAGGAGCCGTCTCCGGATGCCGGAGAAAGTAGACTGAGCACGCGAATGGGTCGGCTGGACGGCCGCGTGGCGGGCAACCGCACCGAGGAACGTCCGGGCTCCACAGGGCAGGGCGGTGGGTAACACCCACCCGGAGTGATCCGCGAGAAAGTGCCACAGAGAGCAGACCGCCCCGCAAGGGGTAAGGGTGAAAGGGTGGTGTAAGAGACCACCGGGGGTCATGGTGACATGACCCGCCAGGTAAACCTCGCCCGGAGCAAGGTCAGACAGAGGATGTTGACGCGGCTCGCCGAGTCCTCGGGTAGACCGCTAGAGTGCCACGGCAACGTGTCGCCGAGAGAGATGGCCGTCGAAGGGGCGAAGAACCCCGGAACAGAACCCGGCGTACAGGCCGGCCCATTCGCCTCACACGCAGAAGGCCCCGCTGGATCAGCGGGGCCTTCTCGATGAGTGCGGTGGACTAGTCCCCGGCGAGCGACGCGGCGCCGATGATGCCCGAGTTGTTGCGGTGGATCGCCGGGACGATCGGGGTCTTCAGCTCGAGCAGCGGGAGGAAGTCGCCGGCGTTCTTCGACACGCCGCCGCCCACCACGAACAGGTCGGGGCTGAAGAGGAACTCGATGTGCGAGTAGAACGCCTGCAGGCGCTCGGCCCAGGCCTCCCAGCTCAGGTTCTCGCGCTCGCGCGCCGACGTGGCCGCCCACTGCTCGACGGAATCGTATTCGCGGAAGTTCAGGTGACCGAGCTCGGTGTTCGGCAGCAGCACGCCGTCGTAGAGGAACGCAGAACCGATGCCGGTGCCGAGGGTGGTCAGCAGCGTGAGGCCGCGGACGTCTCTCGCTGCGCCGTGGCGGGCCTCGGCGACGCCCGCTGCATCGGCGTCGTTCACGAAGACGATGTTGCGACCGAGACCGTCGCGGAAGAAACGCTCCGCGTCGAACTCGAGCCATTCCTTGGAGACGTTCGCGGCCGACAGGGTCTTCCCGCGCTTCACGATCGCGGGGAAGGCGACGCCCAGCGGCATCGTCGAGTCGTGCACGTCGAGAGTCTTGAGAACCGACTGCACCGCGACCAGCACGTCCTGCGGCGATGCGCCCTCGGGAGTGGGGACGCGCACGCGGTCAGAGGCCATCGTGCCGTGCGTGAGGTCGACGATTCCTGCTTTGATTCCCGTACCGCCGATGTCGACGCCGATCGCTTTTGCCATGAGCGATAGCTTAGCGACCGCGGCACACGCCAGTAGGATCGATGACATCACGCGAAGAAGGGGCAGCTATGTCTGACGGCGACGAAAAGTACTGGTACAACTCCGAGACCGGTCAGGTCGAATTCGGCATGATCTCGCCCTCTGTCGACCGGGTCGGTCCGTTCGACAGCGCTGCCGAAGCAGCCCGTGCGCCCGAGGTGCTCAAGGAGCGTTCGCGCGCCTGGGCCGAGGAAGAGGCGGCCGAGCAGGGCTGGGACGCGAAGTCCTCCGACGCAAAGGGCCAGGGCGCAGAGTAGTCATGGACAAGCAGAGGGACTTCGTCCTCCGGACCATCGAGGAGCGCGGCGTCAAGTTCGTGCGACTGTGGTTCACCGATGTCATCGGCACGCTCAAATCCGTCGCGATCGCGCCGGCCGAGGTCGAGGGCGCCTTCGCCGAGGGCATCGGATTCGACGGCTCGGCGATCGAGGGTCTCACGCGCAGCCACGAGTCCGATCTGCTCGCCCAGCCCGACCCCACGACGTTCCAGACGCTGCCGTGGCGCGGCGAGATCGATCCGACGGCGCGCATGTTCTGCGACCTCACCACACCTGACGGGCAGCCGGCCGTCGCCGACCCTCGACAGGTCCTCAAGCGCACGCTGGCCAAGGCCGCCGATGCCGGGTTCACGTTCTACACGCACCCCGAGATCGAGTTCTACCTGCTCAAGTCGTCGTCGTTCGGCCCGGAGGGTCCGGTGCCGGTCGACTCTGCCGGCTACTTCGACAACGTGCCCGGCGGTACCGCGCACGACTTCCGTCGTCGCTCGGTGCGGATGCTGGAAGATCTCGGCATCTCCGTGGAGTTCAGCCACCACGAGGGCGGGCCGGGGCAGAACGAGATCGACCTCCGCTACGCCGATGCGCTCACGACGGCCGACAACATCATGACCTTCCGCACGGTGATCAAAGAGGTGGCGATCGAGCAGGGCGTCTACGCGACGTTCATGCCGAAGCCTCTCAGCGGCCACCCGGGCAGCGGCATGCACACGCACATGTCCCTGTTCGAGGGCGATCAGAACGCCTTCTACGAGGAGGGCGCGAAGTACCAGCTCTCCAAGACCGGACGCCACTTCATCGCCGGTCTCCTGCGGCACGCGAACGAGATCGCTGCAGTGACGAATCAGTTCGTCAACTCCTACAAGCGCCTTTGGGGCGGCGACGAGGCGCCGAGCTTCGTCACGTGGGGTCACGCGAACCGTTCGGCGCTCGTCCGGGTGCCGATGTACAAGCCGAACAAGGGGCAGTCGTCACGGGTCGAGTACCGCGCTCTGGATTCGGCGGCCAACCCCTACCTGGCGTATTCGCTGCTGCTCGCCGCGGGCCTCAAGGGCATCGAAGAGGGCTACGAGCTCCCGCCGGAGGCCGAGGACAACGTCTGGGCGCTCAGCGACGCCGAGCGGCGCGCGTTGGGCTACTCCGCGCTGCCCGCGAGCCTCGATCACGCCCTCGAGTTCATGGAGGCGTCCGAGCTCGTCGCAGAGACCCTGGGCGAGCAGGTGTTCAACTACGTGCTGCTCAACAAGCGCAAGGAGTGGGAGGCCTACCGTGGCCAGGTCACCCCGCTGGAGCTGAAGAACAACCTCGAACTCCTCTGAGCGTCGCGCATGGCCCGCCCGGACGACTCCGTCTCACTCTCCGCTCTGGCCAGGCTCGGCTTCGCCGAGCTGAGCGACGCCGCAGCATCCCTTTCCGAGCTGGCGACGGTTCTCGGCATCTCGAGATCGTCGCTGCTCGAAGGGGCGGATGCCGCGGATCCCGACGCCGCCGTGAGAGGGATGGTGCGCGTCGCGCGTCGAGACCCGGAGCCGTTGAAGGCCCTCCTCGCCGACGCCGAAGCGCGCCATCGCGTGTGGCGGGTCTTCGGTGCGTCGGAGGGTCTGGCGGACTTCTTCCTCCGGCATCCGGAGCAGCTGACGGTGCTGGGGGAGCCGAACGCTTCTCTCCCGACCCCGGACGCTCTTCGCGCGCAGATGCTGGACGCGGTCGGCACGAAGGGCGGCTTCGCACGGTCGGGCGATGACGCCGCCGTGGTCGCCGTGCGGGTCGCGTATCGCCGGAGCCTCGCGGCCATCGCCGCCTACGACCTGACGCATCCGGAACCGCAGACGGTCGTCGCCGAGGTGTCGGCCGCGCTGGCAGATGCCGCCGGGGCGGCTCTCGAGGCCTCGCTGGCGATCGCCCGCGCACGGCTGCGCGAGAGCGTGCCGGAGGAGCAGGTCGCCGCGACGCGGCTCGCGATCATCGGGATGGGGAAATCCGGAGCCCGGGAGCTGAACTACGTCAGCGACGTGGACGTCATCTTCGTCGGCGGAACCAGTGATGAGGAGATCGTCGCCGAGCCGAAAGCGATCGACATCGCCACCCGGCTGGCCCGCGAGACGATGCGCGGTCTCGACAGCATCGAGGTCGAGCCTCCGCTGTGGGAGGTCGATGCCAACCTGCGTCCGGAGGGCAAGCAGGGCGCGCTGGTTCGTTCGCTCGCCTCTCACCTCGCGTACTACGACCGTTGGGCGAAGAGCTGGGAGTTCCAGGCGCTGCTGAAGGCACGACCGCTCGCCGGTGATCCTGAACTGGGGGCGGAGTACATCGCCGCCGTGCAGCCGAAGATCTGGTCGAGCGCCGCCAGAGAGGACTTCGTCGAGAGCGTCCAGAAGATGCGGGAACGCGTCACCGAGCACATCGACCCGGAGGACGCGCCCTATCAGCTGAAACTCGGCGCCGGCGGGCTGCGCGACATCGAGTTCACCGTGCAGCTGCTCCAGCTCGTGCACGGCCTCACCGATGAGTCGCTGCGCACCCGCGGCACCCTCGAGAGTCTCGACGCGCTCGTCGCCGGCGGCTACATCGGACGAGCGGATGCCGCGACGTTCGCAGACGACTATCGCGTCCTGCGGCTGATGGAGCACCGCCTGCAGCTGCGCGAGTTGAGCCGCACCCACCTCCTGCCGCGGACGCCGGCGGGACTCCGCGTGCTGGCCCGCGGCACAGGACTGGCCGAGAGCGGCGAGGGCATCTGGACGCGATGGGAGAGCGTTCGCCGTGAGGTGCGCGAGATCCACACGCGCCTGTTCTACCGCCCGCTGCTCAGTGCCGTCGCCGGGCTTCCCGAGGAGGAGCGGACGCTCTCCGCCGCGCAGGCACATGACCGCCTGGCCGCGATCGGCTTCCGCGATCCGGCGGGCGCGTTGCGACACATCGGCGCGCTGACCACCGGGCTCAGCCGCAAGGTGACGATCCAGCGGGCACTGATGCCGATCATGGTGCGCTGGTTCGCCGACGGCAGCGACCCCGATTACGCCCTCATCGCTTTCCGGCGGATCAGCGAGCGACTGGGGGACACCCCCTGGTTCCTGCGGATGCTGCGCGATTCCTCCGGAGCCGCCGAGAGCCTGACGCGCCTGCTGTCGTCCTCTCGGTACATCGGCGAGCTGATGGAGTGGATCCCCGAGTCGGTCGCGTGGCTCGACAGCGCCGAGCGGCTGCGGCCGCGCGGCGCGGCCGCACTGGACGAGGAGGCGCGCGCGATCCAGACGCGCCACGAGACGGTGACCGACGCCCTGCGCGCGGTCCGCGCCCTCCGACGGCGCGAGCTCCTCCGCACCGCGATGGGAGGAGTCCTCGACGTGCTGACGATCGAGGAGGTCGCGACCGCACTCACCGAGATCACCGCGGCCACGATCCAGGCGGCTCTGCGCGCGGTCATCAGGGAGGTCGTCCCGCCCGAAGACGATGCGCTCGACTTCGCCGTGATCGCGATGGGGCGCTTCGGCGGTGCCGAGCTCGGATTCGGGTCCGACGCCGACATCCTGTACGTCTATGACGCGAACGGCGTCGACGGTCACCGTGCCCAGGCACTCGCCACGAGGATCGTCGCGGGGCTGCGCGAGCATCTGACGGATCATCGGGTCCCGCTGGACCTGGACGCCGATCTCCGGCCGGAAGGCCGCCAGGGGCCCGTTGTGCGGTCCATCGAGGCGTACACGGAGTACTACCGACGATGGTCGCTGTCGTGGGAGGCGCAGGCTCTGCTCCGCGCCCGCGGCGTCGCCGGCAGTGCGAAGCTGATCGCCCGGTTCACGGCACTCGCGGACTCGATCCGCTACCCCGAGAAGGTCGACCTGCAGGGTACGCGAGAGATCAAGCGGATCAAGGCTCGGGTCGAGGGGGAGCGACTGCCTCAGGGCGCCGACCCGCGTCGGCATCTCAAGCTCGGTCCGGGCACGCTCAGCGACGTGGAGTGGCTCGTGCAGTTGATCCAGCTCCAGCACGCGCATGATGTCCCCGGACTTCGCACGACCTCCACGATCTCCGCGCTGGATGCGGCAGTCGAGGCCGGCTTCGTGCCCGAACCCGACGCGGAGCGTCTTCGGGAGGCGTGGCGACTGGCCAGTCGGCTGCGGTCGGCGATCACCCTCCTGACCGGCAAGACCAGCGACGTGCTGCCGGCCGATCGCCGGGAGCTCGATGCGATCGCGCGACTGCTCGGCTATCCCGATCGCTCGGCGACCGAGCTGGAAGAGGACTATCTCGGGGTCACCCGGCGGGCCCGGAAGTCGTTCGAGCACCTGTTCTACGGCTGACCCCGCCGCCTGGGTTTGCAGTATCCGACGCGGTGACTCAAGCTGACGCTATGACACACGCGCGCATCGGTATCGTCTGGAACCCCTCGAAGGTCGAGCAGGAGGTGCTGCAAGATGCCGTGAGCGAAGTCTTCGGCGACGAAACCGACGTCCGCTGGTGGGAGACCACCCCGGAGGACCCGGGTCGGGGCATGGCGAAGGAGGCGCGTGACGACGGCCGCGACATCGTCATCGCTGTCGGTGGAGACGGCACCGTCCGCGCGGTGGCCGAGTCGCTGGCCGGCTCGGAGACGATGCTCGGGATCGTGCCGCAGGGCACGGGCAACCTCCTGGCCCGCAACCTCGAGGTGCCGCTCAACGACGTGAAGGCCGCGCTCGAGCGCGTGCGCGACAGTGAGGCGCGCCGCATCGACCTGGGCTGGGTGTCATACGACGGCACCGAGCACGCGTTCGCGGTGATGGTCGGCTTCGGCGTCGATGCGCAGATGCTCGTCGAGACCGACGACGATCTCAAGTCGAAGGCCGGGTGGCTGGCGTACGTCGAGGCCATGGGTCGCGCGCTCGCGGGTACCGAGATGACCGATATCACCCTCGCGATCGACGGAGACAAGGCCGTCGCCGTGCGTGGCCACACGATGCTGATCGGCAACTGCGGCATGGTGCAGGGAGGCATCCGCCTGCTTCCGGACGCCGTGCTGGACGACGGAAAGCTCGACGTGCTCATGATCAGCGCCGACGGCGCGCTGCAGTGGCTCGACACGCTCCGCTCGTTCGTCTGGGACAACGGCATCCGTCGTCTCTTCGGCGCCTCCGACGAGGCGGTGAGCACCGACTCCGCGCGCCACCTGCCCGTGGAGAACATCTCGGTGGAACTGGGGACGCCGCTGATGTTCGAGATCGATGGCGAGGAGATGGGCGAGGTGTCGTCATTCGACGTGCGCGTGCAGGCGGGCGCCCTGCTCGTCAGGTGATCTGACCCGGGTTCAGCAGGCGATCAGAGGGCGACCTCGGGCGGCACGACCTTGCGGTCCTGTGCCGGGAAGGTCACCTTCTGCACGATGATGATGATGCTGGCCGCGACGGGGATCGCCACCAGCGCGCCGAGGATGCCGCCGAGAGCGCCACCGGCGACGGCGGCGATCACCACGAGCGCTCCGGGAACGGCGACTGCCTTGCTCATGATGCGCGGCGACAGCACGTATGCCTCGATCTGCATGTAGACGAGGTAGTAGACGATCGAGATCAGTGCGGTCAGCGGTGAGACGAAGAGGCAGATCAGCGAGTTGATGATCGACGCGGTGAGGGTACCCACCAGGGGGATCATCGACCCGATGAAGGCGATGAGGGCGAGCAGCGCCGGCACCGGGGCGCCGATGATGCTGAGGAAGATGAGACTCAGCACGCCGTTGATGAGCGCGAGGCTCGCCTGTCCGATCACATAGCGGCCGACGGCACCCGACACGTCTTCCAGGAGTCCCGAGAACGTCTCGCGCTGGTACACCGGAACGAATCGGGCCGCCGTGCGCTTCATGCCGCGCAGTGAGGCCATGAAGTAGAGCGTGAGGATCAGGACGATGGTGATGCCGGTGAAACCGCCGGCGATGCCCGCGCCGACGGCGAACACACCGCCGCCGATGTCGGCGAAGTTGCCCGGATCCTGGATGAAGCTGAGGACCCCTTGGACCGCGTCCTCGATCGTCGACCCGAATTGCCCGCTCACGTCCTTGAACCAGTCGCTGTTCATGAAGTCCTGGACCATCTGCGGACCGTCCTTGATCAGATTGCTGATCTGCTCCACCAGGAGCGGCACGATGGCGAGGATGATGCCGGCGAAGGCGAGCACCACGGAGGCGACGACGATCGCGACTGCGGCAGCGCGCGGGAGCTTCTTCTCGATGAACCGCACGATGGGGTCCAGTCCGAGGGCGAGGAAGAGCGCGACCCCGATGTAGACCAGAACCGTGGCGAGCTGATCGACGATGCCGCCGATGACCAGCGCCACCAGCACACCGAGGCCTCCGAGGAGACCGAACTTGAACGGGTTGGTGCGCGCGTACGCCGCGACGGCGTTCGACGGCTGCGAGGGTTTCGCGGGCGCTGTGGCCATGGCTGTCGCGTCGGTTCTCGCGATCACTCTTCTACGGCGCATGATTCCCCCGGTCGGATGTCAGACTCATCAGTCGATCATCCCTCATCACCCGGGTCAACCGGGTGGACACGCGAGGACCGAAGAGTCAGTTGCTTTCGTTCTTCTTCTTACCTGCGGCGTCGAATGCGACGCCGAGGCAGAGCCCGATCGAGATGCCGAACCCCATTCCGATGGCGATGTTGTCGAAGAGGAGCAATCCCATCGTCGCTCCGATCGGCAACCCGAGCGCGATGCCGATCGCGAGCCCGCTTCCGGACTTGTCCTTCTTTGAGGCTTCATCTGAGTCGCTCATGTCATCGAGGCTACGAGCACGCGATGCCCCCGCACATCCGTCGTGCGGGGGACATCGCGTCGGGATCACTTGCCCGGGAGCTCGACCGTCTCGTTCTCGGCGTCGTACGGCTCGCCGGTGATCTTCGACTTAACGAAGCTGAACAGCGAGGCGATCTTGCCTCCGGGGCTGTCCCAGTACTCGGCGGACTCGGCCGAGAACTTCAGCAGTCCGACGTCGGGGTCATCGGGGCCGTTCGTGAACCATGCCTCGACGGTCGGGCTCCACAGCTCCTTCACCTTCGCCTTGTCCTCGACGAGTTCTGCGCTTCCCGAGAGTGAGACCCACGAGTCGTTCGAACTCAGCGAGACGCCGACGCGCTCATCCTTCGCGATGTCGGCGACGAGCGACGCGCTCCGCGAGACGAGGAACCAGAGGTCGCCGTCGAACTCGGACTCCTGCACGGTGAGGGGGTGGGAGACCAGACGATCATTCGCGTTGCGGGTGGTGAACATGGCGAAGCGGAAGTCCTTGAGCAGTTCCGCGACCCTCTGGGTGGGGGTGGTGTCGGTCATGAGTACGTCCCTTTCGCGTTCGATGGATCTCCATCCTGAACGAGGGGCGTGTCCGAGCCGAGGGGGTTGCGAAGCGAGCGGGGTCACGTTAGGCAGAAGGCCACGCGACGCGGCTGTTCGTCCGCTATGAGCCATATGATCCGATTGTGGAAGCCGAGAGTCAGATTCACCCCGCAGCGCCTCCGTCTCCCGAGCAGCGCACCTCCGTTCCTGCCGGGAAGGTATGGTCGCTGCTGCCCGCGCATGTCTTTCTCACGGGACTGATCACCTGGCTGGTGATCGGCGAGTGGACGGTCATCGCAGGCGCCTACACGGAGGGACTGCAGGTAGTCGGCTTCGCTGTCGTCTCTGCCGTGCTCACCATCCTGGTGTTCTTGCTCGGCCTGCCGCTCCGCATCGCGCCGCCGTTACGAAGGTGGTGGATTCGTCATGCGGCGTGGATGCTCGGTCTGTTCATCCTGGGCGCGGCAGGAGTCGTCCTGTCGTACTTCGTCGGCCACGCAGGGCCGGTCTACTACGACGAAGTCGCTGACTGGCCCTTGACGGACGGCTTCGAACCCGACGCGGGAGTCTTCGGGAGCTCGCTCGTCGTCCTCGCGTTCGCCACCATGCATCTGCGTCTGCCGCAGCGCCGGCGTCGGACACGCCTGCGCTGAGGGACGGGAAGAGTCCGCTGCAGCCTGAGGCTGTAGCAGGCTCCTCGAGAAGGACGTCGGTGCCGAGGGGTTATGCCTCGACCTTCCTGTCAGGCGAGGGCTGAACGCTCTCGTCGCGCTTCTGTCGGAACGGCCGAGCGGGAGTGTGCGGACCGTCCCACACGGTGATGATGCCCCAGGCCGCTGCGGCGAGCGGCACGGAGAGGACAGCTCCCACGATGCCGCCGAGGATCGTTCCCGCCGTCAGAGCGAGCAGGATCACCAGAGCGTGAAGCTTCAACGAGCGCGCCATCACGACGGGCTGCAGGAAGTTGCCTTCCAGTTGGTTCACGAGCACCACGATGCCGACCACGATCAGCGCGGCCACGGGCCCGTGAGTGACGAGGGCGACGAGGGCGGCGAGGATGCCGGCGGCGGTTGCACCGACGAGGGGGATGAACGCGGTCAGGAAGACGATGACCGCGAGCGGCAGTGCGAGGGGGATCTGCAGGATCGCGAGGCCCACGCCGATTCCGACCGCGTCCGCGGCCGCGACGATCGACGTGCCCCGGATGTAGCTGCCGAACACGTCGACGCTCTTGTCGCCGATGCGGCGTGCACGGGCGTAGCTCTCGCCGCTGAACGGACGCAGCAGGAACTCCCAGATGCGCGGCCCATCCTTCAGGAAGAAGAACAGCACCACGATCATCAGGACGAGCCCGGTGAAGAAGCTCGCGGTCGCGGAGACTCCGGCCAGAGCGCCCTGGCCGAACGAGGAGCTCGTGAGGAAGTCCTGTGCGGAGGCCCACACGTCGTCCAAGTTGATCGCGTCGATGTCGAACGGCAGCGTGCCGAGCCAGTCCGTCACCTGGGAGATGCCGTCCGTGGCCGACTCGACGAGGTCATCCCACTGATTGCGGACCGTGAGCACGATCACCCAGATGACGCCGCCGAGGACGGCGATGATCCCGATGAGAGCGATCCAGGTCGCGAGGATCGACGGGACTCCACGCCGGCGCATCAGGCTGACCAGCGGGTGGATCGCGCAGGCGAGGATCAGCGCGATCGTCACAGGGATGAACACCAGCGACAGCTGGGTGATGACGAGCACTCCCACGGCGACGAGCGCGAGCACCGCCAGCGTCTGCAGGCTGCGTGTCGCGACGAGCCCGAAACCGTGTGCCCACAGGCCCTTCGCGGGCGCTGCCGGTGCCGCGGGGTCCTGCGGCCGTCGAAAGATCGGGAACATCATCCTGCACTCCTTGAATAGCCGCGGTCACGCCACGTTATCGTGCGAACGGGAAAGCCCGCCCCAGCGCGAGGCTGGGGCGGGCTTCCGTGTCGGTCGGCGAGATGTCAGACGCCGAAGTACAGCTCGTACTCGAACGGGTGCGGGCGCTGTGCCATTGGGAGGATCTCGTTCTCGTACTTGTACGAGATCCAGGTCTCGATGAGCTCCTTGGTGAACACGCCGCCCTCAAGAAGGAACTGGTGGTCCTCAGCCAGTGCGTCGAGGGAGTCCAGCAGGGAGTTCGGGACCTGCGGGATGCCCTTGGCCTCCTCGGGAGGAAGCTCGTAGAGGTCCTTGTCGACCGGCTCGTGCGGCTCGATGCGGTTCTTGATGCCGTCGAGGCCGGCCATCAGCTGCGCGGCGAAGGCGAGGTACGGGTTGCCGGAGGCGTCGGGCGCGCGGAACTCGATGCGCTTGGCCTTCGGGTTGGAGCCCGTGATCGGGATGCGGATCGCGGCGGAGCGGTTGCCGGCCGAGTAGACCAGGTTGACCGGAGCCTCGAAGCCCTTGACCAGACGGTGGTAGCTGTTCAGGGTCGGGTTCGTGAAGGCCAGCAGGGCCGGCGCGTGCGCCAGGATGCCGCCGATGTACCAGCGCGCGATGTCGCTGAGCTGGCCGTAGCCTGCCTCGTCGTAGAACAGCGGCTTGCCGCCGTCCCACAGCGACTGGTGCGTGTGCATGCCGGAGCCGTTGTCGCCGTAGAGCGGCTTGGGCATGAAGGTCGCGACCTTGCCCCACTCGTTGGCGGTGTTCTTGACGATGTACTTGAACTTCAGGATGTCGTCCGCCGCGTGGACCATCGTGTCGAAGCGGTAGTTGATCTCCTGCTGGCCGGCCGTGCCCACCTCGTGGTGCGAGCGCTCCAGGATGAAACCGGCGTCGATCAGCTTCAGCGTGATGTCGTCGCGGAGGTCTGCCGTCTTGTCGACGGGGGAGACGGGGAAGTAGCCGCCCTTGTACGGGGTCTTGTTGGCGAGGTTTCCGCCTTCTTCCTCGCGACCGGTGTTCCACGCGGCCTCTTCGGAGTCGACCTTGTAGAAGCTCTCACCGGCGGTGACGGAGTAGCGCACGTCGTCGAAGATGTAGAACTCGGCCTCAGGGGCGAAGTACGCGGTGTCGGCGATGCCGGTGGAGGCGAGGTACTTCTCGGCCTTCTTGGCGACCTGACGCGGGTCCTTCGAGTAGATCTCGCCGGTGCGCGGGTTGTAGATGTCGAAGATCATCACGAGGGTGCTCGCCTCGCGGAAGGGGTCGACGTACGCCGTCGTGACATCCGGGATGAGCTGCATGTCGGACTCGTGGATGCTCGCGAAGCCGCGGATCGAGGAGCCGTCGAAGAGCTGGCCCTCGGTGAAGAACGCCTCATCGACCGTTGCCGCAGGAATGTTGAAGTGCTGCTGCACACCCGGGAGATCGGTGAAACGGATGTCAAGGAACTTGACGTCGTTCTCCTTGATGTAGCTCAGAACCTCGGACGAATCTTTGAACATGTACGACTCCTGGATTGCGGATCGATGGCTTCACGGCCATTGTGCACAGTACGGCTGGGGCGTTTCCCCAGGGTGTCCGTATTGTTTCGGGCATGTTACAGGGGTCGCTTAGGCTGGAGCAGTGACGGATGCTGTGAACACATACCCCGGTGAACGACTCGGACTGCCGTCCTCGGGGTCGGGGAGCGTGGCCCGCGTCGGCCGTCGCATCGGCGCCCTGGCCATCGATTACGCCGCTGCGACGATCATCGCGACCGCCTTCCTGGGATTCGATCAGTTCGCGCTTCCCGCCGAGGCCGGGCTCTCGCAGTTCGCCCCGATGCTCGTGTTCACCGTTCTGCAGATCCTGTTCATCCCGACCGCCGGCGGCAGCCCCGGCCACCGCATCCTCGGCATGCGCGTCGTGCGCCTCGACGGGGCCTGGGTCGGCCTCTGGCGGCCGATCGTGCGCACCCTGCTGCTGATCCTCGTCGTGCCCGCAGTGATCTGGGATGCCGATCAGCGCGGCCTGCACGACAAGGCCGTCGGCACGATCCTGATCCGCACCTGAGCGGGAGTCAGCTGCGACCGCGGTTGCGTCGGCGTGCCTCGCGCGGCGCCCTTCCGCCCAGGAACGAGCGCGCCGGGTCCACGATGTACCCGTGACGCAGCGCTTCGCGTCCGATCAGCATGCGGAAGCCCATCTCGTCTCGATTGCTGAGCGTGACCTCGGCGAGCACCTCGCGGTCCACCAGACGCACGAGCAGCTTCACCACGAGGCGCTCCTGCGCGTGACCCGACGAACTGCGCACCGCACGCCTGTCGTGGACCGGAGTCTCGACGACGACGGCATCCTCCTGGCTGTCCTGCCAGGGCTTGACCCGGAATCGGACCCACTCCTCGCCCTCGCGCTCGAACTCGTGCACGTCGAAGGCGTGCAACGAGGAGGTGCGGGCGCCGGTGTCGATCTTCGCTTTCAGCCAGTCGACCCCGAGATCGGGAAGGCTCACCCACTCTCGCCACCCCGTAAGGGTGTTTGAATGGGATGACTTGTTCACTCGACCCATCCTGGCAGGAATTCTCCGTGAAGATCGCAGTGCTCTCCCGTGCGCCCCAGGCGTACTCCACCCAGCGGCTGCGTGCGGCTGCGCTCCAGCGCGGTCATAACGTCAAGGTTCTGAACACGCTGCGCTTCGCGATCGACCTGACCTCCGACGAACCCGACCTGCACTACCGGGGTCGCCAGCTCAGCGACTACGACGCGATCCTGCCCCGTATCGGCAACTCGATCACGTACTTCGGCACGGCCGTCGTGCGCCAGTTCGAGCAGATGGACGTCTACACGCCGAACACCGCGAACGGCATCTCGAGCGCACGGGACAAGCTGCGCGCCAATCAGATCCTGTCCCGTCACAACATCGCGATGCCGCCGACGGCCTTCGTGCGCAATCGCGCCGACGTGCGTCCGGCGATCGAGCGGGTCGGCGGGGCTCCTGTCGTCATCAAGCTGCTCGAGGGCACCCAGGGGATCGGCGTGATCCTGGCCCCCCAGGTGAAGGTCGCCGAGGCGATCATCGAGACCCTGCATTCCACGAAGCAGAACGTGCTCATCCAGAAGTTCATCTCCGAGAGCCGCGGGCGCGACATCCGTGCTCTCGTCGTGGGCGACAGGGTCGTGGCGGCCATGCGGCGTTCCGCGGCGGGTGACGAGTTCCGCTCGAACGTGCACCGCGGGGGTTCGGTCGCGGCGATCGAGCTCGACCCGGTGTACGAGCGGGCGGCCGTGCGATCGGCGCAGATCATGGGACTTCGCGTCGCGGGCGTCGACATGCTCGAGGGCGAAGACGGCCCGCTGGTGATGGAGGTCAACTCCTCGCCAGGGCTGCAGGGCATCGAGAGCGCCACCAAGCTCGACGTCGCCGGCGCGATCATCGACTACATCGCCGGGCAGGTCGCGTTCCCCGAGATCGACGTGCGTCAGCGCCTCACCGTCTCCACTGGCTACGGCGTCGCCGAGCTCATGGTGCACGGGGCGGTCGACCTCGTCGGCAAGACGCTGGGGGAGGCGGGGCTCTGGGAGAGGGACATCACCGTGCTGACGCTGCATCGGGGTGTCAGCGTGATCCCGAACCCGCGCAAGCACGTGGTGCTCGAAGCCGACGACCGGCTCTTCTGCTTCGGCAAGCTCGACGAGATGCGATCGATGGTTCCCGAGCGCCGCCGGCGTCGCGCGAAGGTGCGTCGCCTGCCCCGGCAGCCGCTCTCCGAGTGAACGAGAACGCGGCCGCACCTCGTTCAGAGGGCGGCCGCGCTTTCGAGGCGGATGCTGTGGCGCTCAGCGCGGACGCTGCGCGCGGACCTTGGTCGGGTCGATGCCCTTCGGGATCGGCAGCGACGACAGCGACTGCGACACGGAGTCGATGCGCCGGATGACTGCGGCCATGGTGGTCTTGTCGATCGCCTTGGGCAGCTTCTTGATGGTCTTGGAGAGATCGGCGATGGCGACCTCGTCATCGCCGTGGCCGACGTAGAGCACCGTCACGGGAACGCCGTGGGCGACGCGCTGCGCCTTGCTGCGCTCTTCGTTGACGAGACGCGTCAGACGTCCGCGGGCACCTTCGCCGACGACGACGATGCCGCCGCGGCCGATGGTGCGGTAGACCGCTTCCTGCGTCTTCGGGTTGATGCCGACCGGGGTCTCCGAGGCCTGCCAGTTGCGGCCGAGGCTCGTGCTGAGCACGTGGCCCGTCGCTCCGGGCATGCCGTCGATCTTCGTGTACATCGCCGACGTGGAGAGTCGGGTCATCAGGAAAAGCGCGCCCAGAACACCGAGCATGAGGCCGGTGATGCCCCAGAGGATGAGCGTCCAGACCTGGAACGGCGGGATCAGGAAGCCGGCGATGAGGCCGATCAGGACCCCGGCGATGAGGATCGCGGCCTGGACCCACGGAAGCCAGGTGTAGGCCTCGCGGGTGAACCGGAAGAGGGACTTGATCTGGGAGAAGAACCCAGGACGCTTTTCGGGTTCAGGAGCACGCTTTGCCATGGGCACCAGCCTACCCAGTTCGCGGATGCCGTGATGTCGAGTTCGCGCCCAGCGGAGCGCGGGGCGGCTCGACTCTTCCTCCACATTGGCCCGGATCTCCTCGATCCATCCACATCGACGTCGATCGGTCCTTCCCGGGGCGTCCGTGGGCTGTGATGGAGGCATGGCAGACGTCGAGATCGAAGACCGGGGCACCGTGCTCCTCCCGGGAGCGCATCGTGTCGTCCGCACACTCGATCCGACCGAGGGTCCGTTCGCCGGAACGCTCGTCACCCGAGGGGACGGGGTGGCTGTTCGGGTGGATGCCGCTTCACTCGCCGGATGGGTGGGGTGGCGTTTCGCGGGCGCCGAGCATGTCGCGAGTCCGGTCGACGTCATCCGGCGTGCCGACGGCCACGACGCGCTGCTGCCATGGTGCACCGACCGGGTTCTGGGGTTCCTGGTCCGTCGCACGGCTGCCGACGCCGCGTTGACGTCGGGCGAATGCAGCACGCTCGTGGTGAGCCTGCTGCGGGGCCTCGATGAACTCGGCGAGAGCGCCGACGCGGTGCAGACGGGGGTGTGGTGGCTGACCGATGGCGGCCGCCCCACCTTCGTCATCGGCCAGGGGGAAGACCCACGGGTCGGTGCGACGGAGGTCATCGAGCGGTTGCGCGACGAGTGCGGGGACAAAGCGCTGACACGGGTGCTCACCACGATCGAAGACGGGATCGTGAAGGCTCTGACGCAGCCCCGTGTGCCGCACCGATCGTTGGAGGACTGGGAGAAGGAGCTCCTGGCGATCGCGGCGCCGCGTCCGCTCGAACGGGAGGTGCACGCGCCGGAGCGCGCACGCGAGGTGGCGCGGACGCTGGTCCTCGACCACCGGCGCCCACCGTCGAGTCGAGCCGCGCGACGAGACGGGCGTGCGCGGTCGGTGCCGACACGGCATCCTTCGAGTGTCGTCGCGGTTGTGCGGCGGCTGCGATCGGGTCTCGAGCCGTTCGGATCGCACTTCTCGTCGCGATCCGGAGCGGTCGTCGCCCGTCGTGGGGAGTCAGTGAGACCTCCGGCGCGTGCGGGGAGTCGCGCGGGAAAGCGTCCCCTGCTGCTCTTCGCGGGGGCCGCAGCGGCCGCTGTGCTCGTCGGCGGCCTGCTGTGGCCGTCAGGGGACTCGGCGGAGTCGGCGAATGCTGCGCGCGGCGGGGTTCCGTCAGCGGATCCGTCCCCGGCGGTCTCCGCGCCGCCCGATGAAAGTGACGTGGGCGGAGTCGCTCAGGAGGAAGCCGCGGCGACGCCGGGCGCCGCAGCGGCGCGCGACGATCCGGTCGCCGCGGCATCCACCCTCCTGACGCAGATCGCCGAATGCCATGTTGCGGAGGATCTGGTCTGCACCGACGTGGTCGTGACGGGGTCCGCCGGAGTGGTGGACGCGCTCGCCTCCGCTGCCGGCGGCACGCCGACGATCGAACTGGTCGACGAGTACGGCGACGTCGCGGTGGTCAGGCTCGGTTCGCCCGTGGTCGATCCCGGCGAAGACGGAGCGGTCGGCACCGCTGCACCCGACCAGATGCTCGTCCTCGTGCGGCAAGACGAAAAATGGCTGGTCCGCGACGTCTACGGCGTCGCGGACCAGCCAGGATGATACGAGTGTCAGGCTCCGAGCTGTGCGGCGAACTGCGCCGCCTCCAGGCGGGCCTTGACGGCGCCCAGGAAACGAGCAGCGTCGGCGCCGTCGATGATCCGGTGATCGTACGAGAGTGCGAGGTACACGTATGATCGCACCGCGATGGCGTCGGCACCGCCGACCTTCACCAGACCAGGACGCTTGACGACCGTACCGGTGCCGAGGATCGCGGACTGGGGCAGGAACACGACGGGCGTGTCGAACAACGCGCCACGCGAACCCGTGTTGGTCAGCGTGAACGTGCCGCCGGCGAGCTCGTCGGGCTTCAGCTTGTTGTCGCGCGTGCGAGCCGCGAGGTCCGCGATCTCGTGAGCGATCTGAGCGATGTTCTTCGACGCCGCGTCACGCAGCACCGGCGTGAGCAGGCCGCGCTCCGTGTCGACCGCGATCGACACGTTCTCGCTCGCCGGGTACACGATGTTCTCGCCGTCGACCGTGGCGTTCACGATCGGGAAGGCCTGCAGGGCCTCCGCGGTGGCCAGGGCGAAGAACGGCAGGAACGACAGCTTGTCGCCCGTCTTCTCCAGGAACGACGCCTTCACGCTGTCGCGGTAGTCCGCAAGAGCCGTGACGTCGACCTCGACGACCGTGGTCAGCTGAGCCGTCTGCTGCATCGACTCGACGGCCCGCTTCGCGAGGACCTTGCGCAGACGCGACATCGGCTGCGTGGTGCCCCGCAGCGGCGAGACCTCGAGAGGCGCCGGAGCAGCTGCAGCCGCCGGTGCCGAAGCAGCCGGAGCGCTGGCAGCAGCCTCGGCCGCCTTCAGCACGTCTTCCTTGCGGATGCGACCGCCGACACCGGTTCCGGTGACAGACGCCAGATCCACGCCCTGCTGGGAGGCCAGGCGACGAACCAGCGGAGTGACGTAGAGGTTGTCGCTCTCGGTCGGGAGGTTGAGCTTCGGTGCCGTCTCGGCGGCCGCAGCAGGAGCAGACGCCGCGGCAGGCGCCGGCTCGGCGGGGGCCGCGGCAGGTGCGGGGG
>NZ_SSDJ01000137.1 GCF_004794465.1 Microbacterium sp. K24 | reverse complement strand
GTACCGGAGCGAGGGGCCGATCTCGTCGACCTCCAGCTCGATCGCGGTGCGCTGGTTGCGCTCACGGTCCTGGTACGAGCGCTGACGGAGGCGACCCTGCGCGACCACGCGGGCACCCTTCGCCAGCGACCCGGCGATGTGCTCCGCGAATTCCCTCCATGCCGAGCAGCGCATGAACAGCGCGTCGCCGTCCTTGTACTCCCCCGACGCCTTGTCGAAGGTGCGCGGGGTGCTCGCGATCGTGAAGTTCACCACCGGGAGACCGTTCTGGGTGAAGCGCAGCTCGGGATCCGCGGTCAGGTTGCCGACGACGGTGATCACCGTCTCGCCGGCCATCAGACGGCCTTCCCGCCGTGACGGTGGCCTCGCGTGAGGTTGTAGGCCAGCTTCTCTTCGATGACCGATTCAAGGTCGATGCCCCACGCCCCGGCTGCGTCGAGCGCCCGGATGACGATGTCGGCGAGTTCGGAAGGCACACCCTCGGGCTTGCGGGGCGCACCGTTCGCGTCGAGGGGCTCACGCTCAGAGAACGACCCGCTGTGGTCTCCCACCCCGCCGGTGTAGTACCTCTCATCTGCGTCTCGGCCGTTTCGGATCTCCTCGATCGCCTCGGCCACCTCCGTGGTGATGAGTGCGAGACGAGTGATCTGCGCGTTCACCCGCGCCTTGGCGTCGAGGTCGGCCTCGTTCGTCGTGCGCCAGCCGTTCGCGGCGTTGATCTCGCCGATCTGCTGCTGCAGCTCCTTGATTGTGCTCATGCTGTCTTCCTCTCGTGGTCGTGGATCGCTCCACGGATGAATCGGTTCGCGGGAAGGTGCGCCGCTCGACGCACGGCCCTGACTCGGGGGAGCATTTCTCCCGTGCGCCCGGCGATGGTGGCGTCTGTGAGGCCGGAACGAACCAGCTGCACGATGCGCTCCTCGACGGTGGCCGGGGAGGTGATGTCGGTGATCGCGGCGACCAGGATGTCTTCCACGGTCACGCCGCGATCGTCCGCGACGGTTGCCAGTCGGCCCCAGATGGCTTCAGGGATGAACACGGCCCGCCCCCGGGTGACCGGCCCGCTCAGGTTTTCAGAATTCATTGCCCCAGACCTCCCCGTCCTGTCTCATTTCCCAGCGCCGGAGATCCAGGAATTGCTTGTTCCGGAGGCGTGCGTTCTGGCAGGCGATGCACGGTTCCAGCACTCCCCCGTCGTGGTCTTCGCAGAATGGATTCGGTGGGAGCACTTCTCGCGACATCCGGGCGGATGGAGTCTCGCGCTCGCCCGCACTCTCGCTCGCTCCCCCGCTTTCGCTCTCCCGCTCGCCCTCTCTCTCCCCCGCCAGGCGTGACTCGCGAGTGACTCGCGAGCGACTCGCGAGTGGCGGGGGCGGTTCCGGGAGTTCCGAGCGTGTGGGGCGGTCGATTCGTCCCCATTGCGTGAATTCGTAGAGCGAGATCCCTCGGACCTCGTAGAGCACCAGCACACCCGCGTCGTCCAGCTCGAGCAGATGATCCACCAGCACGGACTCCGTCACGTCGGACTGCTCCGGGTACACGTCGGCGAGGATCTGTCGCAGCTCGACGCGGCCGCGGCCGTGGTCGTCGGCATGCATCCGCAGTCCCTCGGCGGTCGCTCTCAGCGCCGGCGGCAGCCGTCGGATCTGCTGGAACGCCTCGACCGTCATCGATCTTGGTCTGGTCAGCGTCATGGCGAATCGTGCCCCTCAGAATTGCGTCTACTGCTGCGGGGAGCTCGTTGAGCTGCACCCGGTAGCACTCGGTGTACCCGCGGCCGCGGCGCAGGATGATCTCGGAGTCGTCGGCGGTGGCGAAGGCGCGCGGCCAGGTTTTCGCGAGTTCGCGGAGCGCGTACGGCTCCCAGGCGGCGGGGCTATCGCGCATCATCATGAGCACCTCGCCGCCGGTCTCGACCATGTACCGGATGCGGGAGTCGCGCCACATGATGCCGACCTTCAGCACCTGCTCGGCAGGCCAGTACACGGCGTAAACCGTGCCGAACGCAGGGCGCTTCACGAGATCACCTCGAGGTGAGAGATCGCGACGAGGATGGCCTCGCGTAGCTGGTCGGCGTCGACGGCGTCGAAGCGCACAACCGCGTCGCCGTAGAAGTCGACCGCGAACGGATTCTCGAGGGTGTCGACCGCGTGTCGAAGGTCGGTGATCGCTCGATCGAGTTCGGCCCTGGCGACCGCTCCCATGGTCTCCTTCGTGTCACTCATCGTGCACCTCCGATTGCCTGGAGTCGCCACTGCATCCACTCGTCTCCGTAGACCGAGCAGCCCATCTCCATCGCGACCGCGGCCGAGATTCGGATACGGCGCGTGCCGTCGAGGCGGTACCAGGCGAACTCGTGCGGGAAGTAGACCGGTACGCGTTCGGGCGAGGTCACCCAGCGGCGCACCTTCCACCCGTTGGCGAGCGCCTTCGTCTGTAGCTCGGCCTCGCATGCACCGTTGCAGGTCAGACACAGGGTCAGTCCGTCGACGGCGGTCGGCACGTTGCGAGATCCGCCCATGCCCACTGCGCGGCGGTGCTGGAACGTCTTCTCGAGTGCGCCGCACATCACGCAGCGGTATCCGTCGCGGAGGTACACGCCGCCGCGCACCTCGTCCGTCGGCGCGGTCACGATGCCACCGCGAGCAGGAACTCTGCGACCGCATGACCGAGGTCGCGCGCAGCTGGTGGTGTGACCGCGTTGCCTGCCTGCTTCACCTTGTCGCGCTTCGATCCGCGCAGCACGTAGTCGCGAGCGAAGCCCATGCCCGCCTGGATCTCGTGCGGCTCTAGCATCCGGAATCCGGCGTCGTCGACGTCGAGGCTGAGCGGTTCGGGCGCCCCGATGAGGGACTGATGCCCGGCCGTGGTGAGCGCCCGCAGCGGTTCGTGCACGGGCGTCGACATCTGCCCGCCGTCGCCGCGTGCGGTGTTGTTCCGCATGACGAGCGCGTGATGGTTGCCCTCGGCGCTGACCGTGTCGATCGGATGCGAGGTCGGCTTCGCGACGCCGTGGTTTCGCAGCGGCACGAGCAGCCCGGTCTCGTTGCGCGTTGACTGGGTGCGCATCGGGTCAGCGACGGATGCTGCGCTCTTCCCTTCGCGGCCCTCGACGGGCACGAGTAGCGAAGCATGCAGGCCGCCCGCGACGATCGACGGCAGCACGTCGGCCACGGGCCTCGACCGGGACTCGTCGTTGCCGCTGAGGTTGTTCACGATCAGCGCGTGGTTCGCGCCGTCCGCCACGACCGTCGGCAGCGCGTCGTCGAGAGTCTGCGTCCGCTCACGCTGACGGAACTGCGCGAGGAACGGCGGGATCGCGAGACCGTGCTCGGCGGTGCCCATCTGCGCCGGCATCGGCGAATCGAGGTCCGACACCCGCAGGTAGTTCGATCCCGTCGTTACACCGTCGTACGTGTTGCCGGCGGCCTTCGCGATGATTGGCGCCCAGTGGCGTTCGATGCCGCGACGGATCCGCTCACGAGTCTTCTCGGCGAGCGGCTTCGCACGATCGCCGATCCGCTGCGCAGGCAGCGACCAGTCGATGATCGACTCGGCGGCCAGCCAGCCGGGCTCGATGACCTGGAAGCACTTCGGGCACCGGTAGAGGTACTGGGCACGGTAGCGGCCCCAATGCTCGGCCTTCTTGAACGCCTGGACCGCCTGCACCTCGCCGTGCTCCTGGCAGACCGCCATCGGGCTCGTCCACTTTGAGACGTTCGGACCCTGCAGCTCCTTCGTCGCGAGATCCTCACGCCACATCACGATGTACATGCGGTCGCGGGACTGCGGCGCCGGGAGACCGCCGATCTGTGCGTGCATGCTGTTCAGCCACACGAACTGCATCCGGTAGCCGAGCGAACGCATCGCCATCTGCCACGCCTCGAACTGATCCCACCGGTATGCGTCGACGACGTTCTCAAGGATGATCGCCATGTAGCGGTGGTGCTCGGCGAATCGCGGGATGTCCCACATCGTCGCGCGGGACCGGTTGGCGGCCTCGTCGGGCAGCGGACGGGTGCCGTCGATCTCGAACAGCGCCTGGTCCTGCTGGCGCTGACGCTTGATGCCCTTCGCGATCGAGTGGTTCGTGCATTCGGGCGATCCCCAGAGCACGTGGGTTTTCGGGAAGTAGGCGGGGTTGACCTGCGAGATGTCCGCCTGCGAGTGGTCGGTCTCGGGGTGGTTGATCTGGTGCGACTCGATCGCGAGGGCCCAGTGGTTCGCTGCGATGACGACGCGGTACCCGACTTCGACCAGTCCCGAAGATGATCCACCAGCACCGCAGAACAGGTCCGTCACCGTGAGTCCGTTCCAGGCCACGTCGGGCTTCGCGTAGCCGACCTCGGCGTTCATCGGGTCACCCCCGATAGAGTGCGCGCATGGAAGATCCCCTGATGCTCACGGTGCAGATCGGCCTGCTGATCCTCACTGGAGTCGCAGCCGCCGCCGCCGTTCGGCAAGCAGTCGCTGCTCGCGATGCCGAAACGGGAGCGAAGGGCGCTCTCAAGGCAGCGAAGAAGTCCGCCAAAGCCGCGAAGCAGCAAGCGAGTGCCGCAGAGGTGCAAGCGGGTGCAGCCGAGGTGCAAGCGGGCGCCGCTGTTGACGCCGCTTCCTCCGCCACTCGCCAGGCAACGGCTGCCGAGTCGCGACTCCAGCAGACGGACTTTCACCGCGCGGCGGACCGTAGAGCGGATGCCGTAATGGCGCTCACTCGGATGCTGTACAGGGAGGTTGAGCTCTCTCGCGACCTGGACCTGTGGATGCAGCGGGCCTTCCTCCGGTTCGCCAACGGAGAAGAGTTCATCCGGGCGTATGCGCTGCTCCCCCCGGAAGAACACGACGTCGTGCGGTGGGTCGGTCAGCAGCGAGAGATGGTTCAGGACGCAGTCGACCGCGCAAGTGGTGAGGTCACCGGATCCGCAGGAGTCGGACGATTCCGTTCGCAAGCTGCGAAGATCGCGGCAGATGCCGCTCAGGAACTTCTGAACTGGCAGCGCGGAGACAGGGACGTCGATTCGTTCACTGCAGAGCTGTAGCGTCCGCTTCATCGGTGCTCTCCTCGGAAGTTGGCGTTAAGGGAACGCAGGATGTCGATGTCGCGGCCGATGGCGCGGTCGTAGTCGCGGGCGTACTCGAGGAGCAGCCAGGCGGTGTCGCGGGCTTCCTGTGCGGCCTTGACGCGGTCGTCGGTGGCTCGGGCGAGGTCGCGGCGCTCGCTCATCGGGAGGCGCGGGTACTCGGAGAGCATGTCGCGGGCGCCGAGAGCGACAGCGATCGTCAGTTCGCGTTCGCGCTCGGTGAGCGAGTTGCGGAGGCGGTTCAGTGCCTTCGGGGCGCGCGCGGTGACCTGGCGTGCGTACTGCAGGGCGCCGGCGCACTGGATCGGCGTCGGGAGCATCCTGATCAGCTCGTCTTCGGAGAGGTCCGCGAGGTTCAGCGGGACGAGTTCGATGTCCGTGCCTGTCTCATCGTCGTCAACCTCGCCGGTGACGGGGTCGACGTTCATCGCTTGCCACCCTTCTTGCGGGCGGCCTTGCGACGCTCGGCGCGGTTCTGCGGCGGCAGGTAGTCCTTGGGCTCGGCGCGCGTCGGGGCGACCTCGTCGACGATCGCAGGCGCGGATGCCTCGGCGGGCGGGGCATCCCACGTACGGGCGAGCAGCTCCGTGCGGCGGGTGCGGAGCGCGCGGTGCAGTGCGGTGCCATTCGCGTCGGGGGTGAAGACGCGGGCGGCACGTGCTTCGCGGTCGATGGCATCGAGCAGGGGCACGGACTGCACGGCGGCGATCTCGGCCGCCCAGTCGCGCTCTGCGGCCGGCACGGCATCCGTCACCTCGGCGGGCAGGGTGCGGTCGTCGGCTTCGTCCTCGATGCGGACGTCACCGAGGAGCTCGCGGAACGTCTGCCGATAGGCGACCATCCGGACCGTGCGGCCGAAGTGACGCATCGGCGAGCGCAACCACTTCCCCGCCCACTCCTCTGACGCCTGCGGGAACTGCTCATCCCAGCGGATGATCGCCGTCGTCGGGATCCGCACGTCCTTGCGGTGCACCGCGACCCGCGCGAACTGCGGGTGTGCGATCTCGTCGGTCGGGGACCATGCCGGAGTCCACGTGACACCGTCATCGGAGAACTCGATGACGCCGGTGCCGTCCCAGAGGCCGGAACCGTTGACGATGCGCTCGACCTCGGCGATCGTCTTCACCTCGGGAACCGTGATGGGGTCAGACATTCTCGGCCTCCTGGAAGCGCAGCGCGGGTGCCTTACGGATCGTCAGCGGGTAGACCTTCTTGGCGGCGGCCTCGAGGATGGCGAGGTCGGCGCGCAGCTGCTGCACGCTGGCGTGCACCTCGGGGGCGTCGGCCTTCCACGCGGCCTCGTCGATCGAGACGGTCTCGGAGACCGTGGCCTGGAAGCCGCCGTGCTCGCTCATCCCGACCGCGCCGAAGCGGTTCGCGTGCGGGATCTCGGCGATCGCCGCGGCGAGCTTCTCCTTCGCGGGCTTCTCCGCGGCGGTGGCGGCGTCGAGCGCGCGCTTCAGAGGAGCCCATTCGGCGAGTGCGGCGTGCACGTAGTCCGGGAGGAGGTCGATAACGGGGCATCCGGCGTCGCGCCATGCGATGAAGTCGTCGGCACGTTCGACGAGCCAAGCGATCATCTCGGCGTCGCGCGGGACGGGGATCCAGGTCGCGCCATCGACGGGAGGCATGTCGTCGTCGTCGCGGACCTCGAAGCCGTAGAGGGCGTAGTCGGCGCCGAGCACGTGGATCTGCCACTGCATCTGTGCGAGGTGCTCGATCGGGATGTCGTCGTTCTTCCATCCGGTCTCGTGGGACTTCACCTCGACGACGACGAGCGCGCCGTCGGGGTCGATGGCGATCGCGTCCGGGGTCGCGCGGTGCAGGTCGTTGTCGACCGATGCCCAGAGCGCTCCGTTCGGGGTGAGGGTCGCCATGCGCTCGGCGGCCTCGTCGAGCAGCGCGGCCTCACGGGCGTGACCGGCGTTGGTCGCCTTGCTGCCCTTGAACGTCGATCCGTTCATCTTCGACTCGACGATGCGGCGGCGGGCTCGGATGCCGGCACGGGCGACGGCCCATGCCTCGGACGCGGTGACGCCCTCGCCGCGTTCCATCATCCAGACGGTGCGGGGTGCGTCCTCGGGCACGACGACGCGTGCCTCGGTGATCTGAGGGGTCATGGCTGGTCCTTCACGGGGATGAGGTCGAATGTCTGGGAGTCGGCGGGCACGACCTTGTAGCGGCCGGACTCGAGCGGTTCGCCGGCTGCGATGTGCTGGTGGATCTCGCAGTCGAAGAGGTCGCCGGTGAGGCGCTCGGCGAGCGGGTGCTGCAGAGTGAACGTGTCGCCCTCGGCGCGCACGATGTGGTCGTATCCGCCGGTGACGTCGACGAGCACAGCGATCGCAACGGCGGCTGCGTCCTCCGCGATCTCCCGGCGATCGCGCGGCACGATGTAGCGCTGCTTGTTCGCGGCCATCTGCTTCCGGATGCCCTCGGCGACGAGCGCGGTGATGACGTCGAGCGACTGGCTCACGACACGTCCTCCTTCCGGATGCCGAACGCGACCGGCCCGGAGGGCTGCGCTACGCCGAAGTCGAAGTCGAGGGTGCCGTCGCCGATGCGCTCGGCGCGGACGCGGCCCATGATGTCGGTGATCGTCTCGACGTCTTCGGCGTCGGCGATCGGCTCGACGAACAGCGCGCCGACCGTCGGTGTGTAGTGGTCCTCGTCGCCGTTGTGGTCGACGGTCGTGCGGACGCAGTCGACGACCATAACGACGACGTGGCGGCGCTCGGGGTGCTTCACGAGCTGCGAGTGCAGTCGCTCCATCCCGTTGGCATCGAACTCCTTCGGCAGCGTGGCCGACAGCTTCACGGTCATGATCAGTCCTTCCCAGGGGTGAACGCGGCGACGAACATCGCCAGGCTGATGAGGCAGCCGAGTTCGGCGCCGTTGATCGGAGGTTGGGCGGCCGCAATGCCGCACGGGATCGCGATGAAGATCGCGACGGCGATGAGGGTCATCCGCCAGGGTGCGAGCGGCCAGATGGTCGACCTCTCAGGGACGACCGGCGCGGTGCGGATGATCACGCTGAGATGCGTGTCCGCGGCCCGCGGGGCGAAGTCGCCCAGCGGAGCGACGTTCTCGTCGCTATCCTGTGTCTGAGGCATGTGCTTGCCTTTCTTTTCTGGCGGGGCGTCCGTGGCAGCGGGCGCCCTGCTTTCGTGTGTGGGGTCAGTGGGTGAGCGTGCCGGCGCCGAGGACGATTCGGAGGCGCTCGACACCGCGCGGGGTGATCCGCACCTGCGGGGCGGCGGGCTTCAGCTCGCCGGTGTCGCGATCGCGGTATGGGGGCATCGCGCGGACCTTCAGGTATCCGGCGTCGACGACGCGGGCGTACGGCGTCCAGCGCTGCTTCTCGCCGCGGTAGATCCAGTTGAGCGCGCTCAGGGAATCGAACAGGCGCTGCGGTCCGGTCTCGATGCCGGCGCGGGAGAGCATCGGCGCGACGTCGCGCACCGCGTAGTCCGTCCCGGCGTCGGCGATCTCGTCCCACGCCTCCGCGCGAGGCGCGAGCACCGCGATCTGCTCGTCCCTCCGCGCGATGATCTCCTGCGCCTGCACGACGGCGCGCGCCATCAGTTGTTCGGGAGTCTCGACGGCATAGGTGCCGGTGCGGCGGATCACCGGGATCACCTCGTGCGTCACCCACCAGCGGAACTGTCGAGCCTCGGGCTTGTCGGACCGGATCACGACCTCGTACATGCCGGACTCGGAGACGATGGTGACTGCGCGGCGCTGACCGCCGGAGCTGATGTCCGTCTGACGGATGTCAGCCTCGTCGAGGCGGGCGGACACGTTGCCGACGTTCGCGATCTCGAGGACGCGACACACGTCGGCGAGCACGAACCACACCTCGCCGTCGATCGTGACCGTGCGGACTTCGCGGTCGGCGTAGTGGAACACCTCGAGCACGCTCATGACTCGGCCGCCTCGAGCTCGGAGATCCCGGCTGCCATGAAGGCGCACATCGCCGCGGCCAGCAGCGCCCCGAACGCCAGCAGGAGAATCAGGAGACCCCACGGGGCGAGCAGCAGTGACACCCAGATGAGGGCGATGCGGAGAACGGCGTACCCTGCGGCGACAGCGCGCAGCACAGGGCTGAACAACGCCACGCCGCTCCGAGCGGTCGGGGCATCCGTCCCCACGGTGCCCCGACCCGCCTGGCCCGATACCCCAGCGGGCACCCGGTCCCCAGACCGGGAGTTCATGACTGCGCCCTCGTCGTCACGAGCGTCGAGCGCACCCACGCGTCGACGTCGGACCGGGAGTAGACGACGGTTTTCGCGGACGGCTTCGCGTAGCGCGGGCCCTTGCCGGCATCGCGCATCCGCTGCAGCAGCGTCACCGTCATACCGGGAATGACGTCACATACCTGCGAGGGCGAAAGCCACTCGGCCGGTGCCGGCGCGGTGCGCGGCTTCATGGCCGTGACGTTGCTCACGAAGCCACCGCCTCTGGTTGCGGGGCGGTCGCGCGCTCCCACAGCACCGGCAGGCCGATGCCGAGGAAGCGAGCCGCGAGCGCCATCTCGATCGCGTTGAACGGGGTGTCTCCGTTCAGTCGACGACCGACGGTCTGCGGTGTCGTGCCGAGAGCGAGCGCGAGTTCCGCGAAGGTTCGACGTTGGCGAGCGAGTTCAGCGCGGACTTCATCGGCGAAGCGTCGAGCTGTGTTCGCATCCTCGGGAGTAGATGCATGAAGTTCCATGCAGTTAACGTCGCATGGAAATCCATGCACTGTCAACCTCGTCATGCGACTTGTGCAAAATTCATGCATTCTGCCATGATTGCCCCATGACCGAAACCGAGTTCGCCGAGCTCTTCTCTGCCGCCCTTGTATCTGAGATCAAGGCCGAGATGGGACGCCAATCGTTGTCGTCCCGCGGCCTCGGGCGACTCATCGGCAAGTCGTCCCAGTACATGTCCGACCGGCTCGACGGCGGCAACACGAAGACAGGGCGCCGCGTCATCCTCAACGTCTGGGACATCTCGTCCATCGCGAAGGCTCTCGGAATCTCCGAGATCGAACTCATCCAGCGAGCCGACTATGTCGCACGTCGGCAGCAGGATTACGACCTGGTCGCCAACGAGTCAATCGATGAGTTCCCCGCCGGCCACGACACAGACTTTGACAACGCATAACCATGCTTCACCGAGGGGGTACCGCATGGACATCTGGAATCTCGCAGCCGATCTAGGCCTGACAGTCCGCGAGCACCGCGGCACTCACCGGAGCGGCTACGCTCCTGGCTCGAGCCACATCGAACTCACGCCGGGGATGCGCGGCCGCATCCTCCGCGGCGTCATGTGTCACGAAATCGGCCACCACGTGCTCGGACACCGCCCGACCGAGTTCGGTCTCATCCGGAAGCGCCAGGAGGCCGCGGCGAACATCTGGGCGGCGCAGACGCTCATCACTCCGGATGCCTACGCCGAGGCCGAGCGGCACCGCGACGGTCACGTGACCGCCATGGCGATCGACCTGAACGTGCCTGACGAGCTCGTCGTCGTCTATCGCAGCACGCTCCTGCGCACAGACACCGCGGTCTACGTCGATCCCCGTATGGGAAGCGGACAGTTCGCCCATCGCGTCGAGGTGCACTGATGAGCGGAACCGTCAGCGCCTACGAGACCGCCGGCGGCAAGCGGTATCGAGTCCGCTACCGGAAGCCGGACAAGTCGCAGACGGATAAGCGCGGCTTCCGCACGAAGAAAGAGGCGGAGCTGTTCCTCGCCTCAGTCACCGTGTCGAAGGCCCGCGGGGAGTACCTCGACCCGTCGCTCGCACGTGTCACCGTCGGCCAGCTGTACGCAACGTGGATCGCGGGGAAGGCCTCACTGAAGCCGTCCGCACTCGCGCAGCTGCCGATCGCTTGGCGTCTTCACGTCGAGCCTCAATGGGGCGAGCGCGAAGTCGGCGGCATCGTCCCCTCCGAGGTGAAGGCGTGGGTGATGGAGCTGACCCAGGACAAGCCCGACGGCACGAAGGGCCGCAGCGCTACCGTCGCCCTGCGCGCGCTCGGCGTGCTCGCCGGCATCCTCGATTCCGCCGTCGACGATCGGCGCATCGCGCGTAACCCCGCTCGCGGCATCAAGAACCTTCCGCGGAAGCCGAAGCGGAAGGCCGGGCGCGTCTATCTCTCCCATGATCAGGTGCACACGCTCGCGGCCGAGTCCGCCCGACCTGAGCTCGTGCTCACGCTTGCCTACACCGGCCTGCGCTGGGGCGAGGCGGCAGCGCTCCGCGTACGGAACGTCAACCTCCTCCGCCAACGCCTGCACGTCGAAGAGAACGCCGTGCAGGTCGACGGCGTGATACACGTCGGCACCCCGAAGACCTGGCAGATCCGCTCGGTGCCGTTCCCGAAGTTCATCGCGCCGCTGCTCGAGCGCTCGGCACGCGGGAAAGGGCCCGACGATCTCCTCTTCGGCGACGGCATCCAGCACCTACGACCGCCGCGCTTCGGCAACGGATGGTTCGAGGGTGCAGTCTCGCGGGTTCAGAGCGCCGACCCGAGCTTCCCACGCATCACCGCGCACGACCTTCGTCACACCGCGGCATCCCTCGCCATCGCGTCTGGCGCGAACGTGAAAGCGCTGCAGCGGATGCTTGGCCACGAGTCCGCAGCCATCACCCTCGACGTCTATGCTGACCTGTTCGATGACGACCTGAGCGCCGTCTCGAGCAAGCTGGAGGAGGCCGCCCGCGCGCAGAGTGTGGGCAGAACGTGGGCAGCCCTCCTCGCCTGAACACGACGAAGGCCCTGCACCCGCGGAATCATGCGGATGCAGGGCCTTCGTGTACGGAGCCGACTACGGGACTCGAACCCGTAACCCCCGTATTACAAGTACGGTGCGCTACCAATTGCGCCAAGTCGGCGGACGCCACCAGCTTACCGATGGCATCATCCCCACGACGAACTACGGGGTGGGCGTCGCGGTGGGGCTGGCGGACGGCGTCGGGGTCTCGTTCGACTGCTGCGAGGCGTCGTTGTCGACGGTGAGCACGAACTGCGAGAACTCCTGCGGGTCGTCGAGCGCACCCACGTAGGCCTCGCCGTTCGCGACGATCATCGGCGCCGAGGACAGCACCAGGTCGTCGGATCCGGCGAGAGGACCGTCGAGCGCACGCGTCGTCGCATCCTTCGCCCAGGTCACGAAGTCGCCGCCCTCGATGCAGGAGCGCACCGCCTTGGCGTTGTCCACGCCGACGGCTGCGGCCGCATTCGCCAGCTGCGCGTCGGAGAGACCGTCGCTGCCGACCTTGGGCTGGTTGTCGAGCAGATCGTGGTTGAACGCGTAGAACTTGTCGGGCGAGTGCGTCGCGACGCATGCCGCCGCGGCCGCCGCACGCAGCGAGTACTTGGTGCCGTTCGAGCTGGCCGTCAGCAGGGCGACCGGGTGATAGCTCACCGAGACGGCTCCTTCGCTGATCCAGCTCGCCAGCTGGCGCGAGTTCGCACGCTCGAACTCTCCCGCGTCGGGCGAGAGGTAGTCGACGTACACATGGATCTCGACGCGCTCGGGCGCCGTCGGCTCCGGTGCCGGGGTCTCGGTCGCGCCGGCCTCGGTGGGCTCGGGGCTCGGAGTGGTGAGCGCGTCACCGGCAGCGGCGACGGCGGCGATGTCGTTGACGACCACACCGTCCGACTCCATCCCCGTCGGGGTGAGCTGCGGCTTGGACACCTGCGCGGAGACGGCGAGGGTGACCGCTGTGCCGATCGCACCCACGGCCACGACCGCGACGGCGCCGATGATGATCCGTCGCATGAGTCGCGCCCTGGACTGCTGCGCGTGCACCTGCTGGGCCTTCTCCCGCACGGCCTCGCGGGAATTGCGAGGCGTGGGGACGTTCGGCGTTTCGTCGCTCGACATCGTTCCTCTTGAAAGTCTGAGGGGGTCCGGGTTGGCCCCGACCATCGCTCGGGGCGACGATCGCCGCGATGCGCGGCCAAGTTCGATGTTAACCAGCCAGGCTGAGAAATACCCAGGTGCCGGGGTTCGTGTCATACTGATCCCGACCCAAAGACGGGTCATGGCGGCCTGTTCCGCCACTTCCATCACTACGGATCGTCCGGCACGTACCTGCCGGTGAGGAGAAACAAAAATGGCATCTGTCACTTTCGACGACGCGACCCGCCTGTACCCCGGCGGAACGCGTCCTGCAGTCGACAAGCTCAACCTCGAGGTCGGAGACGGCGAGTTCCTCGTCCTGGTCGGCCCCTCGGGTTGCGGTAAGTCCACCTCGCTCCGCATGCTCGCCGGCCTCGAAGAGGTCAACGCCGGCCGCATCCTCATCGGCGATCGCGACGTCACCGACGTGCCGCCGAAGGACCGCGACATCGCGATGGTCTTCCAGAACTACGCGCTGTACCCGCACATGACGGTCGCCGAGAACATGGGCTTCGCGCTCAAGATCGCCGGCGTCAACAAGGAGGAGCGCGCCACCCGCGTTCTCGAGGCCGCCAAGCTCCTCGACCTCGAGGACTACCTGACCCGCAAGCCGAAGGCCCTCTCGGGTGGTCAGCGTCAGCGCGTCGCGATGGGCCGCGCGATCGTCCGTCAGCCGCAGGTGTTCCTCATGGACGAGCCGCTGTCGAACCTCGACGCCAAGCTGCGCGTGCAGACGCGTACGCAGATCGCGTCGCTGCAGCGTCGTCTCGGCGTCACCACGGTCTACGTCACGCACGACCAGACCGAGGCCCTCACCATGGGCGACCGCATCGCGGTCCTCAAGGACGGTCTGCTCCAGCAGGTCGGAACGCCTCGCGACCTCTACGAGAAGCCGAACAACGTGTTCGTCGCCGGCTTCATCGGCTCGCCTGCGATGAACCTGTTCTCGGCGGACCTCGCCGAGGGCGGCATCCGCTTCGGCAGCGAGGTCGTCCCGCTCGACCGCGACACCGTGGGTCGTGCCAATGGCTCGCAGGTCACGGTCGGCGTCCGTCCGGAGGACATCGTCGTCGGCCCCGCCGACGGCAAGGGCCTCACGGTCACGGTCGACCTCGTCGAGGAGCTCGGCGCTGACGGCTACCTCTACGGCCACACCGAGATCAACGGAAAGCGCGCCGACCTCGTCGCTCGCGTCGACGGCCGCAACCACCCCAACGCCGGCGAGACGGTCACGCTCGCCGCGTCGGCCGGTCACGTGCACGCCTTCGACATCGAGTCGGGCGAGCGCCTGAACGACAAGCCGGTCGTCTCGGCCTCGTAATTCCACGAGATGCGGCGCGGGTCGACCTTCGGGTCGCCCGCGCCGCTTCTGCTTTCCCGCCGACTGCCCCTGGAGCGCCATGCAGGATTCCCTCCGCATCACCGCCAGCAAGGTCGACCCCGGGCTGCTGTCGCTCCCCTGGTCGACGACCCTGGCGAAATGGCCCTCCGAGCACATCGTGTCGCTTCCGAAGGGGCTCTCCCGCCATCTGGTCCGCTTCGCGGACCTGTCGGGCCGCGTCATCGCCGTGAAGGAGACGACCGCCGAGATGGCCCAGCGGGAGTACGACATGCTCGGCAACCTCGCGCGCCTCGACGTTCCCTGCGTCGACCGGGTGGCGGTGATCGCCGGACGGACGGACGCCGCGGGCGAACCGCTGCCCGCAGCCCTGGTCACGTCGCACCTGCGCTTCTCGATGCCCTACCGCGCCCTGTTCACCCGGGTGCTGCGCCCCGACACGGCCACCCGACTGGTCGACGCCCTCGCGCTGCTGCTGGTGCGTCTGCACAACGTGGGGTTCTACTGGGGCGACGTGTCGCTCTCCAACACCCTCTTCCGTCGCGATGCGGGCGCCTTCGCCGCCTATCTGGTGGATGCCGAGACCGGCGAACTGCACGAGGAGGGGCTGACCGACGGCCAGCGCGCCTACGACCTCGACCTCGCCCGCACCAACATCGCCGGCGAGATCATGGACCTCGCCGCCGGCGGACGATTGGAGCACGGCGTGGATGCCGTGGCGATCGCCGACGGCATCGTGTCGTCGTACCGCTCGCTGTGGGCGGAGCTGACCGCCCAGGAGTCGTTCTCGACCGCGGAGACCTGGCGCATCACCGAGCGGGTCGAGCGCCTCAACGCTCTCGGCTTCGACATCGACGAGATGTCGATGTCGACCACCGCGGACGGCACGGAGGTCGAGATCCAGCCGAAGGTCGTCGACGCCGGGCATCACCAGCGCCGCCTCATCCGTCTCACCGGCCTCGATGTCGAGGAGAACCAGGCGCGGCGTCTGCTCAACGACCTCGACGAGTTCCGCGCCCGTTCCACCAAGCAGTGGGCCGACGAGGAGATGTACGCGCACGAGTGGCTGACGCGCGTCTTCGAGCCGGTCGTGCGCGCCATCCCCTACGAGCTGCGCACCAAGCTCGAGCCGGCCGAGGTCTTCCACCAGGTGCTCGAGCACCGCTGGTACCTGTCACAGGCTCAGGGGCGCTCCGTGCCCCTCGCCGAGGTGCTGACGAGCTACATCAACGAGGTGCTGCGTCACCGGCGCGACGAGGCCACGATCATGGGCCCGCCCACCGAGACCATGAGCCTGCCGGTCATCACCGGCAATCTGTCGCTCGCCGACGACGAAGACGAGGTCGACTGGCGCGATCTGGTGTGACCGCGGCCGGCCTCAGTAGCCGACGGTGAACCGCTCGCGGTGGTGTCTGCCCTGTTCGATCTCGTCGACGACCGCGACCGCGAGGTCGGCGCCGGAGATCCGCGACCTGCCCTCGGCATCCCGCACGATCACGTCACCGCCGTCGCGGTAGTGACCGGTGCGCTCGCCCTCGGCCCACGCCCCGAACTCCTCCGCCGGGTGCACGAAGAACCAGTCGAGGCCGGTATCCGTGCTCTCCAGGAAGGCGAGCGAGTCGATGCCGACCTGCGCCTCGGCCTTGTACTCCTCGGGGAAGCCCTGGTCGAACAGCCGCGGACCGCCGGGAGCGACGAGGCTGCCGCCGGCACCGCCGATCACTCCGAGGCGGGTCTCTGTGCCGACAAGCGCCCCGGCGACGCTCTGCAGCGCCCCGAGAACCTTGTCCTCCATGTCGCCGCGCGGCGACAGCGCCCACACGACGGCATCCGCTCCGTCGAAGGTCGCCACGACGTCGTCGACATCGAGCACGGAACGCTGCACGTACGCCGCACCGGCCACCGGGTCGGAGGGCTCGGAACGCGAGACCGCGATCACCGCGTGCCCGCGGGCCACGGCTTCCGCGACGATGTGACGTCCGGCATAGCCGGTGCCTCCGAGAACCGTGATGCGAGCCATGCGCGTCCTCCTAGGACTTCTTCTTCGCGCCGCGGACGGTCGCGACCTGGTACAGCGCGACGGACGTCGCGATACCCGCGTTCAGCGACTCGGTCGACGCCGAGATCGGGATCGAGACGATCTGGTCGCACGTCTCGCGGACGAGGCGGGAGAGCCCCTTGCCCTCGGAGCCGGCGACGATGACCACGGGCCGATCGGCGAGCTGCAGGTCCGGCAGCGAGACGTCGCCGTCGCCGGCGAGCCCGAGGATGAAGACGCCCTGCTTCTTGAACTCCTTGAGCTGCGTCGTGAGGTTCGTCGCGAGCGCGACGGGCGTGCGCGCGACCGCACCGGCGCTCGTCTTCCACACCGCGGAGTTGACGCCGGCCGAGCGACGCTGCGGCAGGATCACGCCGTGGGCGCCGAATGCCGCCGCCGAGCGGATGACGGCCCCGAGGTTGCGCGGATCGGTGATGCCGTCGAGGGCGACGAACAGCGGCACCTGGCCGCGATCGATCGCCTGCTCGAGCAGGTCCTGCGGGTGCGCGTACTCGTAGGGCGGCACCTTGATGGCGACGCCCTGGTGCACGCCGTCGAAGCCCGCCATGCGGTCGAGCTCCTGGCGGGTGACCTCCAGCACCGGGATGCCGCGGTGGGTCGCGATCGACAACATCTCCTTGACGCGGTCGTCCATCTCGACTCGCTGCGCGATGTGGAACGCGGTCGCCGGGATCTTGGCGCGGAGCGCCTCGAGCACCGAGTTGCGGCCGGTGACCGTCTCGGCCTCGGACGTGTTGTCCTTCGCGCGCGCAGAGCGGTTGGGGTTGCCGCCCGACGCCTGGCGCTGGTTCGGCTTGCCCTTCCCGCCGGATGCCGCGTAGCGCTCGGCCGCGGCCTTGCGCTTGCCGGCGGGGTGCCAGGCGCGGTCCTCCGCCTTCGGGGTCGGTCCGCGACCCTCGAGGGCCTTGCGTCCGAGTCCTCCGGTGCCCTTGGTCGGGCCCTTCTTGTTTCCCTTGCTCGCGCCGGGGCGCCCTGGCTTAGCCATCGATACTCCAATGAGTTCCGGCCGGAGAGTCCTCCAGCGTGATTCCTGCGGCGGCGATCGCGTCACGGATGCGATCCGCCGCCGCCCAGTCCTTGTCAGCCCGCGCCTGGGCGCGCTGAGTGATCATCGTCTGGACGAGGGAGTCCAGAGCGGATGCCTCGGCGCCGGCGTTCGCATCCGATGCGGGGGTGAGGCCGAGCACAGAGGTCATCGCCAGCACGGCTCGCAGCGCGTCGAGCGCGGCATCCGTCTCCCCTGCGTCGAGCGCGGAGTTGCCCGCGCGCACCGTCTCGTGCAGCACGGCGAGCGCCTGCGGCACACCGAGATCGTCGTCCATCGCGGCGGTGAACGCCTCGGGGAGGCTCTGCGAGGCGAAGAACCCGATGCCGCCTCCGGCGGTGCGCGCGGCACGCTGCAGGAACGTGCTGATGCGCCCGAGCGCCGCCTCCGCCTCCGCCCACGACGACTCCGAGAGGTCGAGGCTGGAGCGGTAGTGCGCTGCGGCGAGGGCGTAGCGCACGACGAGCGGGTCGTGCGCGGCCAGCACATCGGCGGCGAGCGTGAAGTTGCCGAGCGATTTTGACATCTTCTGCCCGTTCACCGTCACCAGGCCGTTGTGCACCCAGTAGCGGGCGAAGCCGTCGCCTGCGGCGGTCGACTGCGCGAGTTCGTTCTCGTGGTGCGGGAAGCGCAGGTCGAGGCCTCCGCCGTGGATGTCGAAGTCCGCGCCGAGATACCGCTTCGACATGGCGGAGCACTCGATGTGCCATCCGGGGCGACCGGCCCCCCACGGAGACGTCCAGATCGCGTCGGCCGGCTCGTTGGGCTTGGCCCCCTTCCAGAGGGCGAAGTCCTGCGGGTTGCGCTTGCCGCGCGGGTCGGCGTCCTCTGCCGGCTCCATGGCGTCGATCGACTGGTGGGTGAGCGCGCCGTACTCCGACCAGGACCGCACGTCGAAGTAGACGTCGCCCGAGCCGTCCGGAGCCGGGTACGCATGCCCCCGCTCGATGAGCAGCGCGATCAGCTCCTGCATCTGAGGGACGGATGCCGTGGCGCGCGGCTCGTACGTCGGAGGGAGGATGCCGATACCGGCATATGCCGCGGTGAACTCCTGCTCCATCCGATACGCCAGAGCCCACCACGGCTCGGCATCCTTCGCGTTGGCGAGCACCTTGTCGTCGATGTCGGTGACATTGCGGACGAAGGTCACGCGGCCGTACCGGTGCGCGAGCCACCGGCGCAGCAGGTCGAAGCTCAGAGCGCCGCGGATGTGCCCGATGTGCGGGCCCGACTGGACGGTGGGTCCGCAGACGTACATCGTGATGTTCTCGGAGTCGAGAGGCACGAAGTCGCGCAGGGTCGCAGCGCGGGTGTCGTAGAGGCGGAGTGTCACCGCTCAAGCCTACTCGGGCACGGCTGAACGCCCGCCGCCGGGTGACGAATCGCGGACGATGTGACGAATCACGGACCGATCGGGCGAAATCCTCCGCGAAACGTCACACTCTCCGTGATTCGTCGGGCACGACCAGGGCGACCGCCGTGACCGAGATGCCCTCGCCCCGTCCCGGGAAACCGAGGCCGTCGGTCGTCGTGGCCGTGACCGACACGGGTGCCCCGCCGAGAGCCCTCGACAGCACCGCCTCGGCCTCGGCCCGGCGGGCACTGAATCGCGGCCGGTTCCCCTGGAACTGCGCCGACACGTTGCCGATCACGAACCCCGCGGCATCGAGCAGTTCTCTGGTGCGGGCCAGGAAGACCTCGGCGTGCGCCCCCGCGTACTCCGGATGCGCGGTGCCGAAGTGCTCGCCGATGTCGCCGAGACCGGCGGCGCCGAGCAGGGCATCCACGATGGCGTGCGCGACCGCGTCCCCGTCGGAGTGACCCGACAGCGGCGGCTCCCCCGGCCACTCCAGACCGGCGAGCCAGAGGTGGCCCTCGCCTCCGAAGGCGTGCACATCGGTGCCGAGGCCGACCCGCGGCAGCCCGGTGATGCGGGGTCGAGCTTCGGAGGGCGCGGGTGTCGCGCCGCCGGATGCTGTCAGCAGGTGCCGCGCGCGTTCGAGGTCGGCGGGCGTCGTGATCTTGAACGCCAGCTCGGAACCGTCGACGTGTCGCACGGGATGACCGGATGCCGCGAACAGCGCTGCATCGTCGGTGTACTCGATGCCGGAGCCGAGGGCCGCCGCATACGCCTCCTCGAGGAGACCCCGGGGGAATCCCTGCGGAGTCTGCGCCGCGGCCAGCTCTGCGCGGTCGACCGGACCGACGACCGCGTCGGCCTCGACCCGCTTGAGAGTGTCCACGACGGGGAGCGCGGGGATGACACCCGTGTCCGCCGTCACCGCGGCGGCGACGGCATCGATCTGAGCGGGCGGCGTCAGGGCACGGGCCGCATCGTGCACGAGAACGGTCGTCACATCGCCCCAGAGCGCCGCGAGCCCTGCGGCGACGGACTGCTGGCGGGTCGCACCGCCGGTGACGACACGACCGAGATCCCGGCGCTCACCGGCCGCCGCTTCGAGTTCGGCCTCCGCGTCGCCCTCGTGTCCGGCCGGGGCGACCACGATCACCTGGGCCGGGGCGGCCGCGAAGACGCCGTCGAGCGCGTGCCGGAGGATCGAATGCGCGTCGATGCCGACCAGCGCCTTGGGTGCTCCGGCGTCGAGACGGGTGCCGGAGCCTGCGGCGACGACGATGATCGCGGTGTCGGGGACAGGGAGCAGGGTCACCGTCTCACGCTACCGCGTGGGCGGGGACGACGAAGGGGCGGATGCCGCAGCATCCGCCCCTTCGTGAAAAGCACTCAGGACGCGAGGACCTCGTCGAGCAGAGCGCCCGCCTTGTCTTCGTCGGTCTTCTCCGCGAGCGCGAGCTCGGAGATGAGGATCTGACGAGCCTTCGCCAGCATCCGCTTCTCTCCTGCGGAGAGGCCACGGTCCTGATCACGACGCCACAGGTCGCGCACGACCTCGCTGACCTTGATGACATCGCCGGAGGCGAGCTTCTCGAGGTTCGCCTTGTAACGACGCGACCAGTTGGTCGGCTCCTCCGTGAACGGCGCACGCAGAACCTCGAACACGTGGTCGAGGCCCTCCTTGCCGATCACGTCGCGAACGCCGACGAGGTCGACATTCTCAGCCGGGACCTCGATGATGAGATCACCCTGCGTGACGTTGAGCTTCAGATATTTCTTCGTCTCACCTTTGATGATGCGTTCCTTGACCTCGATGATGGTCGCAGCGCCATGGTGCGGATAGACGACAGTCTCGCCAACCTCAAAAAGCATAAAAACGTGTCCTTTCGGCAACCTCAAGGATACCACAGGGAATATGCGCTAAGGTTCGCGCCTCGGAGGCTCGGAGGCCGTCGCCGCTTACCCGTAGAATGGATGCGGATACCCCGCCGGACCTCAGGAGGACCCGTGAAATCGCGCCTTGTTGCGTCTGCCGCGCTCAGCGCCCTCGTTCTGCTCGGTGCGACCGGGTGCACGTTCATCACCCCGCAGTCGACGCAGATCGAGTACCCCGCGTCCGACGGAGTGAACGTCTCCGACGCCGACGGGCCGCTCGACATCCGCAACGCGTTCATCGTCGCCACCGAAGACGGCTCCGTGGGCAACTTCATCGCCGCGATCGTGAACCCGACCGACGAGAAGGCCACGCTGACGCTCTCGGTCGACGGCATCGACTCGTTCACCGTCACGGTGCCGGCCGGCGAGACCGTCAGCCTCGGCGCCGACGCCGAGCCGCTGCGCGTCGTCGACCTCGACACGAAGCCGGGTGCGACCATCGAGGTCCACTTCCAGTCGGGCGACTCCACCGGCGTCAAGACGCAGGTGCCCGTCCTCGACGGCGCCCTCCCCTACTACGCGGACCTGGTCCCCGACGTCAGCGAGCGCGCATCGCAGCCGACGCCGGAGCCCACCCCGACCGACACCGCGGCACCCGCACCCGCGGAGTGATCCGTCGCTGACGCAGACGACGAGGCCGGCATCCACGGGGTGCCGGCCTCTCTCGTCCTCAGGGGGACTCAGCCCTCGAAGCGGTACCCCAGGCCGCGCACGGTGACGAGCATCACCGGCTCGCTCGGGTTCTCCTCGATGCGGGAGCGGATGCGCTTGATGTGCACGTCGAGCGTCTTCGTGTCTCCGAAGTAGTCGCTCCCCCACACCCGGTCGATCAGCTGCCCGCGGGTCAGGACGCGACCCGAGTTGCGCATCAGCACCTCGAGCAGCTCGAATTCCTTGAGCGGCATGTTGATCTGCGCGCCCGCGACCGAGACGGTGTGCCGGTCGATGTCGAGGGACACGCGTCCGCCGTCGAGCACGCGCTCGTCGAGCTCGCTGTCGGCCTGCACGACGCGACGGAGCACGGCCCGCATCCGGGCGAGCAGCTCACGCGAGGAGTACGGCTTGGTGATGTAGTCGTCGGCCCCGAGCTCGAGTCCCACCACGATGTCGACCTCGGAGTCCTTGGCCGTGAGCATGATGATCGGCACGGCCGACGTCGATCGGATCTGACGGCACACCTCGGTGCCCGGCATCCCGGGGAGCATGAGGTCGAGGAGGACGATGTCGGCGCCGCGCTCGCGGAACGCCGTGAGCGCCCCGGGGCCGTCCTCGGCGATCTCCACGTCGTATCCCTCGCGGCGGAGCAGATAGGCGAGCGGGTCGGCGAGGTCGGGCTCGTCCTCGACCAGAAGGATGCGGGTCATGCTCTCTCTCCGTTTCGAACGCGGGCGGATGCTGCGGCCTTGGCCGCCTTCCGTGCGCGCTTCTTCTTGCTCTTCTTGTCCGAGTCGACGTGCCCGGGAGTCTCGATCCGGGGAAGCCGGATGGTGAACGTCGAGCCGCGGCCGGGACGCGACCACAGGCGCACCTCGCCGCCGTGTCGCTGCGTGGCGTGCTTGACGATCGACAACCCGAGGCCGGTGCCGCCGGTGCGTCGTGAGCGGGCCTCATCGGCGCGGTAGAAGCGTTCGAAGATGCGCTCCCGGTCGCCTTCTGCGATGCCGATGCCCTGATCGGACACGGCGATCTCGACGATCTCTCCGTCGACCTTGACGCCGACACCCACGCGCGATCCGCGAGGCGAGTACACGATGGCGTTGGCGATGAGGTTGCCGACCGCCTCGACGAGGATCTGGGCGTCGCCGCGCACCCAGACGCCGCGATCGCCGCCTCGGGCGAGTTCGACCCCCGCCGAATCGGCCTGCACCACGTGCGCCTCGATCGACGAGGCGATCACCTCGTCGATGGCCAGGGGCGCGACCTCGGTGAGTCCGTCCTCGGCCTGCAGGCGCGAAAGGCTCATGATCCGTCCGGTGAGCTGCCCGAGGCGTCCGGCTTCGGCAGAGATCCGCGCGGCGAAGATGCGCACCTGCGCGGGATCGTCGGCGGCGGATTCGATGGCCTCCGCGAGGAGGCTGACCGCGCCGACCGGCGTCTTCAGCTCATGACTGGTGTTCGCCACGAAGTCGCGCCGCATCTGGTCGAGGCGCTCCTGCTCGGTGACGTCGCGGATGATCAGCAGCACCAGCCGTGCGGCGATCACGCTCGCGCGGGCAGAGACGAGCCGCGGGTCCAGGCTCAGACCGCCGCGGGTGATCCGGAACGACTCGGTCCGCGAACCGCCGGCCGCCTTCACCCCGCGCACGAGCTGACGCAGCTCCGGATTGTCGAGAGTGGACCCCACCTCGATGCCGAAGCGCGTCGCCGCGTGAGATGCCGCAAGGACGAGTCCGGATGAATCCACGACGCAGGCCGCGTCGTCCATGCTGCCGAGGACGTCGTTGATGCCGGCCGGGATCTCGAGCGAGGTCTCCTCCTCGGCCCTGGCGCGTGCCCGGTACGCCCACACCACCAGGAGGGAGAGGCCGATGCCGATCACCAGCCCGATGGCGAGCGAAGACAGCGCGAGCTGCGGCAAGGTCATGACACCAGCGTAGAGTGCGTTCACCGCCCATCCGGCGGGTTTCTGCGCCCTGGCGGCAACGCGAGAAGTACTATTCACGTGCTGGGCACCGTTCGTTAACCTTCGGAGCACACAATCTCTTCGGGCCTGCGCGGGAGCGCAGACCCGCTCCCGTGCGGACGAACCGCCGTCTCGTGCCGTGCACACAGCCGAGATCCGAATGAAAGGTTGCGCCCCACCATGCGCGAAGTCTTCCACCAGTCCCTCGAGGACCTGCAGTCCCAGCTCGTGGAGATCGCGGACCTCGTCACGGTCGCGATCGACAAGGCCACCCGCTCCTTCGCCACCAGCGATGTCGCCCTGGCCGAGGAGGTCATCGCCGATGACGCCAAGATCGACGCGTTGGCCGTCACGCTCGACGAGCAGGCGATCGAGATCCTCGCCCGCCAGCAGCCGGTCGCCCGCGACCTGCGCATCGTCGTGACGGCGCTGCGCGTGAGCGCGTCGCTGGAGCGGATGGGCGACATGGCCGAGCACATCTCCCAGCTGGCTCGGCTCCGCTTCCCGGAGCGCGCCATCCCGAAGGGCCTCAAGGGCACGTTCGTGAAGATGGGCGAGCTGGATGTCGAGATCTCACGCACGCTCTCCGAACTGCTGCGCACGGGCGACCTGCGCTTCGCCGACGCGATCCGCAATGCGGACGACGACGTCGACGAGCTGCACGCCAACGTGTTCGAGAAGGTCCTCAGCGACAACTGGAAGGGTGAGACGACCGCCACGGTCGATGCCACGCTCGCCAGCCGGTACCACGAGCGCTTCGCGGACCACGCGGTCGCGATCGCGAAAAAGATGGTCTACCTCACGACGGGCGACTGGCAGGTCTCCGAGGCCGAGATCGCTCTCGCGGTCGAGCAGCAGCAGGAGCTCGGGCACGCCTGAGCCCTTCACACGGAAGAAGGGGCGGATGCTGTCGGCATCCGCCCCTTCTCGTATCGGTCCGAGGACCTACTTCTTGCCCTGCGCGGCGACCGCGGCGGCACCGGCGGCAGCAGCCTCGGGGTCGAGGTAGCGGCCGGGGCCGGTGGGCGCGTTGTTCTCGTCGAGTTCGTAGACCAGCGGAATGCCGGTGGGGATGTTCAGCTCGGCGATGTCGTCGTCGCCGATACCCTCCAGGTGCTTGACGAGGCCGCGCAGCGAGTTGCCGTGCGCCGTGACGAGCACGGTCTTGCCGGCCTCGAGGTCGGGCACGATCGCGCTGTCCCAGTACGGAAGCAGACGGTCGATCACGAGCTTGAGCGACTCCGTGCGCGGCACCTCGCCGTCGATGTCGGCGTAGCGGGCGTCGCCGACCTGGCTGAACTCGCTGGCGTCGTCGAGCGGGGGCGGGGGCACGTCGAACGAGCGGCGCCACAGCTGGAACTGCTCGGGACCGAACTCCTCGAGCGTCTGCGCCTTGTCCTTGCCCTGCAGCGCCCCGTAGTGGCGCTCGTTCAGGCGCCACGACCGGGTCACCGGGATCCACAGGCGATCGGCGGCGTCGAGCGCGATGTTCGCGGTCTGGATCGCACGGCTCAGCAGCGACGTGTGCAGGACGTCGGGGAGGATGCCGGCCTCGGCGAGCAGCTCGCCGCCTCGGCGGGCCTCGCCCTTGCCCTGCTCGGTCAGGCGGACGTCCACCCAGCCGGTGAAGAGGTTCAGTTCGTTCCACTCGCTCTGGCCGTGGCGGAGCAGGATCAAAGTGCGGGTCGCAGTCATGCCGCCAGTTTATCCGCGCCGGCCGCTCCGGATTGGTCCCGAGGCGCATCGAGGCGCGAGGATTGACGCATGGCGTCATCTCCCCTCGGCCGGCCCACGCGCGGCACGACCGGGACGAACCGACTGCGCCGCAACGACCGATGGATCGCGGCGAGCGCGGCGTTCCGCCGAGCCGACGACCCGCTCGTGGTCGACCTCGGCTATGGAGCCAGCGGCGTCACCGCCTTCGAGCTGACCGCACGGCTGCGCCGCACCAGAGCGGATGCCGAGGTGCGCGGCCTCGAGATCGATCCGGTGCGCGTCGCGACCGCCGACGCCCAGCTCGCCGAGGTCCGCGCCGGCCGCACGCCCTTCCCCCGCGATCTCCGGGTGTCGTTCGCGCGCGGCGGCTTCGAGGTGCCGCTGGCCGACGGGCGACGGCCCGCCGTCATCCGGGCGATGAACGTGCTGCGGCAGTACGACGAGGAGGACGTGGCGGCGGCCTGGCGGACGATGGCCACGCGCCTCGCTCCCGACGGCCTGCTCGTGGAGGGCACCTGCGACGAGATCGGCCGGGTGGCGAGCTGGGTCGACGTGCGGCCGGACGGCTCGCCCCTGCGATTCACGATCTCGCTGCGCCTGGCCGGGCTCGAGCACCCGAGCATCGTCGCCGAACGACTGCCCAAGGCGCTGATCCACCGCAACGTGCCCGGCGAACGGATCCATGCGCTGCTGACCGACCTCGACCGCGAGTGGGACCGCGCGGCGTCGCTGTCGACCTTCGGCGCCACGCAGCGATTCCTGGCCACGGTCTCGGCGCTGCGCGAGCAGGGCTGGCCGGTGCTCGGCGGGCGCACCCGCTGGCGCCTCGGCGAGCTCACGCTGCCGTGGGAGGCCGTCGCGCCCGTCGCCGGTCCATGATCGAGCGAGGCGATACACTGACATCGGCCATCGCCGGGGAGTGACGCCCCCGCCCCTCGGGAAGGCGAGGCCCGCGCGTCCAGCGGATCGACGAGAGGCCGGTGATCATCGGCGAAGGTGTGGTGGCACCGCGATCTAGCCCCCGCCCGCACCTCCAGGGCTTCCACATCCTGGAGGAATCATGAGATCACCCGACCCCGCCCGCACCCTCGCCGCCGAACTCGCCGAGGCTTCTCTCGGCCGTCGCATCATGCTCGAGGGGCACGTCCACCGCCGTCGAGAGCTGTCGAAGGTGTCTTTCCTGATCCTGCGCGACCGCTCGGGGCTCGCCCAGATCGTGCTGCGGCCGCAGGACATCCCGGTCGACGGCATCCCCAGCGAAGAGACCGTCGTGCGGGTCACCGGCACGGTGGCGGCCAACACGCAGGCCCCGGGCGGGGTCGAGGTGGTCTCCCCCGTGATCGAGCTGCTCTCCGAACCGGCGCGCACGCCGGTCGTGGAACTCTGGCGCCCGACGCTCGACGCGGCGCTCCCCACCCTGCTCGACCACGCCGCCGTGACGTGGCGCCACCCCTCGCAGCGGGCGAAGTGGGAGCTGACGGCCGCGAGTCTGCGCGGATTCCGCCGTACGCTCGACTCCTCAGGGTTCACGGAGATCCACACCCCCAAGATCGTCGACACGATCACGGAGTCCGGGGCGAACGTGTTCCCGGTCGACTACTTCGGCAGGACCGCCTTCCTCGCGCAGAGTCCGCAGTTCTACAAGCAGCAGCTCGTGGGCGTCTTCGAGCGCGTCTACGAGGTCGGACCGGTCTTCCGCGCCGAGCCGCACGACACGGTCCGTCATCTGGCCGAGTACGTCTCGCTCGACGTCGAGTTCGGCTTCATCCGAGACCATCGCGACGTCCTCGCCCAGCTCCACGAGGTCCTCGCCGGGATGCTCGAGTGCGTGCGGACCGAGAGCGCCGCCGCCGTGGACCTGCTCGGTGTCGACATGCCGGTGATCCCGGACGAGATCCCCGTGATCCATTTCACGGACGCTCTTCGCATCGTCGGCGCCCCCGACGAGGAACCGGACCTCGCGCCCGTGCACGAGCGCGCGCTCGGGGAGTGGGCCCTCGAGAAGCACGGCAGCGACGTGCTCGCCGTCGAGGGGTACCCGATGCGCAAGCGCCCGTTCTACACGCATCCGCAGCCCGACGACGACCGGTGGAGCAACAGTTTCGACCTGCTCTTCCGCGGCCTCGAACTCGTCACCGGAGGGCAGCGTCTTCACCGCCACTCCGACTACGTCTCGGCCATCGAGGCGCGCGGCGAATCACCTTCCGCGTACGCGGGATACCTCGACGCGTTCGCACAGGGGATGCCGCCGCACGGGGGATTCGCGATCGGCCTCGAGCGGTGGGTCGCACGGCTGCTCGAAGCGTCGAACATCCGCGAGGTGACACTCTTCCCGCGCGACCTGCACAGGCTCACGCCCTGATTCTCTGCGGGGGCTAGGCGCTGCGCGGGTCCGGTGCGGAGGGACGGCGGGACAGCCGAGTGAGGCGAGGGATGTCTGCCGTCGCTCCGGCATCCGCGGGCACGATCACCTGCTGCGACGCGGCGATGTCGATGCCCTCCGCACGCACGAGCAGGTCGCCGATCGGAGCGCGCCGCGCGAGGATCGCGAGCGCGATCGGTCCGTCTTCGTGGTGACGCGCGACCGAGGTCACGTGGCCGATCTCGTCGTCGCCGGCGAACACCGGAGCTCCGGGCTCCGGCAGCACGGCGTCGCTGCCGTCGAGCTGAAGGGCGGCGAGCCGCCTCGGCGGATGGCCGAGGTTGTGCACCTTGGCGACGGTCTCCTGACCGCGGTAGCACCCCTTGTTCAGGTGCACGGCCGTGCGGATCCAGTCGGACTCGTGCGGGAGGGATCTGTCATCGACCTCGGCCGCCCATCGAGGACGCCAGGCCGCGATGCGGAGCGCCTCGGCCGCGAGCAGACCCGCGGCCGCTTCGGGATCCAGGCCTGCGGCGAGCGCGTCGGCGGCCTCGGGCGAGAGGATGGCGACGCGCCAGGCGAGGGCCGCACCGGGGTGATCGACGACCTCGGCGTACTGGTGTCCGCCGAGCGCGACATGCTGCCAGGGGTCCTCCCACACGAGCGGGACGCGGTCTTCGGCAGCGGCCGCGGCATGCACGGACCGCGCGGCGGCGCCTCCGTCGACGAAACCGACGAGCACCAGCTCGGGGCGCACGTCGACGGTCGCCTGCGTGCGGAACTTCATCCGGGTCAGCCAGGTCGCGAGAGCATCGGCATCCGCTGCGTCGGCGATCAGCCAGGTCGAGGTGCCGTCGTCGACGACGCCCGCGGCGTGCTCGACGCGGCCCTGCGGATCGAGCACCAGGAGCTCGGTGCTGTCGCCGGCGCTCAGCCGTCCGACGGACTGCGAGGTGATCGAGTCGAGCCAGCCGAGCCGCTCAGGACCGGCCACCTCGATGACGGTGCGATCGTCGAGGGCGACCACGGCGTCGCCGGCGGCGAGCCGACGCTGCTCGCGGAAGGGATCACCGAAATGTGCGATGCCGTGCTCGTCGGCGACGGCCCCGGGAAGACTCTGGAACACGCTCATGTCGGATGCCGTCCGTCTCAGACCTTGGCCAGTCGCGCGGACGCGTGCGCGCGCAGCGGCGTGCCGAGGGCGGCGATGTCCCACGCCCAGAGCAGGTGGCCGTCGACCAGGCCGTACATGCGGGATGCGGCGCCGTATTCCTTGGCGCCTGACGCGCGGACCACGGCATCGGAGGCGATGTCGACGCGCGGGCCGTTGATCTCGCCGACGTAGAACTCGAGCAGACCGTCGGAGTGGGCGAGCGAGACCTCGATCGGGAAGCCCCCGTTCGCGGCCCGCAGACTCTCCACGTCGTCGACGGTGCGGGTGACGGTCGGTTCCTGCGGGGGCAGCAGCGCCGGACCGGCATCCGCCGCCGACGCCGGACGCGCCAGACGCCAGAATCCGGTCTCGGCCGTCAGCGGGATCGACACCGCGTGGTCGTCGCCCGTGAACGTCGCGGTGGCGGAGTAGTTGAGGAACGGACCGCCGTCGTGACTGAAGCTCACCCGCTGGGTGAACTCGCCCTGCAGCCGTTCGTCACCGAAGGGATAGTCGATGACGCCGGTCCCCTCCCACACGCCGATGAGCCACGAGAGCGGGACGAGCTCCGCGGGGAGGTCTGTGGGCAGCTCTATCACGGTGCGTCAGCGCTGGCCGCGGAAGAGGTTGCGCAGAACCACGGCCGCGACGAAGACGATGGCGAGGCTCGCGAGGCCCAGCAGGCCGATGTAGAAGATTTCGAGCGCGATGAGATCCATGCCTCCACCTTACCGCCGGGTGAGGCGCTCCGGCCTACGAGGGGAGCAGTGCGGCGATGCCGAATCCGATGGAGATCAGCCCCATCAGCAGCAGCGACCCGACGACGCTGCCGGCCACGCGGAAGATGAACCCCTGGGTCCGTCCGTACCAGAGCTGCACGGCGAAGGAGAGCAGCACGACGCATCCGAACGCGACGAGCATCCAGGGCACCCGCCACTCCTCGGCCACGAAGATGCCGACGGCCACGGTCGCGACGAATGCCGTGGCCCACACGACGATCACGCCGACGAAGGCATTACGCGGTGCGAGTGCTGGTTCGGACATGACACCATTGTTGCGCATCCGCTGCCGGTATCATGGCGGCACGGCGTCGACCTCCGCGCCGGTGAGGAGTGCGCGTGGCCCTGGTGCTGGTTCTGACCAACGCTCCGCTCTCGGAGCAGGTCCTTCCCGCGCTCGAGTTGCTGAGCCATCGCGTCCGCCAGATCCCGGCGGAACCCGCTCAGCTCGTCAGCGCTCCGGACTACGACGTCGTGGTCGTCGACGGCCGCCACGACCTGGTCGGCGCGAAGTCGCTGTGCCGACTTCTCCGGGCGACCGGGCAGGATGCACCGCTGCTGCTCGTCGTCACCGAGGGCGGCATGAGTGCGCTCTCGGGAGACTGGGGCATCGACGACGTCCTGCTCTCCACGGCCGGACCGGCCGAGATCGACGCGCGCGTCCGCCTCGGGCTCGCCCGGCGCGACGAGGTCGCAGAGCCCTCGCGGGTGCAGGCGTCCGGCGTGACGATCGACGAGCAGTCGTACTCCGCGAAACTGCGGGGCAAGCCCCTGGATCTCACGTACAAGGAGTTCCAGCTGCTGCACTTCCTCGCGACGCACCCCTCGCGCGTGTTCACCCGCGAGCAGCTCCTCAGCGAGGTGTGGGGGTACGACTACTTCGGCGGCACCCGCACGGTCGACGTGCACGTGCGCCGGCTGCGGGCGAAGCTGGGCGACCAGGAGCAAATCATCGGCACGGTGCGCAACGTCGGCTACCGGTTCAACGTGTACGAGGAAGAGACCGTCTCGGCGACAGCCGCAGCGCGGTAACGGATCGGGTCCGTTCACACGCGCGTCACCTCTCGGTGCTTAGATGTAGCCATGATCGATCCCGCTCTCACCGACGCCGGTCTCGGTGATGCCGAAGACGACGACTTCGATGCCATCGAGTCGCCCGATGCCCAGCTTCCCGACCACCGGTACCTCGATCGTGAGCTGAGCTGGCTGGCGTTCAACCAGCGCGTGCTGGAACTGGCGGAGGACCCGTCGCTGCCGGAGCTCGAGCGGGCGAACTTCCTGGCGATCTTCGCGAGCAACCTCGACGAGTTCTTCATGGTCCGCGTCGCCGGACTGAAGCGCCGCATCATGACCGGCCTTGCGGTGCCCACGAACATCGGGCGCTCCCCCGTCGACGCCCTCGCCGACATCTCGCGCGAGGCCCACGCCCTGCAGCTGCGTCACGCCGCCGCCTGGACCGATCTGGTGCGTCCCGCCCTGGCGGATGCCGGCATCGAGATCACCGACTGGTCCGAGCTCACCGATGAGGAGCGCTCCGCCCTCTCGGACTACTTCGGCGCCCAGGTCTTCCCCGTGCTGATGCCGCTGGCGGTCGACCCCGCCCACCCCTTCCCGTACATCTCGGGCCTCTCGCTGAACCTCGCGATCCGCATCCGCAATGCCCGCACGGGTCGCCAGGAGTTCGCGCGCCTCAAGGTGCCGCCCATGCTCCCGCGCTTCGTCGAGGTGCCCGGCCACGGCGAGATCAAGCGGTTCCTGCGTCTGGAGGAACTGATCGCCAACCACCTCGGCGACCTCTTCCCCGGCATGGAGGTGCTCGACCACCATGCGTTCCGGCTCACCCGCAACGAAGACGTCGAGATCGAGGAGGACGAGAGCGAGAACCTCATCCAGGCGCTCGAGGCCGAGCTCCTGCGTCGTCGGTTCGGCCCGCCGATCCGCCTCGAGATCACCGACGACATGGACGAGGTCACGATGGACCTGCTCGTGCGCGAGCTCGACATCACCGACCTGGAGGTCTACCGGCTCCCCGGCCTGCTCGACCTGCGCGGCCTGTTCGACCTCTCCCGCATCGACCGGCCCGACCTGCGCTACCCGCCGCATCTGCCGACCACCGCCGTCGCCTTCCAGCCGACGGGATCGAACAGCCGCGCCGACATCTTCAAGGCGATCCGCAAGTCCGACGTGCTCGTGCACCACCCCTACGAGTCGTTCACGACGAGCGTGCAGGCGTTCCTCGAGCAGGCCGCCCGCGACCCGCACGTGCTCGCGATCAAGCAGACGCTGTATCGCACCTCGGGCGACAGCCCCGTCGTGCAGGCGCTCATCGACGCCGCCGAGGCCGGCAAGCAGGTGCTCGCGCTCGTCGAGGTGAAGGCCCGGTTCGACGAGGCGAACAACATCGTCTGGGCGCGCAAGCTCGAGAAGGCCGGCGTGCACGTCGTCTACGGCCTGGTCGGGCTGAAGACCCATTGCAAGCTCGCCCTCGTCATCCGCGAGGAGGACGGCAAGCTGCAGCACTACTCGCACGTCGGCACCGGCAACTACAACCCGAAGACCAGCCGCATCTACGAGGACTTCGGGCTGTTCACCGCCGATGCGCAGGTCGGCAAAGACCTCACGCGCCTGTTCAACGAGCTCAGCGGCTACGCGATCGAGAAGAAGTTCAAGCGCCTCCTCGTCGCGCCGCTGCACCTCCGCAAGGGCCTGGTGCGCCAGATCGACGCCGAACGCAAGAACGCCGAGGCCGGCAGACCCGCGCACATCCGCATCAAGGTCAACTCGATGGTCGACGAGGAGATCATCGACGCGCTCTACCGTGCCAGCGCCGCCGGCGTGAAGGTCGAGGTGTGGGTGCGCGGCATCTGCAGCCTGCGCACCGACCTCGACGGGATCAGCGACAACATCACGGTGCGCAGCATCCTCGGCCGCTACCTGGAGCACTCCCGCATCTTCGCCTTCGAGAACGACGGCGACCCGCAGGTGTACATCGGCAGCGCCGACATGATGCACCGCAACCTCGACCGCCGCGTCGAGGCACTGGTACGCGTCTCGGACCCGGCTCACCTGAAGGAGCTCCTGTCGTTCTTCGACCTCGCGATGGATGCGGGGACCACCTCATGGCATCTCGGAGCCGAGGGCGTGTGGACGCGGCACGCCGAGGATGCCGAGGGCAAGCCGCTCGTCGACCTGCAGGATAAGACCATGGGGTTGATCCAGCGCCGCCGTCGCGCACGGGCGGTGCGATGACCGTCCGTCAGGAGCAGCACGCCCGCGCAGCGCGCACGCCGCCGCCCGCCTCCAAGTGGAACGACAAGGCGGTCTACGCCGCGGGGGCCGTCGTCTGGCGCCTCGTCGACGGGAAGCTCCGGATCCTGCTGATCCACCGCACGAAGTACCGCGACGTCACGCTGCCCAAGGGCAAGGTCGATCCGGGCGAGATGCTCGCCGAGACGGCTGTGCGCGAAGTGCACGAGGAGACCGGCATCCGGGTCTCCCTCGGCGTTCCGGTCGGCGTGAGCCGCTACCACCTCGCCTCGCAGAAGCAGAAGGTCGTGCACTACTGGGCGGCCGAGGCGACCGATGACGCGATCCGCGCATCCACGTTCGTGCCGAACCGCGAGATCGCCGCCGTCGAATGGGTGAGCGCCAAGAAGGCCCGTGAGCGCCTCAGCTACCCCGTCGATCTGGAGATCCTCGACTTCTTCACGAACCTCGTCGACGACGGCGTGCTGCGCACGTTCCCCGTCATCGCCCTGCGGCACGCGAAGGCGCTCTCCCGCTCGGAATGGGACGGCGCGGACGCCGCACGTCCGCTGGCCGTGCGCGGGCGGAATCAGGCGCGGTCGATCGTGGGTCCCCTGCGGGCCTTCGGCGCGCGCAAGATCGTCACCAGCGACGCCGTGCGGTGCGTCGAGACGGTCACGCCGCTCGCCCGGGAACTCGACCGCAAGATCGTGAAGACCTCGAAGATCAGCCAGGACGCCTGGGAGGACGGCACGTCCGACCTGCGCGCGGTCGTCGGACGCCGAGTCCGCGCGGGCAAGCCGGCCGTGCTCTGCAGCCATGGGCCGGTCCTGCCCGGCCTGCTCTCCGAGATCGCCCTCGCCACCGGCACCATCCAGGGGTCCTACCTCAGCAGCGCCGCCGACCTCGAGCCCGGGGCGTTCTCCGTCGTGCACCTCTCGGCCACCAATCCCGGCTCCGGCATCATCTCGATCGAGACGCACATCCCCAAGGTCTGACGCCTCCGCGTCCCCAGTGATCGCCTGGGTCCACCCCAGAGAGTCGTCCGTCGTTCACCTGCCGTTCACCTGTGCGGGAGAGTCTCGTTAACCGCCGCACCTAGCGTCACTGTGTGCCCTGCACCGGGCCTCTACCCATTCCACGATCGAACGGATCCACAGTGAAGATCTCCCGAATCGCTCGCATCGGCGCCATCGGCGCCGTCGCTGCTCTCGCACTCGCCGGCTGCGCCGCGAACGAAGGCGGCACCGGCGGCTCCAGCGAGGAGCCCTCGGAGTCCACGCTCTCCGGCACCATCGACGCCACCGGCGCGTCGTCGCAGACCGCCGCCCAGGAGGCCTGGGTCGCCGCATTCCAGACCGCCAACCCCGATGTGACCGTCAACTACGAGCCCACCGGTTCCGGAACGGGTCGTGAGAACTTCCTCGAAGGCGGCAGCAACTTCATCGGCTCCGACCGCGCCTTCAACGACGAGGAGATCGCCGCCGGCGGCTTCGGCGCCTGCGCATCCGACGACATCGTCGAGGTCCCGCTCTACATCTCGCCGGTCGCCGTCGCGTTCAACCTCGAGGGCGTCGACACCCTGAACCTGGATGCCGCCACCATCGCGGGCATCTTCGCGGGCACGATCACCAACTGGAACGCTCCGGAGATCGCCGCCCTGAACGACGGCGTCGAGCTCCCCGACCTGGCGATCTCGCCGGTCCACCGCTCCGACCCCTCGGGCACGCAGGAGACCTTCACCAAGTACCTCAGCGCCACCGCGGGTGACGTCTGGACCTACGAGCCGGCCGACGTGTGGCCGATCGAGGGCGGCGAGGCCGCTCAGGGCACCTCCGGTGTCGTCCAGGCCATCACCGCCGGCAACGGTGCGATCGGCTTCGCCGACGCGTCGCAGGTCGGAGACCTCGGTCAGGTGCACGTCGGCGTCGGCGAGGACTTCGTCGCCTACTCCGCCGAGGCGGCCGCGAAGCTCGTCGAGAGCTCGCCGCTGGCCGAGGGCCGCGGTGAGGGCGACCTCGTCTTCGACGTCGACCCGGCATCGGCTGCCGACGGCGCCTACCCGATCGCGCTGGTCAGCTACCTCATCGGCTGCGAGCAGTACGAGGACACCAACGTCGCGGAGCTCGTGAAGGCGTACTTCTCGTACATCGCGAGCGCCGAGGGCCAGGACGCCGCCGCGGACAACGCCGGCAGCGCCCCGATCTCGGACAGCCTGCGCGAGCAGGTCCAGGCCGCGATCGACCTGATCCAGGTCGGCTGATCGCGCCCACCGACTGACGGCGGTGCCCCCGCGTCCCGACCGGACGCGGGGGCTCCGCCAGGTCACCACCCGCTCCACCTCGACCCGGCCCGAAACAGGGAGATCATGAGCACGACCGCGCAGGCGCCGACACCGGCACCGACCAAGGCGCCGCCCGCACCGATCAAGGCCAAGCAGCGGCTCGGCGACCGGGTCTTCTCCGGTACCGCGCTCGGGGCGGGGATCGTGATCCTCATCGTCCTCGCGCTCGTCGCCGCGTTCCTCGTCATCCAGAGCATCCCGGCCTTCGAACTCGACACGACCGGCAACCACATCCTCAAGGGCGAGTCGTTCTGGGTGTACGTGTGGCCCCTCGTCTTCGGCACGCTCTGGGCATCCTTCATCGCCCTGCTCATCGCCGCGCCGATCGCCATCGGCATCGCTCTCTTCATCTCGCACTACGCCCATCGGCGCCTCGCGGCCTTCCTCGGGTACATCATCGACCTGCTCGCCGCGGTCCCCTCGGTGGTCTTTGGCCTCTGGGGCGGGCTCGTCCTCGCCCCGCTGCTGCAGCCGATCTACGCGTGGCTGAACACCAACGCCTCCTGGGTGCCGTTCTTCCAGGGCCAGGTCTCCTCGACCGGAAAGACCATCCTCACCGCGGCACTGGTGCTCTCGGTCATGTGCATCCCGATCATGACGGCGATCTGCCGCGAGGTCTTCCTGCAGACGCCGAAGCTCCACGAGGAGGCGGCGCTCGCGCTCGGCTCCACGCGCTGGGAGATGGTGCGGATGGCGGTCCTCCCCTTCGCCCGCGGCGGCATGGTCTCGGCCGCGATGCTGGCACTCGGCCGCGCGCTCGGCGAGACCATGGCAGTGACCATGGTCCTCTCCCCCTCCGCGGTCGTGAGCTTCCTCGTGCTGACCGCGACCAACCCGACACCCATCCCGGCCAACATCGCGCTCGCCTTCCCGGAGGCGCACGGCACAGGAGTCAACACCCTCATCGCGACCGGCCTCATCCTCTTCGTCGTGACCTTCGCGGTCAATGCGCTGGCGCGCTGGATCGTCGCGCGCCGCGCCGAGTTCTCGGGAGCGAACTGACATGACCACCCTCACCGCCGCTCCCGTCACGCCGCACACGGCCGCCCTCACCGCCGGCAAGCTGCCGAAGTGGGCGCCCTGGGCCCTCCTCGGCGGATCCTTCCTGATCTCCGCCGCGGTCTTCGGCGTCGCCGCCGCCGGCGCGGACCTCGCCGACTTTAACATCGCCGGCACGGTGATCGTCGGCATCCTGCTCTACATGGTGATCATCACCGTGATCTCCTCGATCGTCGAGAGCCGCCGCAAGGCCGTCGACCGCCTGATGACCGCCCTGGTCGCCACCGCGTTCCTCGTCGCCCTGCTGCCCCTGATCTCGCTGCTCTGGACCGTCGTCGCCAACGGCATCGAGCGGTTCGACGCGGAGTTCTTCAGCTTCTCGATGCGCAACGTCGTCGGTGACGGCGGCGGCATCGTGCACGCGATCTGGGGAACGGTCCTGATCACGCTCACCGCGACGGTCATCTCGGTCCCGATCGGACTCATGACCTCGATCTACCTGGTGGAGTACGGTCGCGGCAAGATCGCGAAGGCGATCACGTTCTTCGTCGACGTGATGACCGGCATCCCGTCGATCGTCGCGGGTCTGTTCATCTACGCGGTGTTCGCGCTCCTGATCAAGCCCGGCATCTCGATGGGCTTCATGGGCGCCCTCGCCCTTGCGGTCCTGATGACCCCGGTCGTCGTGCGAGGCAGCGAGGAGCTGCTGAAGATCGTCCCGAACGAGCTGCGCGAGGCGTCGTACGCGCTGGGCGTGCCGAAGTGGCTGACCATCCTCAAGGTGGTGCTGCCGACGTCGATCGCCGGCATCACGACGTCGATCATGCTCGCCATCTCGCGCGTCATCGGCGAGACGGCCCCGCTGCTGCTCACCGCCGGTTTCACTCAGAGCCTCAACACGAACATCTTCGACGGTCAGATGATGACCCTGCCGGTGTTCGCCTACAACCAGTACATGAACCAGGGCACGAACCCCGACGCGGCCGTCGCCCGCGCCTGGGCCGCCGCCCTCACCCTCATCCTCATCGTCATGGTGCTGAACCTGCTCGCACGCCTCATCGCGAAGCTGTTCGCCCCGAAGATGTCCGGCCGCTGAGCGCCCGACCACTCAGAACAGGAACCCACGTGTCCAAGAGCATCGAAGTCAACGACCTCAACGTCTACTACAGCAGCTTCCTCGCGGTCGAAGGGGTATCGCTCGACATCCAGCCCCGCAGCGTGACCGCGTTCATCGGCCCCTCCGGCTGCGGCAAGTCCACCTTCCTCCGCACCCTCAACCGCATGCACGAGGTCATCCCCGGCGCGCGCGTCGAGGGAGAGGTGCTGCTCGACGGCAAGGACCTTTACGGCCCCGGCGTCGACCCGGTGCTGGTGCGCCGTCAGGTCGGCATGGTGTTCCAGCGGCCGAACCCGTTCCCCACGATGTCCATCAAGGAGAACGTGCTCGCGGGCGTGAAGCTCAACAACAGCCGCATGTCGAAGAGCGACCAGGACGCCCTCGTCGAGAAGTCGCTCACCGGTGCGAACCTGTGGAACGAGGTCAAGGACCGTCTCGATCGCCCGGGATCCGGCCTCTCCGGCGGTCAGCAGCAGCGTCTGTGCATCGCGCGCGCGATCGCCGTATCGCCCGAGGTGCTGCTGATGGACGAGCCGTGCTCGGCACTCGACCCGATCTCGACCTACGCGATCGAGGAGCTGATCGGCGAGCTGAAGAACGAGTTCACGATCGTCATCGTCACGCACAACATGCAGCAGGCGAGCCGCGTGTCCGACAAGACGGCGTTCTTCAACATCGCCGGCACCGGCAAGCCCGGCAAGCTGATCGAGTACGACGACACCACGTCGATCTTCACCACCCCGTCCGTGCAGGCCACCGAGGACTACGTCTCGGGCCGCTTCGGATGATCCGAGGTCTGGCATGAGAAAGGCCCGGGGACGTCGGTCTCCGGGCCTTTCCCGTGCTGTGCACCGACGCGTCAGTCGCGCGGTGAGAGCAGGTAGGCGTTCAGCTCGTCGGTGAGGGCCTGGTCGACCGGCAGCGAGGCCCCGTCGACAGCGGTGATCGCGGCTGCGAGACGCACGCTCGACACGAGCCACGCGGCATCCGCCCGAGGGAGATCGGATGCCGGGATGCGGTCGTATCCGACCTCGAACCCGCGCGCGGACAGGTGCTCGTAGACGCTCAGCTGCGTCGTGCCGTGCAGGATGCCGCCGTTCGGCGCCGGCGTCACGAAGCGGTCGCCGAAGCGGAGGATGAGCGACGCCGTCGGCGCCTCGAGCACGAAGCCGTCGCTCGACAGGAAGATCGCGTCGTCCGCGTCGCGACGGTGCGCCTCGCGCAGCGCGGCCATGTTCACGGCGTAGGAGAGCGTCTTGGCGCCGAGGAGCAGCCAGGGCGCCCGCTCCGCCGCTCCCAGGTCGTACCCGCGGTCGAGCGTCACGACCCGCACGCCCTCGGCGCGCACGCGCGAGAAGTCGGCTGCCGGCGCGGCGGTGACCCAGGCGGTCGGCGTCGGTCCGTGCTCGACGCCGCGGCTGAGGATCAGCTTGATGACCGCCTCGCCCTCCCCGCACTGGCGGGCGGCCTCGTCGATCGCCTGCCTCCACTGCGGCAGATGCGGTGCGGGGAGGTCGCACAGTCGCGCCGAGTGCGCGAGCCGCTCGAGATGCGGCACCACCTCCTGCGCGTGTCCGTCCACCACGCCGATGGACTCGAAGACGCCGTCACCGCGCTGGGTGCTGAGCTCCCCGACACTCAGGGCAGGGGCCGCGGCGTCCACCAAGGTGAAGGTGTCGCCGAAGTCGGAGCGGTCCTCGTCGGCCGCGACGGGATCGATCATGAGTGCGAAGCGCCGGTTCATCCTCCGAGCCTACGGTCCGGGAATACCGATCGGGGTCTCGCGTTATAATCGAATGGCCGGGCCGCATAACCCCGGGCTCCAATTTTTGCCGCTTTGAGCGGCCTTCCGCCGAGAGGCGTTCTTGCGGCCCGGTCTTTCTCTGCGCGGGAGCTTTCGTGCCCCCGTTCCCGTTAGGCCAGGGAACCCAGACGCCAGAGCACTGCAGCAGCCGAGAGGTCCTGCCCGTAGCTGCTGAGACGCAGGGCTCTCGTCGTGAGCTCGCTCGCCCGCGCCGGCTCGGTCGGCTCGTAGTCGTCGGCCGTGTGCGTCGCGCCGGATGCCTGCACTCGACAGAACGCAGCCGCACGATCGAGTGCGACGGCGAAGTCCCCGCGGAACGCGCCGCGGAGGATCGTGTCGATGAGCGCGACCAGTTCGTCCGGTTCCGCCGGAACAGGCGCACCCGCGATGACGATGTCGGCGGAGTGCAGTTCGACGCGGCCTCGTTCGTACAGCAGGGCCGCCGTGTGCGGGTCGCCGTGGATCGCCAGCTGCAGCACGTAGAGCCGCCACAGAGCTCCGGGCAGCGTGCGCGACGGCGCCTTCGACCAGAGTTCTGCGATCTCGTCGATGCCGTGCTCAGCCGTGAAGGCGACCAGGCGCTCGGCGCTCGCCCCGCTCTCGTCCGCGCGCACGCGGGTGAGCAGAGCGGATGCCGTCGCGTGGGCGACGCGCGTCTCCTCGGCGGGATCGTGCGCGCCGACGATGTTGTCGAAGGCGCTGGTCGGTCGACGGATGGGACGGCGATGCTGCTCGGGCATCGAACCAGGCTACCCGCGTTCCGGGCGGATCAGGCCGTCGGGATCAGGCCGTCGGGATCAGGCCGTCGGGATCACGATGAACGGATCCGTCGTCGGCGTTCCCGTCGGCGAGCCTCCGGCCTGCTCGACCGTGACGGCGATCACATCGCCGGCGTGCATGTCGCCTTCGAGCTGGGCCGTGGCACGACCGTCCTCGACCGCGAAGACGCCGGCAGGAACCGCCGTCTCGTCGCGGACGAACCAGAGCTCGTAGCTCTTTCCGTCTGCGGGTGCGGGGATGCCGTCGGTGACGAGCACCGCGGCGCCGGCCGATGCCGACCAGTGCGCCGTGGCTGTGCCGCCGTCGGCGAGCTCGACCGTGGCCTTCTGCGCGTCGGGCGCGGACTGGATCTCCTGCAGCGCGACGACGGATGCCGGACGATTCAGCTGCTGGTTGAGTGCGACGGCGCCGATGCCCACACCGACGAGCACCGCGAGGCACGCGGCGAGCGCGAAGATGGCACGGCTCCACCGGCGCGGAGCCGTGATGGACGCCGCGGAATCGGCACGCGGAAGCTCATCGGCGGATTCGGGAGATTCCGCCGGTTCTGCCGGGATCCCGCCCTGCGGGGTCTCCGCGATCTGGGCCAGTAGCGCGGCCCGGATACCGGCCGGCGGGGTCTCCGGAACAGTCGACAGGGAGAGCATCTCGGCGGTCTCTACGTCGGCTTCGGCGATGCCGCGCCACTCGGGGTGGGCGACGAGAGCATGGCGGAAGCGACGCTCGTCGTCGGGCGTCAATGCGTTCATGGCGGCTCCTGCCGCGAGTTCTGCGAACTCCTGCTCGTTCATGCTGTCACCCCCATGGCTGCTCGAAGACGGGTGAGCCCGTCTCGCATGCGTGTCTTGATCGTCCCCAATGGTGCTCCCACGAGCACCGAAATCTCGTTCTGACTGTAACCACCGTAATAAGCGAGCACGAGAGCTTCGCGCTGCGCCTCCGGGAGTCCTGTGAGTGCTTCGACGACCTTCTCGCCGTCGATCCCGAGTTCCACCTGCTCGGCCACACTGTCGTGCGCCACACCGATGTCCCTGAGACCCGCCCGCACATCACGGTCCGCACTGGACTGGGATGCACGCACCCGATCCACGGCCCGACGGTGTGCGATTGTCATCACCCACGCTCGTCCTTGACCTCTGTTCGGAGCGAAGCGCGAAGCGGATTGCCAGATCTCGAGGAAAACTTCCTGGAGCACTTCCTCGCTCTGGGAGCGGTTCACCAGCACGCGCAGGATGAGTCCGAAGACGCGGGACGAGAGCGAGTCGTAGAGCTCCGCGAAGGCCTGCTGATCACCGGCGGCGGTGCGGACGAGGAGGGTGGCGACGGCATCGTTCGCCGTCCCGTCCTCGGGCACTTCCATTCCATCGATGACCATCCTTACAAGCATGCCGCATCTTGCCCCCGTTCTCGTGCAGCGTCACCCGATCGTGAGCGAATACTCCCCTATAGGCGAGAGAGATCGTCGAGGCCCGCGAACATCACGGATTGGTGACGAAAAAACCGATTCCGAGATTTCCCCCATCCGATCGCGACGGGGCTCCGAACACATCTCGACGCCACGGAGAGGCCGTGGCTCAATCTGAAGGAGCTCGAGATGTTCAGCACCAAGAAGAAGGTCACTGCGGCAATCACTCTCACGCTGGCGAGCGCATTCCTGCTCTCCGCCTGTTCGATGGGAAGCACCCCGGCTGAAGAGGAGTCGTCGGAGCCGATGACCTCCGAGTCGGCAGCGCCCAGCGAAGAGGCGATGGACCCGGCCGCGAACCTCGTCGGCGCCGGCTGCGCCGCATACGCCGAGCAGGTCCCGGACGGCGCAGGTTCCGTCGAGGGCATGTCGAAGGACCCGGTCGCCGTGGCCGCCTCCAACAACCCCCTCCTGAAGACGCTCGTCGCCGCGGTCAGCGGTCAGCTCAACCCCGACGTCGACCTCGTCGACACGCTCAACGGTGACGAGTTCACCGTCTTCGCACCGGTGGACGACGCCTTCGCGAAGATCGACCCCGCCACCATCGAGACGCTCAAGACCGACAGCGCCCTGCTGAGCTCGATCCTGACGTACCACGTGGTCCCCGGCCAGATCGCTCCGGACGAGATCGTCGGCACGCACCCGACCGTTCAGGGCGCTGACCTCGAGGTCACCGGCAGCGGAGACGACCTGATGGTCAACGGAACCTCCACCGTCATCTGCGGTGGCGTCCAGACCGCCAACGCGACCGTGTACCTCATCGACACGGTCCTGATGCCCCCGATGTAATCAGGGACAGAACCTGCCGGGAGGGGCTTTCCCGGCAAGCGACCTTCTCTCGTCTCGGGGGAGGAACGTGAGAAGGAGAAGGGGCCGTCGGTGACACTGTTCACCGGCGGCCCCTTCTGTGCGCACTAGACTTGTCGCACGGGCCTTTAGCTCAATTGGCAGAGCAGCGGACTTCAACAAAATAGGAGCGCCTCGGGGGAAACCTCGAGGATGACACCACTCAAAGTCGGGGAACCCTTCCTGGGAGACCAGTTGGCAATCCCGAGCCAAGCCGGACCATCGGTCCGGAAGGTGTAGAGACTGGACGGGTGGCACCTACGGCGGGAGCCTTGGTGAAGGGACAGTCCAGACCACGAACGCCGGTAACGGCGGCGGCGAAAGCCGAAGTGGCAAGTTAATCCGCGGGTTGTGGGTTCGATCCCCACAGGGCCCACCCGTATATCTCCCGGCGCGACACTCACGCCTGTCGGACGGTCGCGCTATCGTGCCCACAGCGAGAGAGCTGGGGCCGACATGCAGGATCCACCGTCTTCATCCGCGCCGGATGAGCCGAGGAAGCGCTGCGGCGCCTGCCGAGAGATCAAGCCGTTCTCCGATTTCAATCGGAAGTCTTCGCGCACCGACGGACGGCAAGAGGTCTGCCGAGAGTGCAACCGTGCGTCGTCTCGCGCCTACTATGCGCGCAACCGAGACCACCACATCGCGGTGATCCGTGAGAGGTCGAACGCACAGAGACGAGCGAGTATCGCGTTCATCTCCGAGTACCTGCGACGTCATCCCTGCGTGGATTGCGGAGAGCGCGATCTCAGAGTCCTCGATTTCGATCATCGTCCGGGCAGTGGCAAGCGTGACGGAGTCATGCAGCTGGTGCGGAACGGTTTCAACATCCCTCTGGTGGCTGCCGAGGTCGAGAAGTGCGACGTGCGCTGCCGGAACTGCCATGCGATCGCGACCTATGAGCGGATGGGAAGGAATTGGCGTTCTCTCGCCATGAACGAGCCCCTTGCCGACATCGACGCCTTGTCGTACAGTTAGGCAAATGCCTAACTATCAGGATGACGTCGACGCCGTGCTCCGCGCTCTCGCGGATCCGACGCGTCGCGCTGTCGTGGAGCGGCTGGCGAAGTCCCCCGCGGTGGTGTCCGACCTCGCGGCCCCGTTCGCGATGGCGCTGCCGTCGCTCATGCAGCACCTCCGCGTGCTCGAAGACGCGGGCGTCATCACCTCGGAGAAGCACGGACGCGTCCGCACCGTGACCCTTCGACCCGGCGCCCTCGACGTGCTGCACCTGTGGCTGGGTGAGCAGCGGACTCCCGCCGAGCATCAGGCCGATCGCCTCGGCATCCATCTCACCCGCACCACCCCGAAGGAGAACTGACATGACCCGCGTTCGCATGGACCTGTTCACGTCACTCGACGGCTACACGCCTGCCGACCCGACGCCCACGCCCGAGAATCCGATGGGCGAGGACTGGGGGCGCATCACCGCCGCGTATGCAGCGACCCGCACCTTCCGCGAGAAGATCTTCGGCGACACCAGCGGCGCCGGCACGACCGGCGTCGACGACAGGTACGCGAGGTCGTTCTTCGACGGCATCGGCGCCGAGATCATGGGGGCGGGGATGTTCGGCCTCCACACCTTCCCCGACGATGCGGACTGGAAGGGGTGGTGGGGAGACACCCCTCCGTTCGGCACTCCGGTCTATGTGCTCACCCACACGGCTCCTCGTCCACCGATCCCCATGGACGGGGGCACGACCTTCCACTTCCGCGACGCCGCGATCGAAGACGTGCTCGCCGAAGCCACCGAGGCCGCGGGCGGTTTCGACGTGCGCATCGGCGGCGGATACCGCACGGCGCGAGACTTCCTGCGCGCCGGCCTGGTCGACGACCTGCACCTGATGGTCGCGCCGATCTTCCTCGGTCGCGGCAATCGCCTGTGGGACGACCTGCGCGGGTTCGACCTCACCCACACCGTGACGACGGAGGTCGCCGAGAGCGGCGAGATCCACGTCACCCTGACCCGATAGGACGAGCCGATGACGACAGAGCGCCGGCTCGCCCGCTCCGGGTTCGACCTCACCCGGGACTACCCCTCCCCCGTCGAGCGCGTCTGGGACGCCTTCGCCGTGGAAGACGAGAAGCTCCGCTGGTGGGGAGCGGGATCATCGATGAAGGCCCGCGAGTGGGTCTTCGACTTCCGTGTCGGCGGACGCGACATCGCCGAGAGCGCGTTCCATGACCGTCCGACCTCGCGCTATGAAGCCACCTACACCGACATCGTCGAACACGTCCGCATCGTGACGACCTACGACATGTGGATCGACGGCGTGCACATGTCGACCTCCGTGGCGTCTCTCGAGTTCGAGGCGATCGACGGAGGCACCCGATTCACGCACATCGAGCACGGCGTCTTCTTCGACCAGTTCTGGGAGGGCGGGGTCGGGCGCGAGCAGGGCACTCGCGGCCTCCTCGAGGCGCTGGGGCGATACCTGGCCTGAGGCGCTCCCCGCCGCCTCGACCCGCGTATAGCACCGCCGTCCGCGTTCGACCACCCCCTTTCACCATCTCCGCCCTCCGCGAGAGAGTCGAACCGTGTTCCCGTGATCCCGCCGGGACATGACTCCCCACGAAAGGACGAACGATGACTCTCACCGGCAGCCGAGTGGCATTCCTGGCGACAGACGGATTCGAGGACAGCGAGCTGACCAGCCCGTGGGACGCGGTGACCGCCGAGGGCGCGAGTGCGACTCTGATCGCTCCCGACAGCGGCCGCATCACCGGCAAGAACGGCCACGAGCAGTCGGTCGACCTCACGGCCGCGGATGCCACCGCGGACCAGTTCGACGCGCTCGTGCTGCCCGGCGGCGTCGTGAACGCCGATCACCTGCGCATGGACAAGCCCTCGATCGCCCTCGCCCGCGCGTTCTTCGATCAGCACAAGCCGGTGGGAGTGATCTGCCACGGCGCGTGGATTCTCATCGAGGCCGGCGTCGTCGACGGGCGCACCCTCACGAGCTACCCCAGCCTGCAGACCGACCTCCGCAATGCCGGGGCGACCTGGGTCGACGAAGAGGTCGTGGTCGACGAGGGCCTGGTCTCCAGCCGCACCCCGGACGACCTCCCCGCGTTCAACGCGAAGGTCGTCGAGGAGATCGGCGAAGGCACGCACGCCGGCCAGACGGCCTGACGGCCGGAACGCCCGATCTCAGACGCTGCGCGCCCGGTGCCGTCGGACGGCGGCCCGGTTCGCGCAGCGCACCGAGCAGAAGCGCTGACGGCCGTTCCGCGTCACATCCGCCACCACGTTGGTGCACGGAACCGCCTGGCAGCGCCCCAATCGGCTCATCCCCCGCGTGACGAGGTGCAGTGACGTGCCCAGGTTGATGATGGCCCTCAGAACGTACGGCAGGGACTTCACGTCGTCGCGGTAGTGCAGGTGCCATCCTTCGCCGTCGTGGTTCGTCAGCCGCGGATAGGCGGCCGCGGCGGCGAGTTCCGCGTTCAGCAGTCGGGCGCGGGCATCGGCATCCGGTTCGTCGACGATCTTCAGCCAGTCGTCGACGATCGCTCTGATCTTCGCGTGATCGTCGGGGGCGGGCGGGAAGGTCTGGGTCATCCCGAGTTGCAGCGTGCGCTCCTCGATGCCGGCACGGTCTTCCGGCCAGTCGTTGGCGAGGGATGCCGCCAGAAGGACTGCATATTCACCGTAAGGGTTGAGATGCATAAGAGCATTACATCACGCTGGATCCATGACCGCACTGCACACCCTCCCCATCCCCCGCATCCCGCAGCCGACGACGCATGAGCACGCGTGGCTCGTCGAGTCGCGGCATCCGACCAGCGAGGGCACCGTGCTCTACGTGCGGTGCGCCGAGTGCGCGATGCGTCGCGTCGACCTGCAGCCGCATCCGCAGATGCCGCCGGCCGCCGTCAGCATCGGATTCTCCGCTCCGCAGCCGTGAACGACGTGCTCAGGCGGTGACGATCTCACCGTTCCGGGGCACCCAGCGACCTCCGACCCGGTTCGTGAACAGGAGCGGGATGCCGCGGGCGTTCCGCTCGAAGGACGGGCAGACCTGCACGTGCAGGTGCGGCTCCGTGCTGTTTCCGGAGTTGCCGCATTCGCCCAGCGGCTCTCCCAGGACGACGCGTTGGCCTGGCCGCACGCGGACGCTCCCCTGACGCAGATGCGCGAGCAGCACCAGCGCGTCGCCCACGCGGATCGCGACGTGGTTGCCGGCGATCGCGGACGCGCCGCGCCGGATGCGGGAGGGCTGCGTGAGCGCGTAGCCGATCAGCGCGAACGCCGAGCGACGGGCGGCGTGGTCGGCCTGTCCGTCGAGGACGGCGACGACCTCGCCGGACACCGGCGCGAGGATCGGTCGGCCGAAGCCGGCGAAACCGTCGGGGCGCTCGGTCGTGAACATGCTCGCGAGAGTGCGCGGCGCGCTGCGTCCGTCATCGCCCACCGGCACGAAGTCGATCGCATGAGAGGTGCCGTAGAGCTCGGTGCCGTTACTGGGTACGCGGGATGCCGGACTGTTCTGCACCAGCCACCGCCCGGTGAAGGGAAGCGCCAGCGCGACGGCATCCGCTTCGCTCATGCGGTCAGCTCGATGAGCTTCCGGACGGTGCGGAGGTTCCGCGCCGTTCCCGCGACGCCGAGTGCGCGATCCAGCACCGCCCCGGTGAGCTTGGTCGAATGCACCCCGCCGCTTCCGTAGTCGATCCAGAGGTCGTCGCCGATGAGCGCGAGCCGCTCGCCGGGAAGCAGCCGGTGTTCGAGCGCCTCCACCGCGCCGGCCCTGCTCGAGCCCTCCAGGAACATGGCGTGCACGAACTTCTCCTCGCCCTCGGGGAACGGCTGAGCCTTCTCCGAGGCGACGAGCTGCGCGCGCGTGCGATGGATCACCGGGGTGTCGACGCCGAACTCCGCCACGATCGCCGCATGGACGGCCTTGCACGCGGCGCCAGGCTTCTTCGGCGTCGCACAGATGATGTTCCCGCTGGCGATGTACGTGGATACGTCGGTCAGGTCGGTCTCCGCGTCCAGCACTTCACGCAGGCGCGCCATCGGCACCTTGTTGCGGCCGCTGACGTTCACCGCCCGCAGCAGCAGAACGCTGCGGCTCACGCCTCGGTGCTCTCGACGAGTTCCGCGCCCGCATGCGCCAGCTCCGCCAGGGCGGCCTCGCTCGACTCCGCACCGACGCCGGCGACCAGATCCGTGAACACCCGCACCCGGATGCCGTGCGCGATCGCGTCGAGCGCAGACGCACGCACGCAGTGGTCGGTCGCGATGCCCACGACATCGGCGGTGACGACGCCGGCATCGGTCAGCACCGCTCCGACGGTCGACCCGTCCTCCGTCTTGCCTTCGAACATCGAATACGCGGGAACCCCCTGGCCCTTGTGCACGTGATGCGTGACGGCATCCGTCGTCAGCAAGGGGTCGTAGTCCGCACCCTCCGTGCCGGCGACGCAGTGCGCCGGCCAGGTGTCGACGAAGTCCGGGCTCTCGTGGAAATGCCCGCCGTTGTCGCCCTCGGCATGATGCCAGTCGCGTGACGCGATGACCACGGCGTAATCCGCGGCGTGCGAGGCCAGGAAAGTCGACACCGCGGAAGCCACCGCATCGCCTCCCTCGACGGCGAGGGCGCCACCCTCGGTGAAATCGTTCTGCACATCGACGATGAGAAGTGCTCTGCTCATGGTTCGAGGGTACGCCGTGGGAATACGCCACGGGAAAGGGAAAGGCCCCGTGATGTTCTTCGCATCACGGGGCCTTCGGAGCCGCTTGTCAGAATCGAACTGACGACCTTTTCATTACGAGTGAAATGCTCTGCCGACTGAGCTAAAGCGGCGTGCGACGCGTGAGCGGCGCGATCACCGATATTACCCTGTCTCGTCCGCGGTCGCGAATCGAGCCCGCGTCACTCGCAGCGCAGGCCGTCTTCGGGCACCACGTCGTCGATCAGGAACGCTTCGACGGCGTCGTCGACGCACGAGTTGCCCTTGTTGTATCCGGTGTGGCCCTCGCCGACGCGGGTGATCAGCACGCCCTCTTCGAGCTGACCGGCGAGCGACTCCGACCACTCGTACGGGGTCGCCGGGTCGTTGGTCGTACCGACGACGACGATCGGGCCTGCACCCTCGGCCGTGATCTCGCCGCGCGTGCCCGTGGGCGGGTACGGCCACACCGAGCAGGAGTCGGGTCCGTTCCAGTACGGGGCGATCGTCGGGGCGCCCTCGGCGATCTTCTTCTCGATCGCGGCCTCGGCGTCGGGGTCGTCTTCGACCGGGTAGTCCATGCAGTTGTACGCACGGAACGCCTCCGAGGAGTTGTCGATGTACGAGCCGTTCTCACGGCCGTTGTAGAAGTCGGCGAGAAGGAACGCCGTCGTCGGGTCGCCCTGCAGTGCTTCCTCGAGCGCCTGGGTGAGGATGCCCCAGTTGTCTTCCGAGTACAGCGCCGCGATGATGCCCGTCATCAGCGAGTCCGCTCCCAGCATGCGTCCGTCGCCGCTCGCCAGAGGGGTGCGGTCGGCGCTCGCGAGAAGCGCTCCGAGGTCGGCCATCGCGTCGTCGACGGTGCCGTTGAACGGACAGCTGCCGGAATCGAGGCAGTTCTGCATGTAGGCGCGCAGCGCCGATTCGAAGCCGAGAGCTTGAGTGGCGCCGACCTCGAGCCCGGGGACGGCGGGGTCGATGGCACCGTCGAGCACGAGCCGACCCGCCTTCTCGGGGTAGAGCTTCGCGTAGGTCGCCCCGAGGAACGTGCCGTAGGAGTAGCCGAGGTAGTTCAGCTGCTTGTCGCCGAGCACCGCGCGGATCAGATCCATGTCGCGCGCGGCGTTGATCGTGGTGATGTACGGCAGGATGCCGCCGCTGTTCGCGTCGCACGCGTCGGCGAAGGCCTTGTGCGAGTCGAGCAGCTCCGCCTCCCACTCCGGCGTGCCGCGCGGTGCGGCCGGGATGCCGTAGAGGTAGTCATCCATCGCCGCGGCATCGAAGCAGGTGACGGCGGTCGATGCGCCGACGCCCCGAGGGTCGAAGCCGATCACGTCGTAGTTCTCGATGAGGTCGGCGCCGACGGCGAAGTCGAGGCTGTTCTGGACCAGGTCGACCCCGCTCGCACCGGGGCCCCCGGGGTTGGTGAGCAGCGAGCCGATCGCGGTGCCCTCGGCCTGGTGGCGGACGACGGAAAGGGTGATCTCCCCCTCCCCCGGGTTCTCCCAGTCGAGCGGAGCCCGCACGTCGGTGCAGTCGAATCCGGTGCCGCACTCGGTCCACGTCAGCGTCTGCGAGTAGAACGGCAGCAGGTCTTCGGCGACGCCCTCGGTGTCGGGGGCGTTGGTCGACGAGGGACGCGGCGCCGCCTGCTCGGGGATCATCGCGTACAGACAGCCCGACAGGGCGACGGTCGCCGCGGCCAGGCCCGCGATGATCGCGGCTGCGCGGCGGAAGCGGGAAGTCGATCGATTGTTCACGGTTTCCTCCCGCTCGTGATCGTCACGAGCAAGCTCTCCAGGGCGAGCAGCGGGGCGACGTTCCGCTCCAGCGACTGCCGCGTCTCGGCAAGGTGGTCAAGTACGACAAGAGTACGTGTCTCGGGCCAGGCGGATGCGAGCGCGCTCAGCTCGGTGCGCAGCTCGCTGTTGATCAGATCGTCGCCTCTGCCGAACTGCAGCATGACGACGTCGCGGAACAGGGACTGCAGATCGGTGAGAACGCGGTCGATGCCGTCGCGGAGGCTTCGGGTCGCGCGCTTCTTCTGATCGTCTTCGAGCGCGGAGAGCTGCGCACGGAGCGCCGGCGGCACGGACTGACCCTCGGCGATACCGACCGTGCGGAGCATCGAGGCGCGCTCGGTCGCGTCACGTTCGGCCGTGAGGGCCTTGGCATCCTCGGTGGCGGCCTGGATGATCCGGCCGGCCACCTCGACGGCGTCGCCGACTCCGCGCACGCCCAGGACGGAGCGCAGCGTCTCGTCGCGTCGGCGGCGAGCGGAGTCGTCGGTGGCAAGGCGCTGCGCCATGCCGATGTGGCGCTGCGCGTGCCGGGCGGCCTGTTCGGCGATGACCTCGTCGACGCCGGTGCGCAGGCTGATGAGACGGGCGACGTCGGCCACGTCGGGTTCGCGGAGCCGCAGCGAGCGCACCCGGGAGCGGATGGTCGGCAGCAGGTCTGCCTCGCTCGGCGCGCACAGGATCCACACCGTCTGCTCCGGCGGCTCTTCGAGCGCCTTGAGCAGCACGTTCGATGTGCGCTCGACCATGCGGTCGGCGTCTTCGACGATGATGACCCGGTAGCGGCCGGCGGACGGGGCGAAATACGACCGTTCGACGAGAGCGCGCGCCTCGGCGATCGTGATGATGACCTTGTCGGTGCGCAGCGCCGTGACGTCGGGATGCGTGCCGGCGAGGACCTGGCGCATCGTGTTCTCATCGTCTGGTCTATCGGCGATCAGCGCGGCGGCGAAGGCATGCGCGAGCGTCGATCGCCCTGATCCGGGCGGGCCCGTGATGAGCCACGCGTGGGACAGCGCGGACGGATCGGACGCCGCGTCGCGCAGAGTCTCGACGGCCTCGTCCTGCCCCCACACATCGGCCCACGGGAAGGGGGCGGCGACAGTCTGGGGCATGTGCTCAGCCTAATCGGGAGCACCGACGCCCGCCGCACCGCGTACGCGCCGCCGCTCTCGCCGCTCAGTCGGAGGCGAGCAGGGTGTCGACGCGGGCGCGGATCACGGCGGCGATCTCGTCAGCGGATGCCGCGGCGTCGACCACCAGGAACCGCGCGGGTTCTGCGTCGGCGAGAGCCAGATACGCATCGCGGACGCGGGCGTGGAACTCCGCCTTCTCCGCCTCGAGTCGGTCGAACGGCTTGTCGGCCGAGTCGAGGCGTACACGAGCTGCGCCCGGGTCGAGGTCGAGCAGGATCGTCATGTCGGGGAGTGCCCCCTCGGCGGCCCAGAGCGACAGGTCGCGGATCTCGGTCGCATCCAGCACGCGCCCGGCTCCCTGGTACGCGACGGAGGAGTCGAGATACCGATCCTGCAGCACGACCTCGCCCCGCGCCAGAGCCGGTCGGACCACGGTCGAGACATGATGCGCCCGGTCGGCGGCATACAGCAGGGCCTCGGCCCGCGGGGCGATGTCGCCCCGGTGGTGCAGAACGATGTCGCGGATCAGCTGCCCGACCTCCGACCCGCCCGGCTCGCGCGTGCGGAGCACGGTGCGACCGGCATCCGTCAGCCACGACGCGAGCAGGTTCGACTGCGTGGTCTTGCCCGAGCCGTCGCCGCCTTCGAGCGTGATCCACATACCGCGACCTGGGGTCACGAGTCCGCCTTCGCTGCCGCGTTCGCCGCACGCGTCGCCGCCGCCTTCTTCGCAGCGGCGGAGCGTGCTGCAGAGGTCGCGGCATCCGTCTTCTTCGCCGCGGTCTTCGAGGCGGTGGACTTCGAGGCGGCGGTCTTCGCCGCCGGCTTCTTCGCGGGAGCCTTCTTGGCCGGGGCCTTCTTGGCCGGGGCCTTCTTGGCCGCCGTCGAACGGGCGCCGCGCTTGGGAGCAGGACCCTTGGCGCGCTTGTCGGCGAGCATCTGGACCGCGAGCTCGAACGTGATGTCTTCGACCTTCTGTCCGCGCGGGATCGTGACGTTCGTCTCGCTGTCGGTCACATACGCGCCGAAGCGACCGTCGCGGATGCGGATCGGCTTGCCGCTGACCGGATCGGCATCGAATTCGACCAGCGCGCTGGAGGCTCGACGCCCCGCACCGTACTTCGGCTGCGCGTAGATCTCGAGCGCCTGCTCGAGGGTGACGTCGAAGATCTGCGATTCGCTCTCGAGCGACCGGGAGTCCGTGCCCTTCTTCAGGTAGGGACCGAACCGGCCGTTCTGGGCCGTGATCTCCTCACCGGATTCCGGGTCGGTGCCGACCACGCGGGGAAGGCTCAGCAGCTGCAGCGCGGTCTCGAGATCGATCGAGTCGACGGACATCGACCGGAACAGCGACCCGGTGCGCGGCTTGGGCGCCGTCTCCTTCTTGGCTCCCCGCTTCGGCTTGGGCGCCTCGACGACCTCACCCGTCGCTTCATCGACGGCGGCGTCCTCCGACACCGGGTCGTTCTCCTGGACGTACGGACCGAACCGGCCGTCCTTGACGACGATGATCTTGCCGTTCTCGGGGTTCTCCCCCAGAACGCGGTCGCCGGCGACGGGAGCGTCGATGAGCTCCTGCGCCTTGGCCTGGGTGAGCTCGTCCGGCGCGAGATCCTCCGGCACGTTGACGATGCGCGGCTTCGCGTCGGGGTTCTCCGGGTCGGTGATCTCGAGGTACGGACCGTACTTTCCGAAGCGGAGGGTGGCCGTGTCGGTGATGCGCGTGGAGTTCAGCGCACGCGCGTCGATCTCGCCGAGGTTGTCGACCACCTGACGCAGTCCGGTGCGCGAGTCGGAGCCGAAGTAGAACGACTTCAGCCATTCGACGCGGTTCTGCTCGCCGCGGGCGATGGTGTCGAGGTCGTCTTCGAGCGCGGCCGTGAAGTCGTAGTCGACGAGGTCGGCGAAGTGCTCCTCGAGCAGTCGCACGACGCTGAAGGCGAGCCAGGTCGGCACGAGCGCCTGGCCGCGCTTGACGGCATAGCCGCGGTCGAGGATCGTCTCGGGGATCGAGGCGAAGGTCGACGGACGGCCGATGCCCTTCTCCTCGAGCACCTTGACGAGCGAGGCCTCGGTGTAGCGGGGCTTCGGCGTGGTGCGGTGGCCCTTGGCCTCGGCATCCGACACGGCGAGCTCGTCGCCCACGGCGACGGCCGGGAGCGACTGGTTCTCGGCCGCGTCGGCGTCTCCGCGCTTCTCGTCACGACCTTCTTCGTACGCCTCGAGGAAGCCCTTGAACGTGTAGACGGTGCCGGATGCCGTGAACTCGGCGACCTTGGCGGCTCCTTCGCCCTTGAGCTCGGCGGAGGTGTCGACAGCGATCGTGACGGTCGTCGTCTCGTACTTCGCGTCGGCCATCTGGCTGGCGACCGTGCGCTTCCAGATGAGGTCGTAGAGGCGCTGCTCGTCGCGGTCGAGTTCGCTGGAGAGGGACGCCGGTGTGCGGAAGTTGTCACCCGAGGGGCGGATCGCCTCGTGCGCCTCCTGCGCGTTCTTGCTCTTGGACTTGTAGACACGCGGCTTCAGCGGCACGGCGGCGTCGCCGTAGAGTGCCACAGCCTGGCTCCGCGCCGCCTGCACCGCCTGGGTGCTCAGCGACGTGGAGTCGGTGCGCATATAGGTGATGTAGCCCTTCTCGTACAGGCGCTGCGCGACGCCCATCGCCTGCTTCGCTCCCATGGAGAGCTTGCGGCCGGCTTCCTGCTGCATCGTCGAGGTCGTGAAGGGCGCGTAGGGGCTGCGGGTGCCGGGCTTCGCCTCGACCTTGGTGACCTTGCCGGCGCCGACGGCGTCGATCGCCTGGGCGAGGGCTGCCGCCGTGGCCTCGTCGAGGATGACGACGGCCTTCTTGAGCTTTCCGGTGTCGTCGAAGTCGGTGCCGCGGGCGAGCTGCCCGCCGTCGACGCGGACGAGGCGGATCTTGAACGAGGTGCCGGCCGCTGCGGCGTCGGCGTCGACGTCCCAGTACTCGGCGGAGACGAACGCCATGCGCTCGCGTTCCCGGTCGACGATCAGACGGGTGGCGGCGGACTGCACGCGGCCCGCCGAGATACCGGTCTTGACCTTGTACCAGAGCACCGGCGAGACGTCCCACCCGTACAGCCGGTCGAGGATGCGACGGGTCTCCTGCGCGTCGACCAGGTCGTGATCGAGCTCGCGGGTGTTGCCCACGGCGGCCTCGATCGCGTCTTTGGTGATCTCGTGGAAGACCATGCGCTTCACGGGGACCTTGGGCTTCAGGGTCTCGAGAAGGTGCCAGGCGATCGCCTCGCCCTCGCGGTCCTCATCAGTGGCGAGCAGGAGCTCGTCGGCGGTCTTCAGCGCGCGCTTGAGTTCGGCGACCGTCTTCGTCTTGCGATCGGAGACGACGTAGTAGGGGTCGAAGCCGTTCTCGATGTCGATCGAGTACTTCCCGTAGGCCTCCTTGTCGGCGGCCGGGATGTCCTTCTTGTCGGCGAGATCACGGATATGGCCGACGGAGCTGAGCACCTCATAGCCGTCGCCGAGGTATCCCTGAATAGACCGCATCTTCGTCGGGGACTCGACGATGACGAGCTTCTTGCCTTCAGCCAAGGGGGCGTCCTTTCTTCGAAGCACACCATACACACCACTGTGTGGGGTCGTTCACAGTGAGTGAGGTCGCGCGGCCGTCAATGACCCTCGGGTGGCCCGGCACGGGCGCGGGAGACGGCAGCCAGACCAGCGTACGCCGCCTGCGCCTCCACGGTCGCCACGAACGCCTGGATCGTGCATGCGGTGAGGGTGGCACCGGAGGCACGGGCGACCCGTTCGGCGAGCGCGCACGGCTCCTCCGCTGTGGGGACCGCACCGCTGGCCGCGTCGGCAGCGGCCAGT
>NZ_SSDJ01000136.1 GCF_004794465.1 Microbacterium sp. K24 | reverse complement strand
CACGCGGCGACGGGCCCGGCCCAGGGGGTTTCCTCCGCTCGCGCTGTGCGCTAGTCGCAGCCGGCACCGGGATCGTGACGATCTCGGCGCGGTCGCGGAAGCCTTCGGCCGTCACCCGGTCGAGCGCGACCTGCTTGCGGATCGCGGCCGCCTTCTCGTAGAGGTTCGGGTCGCCGAAGCTCGTGAGCACCTTCACCAGCACCGGCAGCAGCTCGATCATGAAGAACAGGGCCGCGATCAGGATGTGCGCCCACAGGATAGTCGGCTCCTTCTCGCTCAGCCGGTTGAGTCCGCTGATCTGGCTGAGCAGTCCGACCGCTCCCGCGTTGCCCTGCGCCACGGCATCCGCCCGCGCGTTGTACGCGGCCAGCGCCTGGTCGTAGGTGTCGCGCGCACCGGGCAGCTGCGACTGCGCCTGCTCGCGGTTCTGCGACTCCGACGTCGAGGTGTTCTCCTTGGCGGCTGTCCCTGCGGCGGCGAGCTCCTCGTTCGCGGTGCGCAGCTGCGCGGCCAGGGCGTCGTACGTCTGCTGCGCCTCGGCGAGCTGCGCCTGCGCGGCATCCGAGCTCGCGCCCTCGCCGTTGACGCCGGTGCAGCCGGGGACCGTGCCGGCGCCCTCCCCGGTCAGTTCGCACTGGTAGAGCGTGCGGGCCTGGTCGATGACCGCCTGCTGCGCGGTCATCTTGGCGGTGAGGTCGTCGACCGTCGCCTGCGCGGCCGACTCGGTCGCCGACGACGAGTCCGTGCCTGCGACGATGCCCGTGGCGGCCTGGTTCTCGAGTTCGGCGACTCGAGCGGATGCCGCATCGAGCGCGATCTTCTCCGGACCGGTCTCGAGCGCCTCCTGGTCGGACTGCGACTGCGTGATGTTGGTCGAGGCGACCTCGCGGGCGATGTCGTTGTGGAACACCTGCAGCACGAGCGGCTCGGCGACGACGAATCCGATGATCGCGGCCATGATCACCCGGGGGATGGCGAGGCCGATGAGCTTCCAGACGTTCCGGGTCGATGTCATGGTCGACGTGAGGAACCGGTCGAGGTTGAAGATGATGAGCGCCCACACCAGCGCGAGCGGCACGGCCAGCCAGATCGCGGCCTGCACGCCGGTGGTCAGCGCGAACAGCATCGAGATCGCCGAGACGAGGGCGGTGCCGGCGAGCACGAAGAACATCTGCACGAAGCGCGGGGTCTCGCCGGGGACGCGGTCGAGGATCTCGCCCTCCGCGCCTCCGAGGATCGCGAGAGTCCTCGCGCGTGATCCGGGAGTGCGCGGGCGACGCGGCTTGCGCACGCGCGGCTGCCTTGCGGGCTTCACCCGCGCGACGGGCTCGGCGGCGGCATCGGGCTCGGGGTCCGGGGTCGACTCCACGGGCACTTCGCGCGTCGCATCGTCGACGCCGGTGGGCTCGAACTCGCGCAGGAAGTCGAGGTCATCCGTGTCGGCGTTCGGGTCGCCGTCGAGGATGATCCGACCCTGCGAGTCGAAGCGACCCGGTCGGTGGGCGGAATAGGGCATCCCGACAATCTACGAAAGGTCGCCTGTGCATCCGTTGGAAGAGTGCTTTGAACGCCTCCCAGGTTCAGGCACGGTCAGCCGATGTGCGCGGCCAGTTCGGCGTCGAAGACCTCGGCCTCATCGAGGTGCGGGGCGTGGCCGGCGTCAGGAAGCACCACCTCGCGGTACGTGCCGCCATTCGCCGCGTAGCGCTCGAACACCGCACGCGTCTGCGCGATCATCGGCTGCGGCGGCGCGACATCCGCTCCGGGCCATCCCGGGATGACGCCGAGCAGACCCAGCTGGTTCAAGTCGAAGAACGAGCCGTCCGACACGATCGCGTCCTTCTCGCCGCGGATCCAGAGGATGGGCGGCTTCACCGCGAGGTCGACGATGCCGGAGAGATCCAGGTGCTGCGGCGCCATGGTGTTCAGCACGCCGCGGGTGCCGGCGGCGAATCCCGGCCAGTTCTCCGATGCCACGCCGTCGCCGGGGTAGTTGTCGACGCCGGTGCGGGTGGTGAGCATCGAGGCGACCCAGGCGTCTTCGTGGGCGGTCTGCAGCTCGGGCTTGGCCACGTAAGCCGTCCGGTAGACGGTGCGGGGCGAGGTCTGCGCCTCGTCGGTGGTGTCGCCGGACTCCAGGCGCGCGACGAAGTCGGGGTTCGCCCCGCCGCCACCGGTGCCCGCGCCGTCGGCGTCGTTGCGTGCGCCGTCGGGTCCGTGCGTGCCGCCGAAGCCGTAGGGCGAGACCGGCGACTCGAGGGTGAGCGAGAGCACCCGCTCCGGCGCGTCGAGGGCGACCTGCAGCACGACGCCGCCGCCCATGCTCCATCCGACCAGATGCACGGCGTCGAGCTCGAGAGCATCGAGCACGGCGCGCACGTCGTCGGCGAAGTCGCGCAGCCCGCGGGTGGCGTCGACGGGCTTGGTCTCGCTGTCGCCGAAGCCGCGCAGGTCGATCGCGAGAGCGCGGACGTCCGCCGGCAGCGCGAGCATGGTCGGCTGGTAGAAGTGCGACGACGACACGTTGCCGTGCACGAGCACGACGGTGCTCGTCGGCGCCGCAGGGTCTGCGGCCGGACGCTCGAGCACGTTGGCGACGTAGCGGGCGGTCTCCACGCGGTGCGCCTGGATGCCATCGAACAGTTCAGCGGTCATGTCGACTCCTTCGTCGGGTTCGTGGATGCGGATGCCGATGCCGCCGCGACGCGGGACGCGCCTCGATCGGCGAACAGGATCGTGTAGTGGTTGACGTCGTCCACCTCGAGCACCTCGAGCTGCGGGACGAGCGCACGGAAGTCCTCCAGCGCTCCCGCAGCGTACAGCGGATCGGTGTCGATCAGTCCGCGCGGGGCGCGCAGCACGGTCACCGGCATCCGCAGCGAGCGCAGCGCCTCGAGGTACCAGTCCGGCCCGTACAGCTCGGCGCCGTCTTCGAGCATCGCGGCGGCGACGGCGGATGCACGGCGGCGCGGCGCCTCCCCGTCGAGGTCGTACCGCGCGTACGTCTCCACCGCGGGCGACCAGTCGCGCACGAAGGCGGGGTGCGCGCGCCAGAAGTCGAGATAGGCCTCGGCGTCGGCGAACTCCATCGCCAGTCGCTGTGCTGCCGGCCCCAGGAGCACGCCGAGGTCGAGATCGTCGACGCTCGCGGCATCCGGCGGCAGTGCGAGCGGGAATCCGCCGTCGACGAGCACGAGCCGCTCCACGAGGTCGGGTCGAGCAGCGGCGAGGGCGACCGCGGCGAACGCCCCCATGGAATGGCCGAGGACCGTGCGCGCCCCTCCGCCGTCGGCATCCACCACGTCAGCGAGGTCGGCGGCATGCGTGCGGAGTCCGTACGGCCGGGGAAGCCGGTTGCTGCGGCCTCGGCCGCGCAGATCGGGAGCGATGAGGCGCCGCTCGGGGAGGTGCGCGGCGACCGTGTCCCAGGAACGGCCGTTCGCCGTGATGCCGTGGACGGCGAGGAGTGCGCGCTCGTCGGAAACCGGCCCGAAGACCGTCGCCGCGAGCACCTCGTCCGCCGCGCTCATCGGGCGCTCCAGCCGCCGTCCATCGCATACGACGAGCCCGTGACCGATGCAGCCGTATCGCCGCAGAGCCAGAGAGCGAGGTCGGCCACCTCGCTCGGTTCGAGCAGACGCTTGATCGCGGACTCGACGAGCATGACCTTCTCGATCACCTCGGATTCCGCGATGCCGTGCACCCTCGCCTGATCGGCGATCTGCTTCTCGACGAGCGGGGTGCGCACATAGGCGGGGTTGAGGCAGTTGCTCGTCACGCCGTGGGCCGCCCCCTCGAGGGCGGTGACCTTCGACAGACCTTCGAGCGCGTGCTTCGCCGTGACGTAGGCCGACTTGTAGGGGCTGGCGCGGATGCCGTGCACCGAGCTGATGTTGATCACGCGGCCCCAGCCGCGCTCGTACATCCCCGGCAGGACGGCCTTCGTGAGGAGGAAGGGCGCGGTGACCATGATGTCGAGCATCCGCCGGAAGTCCGTCGGATCGAACTCGACGATCGGCGCGACGGTCTGGATGCCCGCGTTGTTGACCAGGATGTCGGCGTCGAACGCCCGAGCGGCGAGGGCGTCGAGGTCGGCGAGATCGATGACGAGCGGGTCGCCACCCACCTCTGCGGCGACCCGCTCAGCACCGTCGGCGTCGCGGTCAGCCACCAGCACACGCGCCCCCGCGCTCGCCAATGCCTCTGCGCACGCCGCACCGATCCCACTCGCCGCGCCGGTCACGAGCGCGGTTCGGCCCTTCAGATCGGTGCCGCGCACCGTCCCCAGCTGCGTCACCATCCCTGCAGAGTAGTTCAGCACAGGGCACAGACATAGCGGTTCCGATGTGCAAAACTGCACACGTGATGGCGCATTTCCCCGCACCTCCTCTCCGCGCGGACGACCTGCTCGTGCTGCTCGCTGTCGCACGCACCGGCCGCTACACCTCGGCGGGCCAGCAGCTCGGTCTGAACCACACCACGATCGCACGACGCATCTCCGCCCTCGAGGCCCAGCTGGGCGGACGGGTGGTCTCGCGGGCCGACGGCGGATGGGAGCTGACGGCGCTCGGGGTCAGGGCGATCGCTGCGGCGGAAGAGGTCGAACGCGCCGTGGGAAGCCTCGGCACCCGCGACGACGCGCGCATCGAAGGGCTCATCCGCCTGTCGGCGACCGACGGGTTCAGCGGGTTCGTCGCGGCGCCGGCGATCGCGGCAGTGCAGGAGAAGCATCCGGATGTGCGGCTCGAGATCGTCACGGGCACCCGGCAGGCATCGCAGCAGCGCGCGGGCGCCGACCTCGAGGTTGTCGTCGGGCGTCCTCAGGTTCGCCGGGCCCGGGCCATCCAGCTGGCCGAGTATGCACTCGGCCTCTATGCGAGCCGCGACTATCTGCGCCGGCATCCGTCGCCCGCCGGCCCGGAGGACCTCGCCGGGAAGCCGCTCGTCTACTTCATCGAGTCGATGCTCCACGTCGATTCCCTCGACGACGCCCGCCGGGTCGTGCCGGGGATGACGGATGCCGTCGGCAGCACGAACGTGTACGTGCACGTCGACGCGACGCGGGCGGGCGCCGGGTACGGGCTGCTGCCCGCGTTCCTCGCCGACCAGCACGACGACCTGGTGCGGCTGCTCCCCGACACGGTCGAGGCGCGACTGCCCTACTGGCTGGTCGCGCGCCCCGAGGCACTGAACCAGCCCGCGGTCATGGTGTTCCTGGAGGCGCTCCAGGAGAGGCTCCAGGCCGTCCGCCCGCAGCTCCTCGGCGGGCGCTGACGGCGTTCGAATCGCGCAACTGGTCGCTTTTCGCGCCGGATTCCGACCAGTCAGGCGATTCGAAAGCGCTGCTCACGCCATCGCGGCGGAGGCGGCTTCGTCTTCGGTGGTCGCGACGAGCTGACCGCACGCGCCGTCGATCTCCTTGCCGCGCGTGTCGCGGAGGGTCGTCGGGATTCCGGCGTCGTTGAGCCGTCGCACGAACTCGTTCTGCACCGAGGTCTCGGACGAGGTCCAGATCGACCCGGGAGTCGGGTTGAGGGGAATCGGGTTCACGTGCACCCAGCCGCGTCCGCGCTGGTTGAGCTTCTCCGCGAGCAGGTCCGCGCGCCAGGCGTGATCGTTCATGTCCTTGATCAGCGCGTACTCGATGGAGACACGGCGGCCGGTCTTGGCGTAGTAGTCGTACGCGGCATCGAGCGCCTCGTCGACCTTCCAGCGGGAGTTCACCGGGATGAGCTCGTCGCGCAGATGATCGTCGGGGGCGTGCAGCGAGAGGGCGAACGTCACCGGGATGCCCTCGTCGGCGAGCTTCTCGATCGCCGGGACCAGTCCGACCGTGGAGACGGTGATGCCGCGGGCGCTCATGCCGAGGCCGTCGGGCTGCGGGGCGACCATCGACCGCACGGCATCCATGACGCGCTTGTAGTTGGCCAGCGGCTCGCCCATCCCCATGAAGACGATGTTCGAGACGCGCTCCATGCTGTGGTCGTCGGCCTTCTTGCCGCCGAGGCCGCCCTCGGCGATCAGCCGGTTCGCACGCACGATCTGCTCGATGATCTCGGCGGTCGACATGTTGCGGGTGAGGCCCGCCTGTCCGGTCGCGCAGAACGGGCAGTTCATGCCGCAGCCGGCCTGGCTCGACACGCAGAGCGTGATCCGGCCGGGGTAGCGCATGAGCACCGATTCGACGAGCGCTCCGTCGTGCAGGCGCCAGAGGAACTTGATCGTGTCGCCGCGGTCGGTCTCGAGGCGCCGCACCTCGGTGAGCAGCGGCGGCAGCATCCCGCTGACGAGGTCCTCGCGGATGCCCGCGGGGAGGTCGGTCATCTCGGCGGGGTCCGACGTGTGGTGACGGAAGTAGTGGGTCGACAGCTGCTTCGCGCGGAAGCCGGGGAGTCCGAGCTCCTTGACCTTCTCGACGCGCTCGGCCGGGGTCAGGTCGGCGAGGTGCACCGGCGGCTTGCCGCGCTTCGGGCTCGCGAACTGCAGGAGCGGGCGCCCCTCGGCATCCTTCTGCTGGGTCCAGCCCTCGGTCGCCGGGCGCACCTGCGCGGGCTTCGTGGAGCGGACCTTGCCCTGCGCGGGTCGACCCTCCGGGGCGGACGCGGATGCTGCGGGGCGCGTCTCGCGCGTGCGGGGAGTGTCGGTCATAGGTACAAGGGTACGGGGTGGCGGGTGGGAAGGCCCTGGGGCGCCGGGTAGCGCCTGCCTAGACTGAGCCCCATGGACATCATCTGGATCATCGGGATCGTCGTCGGCCTGGTCGTCGTCGTGGTGATCCTGTCGGCCGCGCTCCGCAGCATGCGCCCGAAGCTCCCCGAGCCGCAGGTGTTCACGCCGTCTCCGACGACCGCGCGCTCGCTGCCGGCGTCGTCGTCGGCCAGCACGGTCTCTGGCCTCACGCCGCAGGTGGTCGCCGAGATCGATCGACTCATCGGGGCAGGGCAGAAGATCCACGCCATCAAGCTGTTCCGCGATGCCACGGGCGTCGGTTTGAAGGAGGCGAAGGACCGTGTCGAGCACTGGTCGATCAGCACGACCGCTCCGCACACGGCCGCCCTGTCGAACGCGACGGCCGCCTACTCCTCGATCACCCCGACCGTGCGCACTCCGGCGTCGGTGCGTGCGTCGCTGCCGGCATTTGTCGCGTCCGAGATCGACAGGCTCGTCGCCGGCGATCAGCGCATCGTGGCGATCAAGGTGCTCCGCGAGCACACCGGGCTGGGTCTGAAGGACTCGAAGGAGCTGATCGACGCCTGGGCTCTCGGCCGCGCCCGCTGACGCAACTTGTCATTACAGGTTGGCGTCCGGGAGAATGGGACCACCCCACCCCGAGGAGCACCGATGTCCGACCGTCTCAGCCGCGCCCGCACCACCGGCATTCTCGCCGTGCTCCGCGCTCCCTCCCCCGAACTCGCACTGGAGGCGTCCGAGGCGATCATCCGCGGCGGCGTCACCGGCATCGAGGTGACCTTCTCGACCCCGGATGCTCCGGCCGTGATCCGCGAGCTCATCGCCCGGCATGGAGATTCCGCGTACGTCGGCGCCGGGACGGTCACGACTCCCGAGCAGGCCGCGCTCGCCGCCGACGCCGGAGCCGAGTTCCTCGTCAGCCCCGGCACGCTGCCCGACCTCACCCGCGCGATGCTCGACACCGGCCGGGTCGTCATGACCGGCGCGATGACGCCGACCGAGGTCATGGGCGCGCTCGCCCTCGGCGTCGATGTCGTCAAGATCTTCCCCGCCTCGCTCGGCGGCCCCTCCTACCTCGGCGCGTTGCGCGGACCGTTCCCGGATGCTCCGCTGATGCCGACCGGTGGCGTGAGCCCCGACAACCTCGCCGCATGGTTCGCCGCGGGTGCGGTGGCGGTCGGTGCGGGCGGCGACCTGGCGAACGGCGCGTCGATCGCGGCATCCGACTGGACCGACATCGAGCAGCGTGCGGTGCGGTTCACGACAGCCCTCGCCACCGTCCGCGGCTGATACTCCTCGCCGCCCTCCAGCTCGGTTTGGTATACCAGAACCATGAGAAGGAGACGGATGCTGTTCGCCGCAGCCATCGCCGTGAGCACGCTGCTCGCCGCCGCCTCCACCGATCCTGCACCGTCCTCCGAGGAGCCCTCCGTGTCCGAAGCCACCCGTGATCTGCTCGATGCCGCCACCGCGGGAGACGCCGCGGCCGTCCAGGCGGCGCTGGACGCCGGCGCCGACATCGACGCACGCGGAGACGCCGGGATGACGGCACTCGTGACCGCCACCAAGGCGAACAGTGTCGACGCCGCCCGCCTGCTCATCGAGGCCGGGGCCGACGTGAACGCGAAGGACGACATCCAGGACTCGGCCTACCTCTACGCCGGGGCCCGCGGTCACGACGAGATCCTGCAGCTCACCCTCGACCACGGCGCCGACCTGGCGAGCACGAACCGCTTCGGCGGCACCGCGTTGATCCCGGCATCCGAACGCGGCCTGCTCTCCACGGTGCGGATCCTGCTCGACGCCGGCGTCGACCCGAACCACGTGAACAACCTGAACTGGACGGCCCTGCACGAGGCGATCGTGCTCGGCGACGGGTCGCGCGCGTACGTCGACGTGGTGCGCGCGCTGATCGACGGCGGGGCCGACGTGACGATCCCCGACGGCGACGGCGTCGTCCCCCGCGATCTCGCCGCGAGCCGGGGCTACGACGCGATCGTCGCCGAGATCGACCGATGATCGACATCGCACCGTGGGCGTGGGCGGCCCTCGGCGTCGCCGCGGTCACGATCGGCATCTCGAAGACCGCGATCCCCGGCGGCAACATCCTCGCGATCGCCCTGTTCGCGGCCGTGCTGCCCGCCCGCACCTCGACCGCGGCCATGCTGCTCCTGCTCATGGTCGGCGACGTCTTCGCCCTGATCGCGTACCGCCGTCACGCGCACTGGCCGACGCTGCTGCGCCTCGCACCGGCTGTCATCGCGGGACTGCTGGTCGGCTTCGCGTTCCTGGCGCTCGCCGGCGACGGGATCGTCCGGCGCGCGATCGGCATCATCCTGCTGCTCATGATCGCCGTCACGCTGGGGCGGCGGTGGCGGCAGGACAAGACCGACGCCGTCGAACCGGTCCGCGGCGGGCTCCTGCTGTCGGGCGTCTACGGCACCATGGGCGGCTTCACCACGATGGTCGCCAACGCGGGCGGGCCGGTGATGTCGATGTACTTCCTCGCGACCCGCACACCGGTGCAGGTCTTCCTCGGCACGTCGGCCTGGTTCTTCGCGATCATCAACCTCGTGAAGGTGCCGTTCCTCGCCGGGCTCGGGCTGTTCCACGTGCCCGTGCTGCTCATGGATGCCGTGCTCGCCCCGCTCGTCGTGATCGGCGCGCTCGCCGGCATCCGTCTCGCGAAGCGCATGGATCAGCGACTGTTCGACCGGATCGTCATCGTGCTCACCGTGGTCGGCGCGGTCTACCTGCTCTTCTGAAATCCGTCAGTCGAGGAAGATGTCGGGGAACAGGGCCGAATCCGGGGTGCCGGGGATCGCGGCGTAGCCCGAGAAGTCGGTCACGCCGTCGGCCTCGAGCACGTCTTCGACGATGAGCGACTGTCCCGTGTACGAACTCGCCGGCTTGAGCAGCACCGCGTAGGCGGCATCCGCGTAGATGTCGGCCGTGCGGCTCGCGGCCATGACCTTGTCTCCGCCGAGCAGATTCTGCACCGCCGCGGTCGCGATCGTCGTGCGCGGCCAGAGCGTGTTGGCGGCGATGCCGTCGCGGGCGAACTCCGCGGCGAGGCCGAGCGTCACCATCGTCATGCCGAACTTCGCGAGCGTGTACCCGGTGTGCGCGCCCAGCCACTTCGGCGAAGGGTTGAGGGGCGGCGACAGCGACAGGATGTGCGGGTTCTCGGCATCCTTGAGGATCGGCACCGCGGCGCGCGACAGCATGAAGGTGCCGCGCACGTTGACGTCCTGCATGAGGTCGTACTTCTTCGCGCCGAGCTCGAGCGAGCGCGACAGGTCGATCACGCTGGCGTTGTTGATGACGATGTCGATGCCGCCGAATTCGCCCTGCGTCTTCAGCACCGCCTCGGTGATGTCGTCGTCGTCGCGCACGTCGCCGACGATCGGCAGAGCCTGCCCTCCGGCCGCGCGGATCTGCTCGGCGGCCGTGTGCACGGTGCCCTCGAGCTTCGGATGCGGGGTATCGGTCTTCGCGAGCATCGCGATGTTCGCGCCGTCTCGCGCAGCCCGCAGGGCGATCGCGAGGCCGATGCCGCGGCTTCCGCCGGACATCAGGATGGTCTTGCCTGCCAGTGTGCTCATCGGGCACCTTCTCGTTTCGAATCGCGTGAATTGCTGTTTTCCGGGCTCGAATCCGACCAGTTGCGCGATTCGAACGCCGGGGGGATTACTTCGGCGCCATGCGGATCGCGCCGTCGAGACGGATGGTCTCACCGTTCAGGTAGCCGTTCTCGACGATGTGCTCCACGAGGGCGGCGTACTCGTCGGGCCGGCCGAGACGGGACGGGTAGGGCACCTGCTGGCCGAGGGAATCCTGCGCCTCCTGCGGCAGGCCCATGAGCATAGGGGTCTCCATGATGCCCGGCGCGATCGTGCAGACACGGATGCCGTAGCGGGCGAGCTCGCGGGCGATCGGCAGGGTCATCGCGTGCACGCCGCCCTTCGACGACGCGTAGGCGGGCTGGCCGATCTGCCCGTCGAACGCGGCGACGCTGGCGGTGTTGACGATGACGCCGCGGTCGCCGCCGTCGGTCGGCTCGTTCTTCGCGATGACGGCGGATGCCTGGGAGGTGACGTTGAACGTGCCGACGAGGTTGATGCGCACCACGCGCTCGAAGTCGGCGAGCGCGGTCGGGTTGCCGTCGCGGTCGAGCACCTTCGCGGGCGGGGCGATGCCCGCGCAGTTCACGACCACGCGCAGGGGTGCCGCGGCCTGAGCGGCGGCGACGGCGGCCTGCACCTCGTCGGCGCTGGTGACGTCGGCCGCGACGAAGAGTCCGCCGAGCTCCTCTGCGAGCTCAGCCCCCTTCGACGAGCCGAGATCGACGATGGTGACGTGGGCTCCGGCCGCTGTGAGGCGTCGTGCTGTGGCGAGACCGAGCCCCGAGGCTCCGCCCGTGATGAGTGCACCCTGTCCGCTGACCTGCATCTGTTCTCCTTCGAACGTCGTCGTGGCCGGTGAATACGAGACTACTCGTGCGACGCAGTCCCAGCGAACATGGCCCTCCGTCTCATCATCGGCCGGGGAAGCATGCAGCAGGATGGAGGCATGTCGATTCCCACGGAGCCGGTCGTCGTTCCCGGTCAGGTCCACGTCCTCGCCCGCGGCGCCGATCTGGTCTGCGTTTGGGACAACGACTACGGCGGGCTGACCTTCCGCGCGACCGGCGCCGGGGATCCGTTCTACATCAAGTGGGGTCCGCGCAACCTCGAGTTCAGCCTGAAGGACGAGGCCGAGCGCATGGCGTGGGCATCCCGCTGGATCACGGTGCCGACGGTGATCGACCACGGCGAGGACGACACGCACGAGTGGCTCGTGACCGCCGCGATCGAGGGGCGCAGCGCCGTCGACCCGCACTGGGTCGCCGATCCTGCCACCGCCGTGCGCGCCGTGGGCGACGCGCTGCGCGCGATGCACGACACGCTCCCCGTCGAGGAGTGCCCGTGGGAGTGGAGCATCGCCTCCCGCATCGCGAACGCGGAGCGGCGCGGCATCGAGGTGCCCGACGCGCTGCGCACGGCGCCGCCGATCGACCGGCTCGTCGTCAGCCACGGCGACGCCTGCTGCCCCAACACCCTCGTCGGCGACGACGGCCGCTGGGTCGCCCACGTCGACCTGGCTCTGCTCGGTACGGCCGACCGCTGGGCCGACCTCGCCGTCGCCTCGATGAGCACCGAATGGAACTATGGCCCCGGCTGGGAGGACGCGCTCATCGAGGCCTACGGCCTCGAGCCCGACCGCGAGCGGCTCGCCTACTACCGGGACCTCTGGAACGCGACCTGAGACCGCCTGGGCTCAGGTGCCCGGTCCGAGGATGAAGTTCCACGCTCCGGTCGCCACGGCCGCGGCGATAGCGACCGCCGAGATCGCGGCTCCGATGGCGAGCAGCATCCATTCCCTCCGACCGAAGCGCGATTCACGCGCCCAGGTGCGGGGGCCGGGGGCGCCGAAGCCGCGGGCCTCCATCGCGGTGGCGAGCTTCGCGCCGCGGCGGATCGAGAGCACCAGCAGCGCGAAGGCCATGCCGAAGAAGCGGCGGATGCGCCCGCGATCCGCGACGCCTCTCGCGCGGCGGGCGAGTTCGAGCGCACGCCAGTCGTCGAGGAACAGGCCGACCATGCGCAGACCGGCGAGCGCGCCGAGCACGAATCTCGCGGGCAGCTTCAGGATCTGCCCGAGCCCGTCGGCGAGGTCGGTCGGATCGACCGTGATGAACAGGACGACCGAGGGCAGCGCGATCGCGAGCACGCGGAGCATCGTGGCCAGGGCGAGGGCCAGCGAGCCTTCGCTGATGCGGAGGACGAACCAGTCCACGTACACGGTGCCGCTCGTCTCGCCGTAGAGCGCGATCGTGAGGCCGGTGAGCGGGGCCGCGAGCCACACCGGCCAGGTGCGCACCCAGAACTCGCGCCAGCCGATGCCCGCGAACAGGAACAGCACCGCTTCCAGCACGAGAGCGACGGATGCCGAGACCGGATCGAGCGTGAGGATGAGCGGCACCGCGATCAGCCCGCTCACGCCGAGCTTCGCGACGGGGTTGATGTGGGCGAGGGCTCCGCTGCGAGCGCGCGACTCGAGAACGGTCATGCCGGTCCTCCGAGTTCGAACCGCTCGGCGTGCAGGGCGCGGGCGACATCGAGGTCGTGAGTGATCGTCACGATCGCCGAGCCCTCATCGCGCAGCACCGCGAGCATGGCGACGAGCTCGGCCCAGGTGCGCGCGTCCTGGCCGAATGTCGGCTCGTCGAGCACCAGCACCCGCGGCCGGGTCGCGATCGCGGCGGCGACCGTCAGACGACGCTTCTCCCCGCCGGACAGCGTGTACGGATTCGCGGCGGCGAGGCGGTCGAGCCGCAGTCGGGCGAGCAGCTCGTCGCTGCGTGCGGCGATCTCGTCCTCGGGGATGCCGAGCGCCCGCGGACCCACCGCGAGCTCGTCGCGCACCGTCTTCGCGAGCAGCTGATGCTCGGGTTCCTGGAAGACCATGCCGATGCGCGTCAGCAGATCCCGCGACGCCCAGCGGATGGGGGCGGTGACGAGTCCGCCCGCGAGAGAGGCGGATGCCGCGACCTCGCCGCCAGCGGGGGGCAGGAGTCCGGCGAGAGTCAGGCCCAGGGTGGACTTGCCCGCGCCGTTCGGACCCGTGATCGCGAGCACCTGTCCCGCATGCACGTCGAGGTCGATTCCCGAGGTCACCGGGCGCCCGGTGACCCGCGCGACGGACAGGTCGCGGGCGCTGAGCAGAGCCGCGCCAGGGCCCTGGAGAGGTGCGGCCGGATCGGCCGGTGCACGACCCGGCACCCATACGCCGTCGGCGGCGAGCCGGGCACCCTCGGCCCCGAGCACCTCGTGCGGTGCACCGTCGGCGATCACTCCTCCGGCTCCGACAACGATCACGCGGGTGATGAGCGGCAGCCAGACATCCAGACGGTGCTCGACGACGATCAGGGTCGCCGGCTGCCGTTGCAGCATCCGTTCGACGGCATCCCGCACCTCGATCACGCCCTGCGGGTCGAGGTTCGCCGTCGGCTCGTCGAGCAGCACCAGCCCGGGCCGCATCGCGAGCATGCCGGCCAGCGCGAGCCGCTGCTTCTGCCCGCCGGAGAGCGCCTTGGTGGGATGGTCGAGAGGCACGTCGAGGCCGACGGCGTCGAGCGCAGCCGCGACGCGCGGCCAGATCTCGGCGCGCGGAACGCCGAGGTTCTCGCATCCGAACGCGACGTCGTCTCCCGCCCTCGCGAGGATGATCTGGGAATCCGGGTCCTGCAGCACGAGGCCCGCGCGGCCGCGCGTCGCGGTGGCCGGAGCGCCGTCGATGAGGAGCTCGCCCTCGCTCTCGCCCTCCTCGTCCCCGCCGAGCACCCCCGCGAGGCCGTGCAGGAGCGTGGACTTGCCGGCACCGGACGCGCCGAGCACGAGCACGCGCTCACCGGGGTCGATGCGGAACGAGACGTCGCGCAGCGCCCAGGCGAGGCGGCTCGCGTGACGCCAGCCCCACCCGTGCGCCTCGATCGCGGCAGGACCGGTGTGATCCGGTCGCATCAGACGCGGACGCGCGCCTCGCGGCCCGACCCGAATCGGTCGAGGGCACCGGTCGCGGCGATACCGCGCGCCAGCACCCACGACAGGGCACCGGCGATGACGGCGCCCGAGATGACCGTGCTGATCAGGTAGATGACCGTGAACGCGGTACCCGACCCGGCGTACCAGAGGATCAGGTTGTTGATGCCGCCGGCGAGAGCGGCGCCGGCACCTGCGAGGATCGCGACCGGGAGCGACCAGCGACGGTAGAAGAAGAGCAGGAAGATCAGCTCCGCGCCGAGACCCTGCACGAGACCTGCCTCGAGCGTGAGGAAGCCGCCCCACTGGTTGCCGATGAGCGCCGAGACGACCGCGGCGAGCAGCTCGACGTAGATCGCCGCTCCCGCCTTGCTGATGATCAGCCCGCCGAGGACGCCGGCGAAGAGCCACGGCCCGTCGAGAAGGCCCTGGATGCCGGGAAGCAGCGGCTCCAGCAGGGCCTTCGGCCCGAGGTAGCCGACGTTCCAGGCCAGGAAGATCAGGCCGGCTGCGACGCCGATGACGCTGGCGACGACGATGTCGACGATCCGCCAGCGGAAGAAGCCTGCGGCGGGTGTGTGTCCCTGCGTCGTCTGAGACCTGGACGCGGACGTGGATGTACTCATCTGAACTCCTCCCTGCGCTGGCATGACCCAGATCAGGTTCGACGGTCGAAGCGCGATTCGCTCCCTCTCAGCCCGGCTCGCCGGACTCCCGTGGTTGTGCTGACGATCCTAGCGCGTCCCGACACCCGTGCGCCTCGAGGCCGATCCGCCGCGGATCGCAGCGGAGATTGGGTACCGTAAACGAGTGACCGCTTCAGATCCCACCGATGAGGCGACGGGCGTCGTCGGCGACGGCGTCGCTCCGGAGGCCGCGACCGACGCCGAGCGCCCTGCTCCGCCCTTCGGGATGGATGCCGCGACGCGCACGCCGGAGCAGGGATCCGGCTTCGCCGCCGACGCCCTCTTCGCCGGGGACGCGCCGCCGCCCGCTCCCGCCATCGCGTCCGCTCTTCCCGCATCGGCGGTCGCGGTCGACGCGCTCTTCGCGGCAGAGACGATGCCGGTCGAGAACGCGCCCGCCGCTGCGGAACCCCCGCTGTTCAAACCGCGCGCGGACGCCCCTGCTGCCGAGGCTCCGGTCACGACCGCCGTCTACGACCCGATGGCGATCCTCCAGGAGCCGGCCGCGCAGTGGGCCGACGACGAGGTCACGGCGACAGCGCTCACCTGGGTCGATTCGACGACCGTCGCACAGCGCACCGCGGTCGCGACACTCGACGAGCCGGCCGAGGCCGAGAGCGCCGACGGGCTGATGCGCGGCGCCCGGCTGCGTCCTGCGATCGCTCGTCCTGGGTTGCTCGTGCCGCTCGTCGCTCTCGCCGGGCTGGTCGGCGCGTACGCGGGGACGACGCTGCTGTGGCCGCTGCACGAGGTTCCTCCGACGGTGCAGGCGATCGAGTTCGACACCGTCCCTGCCGCGGCGGCGACCATCACCTGGCCGGCGCAGGGCAGCGCGGCCGTGGGTATCGCCGGTGTGAGCACGGCGGCATCCGCGGCGGACGCCGTGAGCATCGCGAGCATCACGAAGGTCGTCAGCAGCCTGATGGTGCTCGACCGGATGCCTCTCGCCGTGGGCGAGCAGGGACCGGAGTTTCGATTCGACCGTGCCGACAGCGCCGAGTACTGGCAGTACCGCCGCTCAGACCAGTCGGCGCTGGATGTGCCGGTGAACGGCGTGCTCACCGAGTACCAGCTGCTGCAGGGCACCCTGATGGGGTCGGCGAACAACTACATCGACCGGTTGTCGTCCGAGATCTGGGGATCCGACGATCAGTTCGCGGATGCTGCTGTCGTCTGGCTGCGTGAGCGCGGGCTCACCGGCATCACCGTGGTCACGCCCTCCGGCTTCGACGAGGGCAACGTGGCGACGCCCGAAGCACTGGTCGCGCTGGCGGAGTACGCGATGAAGAACCCGGTCTTCGCGCAGATCGTCGGCACCCCGTCGGTGGATCTCCCAGGCGCCGGAACGGTCGTGAACACCAACGGGATGCTGGCCGATCCCGGCGTGGTCGGCATCAAGACCGGAACGCTCGTCGGATGGAACCTGCTGACGGCGAAGGACATCGCGGTCGGCGACACGACCGTGCACCTCTTCGCCGCGGTGCTGGATCAGGCCGACGACGAGCAGCGCCTCGCCGCGACGCGCGCACTCTTCGCGGAGACCGAGGCGGCGCTGACGGCGCAGGCTCCCGCGGTCGCCAAGGGCACGGTCGTCGGCGAGGTGACGACGGTGTGGGGCGAGAAGGTCGATGTCGTCACCGACGACGACGCGACGGTGGTGCTCTGGAACGGGGCGATCGCGACGGCCACGGCGTCGTTCGAGCTGGGCGACGAACGCGAAGAGGACGGCACGGTCGGCACGCTCACCACGGTCGGCCCGCTCGACTCGGTCTCGACTGAGCTCGCACTCGCGGAGGATGTCGAGGGACCGAGCCCGTGGTGGCGTCTGACCCACCCGCTCGAGCTGCTCGGCATCAACGCCGACAAGTCCTGAGGCGAGACGCTCTTCTCGACGACGACGCCCCACCCCGAGGATTCGGGATGGGGCGTCGTGCTGTGCGCGGGTCAGGCTCGGCGACCGGAGTCGTCGGCACCGTCTTCCATCACGCGTTGAGCGGCGGCGGCCTCGGCTGTCGGTGACTGCGCTCCGACAGATGCCCCGGCCACGGCGTCATCCGCCTCGGCCTGTGCGCCGCCATCGGTCGCGTCGGCTTCGCCGGTCACGACGACGGGCGTCGTGCCGGTGAGCGCGTCTTCGGCGTCGAGGTCGGTCGCGGCCTGCTCGAACTGCGACTGGTACAGGCGCCAGTAGGCACCCTGCGCGGCGATGAGCTCGTCGTGCGTGCCCTTCTCCACGATGTCGCCGTGCTCCATCACGAGGATGAGGTCGGCGTCGCGGATGGTCGACAGGCGGTGCGCGATCACGAAGGACGTGCGTCCCTGTCGGAGCGCGGCCATCGCGTGCTGCAGGAGCAGCTCGGTGCGGGTGTCGACCGCCGATGTCGCCTCATCGAGGATGAGGATCGACGGCTGCGCGACGAACGCCCGGGCGATGGTGATCAGCTGACGCTCACCGGCGGAGACGTTCGATGCGTCCTCGTCGAGCACGGTGTCGTACCCCTCGGGGAGCGCATGCACGAACCGGTCGACGTACGTCGCCTTCGCGGCGTCGAGAACCTCGTCGTCGGTCGCGGTGGAGCGGCCGTATCGGATGTTCTCGCGGATGCTGCCCGCGAACAGCCACGGGTCCTGCAGCACCATGCCGGTGCGGGAGCGCAGCTCGTCGCGGGTGATCTCGGCGATGTCCTGACCGTCGAGCATGATCCGGCCGCCGCTGAGTTCGTAGAACCGCATGATCAGGTTGACCAGCGTGGTCTTGCCCGCGCCGGTCGGACCGACGATCGCGACCGTCTGCCCCGGCTCGACCCGGAAGGACAGGTCCTGGATCAGCGGGCGCTCCGGCGTGTACGAGAACTGGACGTTCTCGAACTCGATGACGCCCTTGCCGTCGGCGAGGGCGGGAGCGTCGGCGTCGTCGGCCTCCTGCTCGTCGGCGTCGAGCAGCTGGAACACGCGCTCTGCCGATGCGGTGCCGGACTGCACGACGGCGGCCATGCCACCCAGCTCGGACAGCGGCTGCGTGAACTGCTGCGAGTACTGGATGAACGCCTGCACATCACCCAGACGGAGCTGGCCGCTCGCGACCATCAGACCACCGAGCACCGCGATGCCCACGTAGCTGAGGCTGCCGACGAACATCATCGCCGGCATGATGATGCCGGAGAGGAACTGAGCCTTGAAGCTGGCCTGGAACAGCTCTTCGTTCTCGTCCTGGAACTTGTTGAGCGCATCCTTCTCGCGGCCGAACACCTTCACCAGTGCGTGACCGGAGAAGGCCTCCTCGACCCGGGCGTTCAGCCGGCCGACCTTGCGCCACTGGGTGCCGAACGCCTTCTGCGACCGGGGCCCGATGACGCCGAAGATGACGGCCATGAGCGGCAGGGTGATCAGCGCGACGAGGGCGAGCTGCCACGAGATCGAGAACATCATGACCAGCACGCCGACGACGGTGAGCACCGAGGTGAGGGCGCCGGAGAGCGACTGCTGCATGGTCTGCGTGATGTTGTCGATGTCGTTCGTGACGCGCGAGATCAGCTCACCGCGCTGCACCTTGTCGAAGTACGACAGCGGCAGACGGTTGATCTTCGCCTCGACCGACTCGCGCAGGCGCCACATGGTGCGCACCATGATGACGTTGATGACGTAGCCCTGGATCCAGGTCAGGAAGGCCGCGGCGACGTAGATCGCGAGGACCGCGGCGATGATCCACCGGAGTGCCTCGAAGTCGACGCCCTGGCCGACGGTGAAGTCTCCGAGCGCGCCGATCTGGTTCGCGAAGTCGTCCTGACCCGAACCGCGGAGCGCCTCGATGACCACGTCTTGCGGAGTGCCCGCCGGGAACCCGGGGAAATCGCCGTTCGGCTGGCCGAGCTGGATGGAGATGAACCCCTTGTAGACGAGGTTCGTCGCCTCGCCGAGCACCTTGGGCGCGGCGACCGTCAGGACGACGCCGAGCGCACCGAGGATCGACACGAAGACGAACCAGATGGCCGACGGCTTCAGGAGCCCGATCATCCGCGCGAAGCTCGTGCCGAAATTATCGGCCTTGCCTGGCGCGACGCTGTCCCAGCTGCCGGAGTTCTGGCGCGCCTGCTCGGCGAGCTCGGCCTCGTACTTCTCCTCGTCGGTCAGTTCGGGCTCGGCGACTGCTGCCGCGGCACGGCCGCGCTTGGCCTTGCCCTGTTCTGCGTTCTGCTCGCTCATGCGTCCACCCCCAGCTGCGATTCGACGATCTCTCGGTAGGTGTCGCTCGTCTCGAGCAGCTCCTCATGGGTGCCCACGCCCACCATGGTGCCGCCCTCGAGGACGACGATGCGATCCGCATCCGTGATCGAGGAGACCCGCTGCGCGACCACGATCTTCGTCACGTGCGGGAGCTCCCGCCACAGTGCCTGCCGCAGGCGGGCATCGGTGGTCAGGTCGAGAGCCGAGAACGAGTCGTCGAACACCAGGATCTGCGGCTGATGCACGATCGCGCGGGCGATCGCGAGCCGCTGACGCTGTCCGCCGGACACGTTGGTGCCGCCCTGGGCGATGCGCGACTCGAGTCCGTCGGGCATCTCCTCGACGAAGTCGCGACCCTGCGCGATCTCGAGGGCGTGCCAGAGCTCTTCGTCGGTGGCGTCCTCCCGGCCGTAGCGCAGGTTCGACGCGACGGTGCCGGTGAAGAGGAAGGGACGCTGCGGCACCAGGCCGATCGTGCTCCAGAGCGCCTCGACGTCGGCGTCGCGCACGTCGGTGCCGCCGATGTGCACGGCACCCCCGGAGACGTCGAAGAGGCGCGGGATGAGCGAGACGAGGGTCGTCTTGCCCGATCCGGTGGATCCGACGATGGCGACCGTCTCACCGGGCTGCGCACCGAAGCTGATGCCCGTGAGCACCGGTGCGTCGGCCCCGGGGTACGTGAACTCGACGTCGTCGAAGGCCACGGCTCCGGGGGCGGGGAACGCGGTGACGCCGTTCTCGGGGCGGACCATGGTCGACTCCGAGTCGAGCACCTCGCCGATGCGCTCGGCCGAGACCGCGGCACGCGGGATCATCATCGCCATGAAGCTCGCCATGATGACGCCGCCCATGATCTGGCCGATGTACTGCATGAAGGCGAAGAGCGTGCCGACCTGCACGGTGCCGTTGTTGACCTCGATGCCGCCGAACCAGATGACCGAGACGACGGTGACGTTGAGGATCAGCATGAACAGCGGGAACAGCAGCACGAACAGCGAGCCGACCTTGCGCCCGACGACCATGATGTCGGTGTTGGCGCCGCGGAAGCGCTCCTCTTCGATGCCCTCGCGCACGAACGCGCGCACGACGCGCACGCCGGTGAGCTGCTCGCGCATGATGCGGTTGACGTTGTCGAGCTTGCCCTGATACGTGCGGAAGAGCGGCACCATGCGGCCGATGACCAGCGCCGCGAGGATGAGCAGCGCCGGCACGGCGACCGCGATGAGCCAGCTGAGCCCGACGTTGGTCTGCACGGCGAAGATGATGCCGCCGATTGCGAGCAGCGGCGCGGTGACGAGCATCGTGGCGCCCATCATCGCGAGCATCTGCACCTGCTGCACATCGTTCGTGTTGCGGGTGATCAGCGAGCCGGCGCCGAAGACGGAGACCTCGCGCTCGGAGAACCCGCTGACCTTGCCGAAGACATCGGCGCGGATGTCGCGGCCCGCACCCATCGCGGCGCGTGCGGCGAAGTAGGTCGCCGTGACCGAGGCGATGATCTGGCCGAGTGACACGGCGAGCATGAACAGACCGGTGCTCCAGATGTAACCGGTGTCACCCTGCGCGACGCCCTTGTCGATGATGTCGGCGTTCAGGCGCGGCAGGTAGAGGGTGGCGGACACGCTCGCGAGCTGGAACACCAGCACGCCCAGCAGCAACCACCTGTAGCGAGACAGATAGCGGACGAGAATTTTTCCCAGCACAGGCGCACTTTCTAGGAAGGATGGATCGGCGGGTTTCTCGGCAGACGGATGCCGACCGACAACCGGCCACAAGACAGAGTGCCACGAACCGCGGACATTCGTATCCCCCTTTCGGAGGACCTTCGCTGACAGCGAACCTTCTCACCCGCGGCCTGCGGTTTCTGAACCCGGGCGAAGAACGCGCGGCTTGTATTCGCGCGAATGGAGACCTCTTCTTCGCGCGCAGCGAGACTCAGAAGAGCGGTCGCTCCGGCACGTATTCGCGAGCGCCGGCGCCGGCATCCGGTTCCAGCTCCGCCAGCGTCGGAGGGTCCCACCTCGGGTTGCGATCCTTGTCGACAACCTGCGCCCGGATGCCCTCGACGAGATCAGGATGCTGGTTCACGAACCAGAGCACGCGCCGGTACTCGCCCTCCAGCGCCGCGCGCAGGTTCGGGAGCCCCCGCGCTTCCCGCACCGCGTCGAGCGTGACGACGAGCGCCGTGGGCGCGAGTCCCTCGAGGAGGTCGGCGGTGGCGGCGGCATCCGTCGTGCCCTGCGCCTGCAGCCGCTCGATGATCTCGACGACGGTCGGCGCCGAGAAGGCGTCGTCGATCCACTTCTGCGAGGCCGGGAGCGGCGACGGGTCAGGGGTCTCGTCGAAGAGCAGCACGATCTCGCTCGGTCCGGTGGGATCGGCGCGGTAGGCGAGCGCCTCGCGCAGCGCGTCGAGCCGGTCCGACGGCACGAAGTGGTCGGCGAAGCCGAGGTGCACGGCATCGGCTCCGTCCATCGTCGAGCCGGTCAGGGCGAAGTACTCGCCGAACCGACCGGGCGCCCGCCCCAGCAACCACGTGCCCCCCACGTCGGGAGTGAAGCCGATGCGGGTCTCGGGCATCGCCAGCTTCGAGCGCTCGGTGACGATCCGGATCGCCGCGTGGCCGGCGAGGCCGATGCCGCCGCCCATCGTGATGCCGTCGGCGATCGCGACGACGGGCTTCGGGTACTCGGCGATCATCGCGTTCAGCGCGTACTCGGCACGGAAGAACTCGGCGGACTGCTCGGCATGGCCGGAGGTGATCTGCTGGTGCAGCGCTCGCACGTCGCCGCCCGCGCACATCCCCCGGTCGCCCGCCCCGTCGATCAGGACGATCTGCACGTCGGTGTCGTGGATCCATGCCGTGAGCGCCTCGGTGAGCAGGTCGATCATGCCGGGATCGAGCGCATTGATCGCCTCGGGGCGGTTCAGCGTGAGCCGACCGAGCGCGCCTTCCGTGCGGACGAGGACGCGGGGCGCGGCGATGGTGTCTGTCACGCGTGCCACGTTACCCGCTCGCCGCGGGGTGCCGATCCGCACGAAATACGCGATCCGGGCGCTTTTCCGGCAGGATAGGGGGAACTGTTCACTGCAAGGAGAGGTCGCGGATGCCCGACGGACAGGTGCTCGAGTTCACGAACGTGACGAAGCGCTTCAATGAGGTGACCGCGGTCTCCGACTTCTCGGCACGTGTCGAGCCCGGGGCGGTCACCGCTTTCCTCGGCCCGAACGGAGCAGGCAAGACCACCACCCTTCGCATCCTGCTCGGTCAGGTGCGAGCCACTTCCGGAACCGCCACCATCGGCGGCACGGCCTATGCGGAGCTTCGCCAGCCGCTGCGCACGATCGGCTCGGTGCTCGAGGAGACGGTGTATCGTCCTCGTCGCACCGCTCACCGGCAGCTGACGATCGCCGCGAAGGCGAACGGGATCCCGCTCGCCCGGGTGGACGAGGTCCTCGGCCTGGTGGGCCTGGAGGGTGAAGGCGATTCCCGTATCGGCGGGTTCTCGCTCGGCATGCGCCAGCGCCTGAGCGTCGCGAATGCCCTGCTCGGCGACCCCGGTGCCCTGGTGTTCGACGAGCCCGCCAACGGCCTCGACCCCGAGGGCATCCGCTGGATGCGCCTGCTGATGCGGCGACTGGCCGACGAAGGCCGCACCGTGCTCGTGTCCTCCCACCTGCTCAGCGAGATCGAGCAGGTCGCCGACAACGTCCTGGTGCTCTCGAAGGGTCACCTGGTGCTCGCCAGCGGCATCGAGACGCTCGCCGATCCGAAGGGCGGCTCCGTCGTGGTGGATGCCGCGGACCGCGCGGCCCTCACCACCGCGCTCTCCGCTGCGGGGTTCGACGTCGAGGTGCTCCGCTCTGGGCTCACCGTGCGCGGTGGAGACGCCGGCACGGTCGGTGCTGTCGCCGCCGACGCCGGCATCGCGCTCAGCACGCTCGTGCAGCGCGGCCCGACGCTGGAAGACGTCTTCATCGAACTGGTGCGCGGCGGAAGGCTCGGCCCGCGCGCCGAGGCCGCCGCCTCGCAGCTCGTCACGCCGGGACCGGCCGGT
>NZ_SSDJ01000135.1 GCF_004794465.1 Microbacterium sp. K24 | reverse complement strand
GCGTAGGACTGGATCGTGCCGTCCGGATCGGTGGATGCCGCCGCGTCGACCGAGACCTTGAGACCTGCCGCCGTGGGCGTGAACGCCGCCGTCGGGAGCTGGTTGGCCGCCGTCGGAGCCGTGGGGTCCACGACAGTGAAGGAGCGCAGGTTCATGGTCGCGGTGGGCGTGGCCGAGGTGCCACCGAGGTACGCCGTCAGACCGACGGAGCCGGCTGCCTGCAGCGCGGCGGTGGTGTCGGTGCCCGACAGCTGCCACGCCGTCGGCTCGGCGTCAGCCGAGCGCCAGACCTTCGCCCGGATGGTCGTCGGCGAGGTGCCGGTGACCTGGAGGCGAACCGAGAGCTCCGTGCCTGCGGTGTAGGTACCGGGAAGGACGTACGAGGCGCCGATGGCGGTCTCACCGCGCAGGATGTAGACCCGCATCGTGTTGCCCGCCTCGAACCGCACCCTGGCCGAGTAGTTGTCCGAGCCGACCTGACGGCCGAACATCGTCCAGGAGTACCCCGCACCGGTCCGATCGACCGTGAACTTCGCCACGGTGTCGGTGTTCTTCGACGAGACCGCGTTCAACATCGCGCCACGGGTGTCGTAGATGTTGGTGACGATCTGGCCGGACGTGCCGTTCGCCGAGAAGCTCGCGGCTCCTCCGGACGTGGTCCACGCGCCGCCCTGATCTGCGGTTCCCCAGCCGGAGGCGACGGTGCGCGCGAACTTGTCGCTCGCCAGCACCGTGAACTTCGGAGGCTCGACCGCGGTCAGCTGCTTCGTCGCCGTCGCCGTTCCCCCGCGGTTGTCGGTGACCGTCACCGTCACGGTGTAGGCACCGCCTGCCGCATATTCGTGGGTCGTCGTCGGCGTCGTGGTCGTCGCGGTGACGGTGTCGCCGAAGTTCCAGTCGTACGAGACGATCTGGCCGTCGGAGTCGGCGGACGCCGAGGCGTCCAGCGATGCCGACAGGTTGGCGATCGTCCCGGCGAGCGCGGCGGTCGGCAGGACGTTCGGCGCGAGCGCCGCGGTCACCTGCTTCGTCGTGGTCGCGCTGCCGCCCCGATCGTCGGTGACCGTCAGCGTCACCGTGTACTCACCCGGCGTCGTGTAGGCGTGGGTCGTGGTCTTACCGCTTCCCACCGCCCCGTCGCCGAACGACCAGGAGTACGTCGCGAGCGTGCCGTCGGAGTCGGTGGATGCCGAGGCGTCCACCGCGACGCTCATGTGCGTCGCGACGGCGTCGAACGCGGCGGTCGGCAGCACGTTGGCCGCCTGCACCGTGATCGGCTGCGTGATCGTGGCGGTCGCGCCCCGGTCATCGGTCACCGTGAGCTTCACGTCGTACGTGCCACCTGTGGCGTAGGTGTGCGCAGCCGTGGGTCCGTCGGTCGAGGAGGCTCCGTCGCCGAAGGTCCACTTGTACGAGGCGATCGCGCCATCCGTGTCGACCGATGTCGAGGCATCGAACGCCACGTCGAGGTCCGTCGGGATGCTGCTGAACGCAGCGGTCGGAGCCTGGTTCACCGAGCCGAAGGCGCCGAGCTGGTAGTGCTCGCTCACCTGCGTCGGGGTGAGGGGCGCGCCGTAGATCGCGACCTCGTCGATCGTGCCGGTGAACGTGGTCGCGCCGGCCCAGCCGCTGTCGTTGCCGACTCGCCAGTACCCGCTGTAGTCCTGAGCGACCGTGTTCGCGTTCGTGCCGACGAGCGCGCCGTCGACGTAGAACGCCATGCCGTCGCCCGAGAGCGAGCCGACGACGTGATGCCACTGGCCGTCGTTCACTGCACCCGTGGTGGTGATCGTGTACTGCGCGTTGTTCCAGACGCCGAAGTTGAGCTTGCCGTCGGTCGTCATGTAGATGTGACGATCGTTGCTGCTGCTCAGGCCGGTGTTGCTGTCGCCGAACCCGACGATCTTGCCGCCTGCCGTCGAGGTGGTCTTGAACCACGCCTCCGCCGAGAAGACCTGCGGAGCCACGTACTGCTTCGTGCCAGCGAGACGGACTGTGGTCGAGCTCGTCGTCGGAGCCCAGCGGATCGCCTTGTTCGAGACGCCCGAGATCGCGCCGGTCTGGTTCTTGACCAGGACGCTCGTGCTGCCCGTGTACGTGCCGGTGGAATTGTTCATACCCGAGTCGGCGGCGGACGTGCCGGTGCCGGTCTCGTTCAGACGCCAGAACAGCGTCGGATCGAGGGCGAAGACCGACTTGCCGTAGTTGTCGGCGGGTGCCGGAGGCAGCGCGCTGGTGCGGCCGCTGGCGATGCGGTGCGCATCGATCTCGTTGCGGGTCAGCGCCCGATCGTAGACGGCGACATTCGCGATCGAGCCGTTCAGGTAGGAGCTCGTGCCCGCGTTAGGCCAGGAGCCGAGGTTGTCGCCGCCGATGCGCCAGTAACCCATGTAGTCCTGCGCCGAGGTCGTGTCGGTGCGCTCACCGATCTTGACGCCGTCGACCCAGAGGACCTGACCCTTCGAGCTCAGCGACGCCACCACGTGGTGCCACTGGTTGTCGTTGAAGCCGGTGCCGCTCGTGACCGTGCGGGTCGCGCCGGGGTACACGCCGAACGTGACGCGTCCCGAGTTGTCGAGGTACACCTGCCGGTCGTAGCTGCCGGAGTTGCCGGTCGCGTTCGAACCGAAGCCGATGATCTTGCCGCCGCGGGTGCTGTTCGTCTTGAACCAGGCCTCGACCGTGAAGGTCTGCGGTCCGGCCGTCGCGGTGGTGGTGCCGGCCGACGAGCCGGTGCTGCCGCTGAACGTGGTCGCCGTGCCGGGCGTGACCGGACCGGCGGCTCCACGGGTCGCGTTGGCGACTGCGAGGTCGCTGCCGCCGGCCCAGTCGTAGCCTGCCGTACCGGTGGACTCGTTCAGAGGCCAGTAGTCCACGGCGCCGCTGGTGAGGACGGCGTCGTCATAGGCGGTCGACACGCCTGCTGCGGCGGTCGTGACCGGTGTCCAGTCGCTCTGCGTGCTGTTGCCGTACGCATCGATGGCCTTGATCCGGTAGTTGTAGGTGGTTCCGGGCACCGCCGTCGAGTCGCGGTACGACATCGCCGGCCTCGTCCAGAAGTTGGAGAGCTGGTCGGTCTCGTACAGGGGCGTCGTCATGCCCTTGTCCTGGCGGAAGACCTGGTAGTGCAGGCTCTGGTTGTCGCGGTCGTAGTTCGCGCTCCAGGAGAGCCGGTTCACACCTGTCTGGAACGATGTGGCGCTGAGCGTCCACGCACCGCCCTGGACCTGCGGGCCCTGCTTGTTCGGGGCGACGTTCTTCTTCGCGAAGCGCACGATGCCCTGCTGGGACGCGCCGTTCACCTTGAGGAACTCGCCGCCCACGAGGAGGTAGTCGCCCGAGGAGCTGACCTGCCACGGCCCCTGCGACTGGCCGGTGTACGTGCCGGGCACGTACTCCGGGTACCACTGCAGCAGGTCGCCTGAAGGCTGTCCTGCGAAGTTGCGGTAGCCCTGCGTGTCGTTGGTGATCAGCTTGCCGCTCGCGGCCTTGGAGAAGGCGAGCGAGTGCTTGTACGAACGCGGGTTCGTCTCGGGGAACCCGTTCACGTTGCCGCAGTAGTGCGGGTGGCCGACCACGTAGATCGCGTCACCGACGGGAGCGACGTCGTAGCTGTCGCCGTGGCAGTCCTCCATCCACTGCAGGCTGCCGTCGCTCCAGTTGGCGCGGAACGCGCCCTCGAAGCCGTCCTGCGAGGTTCCGCCGTAATCGAAGCCCGTGCCGTAGACGCTGTCGCCGTCGGACGACAGCGAATACATCGCGGCCACCGTGCCGGCGTTGCGCAGCACGCTGTTCATCGCCCACGGAAGCAGGGAGCCGACGGTCGCATCGAGCGCCGTGATGCCGCGGCCCGGGTTGCTCGAGCCGTTGACCGAGGTGAAGGATCCGGCGATCACGACCTTCGACTGGTCCGGGGAGATGACGACGCCCTTCGCGCCGTATCCGCCCTGCACATCGGCCGTGAAGGGGGTGACGGCGCCTGTCGACGTCGAGACGGCGGCGACCTTGGTGCGCTGCGTGCCGTTGATCGTGGTGAACTCACCGGCGAGGTAGACCGTGGAGTTCGTCAGTGCGATCGAGTCGATGCGGCCGTTCGCCTCGGGTGCCCACGAGGTGATGAGCGCGCCGGTGGCCGTGTCGAACGCGGCCACGCGGTAGCGCCATGCGCCGGCGGCCTGTGAGAACATGCCCGCGACGTAGATGCGCGAGCCGTCGGCGGACTTCTTGATGTCGAGGACGGTGCCGTTCGTGCCGGGGTTCCAGGACGAGATCAGGTTGCCCGTGGTCAGATCGTAGGCGAGGAGGTTCGCGCGCGGCGTCTCGTTGGTCCCGACCGGAGACCCGGCGGGCCGCGCCTTCGCGAAGCTGCCGCCCACGTAGACCGTGTTGCCGACGACTTCCTGCGCATAGACGACGCCGTCGATCTGCACGGTCGGCAGCGCGTCGGCGGCGAAGGTCTCAGGCGTGCCTGCGGCCGGCGTCGTGTCAGCGACGGCGGCGACCGGAACGGTCAGCGCACCGACGATGAGAGCCAAAGCTGCGGCGACAGCGCCGAGCAGCTTCACGCCACGGTGAGCGCGGTTCTCGCGCGTGTCGGCCGTCACAGAACGGCCACCCCAAAAGTTGTGCACTGTTTCTCCCCAGAGTTGCACTGCGCGCATGAGAAGCGACGCATAAATGAAGGCCGTCCCCCATAGACGGCCTTTCCCCTGGGCTGATCCTAGGGCAATACCGGAATATCAGCAAGGCGCAATGTGCGCCCCGACCGACCGGCCCTGCCGAGGGCGGCTCAGCCGACCTTGCCGCGGAAGACGAACGCGGGCTGACCCGCACGGTAGTCGAGCGTCAGGGTCACGTCCTCGCGCTGATTCTCGGGGATGCTGTAGACGTAGACGCCGTCGGTCGAATCACCGACGTCGAGGGTTCCCTCGAACGGCGCGGCTCCGGGCTTGACGAGGCCGCCCGCCGGGGTCAGCCCCTCGCCGATGTACGCGTTCACCGCGATCAGGCCCAGATCGATCGGAGCGTCGGTGTCGTTCGTCAGCCGCAGCGTGAACTGCACAGCCGGACCCGCGATCTCGCCGGCCTGCACCGCCTCGCCCTGCACGGCCTTCATCGCGGTGATCTGCGCGACGAGCCCCTCGCCGTTGTCGGAGGGCTGGTCCGGAGTGACGGGAGGCAACTCCGGCATCGTGCCCGGCGTCGCCGAGGGATCCGGGGTCGGCTGCCCGCTCGGGTCCGCACCGTCCGTGGGAGCGGACGACGAGGATGACGGCGTCGGGTCGGCCGTGGGCGCTCCGCCCTCCGAGGAACCCGCGGTGACGGCGAAGTACACGATCACGGCGATGACGACAGCCGCCACCGCGGCGAGCGCGATCCAGAGCCAGGTCTTCCGACGAGTGCCCTGCACTGATCCGTCCGGTTCTCCGACCATGATCGTCCCCTCCGCGCCCCACGCCGTCGTGATGTCGACGGATGCCGAGATTCTATCGGACAGTCCAGCACCGGGACGGGGACGTCAGGACGCCTGCCGCGCGATGCGCCGCCCGTCGCGCCATCCGCGCCAGACGGCCCGCAGCGGCCGCCAGGGCCGCAACAGCTGCCGCCTGCCACCACGGAGGAGCACCTCGCGCGCTGCGGACACCGAACCGGAATCCCACCGACGCACGGTGTCCCGATCGAACAGCTTCTGCGCCAGCAGCATCCGATTCCTGATGTTGTAGTAGTAGTACAGCGGCGACTTCGCATGCACGTCCGGATCGCCGATGCCCTGCGTCCCGCCTTCGTCATGGATCGCCTTCGCCTGCTCCACGAGCACCAGCCGTCCGCCGGCATCCTCGATCCGCAGGGAGAAGTCGACGTCCTCCCAGTACAGGAAGTACTCCTCGTCGAACCCCCCGACCGCTGTCCACGCGGCGTGGTTGATCATCAGTGCGGCTCCGGTGAGCCACCGGCGCGTGACCGCGTCAGGATGCCGTTCCGCCCAGGCCCGCCCGTGCGTGGCGCCGTCCTGCAGATCGAGCACATGACCGGCAGACCAGACCCGCCCGGCGCCATCTTCGACCAGGGGTGCCGCGACCACCGGCTCGGCGTCGTCGACCACCTCGAGCAGGAGGCGCGTCGCCTCGGCACCGATCGAGGCATCCGGGTTGAGCAGCAGGAAGCGGGTCTTCCCGTCGGCGCGGGCTGCCTCGACGCCACGGTTCACACCGCCGCCGAATCCGAGGTTGCCGGGCTGCGGCAGGGCGGTCCAGCCCTCTCGCTCGGCCAGTTCGCCGACGGTGCGGGCTTCGTCTGCGGACGTGCGGTTGTCGACGACGTACACGGCTGCGTTCGGGAGGGCACGGCTCGTCGCGACGAGGTTCGACTCGAGAAGCGCAGATGACCCGTAGTTGACGACGATGATCGCCAGCATCGACTCATCCGGCATTCGGGGCTCCGTTCCCGAGGTTGCGCATCGCGCGGAACCAGCGGATGGCAGCGAGCAGGCAGAACGCGGCGGCAGCGGCGAAGAAGAACGCGTAGGCGACGGCGAAGACGCTCGCCCAGCCCCACAGCACGTACACGAGGCAGACCACGCCGTAGTCCACGGGCAGCAGGACGACGGATCGCAGGGCACCACCGCCGCCGGTCTGCGTGGCCGAGGCGATCCCCTTCGACGATTTCAGGAGGTCGTTCAGGATCATTCCGAAGAAGTTCGCGGTCGCGACCACCGCGAACGCGAGCGGTACCAGGATGTACCCGGTCGGCACGTCCGTGAAGCGGAAGAGACCGATCGCCGTGGCGATCGGCAGCGAGACGATCTTGATGGCATCGATGAAGTGGTCCAGCCACTCCCCCGCGAGCGAGCCGCCTCCGCGCAGGCGCGCGACCTGGCCGTCCGCCGAGTCGAGGGCGTACCCGATCGCGAGCAGGAACCAGACGAGGAACCCGGTCCACCACGCAGGCGTCGCCAGAGCCAGAACCAGGATGCCGGAGAAGGTGAAGATCGCACTGACGGCGGTGACACCGTTCGGCGAGAGGCCGATGCGGTGGGCGATGGCCGCGAACACGCGGCCGACCGGGCGGTTCACGTACACGCTGTAAGCGGGAGCGCCCTTCGCGCGGCCCTTCTGCGCGGAGGACAGACGCCGCAGCGAATCCCTGAAAGTCTCCGTGGCCATTCGGCGCGTCCCCTCCGTCGAACCCCACAGAAAAGGGGCCTCATCCACCAGATAGAGTATGCCTTGCCGAGGGGGCACGCATCTGGGGAGCGTCGCTGACGTCTCGGCGAAGGGGAGGACCACTGCAATGACCCTCGTCGACCCTCCGAACGGAGCCGCTCGACCACGCGTTCTCATCAGTGCGTACGCCTGCGGCCCTGATCAGGGCCCCGAAGCGACAGCCGGGTGGGCGCTCGCCCGCGCCGCTGCCGAGACCGGCGACGTCTGGATCCTCACCCGCGAGCGCTTCCGCGATGCGTTGTCGACGGCACTGGCCGAATCGCCCGAACTCGCCGCCAGGATCACGGTCGTGCACATCGACCTGCCCGCCCGTGTGATGCGCCTGAAGCGCCGCGGCTGGGACCTCTACTGGTACTACGCCCTGTGGCAGCGCCTCGCCGGCAGGACGGCGGCACGACTGCACGCCGACGTCTCCTTCGACGTGGCGCACCACGTCAGCTTCGCCAACGACTGGCTTCCGTGCGGCATCTCGAAGCTCGACGTCCCTGTCGTCTGGGGTCCCGTCGGAGGCGCGAGCCGCGTGCCGATCACGGCGTTGCGCCGATGGCTCGGCGTGCGCGGCACCGTCACCGAGCTCGCCCGCACCGCGCTCACCGCTCTCCCCCGCGCGATCTGGGGCGACTCGACGGCGCGCCGTGCAGCACTCGTGGTCGCGCAGAATCCCGATGTGGCGCACCGTTTCCGCCGGGCGAAGCGTGTCGTCGTCGAGCCGAACGCGGCCTTCGCCGAGGAGATCCCGCCGCACCGCGGCAGCGAATCCGGCCGGACCGCTGTCTTCGCCGGGCGGCTCCTGGCGTGGAAGGGCGCAGCGCTCGCGATCGAGACCATCTCGCGGCCGGCCGCCGACGGGTGGCGACTGCTCATCCTCGGCGAGGGCTACGAACGCGACCGACTGCAGCGGCTCGTGAAGACGCTCGGCGTGACCGACCGCGTCGAGTTCCGCGGACACCTGCCCCGCGAGGAGACGCTCGACACGCTCGCCGCCTCCGACGCGCTGCTGTTCCCGTCGATGCACGACCAGGCCGGATGGATCGTGGGCGAGGCGAGCGCGATGGGGCTCCCCGTGGTGTGCCTCGACCTGGGCGGTCCGCCGACGCTCGCAGACATCAACGCCCGCGTCGTCACGGCGGATGCTCCGAACCTCCCCGACCGCCTGGCCGAGATGCTGCGCGACACGTCCTCGAGTCCCGGGCGACCGCATCGACGATGGGCCGAGGACCGGCTGCCGGCCATCGTCGGCGACTGGTACGCGACGGCGATGCGCGGACGACGACGACCGCTCGCGGTGATGGAGTCGCTCACCCGGCTTCGCCCGACCACGAATCCGTACCTGGTGCAGCTGTGCGAGTCGCTCGACCGCACGCCCGGCATCGACCTGTCGTTCTTCAACTGGAAGCGCGCCATCCTCGGCCGCCTCGACGTGCTGCACGTGCACTGGCCCGAACTCCTCGTCGGCGGCCACCGCCTGTCCGGTCGGATCGCTCGACGCATCCTCACCGCGGTGTTCCTCCTCAGGGCCCGCCTGACCGGCGTCGCGATCGTGCGGACGCTGCACAACCTCGAGCGCCCGTCCGACATGGCGAAGATCGACCTCGTGCTGCTCGACGCCGTCGACCGTCTCACGACGCTCACGATCACGCTGAACGACGACACGCCCCTCGCCGAGGGACATGCGCGGCGGACGATCCTCCACGGGCACTACCGCGACTGGTTCGCGTCGCACCCCACGCCGCCGGCGATCGAGGGCCGGATGGGCTACGTCGGCCTGATCCGCCGGTACAAGGGCGTGGAGCAGCTGATCGAGGCGTTCCGGGCGCTCGATGCCGACGACTCGAGCCTCTCGGTCGCGGGGCGGCCCTCCACCGACGATCTGGAAGCCGAGCTGATCGGCCTCGCCGCGGGCGACGAGCGGATCGAGTTCCACTTCCGCTTCCTCGACGACGCCGAACTGGTGGCGCGCATCTCCGAGGCGGAGTTCATCGTGCTGCCGTACCGGCACATGCACAACTCCGGCACCGCGCTGGCCGCGCTCTCGGTCGGACGAGCGATCCTCGTTCCCGACAACACCGTCAACCGGGCGCTCGCGATCGAGGTCGGCGAGCGCTGGGTGCACCTCTTCGACGGCGAACTGACGGATGCCGATCTGGCGCGCGTGCGCTCCGCGGTCTCGGCCGGGATCGAGGGGTCGCCCGATCTCTCTCAGCGCGACTGGTCGACGGTCGGCGCCGAGCATTCCCTCGCCTTCCATGCCGCCGCCGCGCTGCGGAAGGCACGTCGATGACCGGTGGCGTCCGGATCGCCGTGGCGATTCCGACCTACCGGCGCCCCGAGCGTCTCACCAGCCTCCTCGCTGTGCTCCCGCTGCGCTTCGCGGAGCTCGACGACCGCGACAGCGTCGACGTCTTCGTGATCGACAACGACCCGGAGGGCAGTGCGAGGGGTGTCGCGACGGCGCCGTCGCCCGGCATCCGCGTCACCTATGCCCCCGAGCCGACCCCGGGAATCGCAGCCGCCCGCCAGCACGCACTCGACGTGACGAGTGAATACGACCTCCTCGCCTTCATCGACGACGACGAGGTCCCACGGGCGAACTGGCTTCGTGCGCTCGTCGACACCTGGCGTCGGACCGGCGCCGCGGCGGTCGCCGGGCACGTGCACACCGAGTTCCCGGCCGGCACCGATCCGTGGGTGCGGGCATCCGGCCTCTTCGCGCGCCCTCTCCGCACGGACGGCGAGTCGTTGCCCGCCGCCGGCGCAGGCAATCTGCTGCTCGACCTGGAGCAGGTCCGCGCTGCGGGCATCTCCTTCGACACCTCGCTCGGCCTCTCCGGTGGTGAGGACACTCTCTTCACCCGCGCGATCGTCCGTGCGGGCGGCCGCGTCGTCGCCTGCCCTGCATCGGTCGCCGAGGACGAGCTCGAGGCCGAGCGCGCGACCCGGCGCTTCGCGCTGGCGCGAGCCCGGCATCACGGACAGACGCAGTCGGTGGTCGAGCTGCGCATGGCGCACGATGCTCCGACGCGAGTCCGCTCGCGAGTGCGCAACCTCGTCAAGGGCGCCGGCTGGTCCGCTCGCGGTGCCGTTCGGTGCGTGACCGGGGTGCTGTCCGGCTCGCTTCCGCGTCGCGCCGGCGGAGCGCGCGAGGTGCAGCGCGGAATCGGACTGGTGCAGGGCGCGCTCGGGGCCGCCGCGCCCTGCACCAGTCC
>NZ_SSDJ01000134.1 GCF_004794465.1 Microbacterium sp. K24 | reverse complement strand
CGCGGGAGCCGCTGCCGCGCACCCGGGGGCTCCGGCCTCGACGCGGGCGCAGCTGCGCGGCTCGGTGAACGAGGGCGTCACCAGCCTCATCACCGGCGTGGACCTCGCCGATGTCGCGCCCGAGAGCGTCGTCAAGATTCCGACGGGTCGTCTGATCGGCTCGCAGCTGATCTCCGGACTGCTCTGGCTGCTCTTCTTCGGCGTGATCTTCGCGATCGCGCTCGGCAGCACGATCATCGGGGTCCTCGCCGACGGAGACACCGAAGGCGGAGTGGTGCTGCTCGGCATCGGGCTGGCCATGGGGATCCCCATGGTCGTCGCCGTCGTGGGTATCACCTGGGCACAGATCTCGAAGTCGCTGCGCTACTCGATCGCCCCGACACCCGACGGGGTGCGGATCACCTACGGCCTGCTCACGACCGTGACCGAGACCCTCCCTCCCGGACGCATCTTCGCCGTCGAGGTGTCGCAGTCGCTGCTCTGGCGTCCGTTCGGATGGTGGACGATCAAGATCAACCGGATGAGCGGCAAGAGCACGGCAGCGCAGCAGTCGGGCAGTGCGCAGCAGTTCAACGTCGTGCTCCCCGTCGGCAAGCGCGCCGACGTGGAGCGCGTGCTCGGCCTGGTGCTCCCGGATGTGCCGGCCGCGAGCATCCCGTTCCTCTGGGAGCAGGGCGTCGTCGGCCCGGTCGAGGGCGACCCGTTCCGCCGGATGCCGCGACGGGCCTGGTGGCGTCGTCCGCTGTCGTGGAAGCGGCACGGCTACTCGGTCGCCGACTTCGGACTGCTGCTGCGGCGCGGCGTCGTGTGGCGCAAGCTCGCCGTCTTCCCGCTGGCGCGCCTGCAGGGCGTCTCGCTCTCGCAGGGCCCCATCGACCGGGCGCAGCGCGTCTCCGGCGCCCAGGTGCACACCGCTCCGGGACCGATCACCGGATACCTCTCCGGGCTCGAGCGCGAGGACGCGCTGGCGCTGCTCGGCGATGTCAGCCGGGCGGCCGCCGAGGCGGCGTCGAGGGACACCAGTCATCGCTGGAGCGAACATGTTCCGGTGGCTCCGCACGCGCCGCCCGCGCCTCCGGCGTATCCGGCTCCTCCGGCGTACCCGGCTCCTCCGGCATACGGGGCGCCGGCGTACACCGATCTCCCGGCGCCGTCCGGTCCGCCCGTCTCGCTGCCCGCGCCTCCGGTGACGCCTCCGCCGGCACCGCCGATCGCCCCGCCTCCGGCTCCTCCGGTCGCGCCTCCTGCTCCTCCGGTCGCGCCGCCTCCCGCACCGCCGGTGGCGCCGCCTGCCGCACCGCCTGCTCCGCCCGTCGCTCCGCCTCCTGCTCCTCCCGCCACGAACGGGGAGTGACGGGGTGGTGCGTGACGGACGCCTCGGCGTCGGCATCATCGGCGCAGGACGCGTCGGCCCCGTGCTCGGCGCTGCCCTCGGCGGCGCCGGCCATGCGATCGTCGGCATCACGAGCGGTTCGGACGACGAACGCGCGTCCGCTGTCCTGCCGGAGGTGCCGGTGCTCGACGCGCTCGAGGTGGTGCGCCGCGCGGAGCTCGTGATCCTGGCGGTGCCGTCGGATCAGCTGAGCTCGCTCGTCGCGGGCATCGCGGAGGTCGGCGGATGGCAGATCGGCCAGCTCGTGCTGCACACCGACCCTGCTCACGGCACCGAGATCCTGCGGCCTGCGGCCGAACGCGGAGCGATCCCGCTCGCCGTGCACCCCGCGATCACGTTCACCGGCACGTCGATCGACCTGCGCCAGCTGCAGGCGGGTTTCGCGGCGGTGACCGCCCCGGGCCCGGTGCTGCCGATCGCGCAGGCGCTCGCCGTGGAGATGGGCTGCGAGCCGATCGTGATCGCGGAGGAGGACCGCCCGGCCTACGCGGACGCCATCCAGACCGCGACCGAGTTCTCGCGGTCGATCATCGGGCAGTCGACGGCGCGGCTTCGCGCGATCGGGGTGGAGAACCCGGGCGGCTACCTCTCTGCGCTCGTGCAGTCGACCGTGGAGCGGGCGCTGCGCGAAGCATCCGATCCGCCGCCGTTGATCTGACGACCGCGGCCGGGAGCGTCAGCGTCCGCCGGAGAACCCTCCACCGCCTCCGCCGCCCGAGAAGCCGCCGCCGAACGATCCGCCCGAGCTCGATGACGTTCCTGCGGACGGAGAGGTGTAGGTCGACGCCGCGTGCGAAGACGCGGTGAAGGTCGAGAGGTACACGCCGAGGTAGGGCGTGTTCGGATCGCCGATCCACCCGGGTCCGCGCTGCTCGCGGAGGTACGCCTGCTCCAGCACGTCTCCCCACTCCTTCTCCATGCCGAAGAGCATCGCGTAGGGGAGGAGGCGTTCGTACACGTGGATGACATCGGCGCTGCCGTCCTGCCGGCGTTCGGCGCCGCTGTACGACTGCAGCATGCGCAGACGGTCGGCATCCGCGACCCGGATGAACTCCTTCACACCCTGCAGATACTCGAACTGACGGGCACCTTCGGGGGTCAGCACGGTGTGCTTCGTGAAGGAGTAGAGGCTGGCGATGATCACGAGGAAGACGCCGAACGAGATCGCGACGAGCGCGGGGATCGCCGAGAGCCGACCCGAGGCCACGCCCCACACCGAGATGCCCAGGCCGATGACGGCGAGGACGATCGCGAACCACTGCACGATCACGGCCGCTCGACTGCGCGCCCTGGTCGTGAGTCCGCGGGATACCGCGGCGTTCTTCCCGGACTGCACGAGCGCCGTCATCCGCCCGGCGAATGCCTCGCTCGCACTCGGCACGTCGACGACGCCCCCGTCGTTCGCCTTCAGGAAGAGGGCGTCGAGTGCTTCGACGTCGAGGTGGTCGGGGATGCGGGCTCCCGCGATGCGCCGCAGCCGCGGGTTCTCGGGTGAGCCGCCTTCTTCGATGCGCAGGGTGCCCCGCACCGCGAGGTGCACGATCTCGGAGGGAATCGCGTCTTTCGCACCGGGCACGATGGCGGCGGCGAGCAGCGGCGGCATCGCATCGGGCACGTCGTACTGTGCGACGATGATCCCGCTCGCGCGGCGGCGTCGGCGCTGAAACGACCACACGGTCGCGCACGACCCGACCGACAGCACGGCGGCGCCGATGGCCGCGACCAGCGGGACGGTATCGGTCACCGGGTTGGGCGTGCGGGCAGAGGGCTGCGCGACCGTTCCCGGCTCGAAGCCGATGGCGACGGTGACGCCGTCGCCCGCGGGGCGCTCGCCCGAGTCGACACGGAACGTCGCGATGCCGCCGTCGACGGCGGGCCCCCGAAGATCGCACGTGTCGGTCGAGCCCGAGACACCGGAGTAGCAGCTCGTCGCCCCCACGAGCCGCGCGCTCATCGCGGCGTCGAAGACGATGTCGGCGCGGAAGCGCTCGATGGGCTGGGTGCTGTCGAGCGGGAGCAGATCCCAGTAGAACTCGTCGACCGCGGGGGTGGCCGAGCCTTCGCCCCGTGACCCTCGCGATGCCCCGGCAGCGAGGATGACGTCGCGCATCTCGTATTCGATCACGTAGGTCGTGAGCCCCTGCACGAAGTCGTCGTTCCCGGTGAGGACGAACAGCAGGCCGTCGTCCTCGTCGGTCTCGTACGGGACGTCCGCCCCCTGCTCGTCTTTCACGGACAGGATGCGGGTGTCGATGCCGGCGCCCTCGTAGGTCGTCGGGAGCCCGCGGACGATGCCCCGGTTCTGGTCCTGGTCGGGGAAGCGGGCGACGAGCGTCTCGGTGACGTGCATGAGGGCGCGCCCCTCGTCATCGAGTCCGACCTCGTACACGGCGTCCCACGAGGCGTAGGAGAAGTCGTCCACGTCTTCCGACACCGACGGGCGCACGGACGATACCGGCGCCGCCGTCGCTGCCGCGGGCGCGGCGACCGCGACGAGCGCGAGGGCGAGGGCGGCGAACGCGTGGATGATCCGTGTCGGGGTCATGCCTCGAGGCTACCCAGCCCGCGCGAAGGACTCGGCACGCCGCCTCGGTAAACTGGGGAGGACTTCAAGGAGCACCGCACATGACTGACGCGTCCGCCGCGCCCGAATCGGCTTCGGCCGACCCTTCGACCGAAGAGGACGTCCACGAGCAGAAGGCCGTGCGTCTCGCCAAGCGCGAACGCCTGATCGCGAGTCGGGCGGATGCCGCGGGCGGCGCCTTCCCGGTCGCCGTCCCGGTGACGCACACGATCCCTGCGCTGCGCGCGGAGTACGGCGAGCTCGAGGCGGGCGCCGAGACCGGCGTCATCGTCGGCGTGGCCGGACGCGTGGTGTTCAGCCGCAACACCGGCAAGCTCTGCTTCGCGACGCTGCAGGCGGGTGACGGCACCCGCATCCAGGCGATGATCTCGCTGGCGAACGTCGGTGAGGAGTCTCTCGCCGCGTGGAAGGAGCTCGTCGACCTGGGTGACCATGTCTTCGTGCACGGCGAGGTGATCTCCAGCCGTCGCGGGGAGCTGTCGATCATGGCCGATGGGTGGACGATCGCGTCGAAGGCGATCCTTCCGCTCCCGAACGCCTACTCCGAGCTGAGCGAGGAGGGCCGCGTCCGCAGCCGCTACCTCGATCTCATCGTCCGCGAGCAGGCGCGCACCACCGTCCGCGCCCGCGCTGCCGTGAACGCGAGCCTGCGAGCCACCTTCACCAGCCACGACTACCTCGAGGTCGAGACGCCGATGCTGCAGGTGCAGCACGGCGGCGCATCCGCTCGTCCGTTCATCACCCGCTCCAACGCCTTCGACACCGAGCTGTATCTGCGCATCGCGCCGGAGCTCTACCTGAAGCGTGCGGTCGTCGGCGGCATCGAGCGCGTGTTCGAGATCAACCGCAACTTCCGCAACGAGGGCGCCGACTCGACGCACAGCCCGGAGTTCGCGATGCTCGAGGCCTACCAGGCCTACGGGGACTACAACCAGATGGCCGCGCTCACGCAGGAGCTCGTGCAGCAGGCGGCGATCGCGGTGACCGGGTCGACGACCGTGACCTGGGCCGACGGCACCGAGTACGACCTCGGCGGCGAGTGGGACCGCATCTCGATGTACGAGTCGCTCTCCGCTGCGTCGGGCCGCACGATCACCCCGCAGGACTCCGTCGACGACCTGATCGCCTTCGCCCAGGCCAACGACGTCGATCTTCCGGCGCAGGCCACGCACGGCAAGCTGGTCGAGGAGCTGTGGGAGCACTTCGTGAAGGGCGACCTCGTGCGTCCGACCTTCGTGATGGACTTCCCGGTCGACACGTCCCCGCTCGTGCGCGAGCACCGGTCGACCGACGGCGTCGTCGAGAAGTGGGATCTGTACATCCGCGGCTTCGAACTGGCGACCGGATACTCCGAGCTCGTCGACCCGGTGATCCAGCGCGAGCGCTTCGTGGAGCAGGCCAAGCTCGCCGCGCGCGGAGACGTCGAGGCGATGCCCGTCGACGAGGAGTTCCTGCGGGCGCTCGAGCACGGCATGCCGCCGTCGGGCGGCATGGGGATGGGCATCGACCGTCTGCTGATGGCGATCACCGGGCTCGGCATCCGCGAGACCATCCTCTTCCCCCTCGTCAAGTAGTCGTCGGTCCCGGTCATCGGGCCGGACCGCGTCGGAAGGCCCATTCCGGCAGGAGAGCGCCGCCGATCATCGTCTCGAGCAGCGCGGCGAGGCCGTACTGCGGGTCGATCTCGCGCACCATCTCGAGGTAGCGGCCCGCATGGCTCGAGCGGCCGAGAGCCCAGGACAGCCACGCCGCGGCCGTCAGCGGCGCCGTGCGGGACGCTCGCGGGGCTCGGGCTGCCGCGTGACGCACCACCGACAGGGCGACCCGGAGCCGGTCGGTGTCGGGAGCGGGTCCGCGGCCCAGGAAGACCTGACCCAGGTCGTCGGGAACCATCGACCCCGTACCGGCGAAGGCGAGCTGGGCGCCGAGCGTGCGCATGCCGCCGGCCAGGTCGGTCGCCCACTGCGCGATGGCGACGTCGCGGAACAGCGGGCGGTCGAAGCACCACAGCAGCGCCGCCGTCGCGAACGGCGGCAGGTCGTCGGGCGTCCGCAGGACCGACTCGAAGAACGCCGGCACATCTTCCAGCATCACGAGGGCGGCGATCGCCAGCGGGTTCTCCCTTCCCGTGAGCGTGCCGCACTTGTCGCGGCACAGCATCTCCGTGAGCTCGAGGAGCGCCGACGCCACCCGCTCCTTCTCGGCGAGGTCGACGGCGGGGAGCTCGGTCCCGGCGAACTGATCTCCGGCCACATCTCCGGCCGTCTCGTCATCGGCCGCCCCGTCACCGGACGTCGGCACAGCCACGGCATCGATGTCGCTGAGAGCACCGACCACCGGGTCGTCGACGAGGTAGCTCGCCCAGCCGGCGGGGGTCACGCAGAGCGCGTCGACGACGCGAAGGCCGGCGTCGTCGGCGCAGCCGAGCAGCTCGTCGACCTCGACGGCGAACGGCAGCACGAGCCCGTCTCGCGTGGGGTGGGGTTCGCCATCGGTGTAGACGACGAGGGCGACGGCATCCGTTCCCTCCACCCGCAGGGCCAGCCCGACCGCGGCGTCGGCGTATTCCTCGAGCGAGACGTCGTCTCTCGGCAGGTCGAGGCGCATCGCGCCGTAGGCGCGGGACCCGCGGAACGGCAGGAGAACGATGCTCTGCCGGGGCGTGAACCCGGCGAGGGCGGGGACGATCCGGAGGAATCCGGCGGAGTCGGAGGCGCGAAGCAGTGTGGTCATTCCAGGAGTGTGATCGAAGGAAGCATCCGCCGGTGCAGAAATCCGCTCCTGTGGAGGGGGCGGCGTGAAAGCCACGAATGTGGACGAAGAGTCGCTCGCGTACGATGGAGACATGGAGAACTTCTGGCTCGCTGCGGCATGGTCGATTCTGCCGACCATCGGAGTGAGCATCGTCTTCGTCTTCGTGCTCCGCGGAATCCTCCGATTCGATCGCACCGAGCGCAAGGTGCACGCGCAGATCGAGGCCGAGGAGCGCGCGGCGCGCGGCCTCCCTCCTCGCGCCTGAGCGGCGTCCGGGCCATCGGCTACTGTGTAGCCAATGCGCGGCGGACTGCGCGAACCTCCGGTGATCGCCACCGGGGGAGCGAGGGGAGACGATGACGCCCGAGATCTGGGCCCTGCTGACGGCGCTCTTCCTCCTGCTGCTCGATCTCACCATCCGCGCCACCGCGATCATCATCATCCCGCGCAATCGCCGTCCGACGGCGGCGATGGCATGGCTCCTCGCCGTGTTCTTCATCCCGTTCATCGGCGTCTTCCTGTTCCTCCTGATCGGAAACCCGCGCCTTCCGCGTGCGCGACGACGCAAACAGGACCAGATCAACGAGTACATCGCGCAGACGAGCGAGCACCTGCACTTCGGCACCCTCCGTCCGCACGCGCCCGGATGGTTCGGGCCGACCGTGGAGATGAACCAGAAGCTCGGCGCGCTCCCGCTCTCCGGTGACAACGGCGCCCATCTCATCTCGGACTACCAGGAGTCGCTGGACGCGATGGCCTCGGCCATCCGCGAGGCGAAGGACTACGTCCACGTCGAGTTCTACATCCTGCAAGCCGACGAATCGACCGACAACTTCTTCCGCGCGATGGAAGAGGTCGCCGCGCGCGGCGTCGAAGTGCGCGTCCTGATGGATCACTGGGCGAACCGCTGGAAACCGCGGTACAAGGCGACCCTCAAGAGACTGAACGCGATGGGCGCGGACTGGCAGCTGATGCTTCCGGTGCAGCCGCTCAAGGGCAAGATGCAGCGGCCCGATCTGCGCAACCACCGCAAGCTCCTCGTCGTCGACGGCAAGGTGGCCTTCCTCGGTTCGCAGAACGTCACCGACTCGACCTACAACCTCCCCAAGAACATCAAGCGGGGTCTGCACTGGGTCGACCTCATGGTGCGCCTCGACGGTCCGGTCGTGCTGAGCGTGAACGCGATCTTCCTCAGCGACTGGTACAGCGAGACCGACGAGGTGCTCGAAGAGATCGACATCGCGCACGCCGACATCGGCTCCGGCAATCTGGACTGCCAGGTGGTGCCGTCCGGGCCCGGCTTCAAGGTCGAGAACAACCTGCGCCTCTTCCTCGCTCTGCTCTATGCGGCCAAGCGCAGGGTCATCATCGTGAGCCCGTACTTCGTCCCCGACGAGGCCCTGCTGCTCGCGATCACCGCGGCGGTGGACCGCGGCGTGCACGTCGAGCTGTTCGTGTCGGAAGAGGGCGACCAGGCGATGGTGTACCACGCCCAGCGCAGCTACTACGAGGCGCTGCTCCGGGCCGAGGTGCGCATCTGGATGTACCGCAAGCCGTACATCCTCCACACCAAGAGCCTCACGATCGACGACGAGGTCGCGGTCATCGGATCCAGCAACATGGACATGCGCTCCTTCGGTCTCAACCTCGAGGTGTCGATGCTCGTGCGCGGCGAGGAGTTCGTCTCGGAGATGCGCGCCGTCGAGGACAAGTACCGGTCGCTGAGTCGCGAGCTCACCCTGGAGGAGTGGATGCAGCAACCGCTCCGCTCCACGGTCCTGGACAACCTCGCCCGTCTCACCTCGGCCCTCCAGTGAGCTCAGGGAGCACCGCCGGAACCTGTAGGTGAATCCGGAATATCAGACGGGTACCCTGTGAGCATGGCCTCACGCACGCGTCTCGCAGCCGTCCTCTCGTCGCTCGCGGCGATCGCGCTCCTCGCTGCCGGATGCACGTCGACGCCCGGCGCGGAGACGCCGACGAGCTCGCCCGCGCCGAGCGCGAGCGCGGGCGACGACACCGGCGACATCGAGGGCGTGCTCCTCGACGACGGCCGCATGTTCGCCGTCATCACGTGGGGCTCGTCCGGTTGCGTCCCGCAGGTCGACGAGGTCTCCGCAGAGGGCCAGACCGTCACCGTGACCGTCGTGGACCTCCCGGACGAGAACGGCGAGGAGAAGGTGTGCACGGCCGACTACTCGCCGCGCGCGAGCATCGGCGCCCTTCCGGAAGGCGTGGATCCGACGGCCGAGATCACCCTGAACGTCACCTACGGCGACATCGTCGATGATGTCGACCTCGACGGGAACCCCGACTTCGCGGGGAAGCCCGGCAGCTCGACGGAGTACCAGCCCTCCGCCGGCTGGTTCGACGACGGCAGCCTGGTGCTGCTCACCTGGGGCTCCTCTTCGTGCGCGCCGGTCGTGGAGTCCGTCGAGGGGTCGGGAAACGCGGGCACCGTCACCTTCGTCACGGATGCCGAGCAGGTGTGCACGATGGACATGGCGCCGCGCGCGACCATCATCGCCTTCCCCGATGACGATGTCGATGACGACGACTTCACGCTCACCCTCACCGGGGACGGCCTCGACGGCACCGTGAAGGTGCACAGCAGCTGACCACCGGCACCCGGGGCTCCGCGGCTCAGAGCATCGACACCGGGTGACCGGCGGGGAGGGCGAGCAGCAGCGCGCCCGGGTCCGCCCGGCATGTGACGCGCACGGCGTCGCCGAACGCGTCGCCATCGAGCTCGATCGGTGTCGGTCCGGGCGCTGCGGCCTCGGCGGCGACCCCGCGGAAGTAGTGCACGGAAGCGTCCCTGCCGCGGCGTTCGAGCACGCGTCGACCGGCGCGGAAACGCCGCAGGACCGAGTTGTCCCACCAGATCTTCCGCCACACGCCGAGCCAGCCGAGCACGCCCGTCGGCTGGATGACGGCGACGTCGAGCGTCGCATCGGTGATGGACGCGTCGGGGATGAGCGCGATCCCTGCGGGGAGCGTGCCGCAGTTCGCGAAGAGGATGCTGTGCACCTTCGTCGAATGCAGGCGCCCTTCGTCGATCTGATAGACGGCGCGGAACGGCCGCGCGCGCGGAAGCGATCGCGCCGCACCGTCGACGTAGGCGATCCAGCCCACCGACTTCTTGAGGTCGGACCGCGTGTTCGCGATCATGTCGGCGTCGAGGCCGATGCCCGCCAGCACCACGAACGCATGCTCCGACTGCTCGCCGTCCGCGCGGATCAGTCGCGCCCAGCCGATGTCGATCGGATGCCGGAAGTCGCCGAGGGCTGCGCGGATCATCTCCTCCGGATCGCCGAGCGGGAGGCCGAGATTGCGTGCGAGCAGGTTGCCCGTGCCGCTCGGCAGGATCGCCAACGGCACCCCGGAGTTCGCGATCGCCTCCGAGACCGCGCGGACCGTGCCGTCTCCGCCGGCCACGAGGACGACATCCACACCGCGGGCGAGCGCCTGCGCGGTCGCCGCCTGACCGGCGTCCTCGATCGTCGTGGGATAGAACGCCGGATGCTCCCATCCGGCGTCGCGCGACAGATCGCGCACCGCGGCGCGAAGCCGCTTCGCGTCGACCTTGATCGGGTTGTACACGAGCGCCGCCTGGCGGCGGGCGGGATCGCTCGTGGTCATGGCGCTACTCTAAGCCCGGCATCCGCTCGCCCCTCGTCCACCTCCTAGACTTGGTGGATGATCGACCTCGCACTGCTCCGCGAAAATCCGGAGATCGTCCGCCGTTCACAGGCTGCCCGTGGAAACGACCAGGGCACCGTCGACGCCGCACTCGAGGCCGACCGATCGCGCCGCGCCGCGCTGACGGCGTTCGAAGAGCTGCGGGCCGAGCAGAACGCGTTCGGCAAGCAGGTCGCGAAAGCGCCGAAAGAGGAGAAGGCGGCGCTCGTCGCCCAGGCCAAGGACCTCGCCGAGCGCGTCAAGCAGGCCCAACTCGTGGCCAACGCGGCCGCCGAAGCGGCAGCCGTCGCTCTCGCCCGCATCGAGAACGTCGTGATCGACGGCGTGCCGGCCGGTGGGGAAGCCGACTTCGTCGAGCTGCGCCGCGTCGGCGACGTGCCCGCCTTCGACTTCGAGCCCCGCGACCACCTGGAACTCGGCGAGCTGCTCGGCGCGATCGACATGGAGCGCGGCGCGAAGGTGTCGGGGGCGCGGTTCTACTTCCTCCGCGGCATCGGGGCCCGACTCGAGATCGCCCTCATGAACCTCGCTCTCGACAAGGCGCTGCAGCACGACTTCGTGCCGATGATCACTCCGACGCTCGTGCGCCCGGAGATCATGCAGGGCACCGGATTCCTCGGCGAGCACGCCGACGAGGTCTACCACCTCGACAAGGACGACGACCTGTATCTCGTCGGCACCAGCGAGGTCGCGCTCGCCGGATACCACAAGGACGAGATCGTCGACCTGACCGACGGCGCCCTCCGCTACGCCGGCTGGTCGACCTGCTACCGTCGCGAAGCCGGTTCGCACGGCAAGGACACCCGCGGCATCATCCGCGTGCACCAGTTCAACAAACTGGAGATGTTCGTCTACACCGACCCCGAGGACGCCGAGGCCGAGCACCTGCGCCTGGTCGCGCTGCAGGAGGAGATGCTGACCTCGCTCGGCCTCTCCTACCGCGTGATCGACGTCGCGGCCGGCGACCTGGGGTCCAGCGCCGCGCGCAAGTACGACATCGAGGCCTGGGTGCCGACCCAGGGCGCTTTCCGCGAGCTCACCTCCACGTCGAACTGCACCACGTTCCAGGCCCGCCGGCTCGACGTGCGTCACCGTCCGGCCAGCGAGGGGGGCGCCGCGAAGACGCAGCACGTGGCGACGCTGAACGGCACGCTCGCCACCACGCGCTGGATCGTCGCGCTGCTCGAGACGCACCAGCAGGCCGACGGCTCGGTGCGCGTGCCCGAGGTGCTGCGGCCGTACCTCGGCGGACTCGACGTGATCCGTCCCCTGGGATGGGTCGACGACGCCGAGGCGGCACGATGACCGGACCCTGGCTCGTCGGGCTCGACGTCGACGGCACGATCCTGCTGCAGGACGAGACCATGAGTCCCGGGGTGCCCGAGGCGATCACCCGTGTCCGCGAGGCCGGCCACGAGGTCACGATCGCCACCGGTCGCAGCTGGATGGCGACCCGGCGCTACGTCGAGGAGCTCGGCCTGACCGCGGAGTACGTCGTCTGCTCGAACGGCGCCGTGACGATGCGTCGCGTCGCCGGCGAGTGGGAGCGCTGGAACGTCGAGACGTTCGACCCTCGGCCCGTGCTCGCGCTGCTGCAGGAACGTCTGCCGGAGGCGCGCTATATGGTGGAGCTCGCGTCGGCGCAGCGCCTCTACACGGCGGTGCTCGACGACTGGACCCTCGACGGCGGCCGTCAGGTCGACTTCGACGAGCTCGGCGCCGAGCCGGTGTCGCGCATCGTCGTCGTCTCGCCGGGGCACGATGAGGAGGACTTCCACCGGCTGGTGGCGGATGCCGGACTCAACGAGGTGTCCTATGCCATCGGCTGGACGGCGTGGCTCGACATCGCACCCCAGGGTGTCGACAAGGGCACCGCGCTGGAGCAGGTGCGCACCGAACTCGGTGTCGACGGCGGCCGGGTCTTCGTGGCCGGAGACGGCCGCAACGACGTCGGCATGTTCGGCTGGGCACGCTCTCTCGGGGGCCGCGCGGTAGCGATGGGCCAGGCTCCGGACGAGGTGAAGGATGCCGCGGGCGAGATCACGGACGACGTGGCCGACGGCGGCCTGGCGACGGCTCTCGACACGCTTCCAGCACCCGCCCAGGTCGACGCGTCAGAATAGAACTCGGCTAGACTCACGCGTTGTCGGCAGATTTCGTCTGCCGGGAGGGTTGTCCGAGCGGCCGATGGAGCTGGTCTTGAAAACCAGTGGGCAGAGATGTCTCGTGGGTTCGAATCCCACACCCTCCGCATACTGAACCCGAAAGGCCACGAGTGAGCGAGAACTCCCGACGCCGGCGCACCATCGCGCGGCACGGTCAGCAACGCACCCCCGGGGCCGTCGGACAGCTGATGAAATTCCTCGCGATCGGCCTCGCCGTCGTGCTCGTCAGCGGTTTCGGCGTCGGCGCCTACATCCTCTACGACTTCTCCAGCACGGTCTCCGCGAACGCGGTCGATCTGGAGGGCCAGGAGCAGCTCCCGCCCGACATCGGGGAGTACAAGGGCGGCTTCAACCTCGTCCTCACCGGCGTCGACACCTGCGAGGAGAAGTACAAGGACCTCTTCGGCGATCGCTGCACCGGACGCGATGCCGGCGGCACGCTGAACGATGTGAACCTGCTGGTCCACGTCTCGCAGGAGCCGCGTCGTATCACCGTCGTCAGCTTCCCCCGCGACCTGATGATCCCGATCCCGGAGTGCACCGACGAGGACGGCAACGTCCACTCGGGCATGAGCAAGCAGCCGCTCAACGTCGCCTACACCGATGCGGGACTGAACTGCGTCGCCAAGACGATCGGTCAGCTGACGGGCCAGGAGATCCAGTTCGCGGCCTCTGTCACGTTCGGCGGAGTGATCGAGATCACGAATGCGATCGGCGGCGTCGAGGTGTGTCTCGCCAACCCGATCAAGGATCGGTACACGGGCCTCGACATGGAGGCCGGACAACACTACCTCCAGGGACTGCAGGCGCTGCAGTTCCTGCGCACCCGCCATGGCGTCGGCGACGGCAGCGACCTCGGCCGCATCGGCAACCAGCAGCAGTACATGTCGAGCCTGGCTCGCGCATTGATCAGCGGAGAGACGCTGGGCAACGTGCCGGTCATGCTCAAGCTCGCCAACATCGGCCTCAACAACCTCGAGACCAGCACGTCGCTCGCCGATCCGATGAAGATCGTGCAGATCGCCCTGGCGGTGAAGTCGGTGCCGTTCGAAGACATCGTCTTCCTGCAGTATCCGACGGTCGGCGACAGCGCCGATCCGAACAAGGTGGTGCCGAACCAGCAGGCGGCGAACGTGATGTGGGATGCCATCGAGGCGAACGCGCAGCTGCAGATCACGCATCAGAACACCAGCAACGACGGCGTGGTCGTCCAGGAGCCCACGGCTCCGGTCGACGGTGCGACCCCGGATCCGAACGCGACGCCCTCGGACGTCGTCGCTCTTCCCGACTCGATCAAGGGCAACTCCGCCGCGCAGCAGACCTGCTCGAACGGCAACGTCCGCTAGACGCCCGTTGCCGGACCCTGCAGATCGCTTGCGCGATCTTGCAAGAACTTGCGTACACTGACCCCATGTCGAAGCGACTCGCCGAGGTGGCGCGCAAGGTCGGAGTGAGCGAGGCCACGGTCAGCCGTGTGCTCAACGACAAGCCCGGCGTCTCGGACGCGACCCGTCAGGCGGTGCTCACGGCTCTCGACGTGCTCGGCTACGAGCGTCCGACGAAGCTGCGCGGAGAGCGTGCGCGCCTGGTCGGTCTCGTGCTGCCCGAGCTGCAGAATCCGATCTTCCCCGCCTTCGCCGAGATCGTCGGCGGCGCCCTGACGCAGAACGGGTACACGCCCCTGCTGTGCACGCAGAACGCCGGCGGGGTGACCGAGTCGGACTACATCGATCTGCTCCTCGCGCAGCAGGTCTCCGGCGTCATCTTCCTCGGGGGGAACTACACGCAGGCGGATGCCGCACATCAGCATTACGAGCGCCTCCGCCAGGTGAACCTGCCGACTGTCCTCGTCAACGCCCGGGTGCCCGAGCTGCAGTTCGCGACGGTGTCGACAGACGATTCCGCTGCGGCAGAGCAGGCCGTGCTGCACGTGCATCAGCTGGGGCACCGGCGGATCGGCCTGCTGCTCGGGCCCGCTGATCACGTGCCGTCGCAGCGCAAGCTCGAGTCCGCGCGGCGGCTGCTCGAGCGCCTCGGTGCTCCGCTCTCGGACGACCTCGTGATCCGCGGGATGTACTCGCTCGAGTCCGGGCAGGCGGGGGCCGCGCGTCTCTTCGAGGCGGGCGCCACGGCGGTCGTCTGCGCCAGTGACCCGATGGCTCTCGGCGCCGTGCGCGCCGCGCGGCGCGCGGGGCTCTCGGTGCCGGGGGACGTGAGCGTGGTCGGCTTCGACGACTCCGCGCTGATGAGCTGCACCGAGCCGCCGCTGACGACCGTGCGCCAGCCGATCGAGTCGATGGGAAGGGCGGTGATCGCGCTCCTGCTCGCCCAGATCGCCGGCACGGCTCAGCCGATCGACGAGCTCCTCTTCGAGCCCGAGCTGGTCCTGCGGGCGTCCACGGGCCCGCTGGCCTGACCGTTCGGCGTCGCGGCATCCGTCCGTCGCTCCCTTCGCGCGCTCTGCAAGAATCGCAAAATTACGACAATCTGTTTACTTCTTGCGTTAAATACGAAGTAAAGCTACATTCGGGACATCGCCACCGACGACGAGGAGTTCCGTGGACACCGATGTTCTGCGCAGCACCGCAACCGCGCCTGCCCGCACTCTGACCATGCCCGCGGATGAGGGCTGGTGGCGTACGGCCGTGATCTACCAGATCTACGTGCGCAGCTTCGCGGACGGCAACGGCGACGGCATCGGCGACCTCGCGGGTGTGCGGGCACGTCTCGGCTACCTGAAGGACCTCGGCGTCGACGCCCTCTGGTTCACCCCCTGGTACCTGAGCCCGCTCGCCGACGGCGGCTACGACGTGCAGGACTACCGCGACATCGACCCGCGGTTCGGCACGCTCGAGGAAGCGGAGGAGCTCATCGCCGAGGCCCTGGCGCTCGGCATCCGCACGATCGTCGACATCGTCCCCAACCACATCTCGGACCAGCACGAGTGGTTCCGGCGCGCCCTCGCGGCAGGCCCCGGCAGTCCCGAGCGCGAGCGCTTCTGGTTCCACCCCGGCCGCGGCGAGAACGGCGACGGCATCCCGACCAACTGGGTCTCCAGTTTCCAGGGCGAGACCTGGACGCGCACGCGCAACCCCGACGGCACCCCCGGGGAGTGGTACCTGCACCTGTTCACGCCCGAGCAGCCCGACCTCAACTGGAACCACCCCGACGTGCGGCGCGAGCACGAGGACGTGCTGCGATTCTGGTTCGACCGGGGCGTGGCCGGCGTGCGCATCGACTCCGCGGCGCTGCCGGTGAAGGATCCGGCGCTCCCGGACCTGCCTCCCGGCAGCGCCCCGGCCACCGATCACCCGCACATCGACCGCGACGAGCTGCACGACATCTACCGCGACTGGCGCGCCGTCGCCGACGAGTACGACGGCGAGCGCGTGCTCGTGGGCGAGGTGTGGCTCGAGGATGCGGAGCGCTTCGCCCGCTACCTGCGGCCCGGCGAGATGCACACGGCCTTCAACTTCGGCTTCATGGCTCAGCCCTGGAGCGCGCAGGCGATGCGCGACTCGATCACCCGCACGCTCGCCGAGCACGCTCCGGTGGGGGCGCCCGCGACTTGGGTGCTCTCGAACCACGACGTCACCCGACCGGTGACGCGCTACGGTCGTGCGGATTCCTCGTTCGCCTTCGATCGCAAGCGCTTCGGCACCCCGACCGATGCTGCCCGCGGACGGCAGCGGGCACGGGCCGCGGCGCTGCTCGTCGCGGCCCTGCCCGGCAGCCTGTACATCTATCAGGGCGACGAACTGGGCCTGCCCGAGGTGGAGCTGCCGCTCGACGCGATCGAAGACCCCATGCATTTCCGCTCCGGCGGGGTCGACCCCGGGCGGGACGGATGCCGCGTGCCGCTGCCCTGGTCGGGCTCCTCCAGCCCCTACGGCTTCGGCGGCACGCCGTGGCTTCCGCAGCCGGCGGACTGGGCGCCGCTCGCCGTCGACGCGCAGGAGCAGGATCCAGCATCCACCCTGAACCTCTACCGCGACGCGATCGCTCTGCGCCGAGACCTCGACGACCTCGCCGACGGCGGCTTCTCGTGGCTGCAGCTCGGCGCCGACGTGCTCGCCTTCCTCCGCGGAGACGGGGTGCTGAGCATCACGAACCTCGGCCCGACGGCGGTGCCGCTGCCCGCGCACCACGAGGTGCTGCTCGCCAGCACGGCGCTCCACGGCGCGTTGCCGCCGGACTCCACGGCCTGGCTCGCTCTGCACGCCCTGCCCGAGCGCTCCCGCGGAGCGAAGCCCTGAAGAGACCCTGCACGACCCGATCAGCAATCACATGGAAGGAAAGACGATGAAGTCACCGAAGAGGACCCTGGTCGCCGGCGTCGCCGCGCTGGCCACGGTCACCGCCCTCGCCGGCTGCTCCGCCGGAGGAGACGAGGGGAGCGCCAGCGGCAAGACAGAGCTGCGCGTCGCGACGTTCCCGCCCGGCGCCGATGCCGCGGCCTACGACGCGTTCGCGGCCCAGGAGAAGCAGTTCGAGAAGGAGCATCCCGACATCGACATCATCGGGGTCGAGTACGAGTGGGAGGGTCCGACCTTCGCGGTGCAGCTCGCCGGCGGCAGCCTGCCCGACGTCTTCACCGTGCCGTTCACCGACTCCAAGACGCTGCTCGAGAACGGGCAGCTCATGGACGTCACCGACGCGATCGACGAGCTCGGGTACACCGACAAGTTCAACCCGATCATCCTCGACGGCGTCACCGGAGATGACGGCAAGCTCTACGGCTTCCCGCGTCAGGCGTACGCCGCGGCACTCCACTACAACCGCGATCTGTTCGAGCAGGCGGGCCTCGACCCCGACAACCCGCCGCAGACGTGGGACGAGATCCGTGAGGCCGCGAAGGCGATCACGGACGCCACAGGCAAGGCCGGCTACGCGCAGATGGCCATCAACAACACCGGCGGCTGGCAGCTCACCTCTCAGACCGTCGCCCGCGGCGGCCGCACGCAGACCGACAACGGCGATGGCACGGCTGAGTCGACCATCGACAACGACGCGACGAAGGCGGCTCTGCAGTTCCTGCATGACGTGAAGTGGGAGGACGGCTCCTTCGGATCGAAGGTCGACCTCGACTGGGGAGCGATCAACCAGGAGTTCGCCGCCGGCAACATCGGCATGTACACCTCGGGCTCCGACATCTACACGGCGCTGGTGCGCGACTTCGGCATGGACTCGGCGATCTACGGCATGACCGTCGTGCCGCTCGAGGGCGACGACCCGGGCACGCTCGGCGGCGGCGACATCGCCGTGATGAGCCCGACCATCGACGAGAAGACCAAGGCGGCCGGCGTCGAGTGGATCGACTGGTACTACATGCAGAAGCTCACGGACAAGGATGCCGCGGTGCTCGACGCGAAGACGCTCGACGAGTCGGGCCAGGCTGTCGGCACGCCGCTCCTGCCCGTGCTCAGCCGTGAGCTCTACGACGAGTCGCAGGAGTGGATCGCCGACTACGTCAACGTGCCGGTCGATCAGATGAAGCCCTTCAGCGATCGCATCTGGGACCAGACGCCGGTCGGAGAGCCGAAGGTGAAGACCCAGGAGGTCTACGCGCTGCTCGACTCCGTGGTGCAGACCGTGCTCACCGACCAGAACGCCGACATCGACGCTCTCCTCGCTCAGGTGCAGACCGACGCGCAGGCGAAGCTCGACGAGTAGTCGATGACGATGACGCTCTCCGAGCATCGGGCGGCGGTGGAGGACTCTCCGCCGCCCGCTGCTCGCCGACCCCGCCGCCGCTCGCCGCTCACGTGGTACCGCGGCGGCGGGCTGGCGAACCTCGTGTTCGTCCTGCCGATGCTGTTCGTGTTCGTGTTCTTCTCCTGGTCGCCGATCGTGCAGTCCGTCATCATGAGCCTGCAGAAGACGAACCTGATCGTCGCGGAATGGGTCGGCTTCGACAACTACCTCGCGGTGATCGGAGACCCCGAACTCGGCAGGGCCGTGATCAACACCCTCTGGTTCGCGGTGCTCGCCCTGCTCTTCGGGTTCCCGCTGCCGCTGCTGATGGCGGTGCTGATGAGCGAGGTCCGCCGGGGGAAGGGGCTGTACTCGGCTCTCGCGTACCTCCCGGTCGTCATCCCGCCGGTCGTCGCCGTGCTGCTATGGAAGTTCTTCTACAGCGCCGACCCGTCCGGTGTGTTCAACACCGTCCTCGGCTGGGTGGGGATCCCGCCGCAGCCGTGGATCCAGGATGCCGTGCAGGCCATGCCGTCGCTCGTGCTCGAGGCGACCTGGGCCGGCGCCGGCGGCTCGATCATCATCTACCTCGCCGCGCTCCTCGGCGTCCCGCCCGAGCTGTACGACGCCGCCGAGGTCGACGGCGCCGGCATCTGGAAGAAGATCTGGCACGTCACGCTGCCGCAGCTGCGCGGCATCCTCTTCATCATGCTGATCCTGCAGGTCATCGCGACCGCGCAGGTCTTCCTCGAGCCGTTCCTGTTCACCGGCGGCGGCCCGGCCGGCGCCACGAAGACCGTGCTGCTGTACATCTACGACAAGGCGTTCCGCAACAGCCTGGGCGGCGACTACGGCGAGGCGACCGCCGTCTCGGTGCTGCTGGCGATCGTGCTGGCCGTCCTGTCCTGGCTCTACTTCAAACTGACCGACCGATGGAGCACGACATGAGCCTCACGACCCGTCTCTCGACGCGGGCCGCGGAGCGCGCCGCCGAACGCGCCGCCGACCAGGTGGGCGATCGCACGGTCATCTCCGATTCGGAGCGGAGGCGGCCCGGCATCCGCATCGGGATGTCGATCACGCACCTCTTCCTCACAGTCGGTCTCATCGTCGCGGGGCTCGGGCCGATCCTCTGGCTCGCGAAGTCGGCGGTGACGCCGACCCAGGACACGCTGCAGCAGCCGTTCGCGCTCTGGCCGAACGGCATCGACTGGGCGAACCTGTCGACCGCGTGGAACGACATCCATATCGACCAGTACTTCCTGAACACGGTCATCATCGCCCTCGGCGCTTGGTTCGTGCAGCTGTTCATCGCGACGACCGCGGGCTATGCGCTGTCGGTGCTGCAGCCGCGGTACGCGCCGCTGCTGAACGCACTCGTGCTGGCCACGCTCTTCATCCCCGGCATCGTGCTGCTGGTGCCCCTGTACCTCACGATCGTTCATCCGCCTCTGCTGGGCGACGTCAGCCTGCTCAACAACTACCTCGCGGTGTGGCTGCCGATGGGGGCGAACGCGTTCAACATCCTGCTGGTGAAGAGGTTCTTCGACTCGCTGCCGCGCGAGGTGTTCGAGGCGGCCCGCACGGACGGCGCCGGACCCTTCCGCCTGTTCTGGTCGATCGTGCTGCCGATGTCGAGGCCGATCCTCGGCGTGGTCTCGGTGTTCGCCATCATCGCCGCGTGGAAGGACTACCTCTGGCCGATGCTGGTGCTGCCCGATCCTGCCGTGCAGCCGCTGTCGGTACGTCTTCCCGCGGTGCAGTCGCAGACGGAGCTCGACGTGTTCCTGGCCGCCCTCGCGATCTCGACCCTCATCCCGATCGGCATGTTCCTGCTGTTCCAGTCCGTGTTCCTGCGCTCCGCCGGGCTGGGGGGAGCCGTGAAGGGCTAGCGCGTCATCCGCTCCGGCGCGGAGGGTGGAGTCAGCGCGTCGATCAGCGCGGCCATGATGCCGGGCATGTCGACGGAGGGGTCGATCATCCACTGGAGCTGGAGGCCGTCGGACGCGGCCTGGATCACTCTCGCGAGCGTCTCCGGATCGAGGGCGGGGCGGCGGTCCTCGGTGGGGAAGGTCTCGGCGATCGTGGTGCGGAGGCGTTCACTGCGCTCGAGGAAGTACTCGTGCGCAGGGTGGGCGGGGTCGGCGGCGTCGACCGACAGGCGGGAGAACAGGGCGACCAGCCCCGGCACCTCCGTGTTGTGGCGGATGACCTGCAGGAACCCGTCCCGTGCGCCGTCCGCGTCGAGGAAGGCCGGGTCGAGCCCGTCGTGCTCGTCGCGCTTGCGCAGCACCGCGGTGAACAGCTCTTCCTTCGATCCGAAATAGTGCAGGAGAGCGGCGGGGGTGACGCCGACGACCTCGGCGATCTCCTTCAGCGAGGCGTTCTGGTAGCCCTTGCGGCCGATCACGTCGAGCGCGCTCTCGAGGATCTCCTCGCGTCGTGCCACGCCCTTCGCGTACGAACCTCGAATAGCCATGCCTCGAGACTAATCCTGAATGCCGTTTGGAATCTAATACTGAAGCGCATATAGTTTTCGCAAGGACACCGCCGTCGCTGCGAAAGGAACACCATGACCGAGATCTCGGCCTCCGACCTGACCCTCGAGGAGAAGGCATCGCTGACCAGCGGCGCGGACTTCTGGACCACGAAAGCCGTCGACCGGGTCGGCATCCGCTCGATCATGATGACCGACGGCCCGCACGGTCTCCGCAAGCAGGCGGGCGGCACCGACCACCTCGGGCTCGCCAGCAGTGTGCCGGCAACCTGCTTCCCGCCCGCGGTCGGCATCGGATCGTCGTGGGATCCCGAGCTCATCGAGCGCGTCGGCGCGGCGATCGGCGTCGAGGCTGCGATCGAAGACGTCGCCGTCGTGCTCGGACCCGGCATCAACATCAAGCGCTCGCCGCTGTGCGGCCGCAACTTCGAGTACCTCTCCGAAGACCCGATCGTCTCGGGCGTGCTCGGCGCCGCCTCGGTTCGCGGGGTGCAGTCCCAGGGCGTCGGCACGTCGCTGAAGCACTTCGCCGCGAACAACCAGGAGTTCGACCGGATGCGCGCGAGCTCCGACGTCGACCCGCGCCCGCTGCGCGAGATCTACCTGCGCGGCTTCGAGCGGGTCGTGAAGGATGCCGCGCCCTGGACGGTCATGTGCTCGTACAACAAGCTCAACGGCGTCTGGACCTCGGAGGACCCGTGGCTGCTCACGAGCGTGCTGCGCGACGACTGGGGCTTCGACGGCCTCGTCGTCTCCGACTGGGGCGCCGTCAACGACCGCGTCGCCGGTGTCGCCGCGGGCCTCGACCTCGAGATGCCGGCATCCGGCGGTCGCACCGACAAGCAGCTGGTGGACGCCGTGCGCGCCGGCACGCTCGACGAGACCGTGCTCGACACCGCCGCCGCCCGCGCGATCGACCTCGTCCGCAAGGCGGGCGAGCGCCCGGCCGTCTCGGGTCCGCTCGATGTCGAGGCGCACCACGCCCTCGCGCGCGAAGCGGCGGGACGGTCGATCGTGCTGCTGAAGAACGACGGTGTGCTGCTGCCGCTCGCACCCGCGCAGAAGGTCGCGGTCATCGGCGCCTTCGCGACGGAACCGCGCTTCCAGGGCGCGGGCTCGTCGCTCATCAACCCGACGCGCGTGGACGCGGCGCTCGACGCACTGCGGGAGTTCGGCGGTGACGCCGTCTCGTACGCTGCGGGCTTCGCCGTCGAGGGCGGCGCGGTGGCGGCATCCGGTCGCTCCGCCGACGACCTGCGGGACGAAGCAGTCGCGGTCGCCGCCGGCGCCGACGTCGCCGTCGTGTTCCTCGGCCTGCCGGCCGCGGAGGAGTCCGAGGGCTTCGACCGTGAGCACATCGATCTGCCCGCGGCGCAGCTCGCGCTGCTCGACGCCGTGCTCGAGGCGAACCCGCGCACCGTGGTCGTCCTGTCGAACGGCGGCGTCGTGGCGCTGCCGTTCGCCGATCGCGTGCCGGCGATCGTGGAGAGCTGGCTGCTCGGTCAGGCCGGCGGCAGCGCCGTCGCCGATGTGCTCTACGGTGCCGTGAACCCCTCGGGCAAGCTCACCGAGACGGTTCCGGTGCGGCTGGAGGACAACCCGTCCTTCGGCAACTTCCCCGGCGAGTTCGGCCACGTCCGCTACGGCGAGGGACTGCTCGTCGGCTACCGCTGGTACGACGCCAAGGGACTCGAGGTGACATTCCCGTTCGGACACGGACTGTCGTACACGACGTTCGCCTACGGATCGGCCACCGCCGCGGTCGCAGCCGACGGCGACATCACCGTGCGCGTCGACGTCACGAACACGGGCGACCGCGACGGCCGCGAGGTCGTACAGGTGTACGTCGCCCCCACCCGGTCGATCGTGCAGCGCGCACCGCGCGAGCTCAAGGCCTTCACGTCGCTGGCGCTCGCCGCGGGCGAGACCCGCACCGTCGAGCTCGTCGTGCGCCGCGAAGACCTCGCCTACTGGGACGTGCGCGTCGACCGCTGGGTCGTGGAAGGCGGCGAGTACACCGTGGATGTGGCGGCGTCGAGCCGCGACATCCGCTCATCGGCATCCGTCGAGATCGAGGGCGACGAGGTGCACGTGCCGCTCACCCTGAACTCGTCGATCGGCGATGTCGTGGCGCATCCGGTCGCGGGCCCGATCGTCATGGGCGCGCTCGGCGGCTTCCTCGGCGAACTGTCCGGCGCCGACTCCTCTGCGGCGTCGATGATGCCGAACGACGAGGCGATGGAGAAGATGATGGCGTCGTTCCCGATCGGTCGTCTCATCGGCTTCCCGGGGGTCGACGTGTCGCACGAGCAGGTCGAGCAGCTGCTCGCCGCGGCGAACGCCGGCGGTGCCGTCGCGAACTGAGCAGCCGCTCTTCGACGCCCGGCGCGGGATTCAGCGTCGGGCGTCGAAGCGCACCGGCGCATGGGTCGCGGCGACGAGCGCGCGCATCTCCTCGAGCGTCTCCGGCGCCGCGCCCAGGGCGCGGGCCTGCACGAGCACGTTGCCGAGCGCCGTCGCCTCGACCGGTCCCGCCAGCACCGTCGTAGCAGCGCGGTCGGCCGTGGCCTGGCAGAGAAGCGCGTTCAGGGATCCCCCGCCGACGATGTGGATCACGTCGATCGGGCGTCCGGACAGCGCCGAGGCGGTGGCGATCGCCGCAGCGAAGGCGGCGGCGATCGATTCGACGATGGAGCGGGCGAACGCGGCCCGCTCCGCGGGCGGCTCGGAACCGGTCGCGCGCAGCAGTGCCGCGATGCGGCCGGGCATGTCACCCGGGGTGCTCAACGACGGATCGTTCGCATCGAAGAGCGGGACGTCGGCGGTGACGGCGGATGCCGCGGCGAGCAGCTCGGGAAGATCGACGGGAGCGCCGTCGGCGGCCTCCCATTCCCGCACGGTCTCGCTGAGCAGCCAGAGTCCCGTGACGTTGTGCAGGAAGCGGTAGCGGCCGTCCACGCCTCGCTCGTGCGTGAAGTTCGCGTCGCGCGCGGCATCCGTCAGCACCGGGTCCGACAGCTCCAGCCCGACCAGGCCCCACGTGCCGCAGGAGATGTACGCGGCTGACGGCGACGTCATCGGCACGGCGACGACCGCCGAGGCGGTGTCGTGCGACCCCACTGCGATCACGGGCAGCGTCGCACCGACGCGCGCGGCGAGCTCCGGACGGAGCTCGCCGATCACCGTTCCGGGGTCGACGAGGTCGGGGAGCAGGTGGACCGGGATGCCGAGGCGCTCGGCGAGATCCGTGTCCCACTCGCCGCTCTCGACGCCGAGCAGGCCGGTCGTCGACGCGTTCGTGCGCTCGGCGACGCGCGCCCCGGTGAGGAGGAAGGCCAGCAGATCCGGGATCAGCAGCGCGGTGTCGGCGCCGGCGAGCCGCGTGTCGACGCGGTACTGGTAGAGCGTGTTGAACGGCAGGAACTGCAGGCCGCTGCGGCCGTACAGCTCGGCGAACGGCACGAGCGCGTGCACCTCCTCGACGCCGCGAGCCGTGCGGTCGTCGCGGTAGTGGAAGGGCTCGGCGAGCAGCTCGCCGTCGCGGAGCAGACCGTAGTCCACGGCCCACGAGTCGATGCCGATGCTCTCGATCGCGGGCTCGCGACTGACCGCCTGAGCCAGCCCCGCCACGATGTGCTCGTAGAGTGCGCCGAAGTCCCAGTGCAGCCCGTCCTCGCGCTGGACCGGACCGTTCGGGAACCGCGAGACGAGTTCGAGTTCGAGCACGCCGTCGCCGACGCGGCCGATCATCACCCGCCCGCTGGTCGCCCCGAGGTCGACGGCCGCGACAGCGCGCAGGGTCATCGCAGGAAGGCCGCGGCGACGCCGGAGTCGACCGGGATGTGCAGGCCGGTCGTGCGGCTCAGCTCGGGGCCGGTCAGCACGTACACGGCATCCGCGACGTTCTCGGGCACGACCTCGCGCTTCAGGATCGTGCGGTTCGCGTAGTACTGGCCGAGGTCCTCCTCCGCCACGCCGTAGGTCGCGGCGCGGTTGGCGCCCCAGCCCGAGGCGAAGATGCCCGAGCCGCGCACGACGCCGTCCGGGTTGATGCCGTTGACGCGGATGCCGTACTCGCCGAGCTCCACCGCGAGCAGTCGCACCTGGTGGGCCTGGTCGGCCTTGGTCGCCGAGTAGGCGATGTTGTTCGGGCCGGCGAAGACGGAGTTCTTCGACGAGATGTAGATGATGTCGCCGCCGAGCTTCTGGTCGATGAGCGCGCGGGCCGCGGCCTTGGAGACGAGGAAAGAGCCCTTCGCCATCACGTCGTGCTGCAGGTCCCAGTCCTTCTCGGTGGTCTCGAGCAGCGGCTTCGACAGCGAGAGCCCCGCGTTGTTCACGACGAGGTCGACGCCGCCGAAGGCCAGCACCGTCGCATCGAGCGCGGCCTGGATCGCGTCGGCATCCGCGACGTTCGCCGCGACGCCGATCGCGACGTCGGAGTTCCCGAGTTCTGCCGCGGCGGCCTGCGCCTTCGAGGCATCGAGGTCGGCGACGACGACGCAGGCGCCTTCGGCGGCGAGCCGGGTCGCGATGGCCTTGCCGATGCCGGATGCCGCGCCCGTCACGAAGGCGATGCGCCCCTGGTGGGTCTTGGGCTTCGGCATGCGCTGCAGCTTCGCCTCTTCGAGCGCCCAGTACTCGATGCGGAACTTCTCGGCATCGGAGATGGGGGAGTAGGTCGACAGTGCCTCTGCGCCGCGCATCACGTTGATCGCGTTGACGTAGAACTCGCCGGCGACGCGCGCGGTCTGCTTGTTCGCGCCGTACGAGAACATGCCCACGCCGGGGATCAGGACGATGAGCGGGTCGGAGCCGCGGATCGCCGGCGACTCGGGCGTCGCGTGCGCGTCGTAGTAGGCCTGGTAGTCGGCGCGGTACTCCTCGTGCAGCTCGTGCAGGCGCGCGATCTGCTCGGAGGCCGATGCCGTGGCCGGCAGGTCGAGGATGAGCGGCTTGACCTTGGTGCGCAGGAAATGGTCGGGGCAGCTGGTGCCGAGCGCGGCCAGCTCGGGCGCCTTCTCGGATGCCAGGAAGTCGAGCACCACGTCGGCGTCGGTGAAGTGGCCGATCTGCGGGCGGTCGTGCGAGGCGATGCCGCGGATGGTCGGGGCGAGAGCCGCCGCGCGCTCCCGGCGCTCGGTCTCGGGCAGCGCCTCGAAGCCGGAGCGGATGCCGCCGAAGGGGGCGGCCTTGCCGTGCTCGGCGATGTACGCGGATGCCGTCTCGATGATCCACAGCGAGTTCGCCTCTGCCTCATCGGAGGTGTCGCCCCAGGCGGTGATCCCATGGCCGCCGAGGATGCAGCCGATCGCCTGGGGGTTCTGCCTCTTGATCTCGGCGATGTCGAGTCCGAGCTGGAAGCCGGGGCGGCGCCACGGCACCCAGACCACCTTGTCTCCGAAGATGGTCGAAGTGAGGGCCTCGCCGTCGGCCGCGGTCGCGATCGCGATGCCCGAATCCGGGTGCAGGTGATCGACGTGCGCGGCGTCCACGAGACCGTGCATGGCGGTGTCGATCGAGGGGGCGGCCCCGCCCTTGCCGTGCAGGCAGTAGTCGAACGCAGCGACCATCTCGTCTTCGCGGTCGAGGCCCGGGTAGACGTCGACCAGGGCGCGCATGCGGTCCAGTCGCAGCACGGCGAGACCGGATTCCTTCAGCGTTCCCAGGTCGCCGCCGGAGCCCTTGACCCAGAGCAGCTCGACCGGCTGACCGGTGACCGGATCGGTGTCGGTTCCCTTGGCCGAGGTGTTGCCGCCGGCGTAGTTCGTGTTCTTCGGGTCGGAGCCCAGGCGGTTCGAGCGCTCGATGAGCGCGGCGGCAGTCGGGTTCGTCATCTGTCTTTTCCTCGGTTCGAAAGGGTCGGTGGCGGAGGCGCTCAGGCGCCCCAGCCGGCCTGCACGCCGCCGACGCGATCGGCGGCGATCTTCTGCTGGTATCCGGATGCCGCGTAGGCGGCCATCGGGTCGCCGGCGAGGCCGCGCGACTCGCGCCACTCGGCGAGAGCGGGGCGCACGTCGGTGTAGAACGCGTCCATGAACACGGCGTTGGCGGCGAGCACGTCGCCCGCTCTCTGCGCCGCGGTCAGGGCGTCGCGGTCGACGAGCAGCGCGCGCGCCGTCATCTCCTGCACGTTCAGCACCGAGCGGATCTGGCCGGGGATCTTGTCCTCGACGTTGTGGCACTGGTCGAGCATGAATGCCACGTCCGGGTTGTTCAGGCCGCCGCCGCGGATGACCTCGAAGAGGATGCGGAACAGCTGGAACGGGTCGGCCGCGCCGACGATGAGGTCGTCGTCGGCGTAGAAGCGCGAGTTGAAGTCGAACGAGCCGAGCTTGCCGAGGCGCAGCAGCTGCATCACGATGAACTCGATGTTCGTGCCGGGCGCGTGGTGGCCCGTGTCGAGGCACACCATCGCCTTGTCGCCGAGCGCGCTCACCTGCGCGTAGGAGGTGCCCCAGTCCGGAACGTCGGTGTGGTAGAAAGCGGGCTCGAAGAACTTGTACTCGAGCACGAGGCGCTGATCGTCGCCGAGGCGGTCGTAGATCTTCTGCAGCGACTCCTGCAGGCGATCCTGGCGTCCGCGGAGGTCGGCCTGACCGGGGTAGTTCGAGCCCTCGGCGAGCCAGATCTTGAGGTCGCGGCTGCCGGTGGCATCCATGACGTCGATGCAGGCGAGGTGGTGGTCGATGGCCTTCTGCCGGATCGCCGCGTCTTCGTGCGTCAGGGCGCCGAACTTGTAGTCGTCGTCCTGGAAGGTGTTGGAGTTGATCGTGCCGAGCGTGACGCCGAGGTCCTCGGCGTGCTTGCGCAGATCGTCGAACGAGTCGACCAGGTCCCACGGGATGTGCAGCGCGACGGCGGGGGCGAGCGCCGTGTACCTGTTCACCTGCGCGGCGTCGGCGATCTTCTCCCACGGATCGCGCGGTGTGCCGGGCGTGCCGAACACCTTGAACCGGGTGCCGGAGTTGCCGAACGCCCAGCTGGGGAGCTCGATGCCCTGCTGCTCGAGAGCTGCGAGGTCTTCAGGGGAGAGGATGCTCATGCGACGCTGCTTTCGTTCCTGTTTTGAATCGTTTCAAATCATTGTAGGAGTCGCCGGGTCCTTCTGCAACACCCGTGCCATCCCGATCCGGCCGATGCCGTACACTCGCGGACAGTGCACGACAGGAAGGGGCACCCGGTGGCAGTGAGCGTGCGCGATGTGGCCGCCGCCGCCGGCGTATCCGTCGGCACGGTGTCCAACGTCCTGAACCGCCCGGACAAGGTCGCCGGAGACACCGTCGACCGCGTGCGCGACGCCATCGAACGGCTCGGTTTCGTGCGCAACGACGCCGCACGGCAGCTGCGAGCGGGGCGCAGCCGCAGCATCGGGCTCATCGTCCTCGATGCCGGCAACCCGTTCTTCGCAGACGTCGCCCGGGGTGCGGAGGCCCGCGCCGACGAGGACCGCCTCTCGGTGCTGCTCGGGAACAGCGACGAGGATGCCGCACGCGAGAGCAGCTATCTCGATCTCTTCCGGGAGCAGCGGGTGAACGGGGTGCTCATCACGCCGGCATCCGATGACGTCACCGGACTCCAGCGCCTCGCGGATGCCGGTACGCCGGTCGTCCTCGTGGACCACGAGGTGCCGGGCAGCGGCTTCTGCTCCGTGTCGGTCGACGATGTCGAAGGCGGATACCTCGCGACGAAGCACCTGCTGGACATCGGCCGCCGTCGCATCGCCTTCCTCGCCGGCCCCTCATCCATCGCGCAGGTCGCGAACCGTCTCGAGGGCGCGCGCCGCGCCGTCGACGAGGTGCCCGGATCCGGGCTCGAAGTGATCGAGGCGGATGCCCTGAGCGTGCTGAACGGGCGCGAAGCAGGAGACGCGATCCTGGGCAGGGCCGCCGCCGATCGCCCCGACGCCGTCTTCGCCGCGAACGACCTTCTCGCGGTCGGCCTGCTGCAGGCGCTCACGATGCTCGGAAGCGTCCGCGTCCCCGAGGACATCGCGCTGATCGGCTACGACGACATCGACTTCGCCTCGGCGACCGTCGTGCCGCTGACGTCGATCCGCCAGCCCGCACGACTCATCGGGCACACGGCCGTCGACCTGCTCCTGCGGTCGATCGACGATCCCGACGGCGACTACGAGCGGAACGTGCGGTTCCGCCCGGAGCTCGTCGTACGCGCCTCGACCGGCGGCTGAACGCGATCAGGCGCCGAGCATGACCGCCAGCAGAGCGCCCGCTCCGCCGACGATGAAGAGGAGCGTGCCCAGCTGCATCGTGCGGGTCTTGTTGCGGTCGGCGACCGGCACGCTGACCTCCAGGATCGGGCATCCGGACCAGCCGATCAGCCCGATGCTCAGCCCGACGGTCAGCGCGCTGAGCCACCACAGCGCCTGGAGCCCCTCCGGGAGGGTCGTCGGTCGCCATCCGGAGGAGAGGAGAAGACCCATCGTGACGGCGACCGATCCCACGGCGACCGCGAACCATGCGGTTCCCGTCGTCATGATGCGCTGCACGTTGATCTCAGGTGCCATCAGGTCAGATTCGGTGGTGCTCATATGCGTATCTGTCTTCGATCCCGGGGTGTGACGTGGATGGATCACGCGCTCGCGGGGAATCCGCTCGCGGTGGACCAGCAATCAGGATAGACCCGTCTGAGGCCGATGGGACCCGTCACACGGCGCCGAGCGCGGAACTCCACGATCCTTCGAGACGGTGGCTCCCGCTGCCGACCTCGACACGCTCACCGCCCGGCAGCTGCACGGTCGCCGTGGTGCCGGTCGGCACGGTGACGTCGACCCGCAGCGTCTCGCCATCCCGCCGCCACGCGATCTCGGCGCGACCGTACGGCGTCTCGTGCGCGGCACGGGCGTGAGTGAAGCCGCCGCCCGGCTTCGGTGCGAAACGGATCGAGCGGTAGCCCGGCGCAGCGGGCGCCAGGCCCGCCACCGTGCGGTGCAGCCAGTCGGCCACCGCACCGAGGGCGTAGTGGTTGAACGAGGTCATCGTACCCGGGTTCACGGTGCCGTCCGGACGCAGGCTGTCCCAGCGCTCCCAGATCGTCGTGCCGCCCTGCAGGACCGCGTAGAGCCAGGACGGCGCCTCCGTCTCCAGCAGCAGGTCGTAGGCGGCATCCACGTGACCGGTGACGGTGAGGGCGTCCGACACCAAGGGTGTGCCGACGAAGCCCGTGGCGATGCGGTGGCCCGCTTCCTCCACCAGTGCAGCCAGGCGAGAACCGGCTGTCGCGAGCACCTCGTCCGACACCAGGTCGAACGCGATGGCGAGCGAGTACGCGGTCTGCGCGTCGCTGGTCATCCGCCCGTCCGGCAGCACGTACGCCGCCGTGAACGCCGCGCGCACCTCCGCCGCGAGCCGCGCGTAGGAGGCGCGTTCCTCCTCGTGCCCGAGCACCTCGGCCATCCGCGCGACCCGGTCGGCCGAACGGGCGAAGTACGCGGTGGCGACGAGGTAGCGATCGGTCGTCGCATCGGCCGGATCCTGCGGCGGGGCGGCGGGATCGAGCCAGTCGCCCAGCTGGAAGCCCTCGTCCCAGAGCCGGTCCTCGCCGGCGAGCCGGGCGAGCAGGTCGACCCACTTCTTCGCGCTCGGGTACTGGTTGCGGAGGATCCGGGTGTCGCCGAAGCGCTCGTACAGCGTCCACGGCGTGAACGTCGCGACATCGCCCCACGCCGCTCCCGGGCGGATCGGCGTCCATTGCTTGTCGGCCGGGATCACCGGCACGTACCAGGGCACCGTGCCGTCGGGCAGCTGCTCGATGGCGACGTCCTTCAGCCAGCTGGAGAGCATCCCCGACACGTCGTACAGGAACGACGCGGTCGGCGCGAACACCTGCAGGTCCCCTGTCCAGCCGACGCGCTCGTCGCGCTGCGGGCAGTCCGTCGGGATGTCGAGGAAGTTGCCGCGCATGCTCCAGACCACGTTCTCGTGCAGCCGGTCGACCAGGGCGTTCGACGACTCGAACCAGCCGGTGCGCTCCATGTCGGTGTGATAGACCCGGGCGACGATGTCGCCGGCGGCGACGGCCGCGTCCAGCGCGTTCGCGTCTCCGGGCCACTCGATCTCGGCGTAGCGGAAGCCGTGGAACGTGAATCGCGGCTCCCACTCCTCGACGCCGAGGCCGGCGAGGATGTACTCGTCGGTCGAGGTCGCGTCGCGCAGGGGGCGCGTGTAGATCTCGCCCTCCTGCAGCACCTCCGCGGTGCGGAACCGAACGATGTCGCCGGCGCGACCCGAGACCCGGAACCGCGGCCGTCCGACCAGGTTCTGCCCGAAGTCGAGCACCCGCTTGCCGCTCGGCGTCGTGAGCAGTTCGACCGGGGCCACCTCCTGCGTGCAGCGGACCGGCGGCCCTTCTGGTGCGGTGAGAGTCGCCGGGTCGCGGTGCGCGGCGACCACCCGGGACCAGCCGCTCGCGTCGAACCCCGGACGCGACCATCCGTCGAGCTCCGCGGCCACGCGGGCATCGTAGGTCTCGCCGTCGTAGTTCCCCGCGTGCAGGATCGGGCTGGGTGCCGCACGCCAGTCGCCGTCGGTCGCGATCGTCTCGGTCGTGCCGTCGGCGTAGCGGAGCTCGAGCTGCGCGAGCAGGGAGAGGTCGGTGCCGAAGACGTTGCGGAAGCCTCCGCGCCAGCCCATGCGTCCGCGGTACCAGCCGTCGCCGAGCCAGGCGCCGATCGCGTTGGCTCCCGCGGCGATCTCCTCGGTCACGTCGTACGTGTAGTACCGCAGCTTCTCCCGATACGGCGTCCAGCCGGGCGACATGGCGTCGTCGCCGATGCGTCGTCCGTTGATCTCGACCTCGTAGACGCCGTGCGCCGTCACGTAGAGGCGGGCGGAGACGAGATCCTTGCGCGCGGCGAAATCGCGCCGCAGCAGCGGGGGCCGACGGTCGTCGCGGTGTGGATTCTGCGGCCAGTTCGCGCCGACCGCCATGGCGGTCCAGTCCGCGGCGTCGAGCAGGCCGGTCTCGACCGCGGCGGGCGCACTCCACTCGGAGACGGAGCCGTCGTCGCCCGTGACGCGGACGCGCACGACCGCGCGTTCACGGGAGGAGAGCGGATGCGACGGCCACGGCCGCAGCACCGAGTCGGAGTCGTCGATGCTCGTGGTGACGGACTCGCCGGCGCGTGTCACCTCGAGCTCGTACGACGCCTGCGTCCATCCCGCCGGCGCCTGCGTCTTCCAGGAGATGCGGGGCGAGGGCTCTCCGATTCCGAGGGCGTGGCGGTGGTGCTCGAACGTGGGCGCAGCGACGACGATGCTCATGAGTCTCCAGATTCAGGGGTGGGTCGATCATCCCGCGAGAATTGACACGTTTCAACACGGGGCGGGAAGATGAGGGGAACGAAAGGATCCCCATGCGCGTGGTCGTCACCGGCAGTTCGGGAAAACTCGGACGAGCCACCGTGGAGCGGCTGAGAGCCGACGGCCACGAGGTCGTGGGGTTCGACATCGTCGGAGCGCCGGGGCCGGGCTTCGTCCACGTCGACCTGCAGGACTACGGACAGGTGCTCGATGCACTGCTCGGAGTGACGGCCCGACATGACGGGCTCGACGCCGTCGTGCATCTCGCCGCCCTGCCTGTGAACGGGCTGGTTCCGGATGCCGCGACCTTCACGAACAACATGAACGCGACGTTCCACGTGCTGCACGGTGCCCTGCGCGCCGGCATCCGCACGATCGTGCAGGCATCGAGCATCACCGCGATGGGCTTCCCGGACTTCGCGAACCTGACCGCGCTTCCCGTCGACGAGAGCTACACCGAGGCGAACAACACCTACGCCCTCGGCAAGGTCGCCGAAGAGGCGATGGCCGCGCAGCTCGTGCACTGGGCCGACGGGACGAGCATCACGGCGCTGCGCTTCACCAACGTCGTCGCGGAGGGGGAATACGCGACGTTCGAGCGTGCCGGCGTCGCCGACTACCGCCGCGATCTGCTCGGCACGTACGTCGACGCGCGCGACGCCGCCACGGCCGTCGCGCTCGCCCTCGAGCACGCCGCCCCGGGTTTCGAGGTCTACAACGTGGCGGCATCCGACTCGGGCGTCTCGACGCCGACGGCCGAGTACGCCGCGCGGAACTACCCCGGGGTGCCGCTCCGCGACGGTCTCGGCGAGTTCGAGACGCTGATGTCGATCGACAAGGCGCGCGATCGGCTCGGTTTCGAGCCCGTGCATCTCTGGCGCCAGGAGTACTCGGGAGCGTAGCCGCGCGGTCATCACGCCGCGGTGGTCGTCGTGCGGATCCGGTAGAGGCCGGTCGTCGCCGTGAGGAACAGGTCCTGGCCGTCGTCGCCGCCGAAGGTGCAGTTCGACACCGTCTCCGCCACGGGGACGTGCGCGAGCAGTGCACCGTCCGGCGTGTAGACGTAGACGCCGTCACCGGCCGAGGTCCAGACCCGGCCCTCGCGGTCGATCGCGAACCCGTCGGAGGCTCCGACCGGCGGCTTCGCGAACTCCTCGCCGTCGCCGACGACGGTCGACCCGTCGACGTCGAACACGCGGATCTGCTGCGCCTCCGGGCGGTCGGCGTAGAAGCCCGTGTCGGAGACGTAGAGCCGTGAGCCGTCTGGCGAGAACCCGATGCCGTTCGGGTGGACCATGGTCGTGACGACCGGGAGGGCTTCGCCGGTGACCGGGTCCCAGCGGAACACGTAGCACGCGTCATAGTCAGAGGTGCCCGGGTGTCCTTCGCGTCCGCTCGGGTGGATGCCGTACGGCGGATCGGTGAACCAGATCGCTCCGTCGGATGCCACGGCGAGATCGTTCGGGGAGTTGAAGCGGCCGCCCCTCCAGCGCTCGACCACGATCTCGGGCCCGTCCGCGCTCTCGCGCTCGATCGCGCGACGACCGTGGCTGCACTGGATCACGCGGCCCTCCCGATCGAGGGCTCGTCCGTTCGTGTACTCGGCGGGCTGGCGGAAGGTCGTCACCTGATCGGTGGCGGCATCCCATTCGAGGATGCGGTCGTTCGGGATGTCGCTCCATCGCACGCGCCGGGTGCCGGGAACCCAGACCGGCCCCTCGCTCCATTCGGTGCCGTCGGCGAGGCGCTCGAGTTCCGCTCCGGGGGCGAGCAGAGGGGATGCGGCGTCCGTTGACATGCGGATTCTCCTATGAATAAACTTGCGCTGAAACGGTTCAGGTTCGACCGTAGCATTCGCGGTGAGGGGTTCCGACGATGACTTCCCGGCAGCGGCCGACGACTCTGGTGCTCGGCACCTCGGGGCTCGGCTCCGGCGACGAGGGAGCCGCGATCGACACCGCCCTGGCGCTCCTGCGCAGCGAGCACGTCATCGACACCTCCAACATCTACTCCGGGGGAGCGTCCGAGCGCGTCCTCGGACGGGCGCTGTCGACGCTGGCTCCCGAGGAACGCGCGCCGGCGGCGGGCAGGATCCTCACGAAGGTCGACCGGGATCCGGAGACCGGTCGCTTCGATGCCGACCGCGTGCGGCAATCGGTGGAGGAGAGTCTAGGACGCCTCGGTGTCGATCAGGTGACGCTGCTGCACCTGCACGACCCCTACGTGCTCACGGTCCGCGAGGCGCTCGCCCCCCGCGGAGCCGTCTCCGCCCTGGTGCGGTTGCGCGAGGAGGGTGTCGCCGCAGAGATCGGCATCGCGGCGGGGCCCGTACGGATGCTGCAGCGCTACGTCGACAGCGGCCTCTTCGATGCGGTGCTCTGCCACAACCGCTACACGCTCGTCGATCGCAGCGCCGCGTCGCTCTTCCGCGACGCGCACGATCGCGGCATGCGCGTGTTCAACGCGGCGCCCTTCGGGGGTGATCTGCTCGCCGGCGGTCCCCGCGACGGTGCGCGTTACCACTACAGACCGGCATCCGCAGAGCTGCGCGACTGGACCCGGCGGGCCGAGGTGGTCTGCGCGAGACACGACGTGCCGCTGCCGGCCGTCGCTCTGAATCTGTCGCTGCGGGCCGACACCATCGACGGCACGGTGGTCGGCGTCTCGTCGCCCGCACGCCTGCACGCCCTGGAGCGGCTCGCCGCGACCGTGGTCCCCGCTGCGGTGTGGACAGAGCTCGACGCGCTCGGACCCGCACCATCCCCGATCGACGACAGCGCATACGGAGAAGACGAATGACCGGTCGCTACTGGGAGAGCACCCTGCCGGGGGTCGGTCGGCGCTCGCCGCGGGCGGATGCCGTCACCGACGCGCCCGTGCAGAGCCTCAATGGCACGTGGCGCTTCCGGCTCTCCCCGACCGCCGCCGGAACGGGCGGTGACTTCGTCGCTGCGGACTTCGACGACTCCGGCTGGGACGAGATGCGCGTCCCGTCGCATTGGGTGCTCGAGGAGTTCACGCCGCTCGCCGGGGGAGCCGCGCGCCGCATGCTCGGCACGGAGGAAGGTCCGCTGTACACGAACACCGCCTACCCGATCCCGCTCGATCCGCCGTACGTGTCGACCGAGAACCCGACGGGCGACTACCGGCTCATGTTCGAGGTGCCCGCCGGTTTCGGCGCGGCGGTCCTGCGCTTCCAGGGTGTCGACTCGTGCGCGAAGGTCTGGCTGAACGGCGAGGAGCTCGGCTGGTCGATGGGCAGCCGACTGCCGTTCGAGTTCGAGGCGCCCGTGCGTGCGGGCAGGAACGTGCTGGCGGTGCGGGTGCAGCGCTGGTCGGCCGGCACGTACCTCGAAGACCAGGACATGTGGTGGCTGCCCGGCATCTTCCGCGATGTCGAGCTGCTCGCCAGGCCCGAGGGCGCCATCGACGACCACTTCGTGCACGCCGACTACGACCACGTGTCGGGCACGGGAACCCTGCGCGTCGACGCGTCCATCGCCGCTGTGGTCGAGATCCCCGAGCTCGGCGTCTCGATGCCGGCCGGCGAGACGGTGATGATCCCGGTGGAGCCGTGGAGCGCCGACACCCCGCGCCTGTATCGCGGCACGCTGCGGGCGGCGGGGGAGACCGTCGAGCTCGCGATCGGCTTCCGTCGGGTCGAGGTCGTCGACGGGGTGTTCGTCGTCAACGGATCACCGCTGACCTTCCGCGGCGTCAACCGGCACGAGCACCACCCCGACACCGGGCGCACGCTCGATCGCGAGACGATGATCCAGGACATCGTCATGATGAAGCGCGCGAACATCGACTCGGTGCGTACGAGCCACTATCCGCCGCATCCCGAGTTCCTGCGTCTGTGCGACGAGTACGGACTGTGGGTCGTGCTCGAGGTCGACCTCGAGACCCACGGCTTCATCTACGAGGGGTGGGAGCACAACCCGCCCGCGCTGCCGGAATGGCGCGAGTCGATCATGGATCGCCTCCGTCGCACGGTCGAGCGCGACAAGAACCATCCGAGCATCGTCGTCTGGTCGCTGGCGAACGAGAGCATGTCGGGCGACGGCTTCACCGCGATGCGGCGCTGGCTCGACGAGCGCGACCCATCCCGCGTCGTGCTGTACGAGCGCGACCCCAGCTACCGCGACTCCGACTTCTACTCCCTGATGTACCCGTCGCTGGAGCTGCTGGAGAGCATCGGGCGGCACGAGGAACCGCGCGGCGGTCGGCTGAGCATGCACGGCATGGTGTTCGGCGGGGACGATGAACCTCTTCCGCCCGGTGTGTCGGAGGCGGAGGAGACGCGCCGTCGCGGACTGCCGTTCCTGCTGGTCGAGTACGCCCATGCGATGGGCAACGGCCCGGGCGGGCTGCATGACTACTGGCGGGTGTTCCGCTCGTACGACCGTCTCTGCGGCGGGTTCGTCTGGGAGTGGATCGACCACGGCATCAACGACGTGGATGCCGAGGGGCGACCGTTCATCCTGCAGAGCGAGGACATCGACTACGAACCCCGCGGCGGGCGCTTCTCGCTCGACGGACTGCTCTTCAGCGACCGCACGCCCAAGCCGTCGCTCGCGCAGCTCGCCAAAGCGCACGAGGTGATCGACATCGAGGTCGACCCCGAACACGTGCGCATCGCGAACGAGCGGCACACGGCCGACACCTCGGATCTGCGGTTCCGCTGGTCGGTCGAGGCCGACGGGGAGCAGGTCGCGAGCGGCGTGCTCGAGGTGCCGACGATCGCCCGTGGAGAGCGCGTCGAGATCGCGGTCCCGGATGCCGCGGCATCCGCTCTGCACGCGACGGACGCGGTGCTGACGGTCGAGGCGACGCTCGCTGCCGAGATGTTGTGGGCGCCGGAGGGGCATGTCGTCGCCTGGGCGCAGCGGGTCGGTGCTGCTCCCGTGCAGCGCGCCTCGCGCGCGGCCACGGTCGCGGTGTCGCAGAGCGGCGATGACGTCATCCGGGTGGGGGCGGCCGCGTTCGACGCGGACACGGGCCGTCTTCTCCGGCTCGGCGACCTGCCGGTCGACGGACCCTGGATCGATCTGCACCGCGCGCCGACGGAGAACGACCGCGGACAGGGCGACACCAACAACATCGCCGCGATCTGGCGCGCCACGGGACTGCATCGCCTGCGGCACCGGATCGATGACGTCGCCCATGACCGCGAGCGTCTGATCGTGCGCGGGCGCACCGCACCGCGCACCCACCCGCATGGCGTGACCTGGACGATGACGTGGCAGCCGGACGGCGACGGAGTGCGACTCGAGACGACCGTCGACTTCGTGGGTCCGTGGGCCGACACGCCCTTCAAGCACCGTGACATCTGGGTGCCCCGCCTGGGCCTGCGCTTCGCCCTGCCCGCCGCCGTCGACCGGGTGACCTGGTTTGGGCGCGGTCCCGGCGAGACGTACGTCGACGCGGTCGAGGGCGCGCGAGTCGGACGCTTCGAGAGCACGATCGACGCGCTGCAGACGCCGTATCCGATCCCGGAGGAGAACGGCAACCACACGCAGACGCGCTGGCTCGATGTCTCGGGCGAGGGAGTGCCGACGCTGCACGTCGACGGAGAGCCGTTCGACTTCACCGCCCGGCGATGGACGTCCGAGCAGCTCGAGGAGGCGCGTCGTCCGAGCGACCTCCTCGCCGGAGACCGGGTGTGGCTGAACCTCGATCACCGGCAGCAGGGCATCGGCTCGGCATCCGTCGGCCCCGCTCTGCCCGAGCAGTACCGGGTGCCGCGCGAGCACACGACCTGGGGCGTGCGTCTGTCGGTCCGCTGAGACCCCGCTTTCGCGTCGAGACCCCCACCTAAAGTCGCTCGCAGGTGGGGGTCTCGGCGATAACTCGGGGTCTCGGCGGGGCGGCAGGGACTCAGACGTCGAGGGCGGCGGCGTCGAGGAAGAGCGAGTCGACGCCGACCTGGCCGCCCTTGAGCAGCAGCTCGAGCGCGTTCACGTCGGTGTCGTCGGCGTGCGGACGCAGCAGCACGACGTTCCCCCACGGGTTCGCCGCGATCGACAGCGCGTCGATGCCGAGCAGGCGCGTGATGCGGCTCGAGGTGTCGCCGCCGCAGACGATGACACGGCGCGCCGCACCCGCTCGTGCAGCCGCGAGCACGAGCGCGCCCGCGGCCTCGGCGATCGCTTCGAGCACGGAACGGTCGCCAAGCGACGTGGTGTCGGCATCGGCCGAGGTGAAGACGACGCTTCGTCCTGAGATCAGCGCGTCGAGGGCGGCCTCGGTCGCCTCGGCCTGATCGTCGGCGCCGAGGAGCAGCGGGCGCACCAGCCAGCCCGCGGCGGCAGCGGCTTCGACCTGGCGGCGAGTCTGCGGCGAGCGACTGCCGGAGACGACCAGGACGGGTCCGGCCGCGGGAGTGGCGGTGGGAACAGTGGATGCCGTGCCCGGCGAGGCTGCGGCGAGACCCTGCGACAGGCCGCCGGAGCCGATCGCGAACACGGGGGAGGGCAGGTCGTGGAGCGCCGCGCCGACCGTGAGGAGGTCGTCGTCGGTCACCGCATCGAGCACGACTGCGGCCTCGTCGGCATCTCCGAGCCGCTCGGTGAGGGAGCCGTAGGCGGTGAGCGGCACCGAGCCGATCGGGAGGGCGGTCTGCCGGCCGATGTGGATCGCGAGGTCCGCTTCCGTCATCGGCGTCGACGGATGCGTCGACATGGTCGGCTGGCGGTCGAGGCGGTGCACGATGCCGTTCTCCGACGCGAAGTGGGTGCCGAACAGCGTGTATCGCCCGAAGTCCGGCTGGGCGAACAGCATCGGCACCGGACGCGCCGCGACGACGTCCCTGGCGATCTCGATCACCCGCCCGAGGCTGCCGATCGCCGGCGACGAGTCGGCGGTGGAGCACGCCTTGTACTGCACGATCGGCGCCCCGGTCGCGACCAGGGCCTGCAGTGCAGGGATCACCTCGGCATCCATCTGCTGCGGCGACAGCGACCGGGCGATGCCGGCGATGCCGACCACGTCGACGGTCTCAGCCGCAGCGCGCAGCGCGTCGGCCGTGGGCAGGGTCGTGAACAGCCGGCTCGACCAGCCGCGGCGGGCGAACTGCAGCAGCGCGTCGACGCTCCCGGTGAAGTCGTCGCCGTAGAAGGTCGCGCGGATCTCAGACATGGCGGATCTCAGACATGGCGCATCTCAGGCACGGACAGGGCCGAACACCTCGGTCGCCCGCCGCAGCGCGTCCGACCGCTCGACGGCCTCATGGACAGACTCGCCGCGGGCGGCCGACGCCCAGGCTTCGCGCATGCTGCTCACTCCCGCTGCGGCACCGTCGGGATGACCGTGGATGCCGCCACCGGCGAGCACGAGCAGATCCGTCGTGCCGACCGCCCGGTAGGTCGCATGCGCCAGACCGCCCCACTGCCCGCTGGAGAGCACGGGAACGGTCGGATTGATGCCGAGGAGCGGTTCGCGGACCGCGGCGATGGAGTCGAGCACCTCGTCGTCCGTCTCGTAGAACTTGTTGCTGATGCCGTTGGTGTGCAGATGATCGGCGCCCGAGAGACGGGCGAGCTTCTGCCACGCGCGAAAGCCTATCCCGACCTGCTCCGACCGCCCGATCGCGCCGAACATCGTGCGATGCCCGTGGATCGGCACCGCAGTGTGCTTGCTGAGGAACTCGAGCCCGGCGAGTCCGACGAGGTTCACGCACGCCATCACGCAGGTGCCGCCCGCGGCGACGACGAGGTCGTGGTTCGCCTCGAGCCGGTCGATGTCGTCGGTGATGTTGAAGGCGTACATCGGCATCCGTCCGGTGCGATCGGCGTATCGGCGCAGTACCGGCATGACCGCCTCGACGCGTGCGGACAGCGGCGAGGACGGACCGTTGCCCTGCAGCTCGTCGTCCTTGATGAAGTCGATGCCCGCCTCGGCGAGCTCCCCGACGACCTCGGCGAGCTCGGACGGAGCGAGACCGATGCTGGGCTTGATGATCGTGCCGATCATCGCGCCGTCCGACGCACCCATCAGGCGCCGGGTACCGGCCACGCCGAAGCGCGGGCCCGGGTAGCGCTCGGCGAACGCCGAAGGCAGGTCGAGGTCGATCAGTCGGACGGCCGAGAGCTCTTTGATCTCGAAGAGGTTTCCGGCGACGGCGGCCATCAGGTTCGGAAGCGACGGCCCGAAGTTGTCGAGCGGGAAGCGCAGCCGTAGCACCGCCCTGCGTCGTTCCGCGGGATCGCCGACCGCACCGGGCAGGCGGGAGGCGCCCGTGAGCGGCACCTCCTGAAGGGACTCCACCTGTGCGGCGAAGCGTGCCCGCACGTCGTCGGACTCGCGCTGCACCCGCACGAAGGTGCCGGTGGACTGCTCGCCCGCCAGCACCTCGGCCGCGTGCTGCAACGGGAGGGAGGTCTCGATGACGTAGGTCGCGATGACGTGCTGTGCGCTCATCCCGATCACCAGACCAGCGGGAGCCACACGGACATCTCGCCCGCTCCGCGATTGCCCCACGTGTAATACGGAACGAGACGAGCGGATGCCGTGGTCACCTCGGCCTCGCCCAGGAGATCGTAGAGCGCGTCCTCGCCGGTCGTCGGCAGCACCGCGATCTCGGTCTCGAGGGCGATGACGCGGTGGCCGTCGACCTCGGACTCGACCGGCGTCAGCGCCGTGCCGCGTCGCAGCGCGGCCTGCTCGAGCACGACGCCGTCAGGAAGATCGGCGCTCTCCAGCGCGTACACGACCGGCCCGCGTCGCACGGCGACCTGGTTGGCGGTCTCCTCGGCGAGGCGGTGTCCGCGCAGCATCCGCACGGGCATCGGCAGGGTCAGCACGACGACGTCTCCCTCGGCCCACTCGCGGTCGATGCGTGTGTACGTGCCGGGCGCCGAGACCTCGACGGCCTCGCCGTCGACCGTCGCGGTTGCGCCCTCGCTCCAACCGGGGATGCGCAGGTGCAGCGGGATGCCGCCGCCGGACGCTGCCGTCACCGTGAAGGTGAGCGTCTCGCTCCAGGGGTAGTCGCTGTCCTCGCGCAGAGCGAGGGACCGGCCGTCCTCCGTCGACACGTTCAGCTCACTGCCGCCGTACTGGTGCACGTAGAGGCCGTCGTCTCCGAGAGCGGCGGCGCGCTCATGGAAGCGGGCGAGTGTGCGCGCGATGTTCGGCGGGCAGCAGAAGCAGGCGAGGTAGCCCTCGCGCAGCCGCTCATCCGACGGAGGAGGCGGCGGAGTCGGGTGGATCGCCGTGTCGCCCGGGCGCCGCAGCGGGTACGGGAGATCGCGCACCTGGCGCAGGGCGTTCGTGTAGAAGTACTCGGAACCGGCCAGGCTGATGCTGGCCAGCAGGGTGTTGTACGCGACCTGCTCGATGACGTCGGCGTACTTGGCGTCTCCCGTGAGGGAGAGCATGCGCTCGCTCCAGAAGATCATGCCGATGTTCGCGCACGATTCGTTGTGCGCGGTGGTGTGCGGCAGCTGGTACGCGCGGCCGTAGGCCTGGTGCACACGGCTGATGTCGCGCTGCCACGGCGACGCGTCGGGGGAGGCGCCGTCGTACAGGGCGCCGCATCCGCCGGTGATGTAGAGCTTGGTGTCGACCACGTCCTGCCACAGCCGCTCGAGCACGCCTTCGAGCTCGGCGTCGCCGGTCTCGAGCACGAGATCGGCGAGACCGGCGTACAGGTAGTTGGCGCGGACGGCGTGACCTGCGACGACCGTCTGCTCGCGGACGGGCAGGCGGTCCTGGTTGTCGTCACCGCCCTCGAAGTCGTCGCGCACGCGCACGAACGCCTCGGCGAGGCGCAGGTAGCGCTCCTCGCGCGTGGCCCGGTACAGCTCGATGACGGCCATGTAGTGCGACGGGCAGATGGCGCTGCGGGCGAGCTCGAGCGGCTTGTTCGTGGCGAGATCCTCGAGGAAGCCGGCCGCCTTGCGGGCGACGTCGAGCAGTGTCTCGGATCCGGTGACCTCGTGGTGCCGCACGCCCGCGGTGATCAGGTGGCCGAGGTTGTAGGTCTCGAAGTGGAAGCGGTCGGCGAGGGCGGTGACGTCGACGTCGTTGCGGTCGGCGATGAGCGTCGGGGTGTGCAGGTAGCCGTCGGGGCGCTGCACGGAGGCGATCAGGGCGGCGATGTCTTCGATCCGCTGGGCGAGTTCCTCGTCGGGGTCGGTCTCGAGACTGGCGATCGCGGCCTCGAGCCACTTGTAGAAGTCGCCGTCCATGAAGGAGGGTCCGAGGTGCTCGCCCTCCGCGAGACCCGCGGCGATGCGGAAGTTCGCGAGCCCGGGGCTCACCGACGGATCGCTGAGCGACGACCAGATCTGCGGGACCGTGACGTCGCGGGTGCGATCGTGGATGCCGCCCCAGAAGCCGTGGGTCCAGCGGGCGTTCTCTGCGCCGAGCGGCCGCAGCGGGCTCGACTCGCGCAGAGTCTTCGTCGTCGACATGACGTTTTCCTTCCGAGGCGGCTGCCATCCGTTCGTGCAGGCAGATCATCCGTCCTGCAAGAGATCGCAGGACTGCATGATCATGCATGTTAGCGCGGAAATCGGCCCCATGTGAATATATTTTCAACACTGATTGTTGACACACCGTTGAAACGATTCTATTCTCAGAGTCATACCCCGCATCGCCCTGCACTTCGTCAAGGAGGACGTCATGAACATCCACAGCACCCGCGGCCGTAAGTGGCTCGCGCTCGGAATCGTCGTCGCGGCGGCACTGCCGCTCGCCGCATGCGGCGGCTCCGGCGACACCGGCAGCGGTGGCGGCGGTTCCTCCGACGGAGGCACCGATCCCGAGGCGTTCACCGTCATGACGGCGAACGAGAACACGGTCATCGGCCCGACGCTCGACGCGCTCGCGGCCGACCAGTGCAAGGCCGAGAACGAGGCGCTCCCCATCGAGCACCAGAAGATCGCGCAGGCCGACACCGTGCAGCGCATCACCCTCCTCGCCAGCCAGAACGCTCTTCCCACGCACACCATCGCGGGCACCGCCCTCATCCGCCCCGACGGCGACCTGGGCGCCGCCGGCCTGGTCGGCGACCTGAAGGCGGCGCTCGAAGAGAAGGACGCCTGGGACAACGTGCTCCCCGCCGCGGCCTCCACCGTCGAGCAGGTCTACGGCGGCTTCGTCTCGATGCCGTACCAGTACAACATCGAGGGCATCTTCTACAACAAGCAGATCTTCGAAGAGCTCGGCCTCGAAGAGCCGCAGACCTGGGATGAGCTCGCCGACGTGTCGCAGGAGCTGCAGGACGCCGGCTACACCGCCATGGCGCAGGCCGGCGCCGCGGGCTTCCCGCTCACCCGCCTCCTCGGCATGTACATCTTCCGCAACGTCGGACCCGACGCCATGCAGGCCGTCGCCGACGGCGACGCGAAGCTGACCGACCCCGAGTACGTCGCCGGCGCCGAGGCGCTCGCCGACTACGCCGCGAAGGGGTACTTCGGAGACGGCTTCTCGACCCGCGACGCCGACGCGACGTCGAACCTGTTCCTGACCGGCAAGGCCGGCATGGCGTACGACGGCACCTGGCTGCTGAGCGCGATCAACGACCCGGAGCGCAACCAGATCGGCGGCGAGAACGTCGGGTTCATGCCGTTCCCGGCCGTCGACGGCGGCAAGGGCTCGATCGACCAGTACCCCGCGAACGCGGGAGCGCCGATGATCATCGACGCCGGGCAGTTCGGACCGAAGGTCAAGGACTGGGTCGCGTGCATCTCCGAGAATTACGGCCAGCAGGCGCTGCAGGACACCGGCTCGATCTCGGGCTTCGCAGTGAACGGCGAGGTCACCGACATCAGCCCGAACACGCTCGACATCCAGGAGCGCATCTCCGACATCGACGAGACCGTACTGTGGTTCGAGGCGCTGATGGACCCGAAGAGCAACTCGCTCGCGTCCACCAACGGCACCCTTCTCACCACCGGCCAGATGTCGCCGGAGGACTACATGGCGGCACTGCAGGACAGCATCGACGCCAACCGCTGACCCGGAAGCCGACTCCTCACCGTCCGGGTGAGGAGTCGGCTTCTTCCGAGAAAGGACCGAGCGAATGAACTCGATCTTCGGAGATCGCAAGACGATCTTCATCCTGCTCGGCCCCGCCCTTCTGCTGTACACGCTGCTGAAGATCGTGCCGGTGCTGTGGTCGTTCGGCCTGTCCTTCTTCGAGGGCAACACGCTGCGCGGGTTCGACTTCGTCGGCATCGAGAACTTCACGACGTTCTTCACCGACAAGGCTGCGCTGCAGTCCCTCGGCGTCAGCGTGTTCTTCGCCATCGTCGCGACGATCGGCCAGGTCGCCCTCGGGTACGGTCTCGCGCTCCTCTACGTGTTCGTGCTGCGCAAGGGATCCTCCATCGTGCGCACGATCGTCTTCTTCCCGGCCATCCTCCCCACCGTCGCCGTCGCTCTGCTGTTCAAGAGCTTCGTCGCCGTCGGCGACAATCAGGGGCCGGTCAACGACATCATCAACTTCTTCGGCGGTGAGAGCGTCGAGGTGCTCGCATCGACCGCCGGCACCATGGCCACCGCGATCGTCATGACGCTGTGGAGCTCGATGGGCTTCTACGCGGTTCTGCTCTACGCCGGCCTCCTCGACATCCCCGAGGAGATCATCGAATCCGCTCGACTCGACGGGGCGAACGGCCTGCGCCTGGTGAAGAACATCATCCTGCCGCTGTCGCTCCCGATCCTGCTGTCGTCGATCATCTTCAGCCTGAACTCCACGCTCAAGGTGTTCGACAGCCTCCTGGCTCTGAACAACGGGCAGCCGGGAACCTCGACCGCCCCGCTGACCCTGTACATGTACCGCACGTCGTTCGAGTACGCCGAGTACGGCTACGGCTCGACCATCGCCCTCGTGCTCACGGTGCTCTGCCTGGTCTTCACCCTCGCGATCTTCCGATCGCAGCGACGCAAGGCGGAGGTCTGAGCATGACGACGACGACGCAGACGCAGACGCAGCTCACGGTCGCGACCCCGACGGTCCAGCGCCCCCGTCCCGGGCAGGCGCGACGCACCGCCGTGCGCACGGTCCGCCGCATCCCGGTCTGGATCCTGGTCGGGCTCCTCATGGTGGTCGTGCTGTATCCGCAGGTGTGGATGCTGCTCGGATCCTTCAAGACGCAGTCGGAGTTCCTCTCGGACCCCGCCCTCTCGCTGCCGAAGACCTGGCAGTTCGACAACTACATCTCGGCCCTCACGAACGGCGACGTGGCGCGCAACTACCTGAACAGCCTCATCGTCACCATCCCGTCGGTGCTGCTGATCGTCTTCATCGGCGTCGCTGCGGGGTACGCCCTCGAGGTCATGATCTGGAAGGGTCGCAACGCGGTCCTGCTCTACGTGCTCGCGGGCATCATGGTGCCGGGGCAGATGATCCTCGTGCCGCTCTTCATCGTCTACTTCCGACTCGGCCTCACCAACACGATGCTGCCGATGATCATCACGTACACGGTGATGGGACTGCCCCTGACGACGTTCCTGATGGCGACGTACTTCCGCGCCGTCCCGCGCGAGATCTTCGAGGCCGCGACGGTCGACGGCTCGGGGCCGCTGCGCTCGTTCTTCCTGATCGGGATGCCGATGATGCGGAACGCGATCCTGACGGTCGGGCTCGTCCAGTTCTTCAGCGTCTGGAACGACCTGCTGATCGCGCTGACGTTCACCACGAGACCGGAGCTCGCGACGATCCAGGTCGGCCTGCTCAGCCTCAGCGACGAGTACGGCTCCACGCAGTATGGCCCGCTGTTCGCGGCCGTGAGCCTGAACATCGTCGTGCTGATGATCGTCTTCCTGGCGCTCAACAAGAAGATCATGGCCGGCATGGCCGGCGGTGCTCTGAAAGGATGATCCGATGACCTCCCGTGCCCCCCGCGTCGCCTTCCTGCACACCGGCGCGGTCGTGATCCCGCCGGTCGCCGACCTCGCGCGCGAGCACCTGCCCGGGACTGCGACGGTGAACTACCTCGACGACAAGATCGTCGCCGACCTCGGGGATCCCGAGCGGGCGGCGTCCGTGCCGGAGCGCCTGATCGACCTGGCTCAGGCGGCCCGGGCCGGCGGTGCCGACCTCGTCATGTTCACGTGCTCGTCGATCTCGCACCTGGCCGGTCCGACGGCGGATGCCGTGGGCATACCGGTGCTGCGGATCGACGAGGCCATGGCCGACGATGCCGTGACGGCGGGGGAGCGGATCGCCGTGCTGGCGACCCTGCCGACAACGCTGACGCCCACGCTGGCCCTGCTCCGCGAGCGGGCGGAGCTCGCCGGACGTGCGCCGGAGTTCGTCAGCGAGGTCGTCGCCGGGGCCTTCGAGGCCGTCGCCGGTGGCGACAGGGCGACGCACGACCGGCTGGTCGGCGGGGCGATCGAGCGCCTGGCCGCGGATGCCGACGTCGTCGTGCTCGCGCAGGCGTCGATGGCCAGCGCGGCCGAGGGCGTCGACGTGTCGGTGCCGGTGCTCACGAGCCTCGACCCCGGCATCCGTCGGTTGAGTGAGGCCGTCGCGGCGCTCTAGGCGCGGCGCAGCCGTCAGATCGTCTCGGCGAGACGCTCGGCCGTGTGCAGGTCGGTGACCAGCGCCGTGACCCAGCCACCGGCGATCGCGCCGCGGATGGCGTCGATCTTGCGCTCGCCGCCGGCGATGCCGACCCGACGGGGGATGCGCAGCAGCTTGTCCACGGGAATCGCGATCACGCGGTCGTCGATCTCACCGGTCACGGCCGAGCCGTCGATGCGGAAGACGTGGTGGCAGATGTCGCCGACCGCACCCTCGGTGAGCAGCTGGGCGCGTTCGTCATCGGCGAAGGCGTTGCCGCTGGTCGACAGCACATCGGACGGCTCGATGCTGCCGATGCCCATGATGGTCATCGTCAGCGATTCCCAGTGGCGCATGGTCTCCTGCATCGACGGGTCCCGCAGCAGGCTGTCGCGCACGGCCGGGTCGGCGACGATGCCGGGCGCCTGAACGTAGATCGGATCGGCGCCGAGCATACGGGCGAGCGCGGCGAGGAGACGGTGGGAATGTCCCTGCACCTCGGGGGCTCCGGTGCCGCCGAGCAGCTGCACGACCTCGATCGCCCCGCGGGTGGGCAGAGGGCGCATCCGGTCGGTCATCGCGAGCACGGAACGGCTCCACGACGAGACGCCGATCCGGTCGGTGCCCGAGAGCGATGCCTCGAGGTAGCCGGCGGCCCCGGCGCCGATGGCGGCGAGCAGCTCGGCCTCGTCGGCATCCGGCTCCACGTCGACGATGATCGCCTCGGACAGCCCGTAGCCCGCTTCGAGGCGCTCCTCGAGCTCGGCGTGCACTCCGGGGGCGACGGTGACGATGGTCCGCACGATGCCGGCGGTCTCGGCGCGCTTGAGCAGACGTGACACCTTCGCCTGCGAGATGCTCAGCGCTGCGGCGATCTCGGACTGTCGGATGCCGCGTTCGTGGTACATTCGCGCCACCTTGGTCAGCAGGCGCAGCTGCCCGTCGACGGGGGTGGCGATCGGGGTCGACGACACGAGTCTCTCCTGCTTCCTCTGTAGCGGATGCACATTCGCTGATGAAAGTATATTCTCGCAGACCCTCCGTGAATAGAGATTCGGGTCGTGAGAATTATGCAAGACTGGAGATTCCGACGCCCGGCCACGGGTGGTTTCTCCAGGAGGATGATGATGTTCCCCAGGTACGACTCCGTCGAGCTCGTTTTCGAGGGAGCGGAGCGCCTGCCGGTCGGTGCCGAGCCGCCCTTCTCGGTGCGCCTGCGCAACGGTGACGAGGAGATCGTGGCCGCGGGGTTCTGGGATGGCGGAACCACGTACCGCGTGCGCGTCTGCCCCGAGTCGGGCGGTACCTGGAGCTGGACGGTGGAGGATGCCCGCACGGCGCTCGATCGCACCTCGGGGTCGTTCGAGGTCGAGGGCGGAACCGGGCACGGTCCGGTCCGTGTCGCGCACCGCTTCCACTTCGCCCATGCCGACGGCACGCCCTTCCGGCCCGTCGGCACCACGGCCTACAACTGGCTGCACCAGCACGAACCGCTGTTCGCCGCCACGGTCGACGACATCGCCGAGGTGGGCTTCAACAAGCTGCGCTTCATGGTCTTCCCGCAGGGCGGCGGCTATGTCGAGCACCTGCCGACCGTGATGCCCTTCGTCAAGACCGACGGTCGCTGGGACGTCAGCCGCCCCGTGCCCGAGTTCTTCCAGCGCCTCGACCGTGCCGTCGCACTGCTCGGCGCCCGCGGCATCCAGGCCGACGTGCTCATCTACGACGCCTACGATCGCGGCCAGTTCGGGTTCGACAGCCTGACCGAAGAGGAGGACGCCGTCTACCTGCGCTACCTCGTGGCGCGGCTGTCGGGATATGCGCACGTGTGGTGGTCGCTGTGCAACGAGTTCGATCAGCTCGAGCGCCCCGACGACCGGTGGGACCGCACCGGCGCGCTGCTCGCCGCCGTCGACCCGCACGACCACCTGCGGTCGATCCATAACTGGATCGAGATCTACGACAACAACCAGCCCTGGGTCACGCACGCGTCGATCCAGAACGGCGCGGCGACGGAGGATTTCGGCCGCGCGAGCCTGTACCGCGACGTCTGGAAGAAGCCGGTCGTGCTCGACGAGATCAAGTACGAGGGCGACATCCCCGACCGCTGGGGGCACCTCGACGGTCCGGAGCTCGTACACCGCTTCTGGGTCACGACCGTCGCCGGCTGCTACGCCTCGCACGGCGAGAGCTTCCGCACCGAGAGCGGCAGCCTGCACATCGTCGAGGGCGGTGTGCTGCGCGGTGAGTCGCCGGCGAGGATCGCCTTCCTGCGCGGCATCCTCGACGACCTGATCGTGCCGGGACTCGATCCGATCGACAAGTGGGACGACCCGGCGCATGTCGCCGGCTGGCATCGCCAGCAGTACCTGCAGTATCTCGGACGCTCGGCACCCTCGTCGTGGTCGTTCCGGCTTCCCGTCGGACAGCCTGGCGAGAGCCCGAAGGTCGGCGACGTCTTCGAGGTCGACGTCATCGACACGTGGAACATGACGATCACACCGGTCGGCCGGCCCTTCACCCTCACCGAGGTGACCCGCAACGAGGCGTTCGATCGTGCGTCGGCGCCGGTGGATCTGCCCGCGGGCGCGTCGATCGCCCTCCTCATCACCCGCGTCGAGGCCTGACCGTGATCGAGATGACAGGCGGTGCTCGGGGCTCATGGGACCGTGGGCCGCGGCTCGGCGCGGCGTACTACAACGAGTACCTCCCCGACCCTTCCCGGCTCGAGACGGATCTGCAGCTCATGGTCGACGCCGGGATCACCTGCATCCGCGTGGGGGAATCGGTGTGGTCGACGTGGGAGCCGCGCGACGGCGAGTTCGATCTGGAATGGCTCGCACCCGTGCTCGACGGGGCGGCCGAGCACGGGATCGACGTCATCCTCGGCACCCCGACGTACGCGGTGCCGCCGTGGCTCAGCCGGAGGCACCCCGAACTGGCCGTCGTCCGGAAGGACGGCTCCTCGGTGCCGTGGGGAGCGCGCCAGGAGATCGACTACACGTCCGAAGTCTTCCGCGGCTATGCCGAGCGGGTCATCCGGGCGGTGCTCGGCCGCTACGGTCGGCATCCGGCGGTCATCGGCATCCAGCTCGACAACGAGGCGGGGCTGCACCTCATCCACAACGCGCACGTGGTCGAGCGCTTCCGCCGCGGGGTCGCGGAGCAGTATGGAGACGTCGAGACGCTCAATCGCGAGTGGGGCCTGACCTACTGGTCTCATCGGATCTCCGCCTGGGACGAGCTGTGGGCGCCCTCGGGCAACACGACGCCGGCATACGACCTCGCCTGGCGTCGCTTCCAGGCCGAGCTCACCGCGGACTTCATCGGCTGGCAGGCCGGGATCGCACGGGAGTACATCGCCGACGACACCGTGCTCACCACCTGCATCGCGTACCAGCGGCCGGCCATGGACGACGTCGCCGTCGGCGCGCACCTCGACATCGCGAGCGGCAACGCCTACTACCTCGCGCAGGACTCCCTCGACTACGCGCGGGAGGGTGCGGGCGGCCAGTGGTACGCCGACGACGTGCCGCAGCTGATCCTCAGCGCCGAGCGGATGCGGGCGACGAAGCAGGCGCCGTTCCTCGTCACCGAGACCGGCGCCGCCTCGATCGGCGGCGCCTGGCTGACCCGGCCTCCGTATGACGGACAGCTCGCGCAGGTGGCGTGGCTGCTCGCCGCGCGCGGGGCGCGGCTCGTGTCGTACTGGCACTGGCACACGCTGCATTCGGGTGCGGAGGTGCACTGGGGTGGCATCCTCGGCCACGACCTGCGACCCGGCCGGGTCTACGACGAGATCGCGGAGCTCGGGCGGCAGTTCGCTGCGGCGTCGGAGTGGGTGGCGGATGCCGAGCCGGATGCCGACATCGGCATCGTCTACGCCCATGACAGCGAGTGGATGATGACCTTCGAGCCGCCGCTCCCCGGGCCGGGTGACGCGCCGGACCGCGGGTCCTACGCCCGCATCGTCGGCGCGTTCGGCCGGGCGGCCATCGACGCGGGGCTGCAGGTCGGGTACGTGAACGAGCGTCAGCTGAAGGATGCGGTGGAGCTGGTGTCGCGGTTCCCGACGCTGATCGTGGCCGGGCTGTTCGCGGCATCCGATCGCACGCTCGAGATCCTCGCCGAATACGCGCGGCTCGGCGGTCGTCTCATCGTCGGACCCCGCACCGGATACGCCGACGACCAGGGACGGATGCGGGTCTCGACGGCGCCTGCGGTTCTCGGACCGCTCGCCGGCGTCGCCTACCGCGAGTTCGCGGCGCCGCCCCAGCCCGTGCCGCTCGAGCGCGACGGAGCCGTCGTCGGCGAGGGGCGCGGATGGATCGACGCGCTGGAACCGGGGGAGGCGGAGGTGCTGCTCGGGTATCGGCATCCGCTCTACGGGCGATGGGCGGCCGTCACCCGTCGCGCGGTCGGCGAGGGAGAGATCACGGTCGTCGGGACGCTGCCCGATCGAGACTCGGCCGCGCGGGTGATCGCCGACGTCTCAGGCCCGCCGCGATCGCTCGCGCTGCTGGGGGACCGGCCGCGCGGCGTCACCGTGCATTCGCTGATCGGCCCTCGGGGGAGAGTCTGGGTAGTCCACAACTGGTCGCCGAACCTCACGGAGATCGAGCTGGCCTCGTCGGTCGCGTCCGTCGTGGATGAGGCGGTGCTCGAGAAGGGTTCCGTGGTCGGGCTCGCTGCATGGGACGTCCGGGTCTGGCGAGAGGTGTGAGGGAGCCGATATCCCCGACACGTCCGGCTCGACGATGACGGCCGCGTTCATGATGACGACCATTGGTCTGAGCGCGCTCTCGCGACGTGCCAAGCGGCCAGAGGTCTGGTGAGTCAATGCCGCATGTGTCAAGATGGACAGATAGAGTCACTTACTGTCCAGGAGGCGTGATCATGAGCACCTTGCTGAAGCTCGAGCGGAAGCCCGCAGGAGCGAAGTGGCGCGAAGACCTGCTCAAGAAGATCACCGCAGAGCTCGACGCCGGAAGGATCGTCACGATCGACGTTCAGACGCCGACGATGACGCCCCAGCAGGTTGCTCGAGAACTGGGTCTATCCCGCACGACCGTGCTGCGCAGGATCGAAGCGGGAGAGCTCCGTGCGTCAAAGCGCGGGAACCGCAACGTCATCGCCGTGGCGGACTTCAAGGAGTTTCGAGCCAGCTACATCGGTGAACTCGGCGCGGCGTTCGCGGACGATTTCTGAACCCCGCCGTGCCCGGCAAGAGCCTGGTCTACCTCGACGCCAATGTCCTCATTCCGTCGGTGACGCGAGGCCTGCTGATCATCGGCGCACTGACATCGGACTTCCGCGTTTGCTGGTCTGGTTTCGGAGAGGCTGAGGCAGAACGGCACCAGCACGAGCGAGCGGCGAAGATCTCCGATCTGAGAATCCGCTTTGGCTGGGAGGTGCTCGTCCCGGAGATGGACCCGGCGGACATGGAGGACACAGACCCGAAGGATCAGCCGCACCTCGCCGCTGCGCACGCTGCGGGCGCCCGGCTGATCGTCACCGAGAACATCAAGGACTTCGGACTCGCGGATCTCGCCAGCCTCTCGATGTCGGTCGTCGCACCTGACCTGTTCCTCAGCACGCGGCTCACCGAGAACAGCTATGTCGATGTGCTCGATGCGCTGGCAGCCGGGCGCACGCGTGATCCGCGCACGCCAGAAGGCATTCACAGCCAGGAGGTCGCGCCGCGGTTGCCGGCGTTGGCCGAGAAGTTCGTGTCCACCCTCGACGTTCCTCTCGGCGCTCCCGCCAAGGGCGCGATGGCCGAGATCTTCCGTGGCTATCGGTGTGTCTGTTGCGAGGATGAGATGCCGAACTTGGACCACCCGTTATGTGGTTCATGTCGCCCGTCCGCTCCGGATGAGGCGTCTCCCTCGTGATCCTCGGAATCACCAGCGCCGCGCGCGAGACGCTCGTGTGGGCGCCGACAGCTGCTACAGGCAGCACGTGCTGAACCGCATTGTTGGCGGCTGCGACGCCGTGCGCTTCGCCGCGCTGCTGGGCATCGACCAGGTCATCAAGACCCGGCAGTTCGTAGCGCCTGAGACCCTCTGAGCCCGGGGACATTCAGTTCCCGTTCATCCCGTGCGCACGGCTGTCCAGCGCGTTCTTCCAGAACGACTCGCGCGCCAGGATCGTGTCGGCTCGCGTCTTGGGGGTGAGGCGCAGCGTGGATCAGAAGTGCCGCCAGCAGGCCCGTCGCAGATGCGTTTTCGATCCAGCCCGAGACAGGGTGGGGGACCACCGTGACGGCGGTCCCCCATCTGTCAGCGCTCGATGGCGTCGAGGTGCAGCATCCGCGCGAGGTTCTTGTCGAGCTCGTCGTCGCGGAAGATCTTCTTCCAGTCGTCCTTGATGATGCTCTCGCGGCCGTAGTCCATCGCGATCAGGCACGCGTCGGAGAACGGGTTGTCCCCGCGGAGTCCGTTCGCGAGCGCCACCTGCGTGTGGCCGTAGAGGATGCTGCGCGCCGCAGCCTCGGGAACGCCCATCGTGTTCACGGCCTCGTGGAGGGCTTCGTTGAGGAGATCGCCGATCATGCAGGCGACCGTCTCGACGAGTGTCGGCTCGAGCTGGGCGAGCTGCTTGATCGTGACCCAGTGCACGTCGACCACGGGGGCGTAGATCGCACGGACGGTCGCCTCGACGATGGCCTTCTTCGCCTCGTCGTCGCTCTCGATCGCGGCGATGGCATCCTGTGGGGCGGCGATGCCGCCGAACGTGTCGGCCCACTGCTCGGGCGTCTCGCGCTGCAGGAAGATCGACGGGTGGCACGGGTGCGCGACAGCCTGGATCACGTCGTCGCGAGTCGTCAGCAGACCCGCGTAGGCCGCGGCCGGGTCGAGCGTGAGCACGATCGCGCCGCTCTTGACCTGGGGGACCAGGTCGGCCGTGACGGGGCCGAGGGCGAGGTCGGGGACGGCGAGCACGACGATGTCGGCATCCGCGACGGCTGCCGCGGCATCCGTCAGCTCGCGCCCGGCGTCGATGGTGCGCTGCTGCCCGGCCGGCGAGTTCTCGACGTACCAGACGGTGTGGTCGGTCTTCGCCAGGTTGTTCGAGACGCGCATGCCCATCTTGCCGCCGGCGCCGATCACGGCGATCTTGTAGCTGTCACTCATGGTGTGGTGCTCCTCAGGTAGTCGAGTGCGGTGCGGGTCCATTCCCGCTCCGTGCGGATGGTGGTCTCTGCGTCGTCCTGCCAGGGCAGCCAGTGCTCGACGATCTCATTGATGTCGCGCTCCCGCGGTCGCACGGCGGCGAGAAGGTGCGCGTAGTCGTGCAGGCCGGTGCCCATGGCGGCGCCCGAGTATGTGAAGCCGACCCACCCGGGCTGTCGGGCGAAGGCGAAGTCCTTCACGTGGATGTTCTTCGTGAGAGCGGCGGTCTGCTCGACGCAGGTCTTCGGATTCTCGAGCTGCGCGACGACGTTCGCGGGATCGAGGCAGATCCCGAGGTTCGGACTGCCGACGCGTTCGATGACCGCGAGGAGATCGGCGGTGGGCACCTGCTCGTACGTCTCGAGCGCGAGCGTCACTCCGGCGGATTCGTAGGAGCGGATACTGTCGCGCAGTCGGGACTCCGCCTCGTCGAGGGTGGGCCGGGAGTCGGGGCCGTAGAGCATGCTGCGCACGACCCGGGCGTCGAAGAACGCGGCGAGCTCGAGGAAGCGGGCGAGGTGGGCGGGGTCGATGCCCTTCGTGCCGAGCTCGATCGTGAGTCCGAGGTCACGGGCGGCCGCGGCGGCGTCGCGCAGCTCGTCGTCGCTGAACTGCTCGAGCGGGGCGTAGTCGCAGATCTGGAACAGGTCGACGCCCTGCGCGCGGGTGTCCTCGAACGCGCCGACGAGGGTGAGAGGCGCGGACGCGCGGTCCGAGTGCTGCCAGAAGTAGGCATACGTGCCGAGACCGATCATGCGTGCTCCTCGGAGCGTCGACCGGCGAGTTGCGCCGCCTCGTCGAGCACGGCGACGAGGGCGTCGGGGTCGTGCGCGAACCGTCCGAGGAAGACGCCGTCGACCTCGTCGCCGAGCGCGGTGAGGAGTCCGGGGCCCGCGGCCCCGCCGTAGATCACGGCCGAGCCGGCGCGGTCGGCGTCGGCATCGAGGGCAGCGCGCAGAGCGGCGGCGACGATCCGGATGTGGTCGTGCGGGGCGGGCTCGGGTGCGCCGATCGCCCAGACGGGTTCGTAGGCGATGATCACGGCGCCGGCAGGTGCACCGGTGAGCGAGGCGTGCAACTGGTCGACCGCGACGGCGGCGGCATCTGCCGGGTCCTGACGTTCGGTCTCGCCGATGCACAGGAGCGGGGTGAGGCCGGCGCGCAGCGCAGCGGCGGTCTTCGCCGCGACGATCTCATCGGTCTCGGCGAAGAGGCGGCGGCGCTCGGCGTGGCCGATCTCGGCGATCGACGCACCCACCTCGGCGAGCTCGGATGCCGAGACCTCGCCGGTGAAGGCGCCGGAGTCCGCGGCGGCGACGTCCTGTCCGCCGATGCGCACGGGTGTACCGGCGAAGGCTGCGATCGCGGGAAGCACCTGCAGGAAGGTCGGGGTGAGGAAGAGTTCCACCGCGCCGGACTGCACGGCCTCGTGCGCGCGGATCCGCGCGGCGACCTCGTCGAACCAGGTCGCCGCCTGCCGATGACCGAAGTACATCTTCAGGCTCACGCCGACCGTGACCTTCGCCATCAGCACGACCCGGTGGACTCGTATTCGCCGATGACCGCCACCTTCTCGGCCGAGGCGCTGCTCGGGTCGAAGCGGTACGTCAGCCACTCGCGCACCAGGCGGCGCGCGAGCTCGATGCCGACGACGCGCTGGCCCATGGTGAGGATCTGCGCGTCGTTGGAGAGCACGCCCCGCTCGACCGAGAACGAGTCGTGCGCGGTGACGGCGCGGATGCCGGGCACCTTGTTCGCGGCGATCGCCACGCCGAGACCGGTGCCGCAGATCAGCAGGGCGCGGTCGGCCTCGCCGTTCGCGACGAGCTCTGCAGCGGCGATCGCGACACGCGGGTAGGCGGTGTGGCCATCGGCATCCACTCCGACATCGACGACGGACGCGACGCCGCCGCTGGCCTCGAGGTCCTTCTTCAGGATCTCCTTGTAGTCGAAGCCGGCGTCGTCGCTGCCGATCACGAGGCGGAGGGTGTCAGTCATGGGTATTCCTTTCGAGGTCGGCGAAGAGGTCGCCGACGGCGGTCACGATGAGCGCGAGCGAGTGCGCGCCGGGGTCGGGCGTGCCGACGCTGTGCTGGCCGTGAGCGCGGGCGCGCTGGCTAGCCTGTCGAAGTACCTCATCGCGTG
>NZ_SSDJ01000133.1 GCF_004794465.1 Microbacterium sp. K24 | reverse complement strand
TCCGCGCCATCGACACCCAGGCGACGAACCTGCAGCGTCAGGGTCAGCTCGCGCTGTGGCCGCCGAGCCGGTCGCCGAGGCGCCGTCCATCGGCATCTCCGTGCAGGCCTTCCGGGGCGTCGGCGCCGCAGCCGGCCCCGAGGTCGCGCTGCCCGACACCGATGCGCAGCCCGACACCGCCGCATCCGGAGATCGTCCCGTCACGGCGTCCGGGCTTCCCACGCCGCCGTCTCCCGCCCCGCAGCTCGCCATCGCGACAGACCGGCGCCTTCCGCTGGCCCCGATGCTGCCGCCCGAGCAGACCGAGACGATCGCAGGCATGAAGGACAATGTCCTGCTCCGCGAAGCACTCAAAGAGGTCGAGGCGGGTGCGACCAACGAGCAGCTGCTCGGGGTGATGCGCCAGGCTCTGCAGGGGCACCTGTACATCCGTGTGATCGGCGATGCCCGCACGCAGATCAGCGAGGGCACGCCGCTCGCGGTCGCGGTCGTCCGTGACGCCGAGCGTCAGTTCATGCTCGCGTTCAGCTCGGCCGCCGCTGTGCGCGACTCGGTGAAGCTCGAAGACGATCCCACCGCCACCTCGGCGGTCGCGCAGCCCGTCACGTCGGTGCTGCAGCAGGTGGTCTCGGGCGACTTCGCGGGCCTGATCGTCGACAACGCGTCGGCCCCGCACCGCGTCGTGTTCCCGACCGAGCTGCTGCAGAAGACGCTGGATCAGGCCGACGTCGAGATGACCGTGAAGTCCCTGCTCGCGGCTCCCCGCGAACAGGACTCGACCGTCAAGGTCGGCGAGGCTCTCGCCACGAAGAAGATGTGGGTGGCGGTGAACGACGGCTCCGGCACCGGACAGCCCGGCATCGCCGAGGCGCAGACGGCCGATGGCCGACGTTTCCTGCAGCTCTTCTCCCATCCGCTCGAGGTCATCGCACTCGGCCGAGGCGACCGGCCGCTCCCATTCGAACCGGAGCAGCTCGCGAAGGTGCTCGCGAGCCACGAGGAGATGGCCGGCGTGATCGTCGACTCCGCCGGGCCGTCGATCGTCGTCGAGCGCGACGCCCTCGCGCCAGTGCTCGTGCTCGCCGTCGACCTCGGCGACTGAGCGCAGGCTTCCGCGGAATCGGTCGGCGCTCTAGGGTCGGAGCATGGCCTCCGAACGTGTGACCCTGACCGTCGCCGACTCCGATGGAGAGCGCGAAGTCGTGCTCTCCAGCCCGAACCGCGTCGTGTGGCCGGACCTCGGCATCACGAAGGCGGAGCTCGCCGAATACGTCCAGCTCGTCTCGACGCCGTTCCTCGCCGCCAACGGAAACAGGGCAGTGTCGCTCGAACGTTTCCGCGACGGCATCGAGCCGGCGGGGAAGCCGCGGAAGGAGGGATTCTTCTCGAAGAACCCGCCGAAGGGCACCCCGGACTTCGTCGATGCCGAGATGATGACGTACAACAGCGGGCGCCAGCATCCGCAGATCGTCCTGAATCGGACCAGTGCGATCGTCTGGGCCGTGCAGATGAACACGATCGTCTTCCACCCGTGGGCCTCGCTCGCGACCGACCCCGACAACCCGGTCGAGTTGCGCATCGACCTCGACCCCCAGCCGGGCACGGACTTCGCGGATGCCGTGACGGCCGCGCACACGCTCCGCGAGGTGCTGCGGGAAGCGGGCCTCGAGGCCTTCGCGAAGACCAGCGGCAACCGGGGCCTGCACATCTTCGCGCCGATCGAGTCGACGCACGAGTTCCTCGACGTGCGGCATGCGGTCATCGCCGCGGGGCGGGAGCTGGAGCGCCGCATGCCCGAGCAGGTGACGACGAACTGGTGGAAGGAGGAGCGCGGGGAGCGGATCTTCGTCGACTTCAACCAGGCGAATCGGGACCGCACCATGGCGGGGGCCTACAGTCCCCGCGCGCTGCCGGGCGCGACCGTGTCGACGCCGGTGCTGTGGGACGAACTCGACGGCCTCGATCCGACCGCCTTCACGGTGCGCAGCATTCCGCAGCGTCTCGCGGACATCGGCGATCCGTGGGCGCAGATGCAGTCCTCGCCCAGTCGCATCGACACACTGCTCGAATGGTGGGAGCGCGACAAGGAGAACGGCCTGGGCGAGCTGCCGTTCCCGCCGGAGTTCCCGAAGATGCCCGGTGAGCCGCCCCGCGTGCAGCCGAGCAAGAAGGTCGCCGGGAACTGGGATGCCGACGGGAACCCCACCGGCGACTGACCCGCTTCAGTGCAGGACGTCGGCGAGGTCGTAACCGGCGACCGTGTCGAGCTGGTCGTACGTGCATGACCGGGCGTCGCGGTCGGGGCGCCAGCGGTCGAACTGCACCGTGTGACGGAACCGGGCGCCTTCGAGCTGGTCGTAGCGCACCTCGAGAACGCGTTCCGGCCGCAGACGCACGAACGACACGTCCTTCGCGCCGCTGAACCGCGACCGCTCGCTCTCCCCGGTGACGGCTTCGCCGGTCTCATCGCGCTCCACGAGGGGTGCGAGCTCGTCGACGAGCTCCTGTCGTCGTACGTCGCTCCACGCGGCGACCCCGCCGACCTGACGCAGCGTGCCCTCGTCGTCGTACAGCCCCACGAGGAGCGAGCCGACACCCGAGCCGGACTTGTGGATGCGATAGCCGAGGGCGACGACGTCTGCGGTGCGGGCGTGCTTGATCTTGATGAGCGTGCGTTTGCCCGGGGCATACGGCTGATCGAGCGGCTTCGCGACGACGCCGTCGAGTCCCGCCCCTTCGAACTCCGCGAGCCAGCGCACGGCGGCCTCGCGATCACGCGTGGTGCGGGTGATGTGGAGGGGGTGCTCGACGCCGTCCATGACGGTCTCGAGCCGCGCCCGACGTGTCTCGAACGACTGGTCGAGCAGGTCGTCGTCGCCGGACGCGAGCAGGTCGAACGCGATGAACATCGCGGGTGTCTCGGCGGCGAGCTTCGCGACGCGCGACGCCGCCGGATGGATGCGCTGGCTGAGCGCCTCCCAGTCCAGGCGCTGCGCACCGGCGGGCCCGGTGGCGACCACGATCTCGCCGTCGAGCAGGCACGGGCCCGGCAGCAGCTGAGGTATCGCCTCGACAAGCTCCGGGAAGTAGCGGGTGAGCGGCTTCGCTCCGCGCGAGCCGATCTCGACCGTCTCGCCGTCCCAGGCGATGAGGCCGCGGAAGCCGTCCCACTTCGGCTCGTAGAGCAGGCCTCCCGGCGTCTTCGCCGGGTCGGGCACGGATGCGGCGGCCTTCGCGAGCATCGGGGCGGGGATGTCGTAGCGCATGCTCCCATCCTGGCGGCGGCCGACGCGCGAAGGAAGGGGCGGCCCCGCGTGCCAGGCCGGCGCGCGGGGTCAGCCGAAGAGGTCGCCCAGGGTCGCGGGAGTTCCCGCATCCCGCAACGCGGTGCGGGCCGCGTGCCAGCCGGCCATGCCGTTGACCGCGGGCCCGGGCGGTGTCGACGCGGATGCGAGGTACACGCCGCGCATGGGCGTGCGCCAGGGCGTCGGAGACAGGACGGGCCTGCGCAGCGCCTGACGGATGTCGAAGACGCCGCCCGAGATGTCCCCGCCGATCTCCGCGGGATTGATCGCCTCTCGAGAGGATGCCGGAACGGCGTGGTGCGCGAGGATCAGATCACGGAAACCCGGCGCGAAGCGCTCGACCTGCGCGGTGATGAGCTCGGTGGGGTCGAGGTCCGATCCGTTCGGCACGTGGATGTACGCCCAGAGCACGGCCTTGCCCTCGGGCGCCCGAGAGTCGTCGAACACGGAGGGCTGCACCGCCAGCACATAGGGCCGATCACTGACGCGACCGGCCGCGACCGCGTTCTCGCTCGCCCAGATCTCGGCGCGCGTGCCGCCCAGGTGCACGGTCGGTGACTGTCGCACGAGCGGGTTCGTCCACGGGATGGGGCCGTCGAGGGCGAAGTCGACCTTCGCGGCCGCGGCGCCGTAGCGGAAGCCCTCGATCGCCCGCGCATACCCCGACGGGACATCGCGGTGGGTGAGGGCGAGGCGGGGCGAGGTGTTGAGCAGCAGCAGGTCGCCGCGCGCCGGGTCACCCCAGTCGAGTGTGCGCAGATCGGTGACGTGGACTCCGGCCTCGACCGTGCCGCCATGGGACTCGATGTCGGCGACCAGTGCCTCGGCGATGCGCTGCGTGCCGCCGCGGGGATACGGCCAGCCTCCCGCGTGCGCGAGCGCGGCGAGGAGCAGACCCGCCGCGGCGCCCGCGAGCGTCGGCTGCGGTGAGTTCGCATGCGCGACGACGCCCGACATCAGGGCGGCGGCCGCGTCGGTGAGGAAAGCCCGTTCGGCGAGGGGAGTGCCCTGGTCCAGCATCCGGATCGCATAGCGCGCGGCGGTGACGGGGTCGCGCGGCACACGCAGCAGCTGGTTGTTCGTGAAGTCGACGACGCCCTCGATGTGGGAGCTGAGCGGGCGCACACGCGACAGCCACGCCTGCGCATCGACGCCGAGGTCGGCGGCCGTGCGGTCGATGTCGCGCCAAGCGATGGCGGCGCGGCCTCCGTCGAGCGGATGCGCGTAGGAGATCTCCGGGTGGACCCAGTCGACGCGCTCGCCGAGTCCGAAGGCCTGGAAGAACGGAGAGGCGACGGCGGCGGGGTGCACGGCCGAGCACACATCGTGCCGGAACCCGGGGAGCGTCGACTCCTGCGTGCGCATCCCGCCGCCGATCGTGTCGGCGGCTTCGAGCACCCGTAGGTCGTAGCCGGCGCGCGCGAGCGCGACGGCGGCAGCGAGTCCGTTCGGACCGGAGCCGATGATCGTCGCCCGTGCCATGACGCCAGTCTTGCACGCGGTCGAGGCAGAAGCGGTCGTGGCCGCCCGCCAGACGTGCGATCCTGGAGAGGATGAAAGAAGTACAGGGGCCCACGCCCGCAGGCACGTCCCGTCCATACCGTTCCCTCAACGAAGCGCTGCGCGCGCATCGCATCGACATCTCGAACTACGCGTTCATCACGGCCATCGTCGAGGCGATCGGCATCAGCTCGTACATCGACCGTGGCCGCTACATCGAGGCGATCCGCCGCGGTGAGGGCGCATCGCTGCACATCGGCCGCACGTACACGAACGGCTTCACCGAGGACGAGCGCCTCGTGATCGGCGCCGCTCCGCTGCGTCTTCAGCCCAGCGAGGGTCGGCCGCCGTACTTCTACGTCAATCACCCGACCGAGTTCCTGCCGATCGCGCAGCCCAAGGTGAAGCGCGCGACCACGCCGCGAGTCGCCGCGCCCCGCGGTGAGCGCCCGCCGACGCCGGTCGCCGAACGCGACTACGGCGTCTGCGACGTGTGCTTCATGGTGAAGACGGCCGCCGGAGCCTGCGGCTGCGACTGACCGGAATCCGAGAACGATGCGGGCAGACCGCGACCATCCGGTGATCCGCCGGGCCGAGCTGTTCGGACCGGATGGGGTGTCCGTCTCTGCGGCTGTCGGCGAATACCTCCGGCAGACCGAGGCGGAGAAGCGTCGCGAAGGGATCTCCTCCGAGCCGCTCGGGAAGAGCGGCGCCCTCCCCGAGCACTACCGTGCCGAGGTCGACGATCCGGTCGCGGCCTACGACGACTTCGACGTGCTCGTCGCCGATGTCGACGGAGTGGTCGTGGGGGTCGTCGTCGTGGCGCCGCGGGGCGGCGACGCGGAGATCAAGCGTCTCTGGGCCGCACCCGCGCTGAGGGGCCGCGGGATCGGGTCCGCCCTGCTCGACGCGGCCGTCGCCGCGTCTGACGGACCCATCCGTCTCTCGGTCTGGGACTGGCGCATCGGAGCGCGGCGCCTCTACGAATCGCGCGGATTCCGAGAGGTGCCGAGCTGGGATGGGCGCGACCGGCTCGTCTGCATGATCCGGCAGCGCGACTGACGTCTGCGCCTCAGGCGAACGCGCTCATCCCGGTGATGTCGCGTCCGAGCAGGAGGGCCTGCACGCTCTCGGTGCCCTCGTAGGTGTGGATGGCCTCGATGTCGGCCATGTGCTGCATCACGCCGTTCTCGAGCAGGATGCCGTTGCCGCCGAGCAGGTCGCGGGCGATCGACGCGATCCGGCGCGCGGCGCGCGTGTTGTGGAACTTCGCGAGCGACGCCTGGGTCGGCCGCAGCTCGCCCGCCGTCTCGAGGTCGGCCATCCGCCGGCAGTACAGCTGCATCGCGGTGAGGTCCTCGAGCATGTGGGTCAGGCGCTCCTGCACCATCTGGAACTTCGCGAGCGGCTTCCCGAACTGCACGCGCTCCTTGGCGTAGGCCAACGATGCCTCGTAGCACGCGGTCGCGTGGCCCAGTGCCGACCAGGCGACACCCGAACGGGTGGCGTAGAGCACGGTCGAGGCGTCGCGGAAGCTCTTCGCGCCTGGGAGCACCGCGTCGAGCGGCACGCGCACGTCGTCGAGCCGGATGTGGGCCTGGTGGATCGCCCGCAGCGACGCCTTGCCGCGGATCACCGTTCCCGTGTATCCGGGGGTGTCCTGCTCGACGAGGAAGCAGCGCACGGCGCCGTGCTCGTCGGCGGTCTCGTCGTCGACGCGCGCCCAGACGAAGGTGACGCCTCCGGAGGCGCCGTTGCCGATCCACTTCTTCGCGCCGCGGATCACCCAGCCGTCGCCGTCGCGTCGGGCGACGGTCTCGAGCGAGACCGAGTCCGAGCCGTGGTCGGGTTCGGTCAGAGCGAAGGAGCCGAGCACCGAGCCGTCGGCGAGGGCGGTGAGCCACTTCTCCTGCTGGGCGGGCGAGCCGAAGAGCGCGAGCGTGCGCAGCGCCAGTCCGCCCTGCACCGCGAGGATCGTGCCGAGCGATCCGTCGCCGCGGGAGATCTCCATGTTCACGAGTCCTGCGGCCAGCGGCGACAGGCGGGTGAGGGATGGATGGTCGATCCCGTCCACGACGAGGTCCATCTCGCCCATCCGCCGTGCGGCGTCGAGCGGGTATTCGGCGCGGTCCCAGGCATCCGCCATCTGCGGCGCGACCTCGTCGATGTAGGCCTTCGCGCGGTCCCAGGCCTCGCGGTCAGGGGCGGGGATGTCGGCGAAGACGGCGTAGTAGTCGCTGTCCTGGCGTCCGGTGATGTCGTACGACGAGACGCGCTCGCCGGGGAAGGGGAGGGCTTCGGTGCTCATGGGGACTCCTTCGTGGCACCAAGTATCGTACTCCTCGATACTCGGTCCCACGACCCGTGATAGTCAGTCGAGCTCCGACTTCAACCGGCGCGTCACCTCGGCGATCGGCATCGAACGAGGGAACACCGCGACCACGACGTCGTCCGGCGCTCCGGCAGCGGCATCCTCTCCCACGCCGTAGCGGCGGCGGACGTCGGCCAGTGCGGTCTGCAGCGTCGACAGCGGCACCTTCTTCTTGCCGCGGAGCAGCTGACGCAGGACGTGGTTGTGCACGGCGGTCACGAGGGCGGCGAAGCCGACGGCATCCAGCGGGTCGACACCCGGGAGCGCGCCGCGCAGGTACTCGTCGAACAGCCGCTCGTAGCGGAACACCGTGATGATCTCGCGCTCGCGGAGTACCGGCACCTGTCGCACGATCTGGTAGCGGCGGCGGGCGAGATCGGGGTCGTGGGCGAAGTGCGCGAAGACGGACTCGGATGCCGCGCACACGGCCACCCAGGGATCGTCGTGCCCCTCGGCGAGGAATTCCCTGAGCTGTCCCAGGAGCACCTCGTGGTCGGCGAAGACCACGTCCTCCTTGCCGCCGAACTGCCGGAAGAAGGTCGACCGCGAGACCCCGGCCGCCTTCGCGATCTGCTCCACGGAGGTCTGTTCGAACCCCTGATCCTGGAAGAGCTCGAGGGCTGCGGCGACGACGGCGGCGCGCGGTGCTGCGGATTCGTGCATAGACAGAGCCTAGAGGTAGCGCCGCAGGGATGGTCAGGCCGAGGTAGTAGGCTGGGGGACTGGTCGATGTCTCGACATCGAGAGAATTACCAGACAGCAGCCCAGTGAAGGAACCACAGTGGATCTGTACGAGTACCAGGCACGAGACGTTTTCGAGAAGTACGGAGTGCCGGTCCTCGCCGGCATCGTCGCGGACACCCCTGAAGAGGTGAGGGCGGCAGCCGAGAAGATCGGCGGAGTGGTCGTCGTCAAGGCTCAGGTGAAGACCGGCGGCCGCGGAAAGGCGGGCGGCGTCAAGGTCGCCAAGACCCCCGATGAGGCGTACGAGGCGGCCAAGGCCATCCTCGGCCTCGACATCAAGGGCCACGTCGTCAAGCGCGTCATGGTCGCACAGGGTGCGCGCATCGCCGAGGAGTTCTACTTCTCCGTGCTGCTCGACCGTGCCAACCGCTCTTACCTGAGCCTCTGCTCGGTCGAGGGCGGCATGGAGATCGAAGAGCTCGCGGTCGAGCGTCCCGAAGCGCTCGCACGCGTCGAGGTCAACCCGCTCACGGGCATCGACAAGGCGAAGGCCGTCGAGATCGCCCGTGCGGCGAACTTCCCGGAAGACCTCGTCGAGAAGGTCTCCGACGTGTTCGTGAAGCTCTTCGACGTCTACAAGGGCGAAGACGCGACGCTGGTCGAGGTCAACCCGCTGGTCCGCACCGAAGAGGGCGACATCATCGCGCTCGACGGCAAGGTCACGCTCGACGACAACGCCTCCGAGATCCGTCACCCCGAGCACGAAGCGCTCGAGGACAAGGATGCGGCCGACCCGCTCGAGGCCAAGGCCAAGGCATCCGGTCTCAACTACGTGAAGCTCGACGGCGAGGTCGGCATCATCGGCAACGGCGCAGGACTCGTCATGTCGACGCTCGACGTCGTCGCCTACGCGGGCGAGAACCACAACGGCGTCAAGCCGGCCAACTTCCTCGACATCGGCGGCGGCGCCTCGGCCGAGGTCATGGCCGCCGGCCTCGACGTCATCCTCGGCGACCCGCAGGTCAAGAGCGTGTTCGTCAACGTCTTCGGCGGCATCACGGCGTGCGACGCCGTCGCCAACGGCATCAAGGGCGCCCTCGAGACGCTGGGGGCCACCGCCTCCAAGCCGCTCGTCGTCCGCCTCGACGGCAACCGCGTCGACGAGGGTCGCGCGATCCTCGCCGAGTACGCGCACCCGCTCGTCACCCTGGCCGCCACCATGGACGAGGGCGCCGACAAGGCCGCCGAGCTCGCCAACGCCTGACCCGGCGCTGAGACTGAAGGACTAGAAGAATGTCGATCTACCTCAACAAGGACTCCAAGGTCATCGTCCAGGGCATCACCGGCGGCGAGGGCACCAAGCACACGGCACTCATGCTGAAGGCCGGCACCCAGGTCGTCGGCGGCGTGAACGCCCGCAAGGCCGGCACCACGGTCTCGCACACCGACAAGGACGGCAACGCCGTCGAGCTCCCCGTCTTCGCCTCCGTGGCCGAGGCCATGAAGGAGACCGGCGCCGACGTGTCGATCGCCTTCGTCCCCGGCGCCTTCACGAAGGACGCGATGATCGAGGCCATCGACGCCGAGATCCCGCTGCTCGTCGTCATCACCGAGGGCGTGCCCGTCGGCGACTCGGCCGAGGCGTGGGCCTACACGCAGAGCAAGGGCAACAAGACCCGCATCATCGGGCCGAACTGCCCCGGCATCATCACCCCGGGCGAGGCGCTCGTCGGCATCACGCCGGCCAACATCACCGGCAAGGGACCGATCGGCCTCGTGTCGAAGTCGGGAACCCTGACCTACCAGATGATGTTCGAGCTGCGCGACCTCGGCTTCTCGACCGCCATCGGAATCGGCGGCGACCCGGTCATCGGCACCACGCACATCGACGCGCTCGCCGCGTTCGAGGCCGACCCCGAGACCAAGGCCATCGTGATGATCGGCGAGATCGGCGGCGACGCCGAAGAGCGTGCGGCCGATTACATCAAGGCCAACGTCACCAAGCCGGTCGTCGGCTACGTCGCGGGCTTCACCGCTCCCGAGGGCAAGACCATGGGCCACGCCGGCGCCATCGTCTCGGGCTCGGCCGGTACCGCTCAGGCGAAGAAGGAGGCCCTCGAGGCTGCCGGAGTCAAGGTCGGCAAGACGCCGTCCGAGACCGCCGACCTGATGCGCGCGATTGTCGAAGGTCTCTGACCTGAGCTACGCTTGAACGGAAGGCCCCGGACTCCACTCTGGGGCCTTCTTTCATGTCCGGGCGGTGCAACTTCCGCGGCCATTCGTAACTTCTGCGGCCATCCGCCGCCCTGTTGGCCGCAGAAGTTCGAGTCGGCCGCAGAAGTGGGCCCTGGGCCGCGGTCAGGACCGACGCGGAGCCACAACGTCCAGCAGCAGGTCGAGCGCATCGTGCGCCTGGGCGCGAGCTGCGGCATCCGTCGGCCGCTCCGAAAGCCAGAGCGCGAGTTCGTTCATGCCTCCGGACAGCGCTGCCGTCAGCGCCTCCTGCAGGGCCGGCGCGACACCGGCCTCCGCAAGACCTGCGCGCAGTGTCGCTGCCGGGCCGTCGGCGTCGAACCGCCGCCAGTCGTCCCAGCTCAGCACAGCCGGGCCGTCGACGAGCAGCACGCGTGCCGCCGCGCCGTGCGTGATCGCGTCGAGGAACGCGTGACTGCCGTCGCGGAGCGCCGCATCGGGCGTGCTGTCGGCCGTCGCGGTGACGATGGCATCGGCGAGGAGCTCCTGCTGGGCGGCGGCGACCGCGGCGAAGAGGAGCGGCTTCGACGTGTAGTGGTGGTAGACCGCACCCCGCGTGACGCCCGCTGCCCGAGCGATGTCGTCGACGGATGCTGCGGCGTAGCCGTGCTCCGCGAAGTGGGCGCTGCCGACATCGAGGATGCGGCGGGCGGTCTCTGCGGTGTCGGCGACGGATGCTCGGGGCATGGGATTCCCTTACGTACGGAGTGTATGTATTCTAGGGATCGAGAATACAAACACAAAGTATGTAAAGGAGATCCCGATGGAGATCACGAGCTTCTACCCGGTGCTGATGGTCGACGACGTCGTCGCAGCCGCCGCGTTCTATCGCGAAGAGCTCGGCTTCGAGACGACCTTCGAGGCCGACTGGTACGTGAGCCTGCGCCTCGAGGGCGGCGAACTCGCCATCCTCGACCGTCGCCACGAGACCATCCCCGCGGGCTTCCGGGAACCGGTGCGAGGCCTGCTGCTGAACGTCGAGGTCGCCGATGCCGCCGCCGAGCACGCCCGGCTGGTGGGGGAGCGCGGTCTGTCCGAACGGCTGCCCCTGCGCGACGAGTCCTTCGGTCAGCGGCACTTCATCGTCGAGGCGCCGGGCGGCGTGCTCATCGACGTGATCGAGCCGATAGAGCCCGCTCCCGAGTTCGCTGCGGCCTACGCCTGAGATCCGCCGGAGACGCGACGGATCAGCGGGCTTCCTGGGCGCTGATGAGTCTCCACATCTCCGCGATATGCCGCACGTCGGTGCCGCAGCATCCGCCGATCACGCGGACGGCCGGCATCCGCTCCAGCAGGTCGACGGTGCGGGCGGCCAGATCGACGGGGTCCCCGTCGTCGAGCTGCTCGGATTCGTCGAGCTCGGCATGGGAGAGCCGGGAGGCGTTCGGACGAATGCCGATGATCCTCGCGGTCACCGCGGCATCGATCGCCCGGTCGAGGTGCTCGGGGTGGGCGCAGTTCAACAGGTAGCCGTCCGGCGGAGCGACCGCGTCGACGAGGTCGATCGTCTCGACCAGCGTTCGGCCCGAGGCGAGCGAGCCGTCCGTCTCGACGGTGAACGAGATCTCCACCGGCATCCCGGCCTCGCGTGCGGCACGCACGATGCCGATGGCCTCGGCAGGATCCGTGAGCGTGTACGCCGTGATGACGTGCACTCCGGCATCGCTGAGGGCCTGCACCTGCGCCCGGTGGTAGGCGAGCGCGTCATCGGCTCCGGTCCGGGCGTCCCAGGAACCGGGACGGTATCCGTCGCCTCGGGGGCCGATCGCCCCGACGAGCCGCACCTCGGGGAGATCGCGGAAGTCCGCCGCGACCTCGTGGAGCAGGTTCACCGCCTCGGCGTTGGCCCTGCGGAGGGCGCCTGCGTCGTACCCGAGCCGCTCGCCCCAGTCCGCGTTCGCCCGCCAGGTCGCCGACTCGAGCCGGAGGCTGGCCGCGTGCGTGCGGGCGACCTCCCCGAACCCGCGGTAGTACTCGCGGAGGACAGCGCGACCGCGGTCGTCGTCGAGCAGCACGAATGCGGCGAAATCGGGCAGATCGACGCCGTGGTGGAAGATCAGGTCGGTCTCGAGTCCGCCATCGGTGACGTAGCGGGCACCGGCGGCCGCGTCGAGTTCGGGCATCGCTTCACCTTCTGCTCTGGAGGTGCCTCCGGTCTACCAGAGCGCGTTCGTGCGCGCTACATGCACCGAGACGAGAGGAGGGGCGGATGCCGCAGCATCCGCCCCTCCTCCATGTCGGGATATCAGATCCCGACGCCGAAGAGCGCTTCGATCGGACCGCGGGCGAAGAAGATCAGGAACCCGGCGCCGACCACCCAGAGCAGCGGGCTGATGGTCTTGGCCTTGCCGGAGAACGCGTGGATGAGCACCCAGCTCACGAACCCCGCACCGATGCCGTTCGCGATCGAGTACGTCAGCGGCATGACCGAGACGGTGAGGAAGACCGGAAGCAGCACCCGGAAGTCCAGGAAGTCGATGTGACGGATCTGCGACATCATCATCGCTCCCACGATGATGAGGGCGGCGGCGGCGATCTCGGTGGGGACGATCGATGTCAGCGGCGTGAAGAACATCGCGATCAGGAAGACGACGCCGGTGACGACGTTCGCGAGACCCGTGCGCGCACCCTCGCCGATGCCGGAACCCGACTCGATGAACACCGTGCTCGACGAGGACGACGTCGCGCCACCCGCGATCGCGCCGACACCCTCGACGATGAGCGCCGACTTGATGCGGGGGAAGTCGCCGTTGTCGTCGGCGAGGTTCGCCTCCTTCGCGAGGCCCGTCATGGTGCCCATCGCGTCGAAGAAGTTCGTGAACAGCAGGGTGAAGACGATCATCACCACCGCGACGATGCCGACCTTGCCGAAGTCGAACGTGAAGTCGACGGCGCCGACCAGACTGAGATCGGGAACGCTGACGGGTGAGCCGTTCAACGCGGGGACCGTCAGTCCCCATCCGCCGGGGTTCACGACGTTGCCCTCATCATCGAAGCCGCGGGCGCCGATGTGCCAGATCGCCTCGACGATCACGGCGAGCACGGTACCGCCGATGAGGCCGATCAGCATGCCGCCCTTGATGCGCAGCGCCACGAGGATGCCCGTGAGCAGCAGCGTCACCACGAACAGCAGGCTCGGCACGGTCGCCACCGAGCCGTTCACGCCGAGGCCCACGGGCGGAGACGACGCGCCCGTCGCGGTGACGAACCCGGAGTTGACGAAGCCGATGAAGGCGATGAACAGGCCGATGCCGACCGTGATCGCGATCTTCAGCTGGAACGGCACCGCGTCGAAGATCGCCTTCCGCAGGCCGGTCGCGGCGAGCAGCACGATGATGAGACCGTTGATCATCACGAGGGCCATCGCCTCGGGCCACGTGACCTGGCCGACGACCGAGAACGCGACGAAGGCGTTGATGCCGAGACCCGCCGCGAAGGCGAACGGCAGACGGGTGACGAGGCCGAACAGGATGGTCATGACGCCGGCGGTCAGCGCGGTCGCGGCTCCGACGGCGTTGAAGGCGAGCACGTCGCCCGCCACGTCGGGCTTGCCGGACAGGATGATCGGATTGAGGATCACGATGTACGCCATCGTGACGAAAGTGACCAGGCCGCCGCGGATCTCGGTGCCGACCGTCGATCCTCGCTTGCTGATCTCGAAGAAGCGGTCGAGCGCGCTCGTGGGCTCGGCGGGCGCCTGTGCGGGGGATGGGGCAGTTGTCATCGGGGGAACCTCCGGAGAAGACGCTATCGTGTCGTCCGCCCAGCGCGCGCCCCCAGACGGTGAGCGGGAACTCGTCGTAGTCTCGATTCGATATGCAACGCCTCCTCGTCGCGCTCCTCGCCGCCTTCGACGCCGCCATCGCCGCGGCGGTCGGCCTCGCCGTGCTCCTGGCGCCGCTGACGCTGCTGTGGACCCTCGCGTTCGGCGTCACCGCGGACTGGGGTGCGCTCTGGCCGCTCGCTGGAACCCTGTGGGAGTTCGGACACGGCGTGCCGCTCGAGGTGACGATCCCCGACGCGCTGATCGTCTCCCTCGGCATCCCCGCGGAGGCCGCGAGCTTCGCCGTGTCGATCACGCCGCTGGCGTTCCTGCTCTTCACGCTGCTCTTCGCCGCCCGCTCGGGCAAGCGCGCCGCCGCCGCCGGTGCTTGGCTCCTCGGTTCCCTCTCGGGCGCGACGGTGTTCGCCCTCATCGCGACCGGGGTGGCGCTGAGCGCCCGGCTCGCCGCGGCGCAGACCTCGCTGCTCCTCGCGATCCTGCTCCCGTCGGCGGCGTACCTCGTCGGGGCGATCTGCGGGGGCGTCCGCGTCGCGTGGGAAGACGGTGACGGCGGCCTGCTGGACCGCGTCCATGACGCCGTCGACGCCCGGGACGACTGGGCTCCGGTTCCCGCCGCGATCGCGCGGGGGACGGCGTTCGCGCTCGTGACCGTGACCGGTGCCGCCGCCCTGGCCTTCGCCGTGATGGTCGCGCTGCGCGGCGGCGAGGTCGTCGCGCTGTTCCAGGCCGCCCGGGTCGACGTGCTCGGGCTGACGGTGATGACGCTCGGCCAGCTCGTCTATCTGCCCACGCTGATCGTGTGGGTGATCTCGTGGCTCGCCGGACCCGGCTTCGCGGTCGGCGTCGGCACCGCGGTGTCGCCGGCCGGTACGCAGCTCGGTGTGGTGCCCGGCATCCCCGTCTTCGGCCTGCTGCCGGAGAACAGCTCGATCTGGATGCTGATCGTCGTGCTCATCCCGATCGCCGCGGGTGCGTTCGCCGGCTGGGCGGTCCGCTCGCGCCTGGTCTGGGAGGACACTCCGCTCGGCGCGGGGCAGCGGGCGGTGATCGCGCTCGGCATCAGCGTGATGACGGCGGGAGTCGCGGCGCTCGCCGCAGTGCTCGTCTCCGGGTCGATGGGGCCCGGACGGCTCGCCGAGGTCGGACCGGCGCCGCTTCCCTTCGCGCTCGCTCTCGGCGGAGAGGTGCTCCTCGGTGCGGCGATCCTGCTGCTCTCGCCCCGTCATCGCGACGAACTGGCCGAGGAGAGGACCGACCGGTGGCTGGCGGAGATGTCGGCCGACACGATCGTTGAGGGTCCGGATGCCGTGCCCGGCGCGACATCCGATGCCTCGCTGTCGGGAGCGCCGACCCCCTTCGCCGACACGGCACCACTCGACGACCTGCGCGGGTTCGTCATCCCGAAGCGGGACCCCTCGGACCGTCCGGACTGACCTCCGCGCGGCGCGCGGATGCGGGGCCGGAGCACGCCCGACGCCCCGGTAGACTGGGCGCGTGCTCACGGTCGCCGTTCTCATCTCGGGCACCGGCTCGAACCTTCGCGCCCTCCTCGAGGCCGCTCGTCACCCCGATTTCCCTGCCAGGGTCGTCGTGGTCGGCGCCGACCGCGAAGCCGACGGCCTCGCCCACGCCGAGGAGTTCGGCATCCCCAGCTTCACCGTCCCCTGGCACGAGCACGACAGCCGCGAGGCCTGGGGTGAAGAGCTCGGCCGCCAGCTCGCCGTCTGGAACCCCGACCTGGTCGTGCTCAGCGGACTCATGCGCCTGCTGCCGCCCGCGCTGGTCGCCGCGTACTCGCCGCGACTGCTCAACACCCATCCTGCGTTCCTTCCGGAGTTCCCCGGTGCGCACGGCGTCCGGGATGCGCTCGCCGCGGGCGCGTCGGAGACCGGCGCCAGCGTCATCGTGGTCGACGACGGCGTCGACACCGGCCCGATCCTCGCGCAGGAGCGCGTGCCGATCCTCGCCGGAGACACCGAGCACAGCCTGCACGAGCGCATCAAGCCCGTCGAACGCCGCCTGCTCATCGACGTCGTGCGCGCCATCGCCACCGGCGAGCTGACGCTGACGCCCACCCCCTGACCGCTTCCACCCGACGCACCTCACGCACGAAGGAGCCCACCATGGCCGGCCCCCGCCACGACCCCTCGCTCTACCGCGACCGCGACACCGTGCCGATCCGGCGCGCGCTCGTCTCGGTGAGCGACAAGACCGACCTGCTCGTGCTCGCCGAGGCGCTGGCCGACGCCGGCGTCGAGATCGTCTCGACCGGTTCCACGGCCGCGACCATCCGCGATGCGGGCTACGCGGTGACCGATGTGGCCGCGGTGACCGGAGTCGACGAGATGCTCGACGGACGCGTCAAGACGCTGCACCCGAAGGTGCACGGCGCGGTGCTGGCGGACCTCCGCCTCGCGGATCACGAACGTCAGCTGGACGAGCTGGGAATCGAGCCCTTCGAACTCGTCGTGGTGAACCTCTATCCTTTCGTCGAGACCGTGGCCTCCGGCGCCGTGGGCGACGACGTCGTCGAGCAGATCGACATCGGCGGACCGGCGATGGTGCGCGCAGCGGCGAAGAACCACGCCAACGTCGCGATCGTCGTCTCTCCGCAGTCCTACCCGGCCCTCATCTCGGCGATCGCCGAGGGCGGGACCTCGCTCGCGCAGCGCCGCGAGCTCGCCGCGCGGGCGTTCGCCCACACCGCGGCCTACGACACGGCCGTCGCCCAGTGGTTCGCGGAGGGCACGCTCTCCGAGCCCGGCGACCTGCCCGTGCACCTGACCATCCAGGCCGAGCGCCTGGCGACGCTGCGCTACGGCGAGAACTCGCACCAGCGCGCAGCGATCTACACGCGCGCCGGCGGGCACGGCATCGCCCAGGCCACGCAGCTGCAGGGCAAGGAGATGTCGTACAACAACTACGTCGACGCGGATGCCGCGCTGCGAGCCGCCTACGACATGGTGAAGCCGGCCGTCGCGATCATCAAGCACGCCAACCCGTGCGGCATCGCCACCACCGCCCCGAACGCGCTCGACCCGATCGCGAGCGCCCACCTGCGCGCCCACGAGTGCGACCCGGTCTCGGCGTACGGCGGCGTCATCGCCGCCAACGGCACCGTCACGCTGAAGATGGCCGAGAACCTCAAGGACATCTTCACCGAGGTCATCGTCGCGCCGTCGTTCGAGCCCGCCGCACTCGAGGTCTTCAAGGCCAAGAAGAACCTGCGGCTGCTGCAGCTGCCCGAGGACTGGCAGCAGGAGCGGATGGACGTGCGCCTGGTCTCCGGCGGCCTGCTGCTGCAGGACGCCGACCGGTTCCCCGATGACATCGGATCGGTCGCCAAGAACTGGGAGCTCGTGTCGGGCGAGCGCCCGAGCGACGAGGAGATGGTGAACCTCATCTTCGCGTGGAAGGCCTGCCGTGCGGTGAAGTCGAACGCGATCGTGCTCGCCAAGGACAACGCCACGGTCGGCGTCGGCATGGGCCAGGTCAACCGCGTCGACTCGTGTCGCCTCGCGGTCGAGCGCGCCGGAGACCGCGCGGCCGGATCGGTCGCGGCATCCGACGCGTTCTTCCCGTTCGCCGACGGCGCCCAGGTGCTCATCGACGCCGGGGTCACGGCGATCGTGCAGCCCGGCGGGTCGGTGCGCGACGAGGAGGTCGTGGATGCCGCGCGCAAGGCCGGCGTCACGATGTTCTTCACGGGGGAGCGCCACTTCTTCCACTGAGTCGCGGCGGCGTCCGCCGAGACCCCCGATCTTCACCGAGACCCCGGCCTGCACGCGTCTGCAGGCCGGGGTCTCGGCGGTGAGCAGGGGTCTCGACGACCACCTCACCACGATGTCCGATTTCCGCCAGTCGATGTCGGCGGCCGGTGGCAGAGTGGAGACATGAGCCTCCCGCTGACCGACTTCGACGAACGGTATCGCGCGATCAATGCGCGCGACACGCGCTTCGACGGGCAGTTCGTGACGGCGGTGCGCTCGACCGGAATCTACTGCCGGCCGAGCTGTCCCGCTCGCACGCCGAAGCCTCAGAACGTCACCTTCTATCCGACGAGCGCCGCCGCGCACGAGGCCGGTTATCGCGCGTGCAAGCGCTGCCTCCCGGAGGCCGCTCCCGGCTCGCCGGCGTGGAACGTGCGCGGCGACACGGCGGCCCGAGCGATGCGCCTGATCGCCGACGGCGTCGTCGAGCGCGAAGGCGTGCCGGGTCTCGCCGCGCGACTCGGCTACTCCTCCCGGCATCTCACACGACTGCTCAGCACTGAGCTCGGTGCCGGACCGCTGGCCCTCGCCCGGGCGCACCGCGCGCACACCGCGCGCATGCTGCTCGTCGGTACCGACATGCCTGTCTCCGATGTGGCGTTCTCGGCCGGCTTCGCCAGCATCCGCCAAGGCAACGACACGATCCGCGAGGTGTTCGGCCTCACGCCCGGTGAGCTGCGTGCCCGCCGCCGCGCGACCGGGATCGAGGCCGCCCCGGGTGCCATCGACCTCGTGCTCCCGTACCGCGGCCCGCTCGACGCGAGCGGGATCTTCGCATGGATGGCCGCGCGGGCGGTCCCCGGGATCGAGGAGACGACGTCCACCTCCTTCTCGCGCCACCTGCGGATGGCCGGCGGGCCGGCATGGTTCGAGGTGAGCCAGGATGCGGCGGAACGCCTGCACCTGCGTGCTCGAGTCGCCCAGCTCGGTGACCTCGCCCCGCTCGTCGCGACAGTCCGCCGCATCTTCGACCTCGACGCCGATCCGATCGCCGTCGACGAGGCGCTCGCGTCACACCCCGAACTCGCTCCGCTGGTGGCGCGGATCCCGGGCATCCGCGTGCCGGGATCCGCCGACCCGCACGAGATGCTGATCCGGGCGATGATCGGCCAGCAGATCACGGTGGTCGCCGCTCGCACCGCTCTCACCGGGCTCGCCGAGGCATTGGGGGAGCGCACCGAACACGGCCTGCTGTTCCCGACCATGTCGGTGATCGCCGAACGGGGCGCCGAGGTGCTGCGCGGGCCTGCGGCTCGGATCCGCGCCATCACGGGGGCGGCGGCGGCGCTCGCCGACGGATCCCTGAGGCTCACCGTCGGCGACGACGGTGTCGAGCAGCGGGCGGCCCTGCTGGCGATGCCCGGCATCGGTCCCTGGACCGCCGACTACGTGCGCATGCGGGTGCTCGGCGACCCCGACATCCTGCTCCCCGGAGATGTCGCCCTGCGCGCAGGGGCTGCGGCATCGGGTCTTCCCGCCGAACCCGCACACCTCGTCGCATGGGCGGAGCGGGCCGCCCCGTGGCGCAGCTACCTCAGCGCTCACCTCTGGCGTGCTGCACCGGTGCGACCAGTGCGCGCCATCCGAAACCGCACTCTGAAGGAGACATCATGACCGCCCTCATCCAGACCATCGACACTCCCGACGGCGCCTTCACGATCCTCGTCGACGACCGGCAGCGTGTGCTGTCATCCGGCTGGACCGCCGACGCCGACGCGATCGTCGGACGACTGTCGGCCTCGGCCCGCCCGGAAGCGATCCGCGACGGAGAGACGGATGCCGCCGCAGCGGCTCTCGCGTTCTACGCCGGAGATCTCGCCGCGATCGACGCGGTCGCCGTGAAGCAGACCGGTACGCCGCTGCAGCTGGCAGGTTGGGCGGAGCTGCGGGCGATCGACGCAGGGGAGCCGCTTACCTACACCTCGTTCGCCGCGCGACTGGGAAACCCGCGCGCGGTGCGGGCTGCGGCGTCCATCTGTGCGCGCAACGCCCCTGCCCTTTTCGTGCCGTGCCACCGCGTGCTGCGGACCGACGGCACCCTCGGCGGCTTCGCGTGGGGCCTCCCGGTGAAGGAGCGCCTGCTCGCCCGGGAGTCCGCCGCGCGCTGAGTGCTGCGTGACGATCGCGTTACGTCTCGCTCCGTTCGGGCGATAAGCCCGGAACAGGCGTTCGAGGGGAGCAGGATGGGCGCATGACCGATACCCGAGCAGCCGCGCTCCACCGCAGCGCCCTCGTCGCCGACGCGCACAACGATCTGCTCTGCGCGGTGGCCACTCGTCCGGTCGACGAGTGGGCGTCGTTCTTCCGTCGGCAGTGGCTGCCCCAGTTGCAGGCGGGTGGAGTCGATCTCCAGGTCCTTCCCGTGTTCATCGACGAGTCCTATCGTCCGGAGGGCGCGCTGCGACGCACTCTCCGCATGATCGAGGCCGCGCACCGTCTGGCCGAGGGGAACGCGGATGCCGTGGCGCTCTGCGTCTCCGGCGACGAGATCGACCGTGTGATCGCCGAGGGCCGCATCGCGCTCGTGCTCGCGCTCGAGGGCATGCCCGGAATCGCCGAAGACGTCGAACCGCTCGAGACGGTCCACCGTCTCGGCGTGCGCGTGGGCTCGGTCGCGCACTTCGGCCGGAGCGCCTTCGCCGACGGCAGTGGAGAGGATGCCGCGGGCAGCAGACTCACGCGTCCCGGCATCCGCGCCTTCGCCGAGATGGAGCGCATGGGCATGATGTTCGACGTGAGCCATCTCGGCGCGGCCGGCGTCGACCACGTGCTGGAGCTCGCCACCCGCCCCCTCATCGCGAGCCACTCCTCTGCGCGAGCGCTGTTCGATCATCACCGCAACCTGACCGACGAGCAGATCACCGGCATCGCCGCGGGGGGAGGTGTGGTGTGCGTTAACTTCTTCGCCTCGTACCTGCACGCCGACACCCACACCCTCGACACGGTCGTCGACCACCTCGAGCACGTGGTCTCGATCGCGGGGATCGATCACGTGGGCATGGGGCCCGACTTCGTACGCGAGGTGCTCGAAGACACGACAGCACCGTGCTGCGTCGAGGAGCTGGTCGAAGGCGTGCTCGTCGACTGCTACATCCCCGGGCTCGAGGGGCCGACGGGCCTGCCGCTGGTGACCGAGGCGCTGCTGCGACGCGGATGGGCCGAGGACGACATCCTGTCGGTGCTGGGACTCAACCTGCACCGGCTCCTCCGCGCCGAGCTGGGTCGTACCGGACGCGACTGACGGGACGCCCGCGGAGAGTCGTACCGGAAATCGGGAATGACTCTTGCGTTCAGCTGGTTCACAGCCATAGGCTCGTGGGCTGTCGCGCCAACCGGTCGACGCCATCGAGCCCCTGAGGAGGACATCATGATCACGATCGCCGCTGTGCAGATCGACGCTCTCGGCTCGACCCCGGCGCGCCCGCTCGTCTAGAGCCGCCCGCCCGCATCGGATGCCGGACTCGTCGAGTCCGTGCTGTCATCCGCCCCTTTCGCAACCGCTTTCCCATACGAAACTCATCTGAGAGACATGTCTTCCTCGCCTTCCTCGCAGAACACCTCGCCCTCGTCCTCCCTCTCCACTCCGGCCGCACTGTGGCGCCTGAAGCCCTTCGTGAAGCCGGTCATCTGGCGACTCGCCGGCGGCGCCGCCAGCGCGCTCGTCGCGGCGATCATCGCTCTGATGATCCCGATCGTGCTCGAGCAGATCATCGGCGGACCTGTCCGGTCGGGCGAGATCAGCGCCATCGTCTTCGGCGCGCTCGTCGTCTTCGCCCTCGCCCTCGGCGAGGCCGTGATGGTGTGGCTGCGCCGTCAATTCGTGCTGAACCCGGCCACCGAGGTCGAGTACCAGATGCGCACGACTCTCTACTCGCGCCTGCAGACGCTGCCCGTGTCGTTCCACGATCGCTGGCAGTCCGGCCAGCTGCTCAGCCGCATGATGCAGGACATCGGCCTCATCCGCCGGTGGCTCGCCTTCGGCCTCGTGCTGCTGGTCGTGAACGTCCTGACGATCGTCATCGGATCGGTGCTGCTCTTCCGCTGGCACTGGCTGCTCGGCACGATCTTCCTCGTGACCGCCATCCCGCTGTGGGTGCGCGGCTACCTCTTCGAGAAGCGCTACGGCGCGCTCACGCGTCGCAGCCAGGACCAGGCGGGCGACCTCGCCACGAGTGTCGAGGAGAGCGTGCACGGCATCCGCGTGCTGAAGGCGTTCGGACGCGGCAAGCACGCCCTGAGCCGCTTCAGCCGTCAGGCCGAGACGCTCCGGGAGACCGAGATGAGCAAGGCCGGCGCGATCGCGTCGATCTGGTTCTGGCTCGATCTCATGCCGCAGATCGCGTTCGGCCTGAGCCTCATGTCGGGCATCTGGCTGATCTCGCAGGGCGCGATCGATCTGCCCGAGCTGTTCGCGTTCTTCGCGATGGCCACGGTGCTGCGTTGGCCGATCGAGTCGATCGGGTTCCTGTTCTCGTTCATGCTCGACGCCCGCACGGCGACCGACCGCGTGTTCGACATCTTCTCCGAGATCAACACGATCACCGACCCGGAGAATCCGGTGCACATCGAGAACCCGCGCGGCGAGCTCGCCTTCGAGGCAGCGCACTTCCGGTACCAGGATGCCGGTGCGAACGAGCGCGACCTGCTCGACGGCATCGACCTGGTGCTGCGCCCCGGCGAGACGATGGCGCTGGTCGGGCTCACCGGCAGCGGCAAGACCACGCTGACCACGCTTCCCGCGCGTCTCTACGACGTCACGGGCGGACGCGTGACGCTCGACGGCGTCGACGTGCGGGATCTCCCGCTGTCGGAGCTCCGTCAGCACATCGCCATGGCGTTCGAGGACGCGACGCTGTTCTCGGCATCCGTCCGTGAGAACGTGCTGCTCGGACGAGCCGAGCTGGACGTGCACAGCGAAGAGGCCGAGCGCGTGCTGCGCGAAGCCCTCGATGTCGCCCAGGCGTCGTTCGTGGACTCGCTGCCGGACGGCGTGGAGACGGTGATCGGCGAGGAGGGGCTCAGCCTCTCGGGCGGACAGCGCCAGCGGCTCGCCCTGGCTCGTGCCGTCGCCGCGAAGCCGCAGGTGCTCGTGCTCGACGACCCGCTGTCGGCGCTCGACGTCGACACCGAAGCCCTCGTCGAGGAGGCGCTCCGCCACGTGCTCGCCGACACCACGGCGCTCATCGTGGCACACCGTCCCTCGACGGTGGCGCTCGCCGACCGCGTGGCACTGCTGGAAGCAGGACGCGTCACAGCGGTGGGCACGCACAGCGACCTGCTGCGCACGAGCCGCCACTACCGTCACGTGATCTCCAGCCTCGAGGCGGAGGAGGCTGCGCGTACCGGTGCGATCCCGATCATCCGCCAGGAGCCGGACGACGAGACAGACCTCGAACAGGCCCCGATCGACGCAGAAGACATCAACGCAGAAGAGGAGGTGCAGGCATGAGCGCCGCGATCACCGGAACCCAGGACGAGGACCGCTCCCGCTACACCCGCGAGGAGAGCAAGGCGATCCGCCGCCGTTCGCTGCGGTTGCTCGGCTCTCTCGTGCGCCCGCTGAAGGGCCAGGTCGTGCTCGCCGGCGTCGTGCTGGTGATCTCGACCGCGCTCCAGGTCGCGGGACCGATCCTCATCAGCATCGGCCTCGACCAGGCGCTGCCTGCGGTGCTCGACCGAGCCGACTGGATGCCGACACTGATGATCGGCTTCATCTACCTGTTCGCCGGAGCCGCGGCCGCCGCGCTCATCGCCTGGTACGTGATGATCGCCGCCCGGATCACGCAGGCGGTGCTGCTGGACCTGCGCAAGCGCATCTTCCTGCACACGCAGCGGCTGAGCCTCGAGTTCCACGAGTCGTACACCTCGGGCCGCATCATCTCGCGGCAGACCAGCGACCTGGATTCGATCCGCGAGCTGCTCGACGGAGGCCTCAACAACCTCGTGTCCGGCGTGCTGTTCGGCGCGTTCACCTTCATCGCCCTGGTGATCTGGGACTGGCAGTCGGGCGTGATCCTCGCGCTGGCCGGCATCCCGCTGTTCCTCCTGATGCGCTGGTTCTACTCGCGGTCGCAGCTGGTGTTCCGCGAGTCCCGCGTGATCAGCGCGAAGGTGATCGTGCACTTCGTCGAGACGATGACCGGCATCCGGGCCGTCAAGGCGTTCCGCAAGGAGCCGCGCAACGACGTGACCTTCCAGCAGGTCGCCGGCGACTACCGCGACATCAACCGCCGCTCGATGCTGCTCTTCGGCACGTTCGAGCCCGGACTCATGGGCGTCGCGGCGCTCACTCTGGGTGTCGTCGTGCTCTGGGGAGGGGTGCGCGTCTCGACGGGTGCGCTGACCGTGGGTGTGCTGCTGTCGGCCGTGCTGTACGTGCGCAACTTCTTCGCGCCGATGCAGGAGATCGCGATGTTCCTGAACTCCTACCAGTCGGCCACGGCCGCGCTGGAGAAGGTGTCGGGTGTGCTCGAAGAGGTGCCGACGGTTCCGGACCCGGAGAAGCCCGTCGACCTGTGGGAGTCGCGCGGACACGTGAAGTTCGACGAGGTGACCTTCGGCTACAACGGCGAGAAGACGATCCTCCCGAACTTCTCGCTCGACATCCCCGCCGGTCAGACGATCGCGCTCGTCGGCACCACGGGTGCGGGCAAGTCCACGCTCGCGAAGCTGATCTCGCGGTTCTACGACCCTTCGATCGGTCACGTGACCCTCGACGGCGTGGACCTGCGCTCGCTGCACCCGAAGGACCTGCGCCGCGCGATCGTCATGGTCACGCAGGAGGCCTACCTGTTCAGCGGCACGGTCGCCGACAACATCGCGCTCGGCAAGCCCGACGCGACGCTCGACGAGATCCGTGCGGCCGCACGTGCCGTCGGTGCGGACGAGTTCATCTCGTCGCTGCCGGATGGGTACGGCACCGATGTCAACAAGCGCGGAGGCCGCGTCTCGGCGGGACAGCGCCAGCTGATCTCCTTCGCTCGCGCGTTCCTCGCCGACCCGGCGGTGCTGATCCTCGACGAGGCCACGGCCTCTCTGGACATCCCGTCGGAGCGACTGATCCAGGACGCGCTGCAGACCCTGCTGAAGGACCGCACGGCGATCATCATCGCGCACCGCCTCTCGACGGTCGCGATCGCCGACCGCGTGCTGGTGATGGAGCACGGTCGCATCATCGAGGACGACACCCCGGCGGCGCTCATCGGCGGCACCGGGAAGTTCGCGCAGCTGCACGCGGCGTGGCAGGAGACCCTGGTCTAGCGCTGCCTGCGGGTCGCGCTTCTCACTTCTGCGGCCATCTCCAACTTCTGCGGCCACATCGAACCGATGTGGCCGCAGAAGTT
>NZ_SSDJ01000132.1 GCF_004794465.1 Microbacterium sp. K24 | reverse complement strand
CGTTCGCAGAGCGGGTTCCCTCCCGCTGCGCGGGCCCCTCCCGATGCTCACTCCGGGAGTCCGCCCGCGACCTCTGCATCCGACGTCGTGCTGCACGGACCTCGGGTCAAGCCGAGTCGGGCAAGCAGGCGAGGGCAGGACGACGAAGGGCCCCTCGCGGTGCGAGGGGCCCTTCGTGAAGCGTGTGAGGCGGGGTCAGCGCCAGCGGGTGGTCATCAGAAAGCCGATCAGGGCGATGCCGAGGCCGATCGCCAGGTTCCAGTTGCTGAGACCCGGGATCGGGAACTGCATGCCGGAGATGTAGAACACGAGGATCCACGCGAGGCCGAGCAGCATGAAGCCGATCATCACCGGCTTGAACCACACGGCGTTGGGAGCGGCGTCGCCCTCGGCGCGCTCGACGACGGGTTCTTCGGTCTTACGCTCACGTGCCATGCGGACATTCTACCCATGACGCCTATCCCGCACCCAGACCTTCGTCTTCCGTACAGCACCGAGCGATAAGATCACGCCATGAGTGCATCCGTCGTGCCTGGGGGGCGACGCCCGCGACGCGAGCGTCCGCGCTCCCGCGCGACCGTCGCGAGCGTCCTCGGGGAGCTGCTCCTCACGGCGGGCGTCATCGTGCTCCTGTTCGTCGCGTGGCAGATGTGGATCGGTGACATCATCATCAGCGCGCAGAAGAACGACGAAGGGGCGGCCAGATCCGAGCAGCTCGCGCAGGCTGAAGCGCCCGAGCTGCCGCCGTTGATCGAGACCGAGGAAGGCACGACCGTCTACCAGGCGCCGATCCCGGCCGCACCCGCCGACGGGGAGTGGTTCGCGCAGATGCACATCCCCCGGTTCGGCAGCGAGTACAACTTCGGCATCTACGGCGGCACGAGCCGGGCTCGCACCCTCGACCAGAAGGGCATCGGGGTCTACAAGGACTCCAAGATGCCCGGCGAGGTCGGCAACTTCTCCATGGCCGGGCACCGCACGACCTGGGGCAAGCCGTTCAACCAGCTCGACAAGCTCCAGATCGGCGACGCGATCGTCGTCGAGACCGTCGACGGGTGGTACACCTACCGCTTCCGCACGCTCGAGTACGTGAAGCCCACCCAGACCGACGTGCTGGCCGACGTTCCGCAGATGCCCGACCAGCAGACCGGTGAGCAGTACATCACCCTCACCGCCTGCTCCCCGCTCTACTCGCTCGCCGAGCGCATCGTCGCGTACGGCGTGTTCGAGAGCTTCCAGCCCCGGGCCGAAGGCCCTCCGACCGCCCTCACCGATCCGCCGCCGCCTCCGGCCGCGCCGTCGATCTGACCATGGCCGTCTCCGAGGGAGAAGACTGATGTACTCCGCACTCTGGCGTCTGCTGCCCGGTCCGTGGTGGGTGCGCGTGATCATCCTGGTCGCCGTGATCGCCGCCGTGCTCTACGGGCTCTTCTGGTACGTGTTCCCCTGGGTCAGTCCCCTCATCACGCCGGGCGAGGTCGACGTCGAATGACGCGCGTCCTCGTGGTCGACAACCACGACAGCTTCGTGCAGACACTGGTCGGCTACCTCCACGAGCTGGGTGCCGAGACCACCATGATCGAGTCGGATGCGACGGATGCCGCGGCCCTCGAACAGCTCCTCCCCGGGTTCGATGCCGTGCTGCTCTCCCCCGGACCCGGCACGCCCTCCGACGCCGGTGCGTCGCTGGATGCGGTCCGGATCGCCACGCGGATGCGGATGCCGCTCCTCGGCGTGTGCCTCGGCCACCAGGCCATCGGGGAGGCGTTCGGCGCACCGGTGACCGAGGCGCCCGAGCTCATGCACGGGATGGTGTCGTCGGTCGCTCACGACGGATCCGCACTCTTCGCCGGCATCCCCTCGCCGTTCGAGGCGGGTCGGTATCATTCGCTGGCGCTCGCGGCATCCGCCCTTCCGGCCGACGTGATCGTGACCGCGTGGACGGAGACCGGAACCGTGATGGGTCTCGCACATCGGGATCTGCCGATCCTCGGGGTGCAGTTCCACCCCGAGAGCGTGCTCACCGAAGGCGGTTACCGACTGCTCGCGAACTGGCTCGAACTGTGCGGGGATGCCGATGCCGTGGCGCTCTCCGAGCGCCTGCACCCGCTCTCGCGCTGACGCGTCACGGGCCGGTGCAGAACCGGAGCTCGACGGCGGAGCCGATCGGCACATCGCCCGGCGCCACCGACATCGAGTGCACGGTCGCCGGCTCGGTCGCCGGGCAGTCCGCCGCCTGGACGGGCGTGGCGACGAGGCCGAGCTCGGTGAGATTGGCGGTGGCCGCATCGACGGTCCAGCCGGTCAGATCGGTGAGCGTCACCTTGCCGCTGGCCACGACCAGATCGATCACGGTGCCGGGGGGAACCTCGGCGTCGGACTTCTCGCTCGCGGTCATCACCGTGTCGGCCTTGATCGCCTTGTCGTTCCGTTGGATCACGGTGCCGAGCTCGAGACCCGCATCCAACAGGGCCTTCTTCGCATCGGCGAGGGCCATGCCCTCCAGCGGCGGCACGACCACGACGTCCTCACCGGACGAGACGTACAGCGTGACCGCGGCGCCCTCCTCGATGGCGACGCCCGCCGCCGGATCGGTGCGGATGACGTTGCCCTCGGCGATGTCGGAGCTCGCCTCGATCACGATCGTCGAGGTGAGATCCAGTTTCGCGAGATCGTCCTGCGCGCGCTCGGAGGAGACGTTCACGAGGTCGGGAACGACGCGCGAGGTGCTCGGCACCTCGGGAGGACGCATGCTGATCGTGACGACCCAGAAGAGGACGGATGCCAGCAGCACGGCCAGCAGCGCGACTCCGGCCCAGATCCACGCCACCGGCGGGCCGGACTGCGTGCGGGTCATCGTCGTGTCGGTGCTGAGCTGGCGCAGGGAACGCGCCGTCTCCTGCGCCTGGCGCGGGCTCGGGCCGTACAGCTCGCTCGTCAGCGCACCGACCTGCTTGCGTGTGGGAGCGGCGCCGGTGAGGGCGGAGTCGAGGGCGGCTCGGAAGTGCGCGGCATCCGGATACCGCTGGTACGGATCCTTCGCGAGAGCCCGCAGCACGATCGGGTCGAGGGCGCCCGGGGCGTCTTCGTTCACCTCGGTCGGGGGGACGGGGGTCTCGCTGACGTGCTGGTAGGCGACGGCCACGGGCGACTCGCCCCGGAACGGCTGGCGTCCGGTGAGCAGCTCGTACAGGACGACGCCGGTGGAGTACAGGTCGGCGCGGGCGTCGACGGGCTCGCCCTTGGCCTGCTCGGGGGAGAAGTATGCGGCGGTGCCGATGATCTGCGTCGTCTCGGCGACCGTGGACGACGAGTCGGAGACGGCTCGGGCGATGCCGAAGTCCATCACCTTGACCTGGCCCTTTTCGGTGACCATCACGTTGCCGGGCTTGATGTCGCGGTGCACCACGCCCGCGCGATGCGAGTAGTCCAGGGCTTCGAGGATGCCGTCGACGTAGCGGACAGCGTCGTCGACGGGCACCGGACCCTTCGCGATGATGTCTTTCAGCAGAGTGCCGCTGATGAGCTCCATCACGATGTAGGGCGGGTCGTCGGACGACGGGTCGTTCGACGAGGGGTCTCCGGCGTCGAACACCCGCACGATCGACGGGTGCGCCATGCGGGACGCCGCCTGGGCCTCGAGGCGGAATCGGGTGCGGAACGCCGTGTCGCGGGCGAGCTCGGGGTCGAGGATCTTGATCGCGACCGCGCGTCCGAGCGTCAGGTCGAATCCGCGGTAGACCTTCGCCATGCCGCCGTGCCCGATGAGCTCGTCGACGCGGTACCTACCCGCGAGAACGCGCGGCTCTGTGGACACGGATGACCCCCCTTGGAACGACGTTGACTGAGCTGGATCTAGGCTACCCGGCGGTTCCACCCTCGCCGTCACCCTCGCCGTCGTCGCCACCGGGAGCGGTGATCGTGACCGAGAGCGGGGGTGAGGGGTTGGAGGTGCGCTGGTCGCCACCCGAGCACATGCCCTGGTAGGTCACGATGAGCTGCTGGCCCGCGGCATCCGCCACCTTCACCTGCGCGTTGCGCTGCGTCGGCTGGAAGTTGGGTCCGCCCGACACGAAGGTGCCGTTCTGCAGTGAAACGACGTAGCCCGAGAGCGTGGAACCGCTCGGGCACGTGAAACCGGTGCCCCAGGCGATGGTCACGGTGCCGCCGGCGACCGGGTCGCCCGTGATGGTCGGGGCGTCGGTCGGCGTGGGCAGGGCGGTGCGCGCGGCGTAGACCGTGAGCGCGATCGGCGTCGTCGTGAGGACGTTGCCGGAAGGCGCGACGTTGTAGACCGTGCCGACCTCGGCGTCGGTCGGGGCGGGGTCGCCGTCGGCGCACGTGATGTCGCTCGAGAAGCCGGCATTCGTGAGGGTCGACGTCGCTGTACCGCAGTCCATGCCGTTGAGGTTCAGCGCCGTCACGTCGACGCGCGTCTCCGTGGGCGTCGGTGTCGGCGTCGGGGTCTTGGTCGGCGTGGAGGATGTGCTCGGCGAGGCCGAGGGGTCGTCATCGCCGCCGCCCTGCTGCGACAGCGCCCAGATGGTGCCGCCGAGCACGATCACGAGCAGCGCGATCAGCGCGATGAGCGGCCACGTCCACGGGCTGCGCTTCTTCTTCTCCTTCTCCTCCACCGCTTCCTCCGTGGGGAGCTGCGCGGTGGTGGGGAGGATGCGGGTGGCGCCTTCGTCGCCGGCTGCCGACAGCATCCGGGTCGCGTCGTCGTTGCCGGCGACCCCTCCGGTGGCGATCGCAGGCACGGCGATGGCGGCCGAGTTCAGGTCGCCGCGGCGCAGGGCCTGAGCCGCGCGCGCGACCGACGCCGAGGACGACGGCCGATCCGACGGCTTCTTGGCGATCATCGCCATGACGAGGTTCTGCACCGGGATCGGCACGGTCGGCGGCAGCGGCGGAGGCTGCTCGTTGATCTGGGCCATCGCGATCGCGACCTGCGACTCACCGGTGAACGGACGCTTGCCCGCCAGGCACTCGTAGGCGACGATGCCGAGCGAGTAGGTGTCGGTCGCGGGGGATGCCGGGTGTCCTGACGCCTGCTCGGGCGACAGGTACTGCACCGTGCCCATCACCTGGCCGGTCGCCGTCAGCGGCACCTGGTCGGCGATGCGCGCGATGCCGAAGTCGGTGATCTTGACGCGGCCGTCGGGCGTGATCAGCAGGTTGCCCGGCTTGATGTCGCGGTGCACGAGACCGGCCGCGTGCGCGGCCTGGAGAGCGGATGCCGTCTGCGCGACGATGTCGAGCGTCTTGTCGGCGCTCAGCGCGCCGTCGCGCTCGAGCACGGTCGAGAGCGCCTCGCCGGGCACGAGTTCCATGACGAGGTAGGCGCTGCCGTTCTCCTCGCCGTAATCGAAGACACTGGCGATGCCCTCATGGTTGACGAGCGCAGCGTGCCGCGCCTCAGCACGGAATCGCTCGAGGAACCCGGGGTCCCCCATGTACTCGTCCTTGAGGATCTTGATCGCGACGGTACGTCCGATGACGTGATCCGTCGCCTCCCACACCTCGCCCATGCCGCCGATCGCGATTCGCGACTGCAGCTCGTAGCGACCACCGAACGACACACCCTGCGTCGGTCTCATCTGCCCAGCACCGCCTCAATGACCTTCTTTGCAATCGGAGCGGCGATGGAATCGCCGGATCCTGATTGTCCCTGACCGCCGCCGTCTTCGACGACGACTGCTACTGCGACCGCGGGGTCGTCCGCCGGTGCGAAGCCGGTGAACCACAACGTGTGCGGCCTGTTTCCGTTCTCTGCCGTCCCGGTCTTACCCGCCACGTCGACCCCGTCTATTCTTGCACCCTGCGCAGCGCCCGTTGAGACGCTCGCGACCATGGCTGCGGTGATCTGATCGGCCGTCTCCGCTTCCATCGCGCGGCCGAATTCGCTCTGCTCGAACGAGCGGATGACCGACAGGTCGTTGCCGATCACGGCATCGACCATCTGCGGGTTCATGACGACCCCGTCGTTGGCGATGCCGGCGGCCACCATGGCGATCTGCAGCGGCGTCGCCGTGACCTGTCCCTGACCGAATCCGGAGAGGGCCGTCTGGGCGTCGTCGAGTGCCCGCGGGTAGCTCGACGCCGTCGACTCGAGGGGAGTCGCGAACGTCTTGTTGAAGCCGAACTTCTCGGCCATCTCGCGGATCGCGTCGTCGCCGACCTCGACGGCGAGCTCGGCCATCGGGATGTTGCAGCTCAGGCGGATCGCCTCGGCGATCGTCACCGTGTCGCCCCCGCCGCAGGCGCCACCCCAGGCGTTGGAGACCTGGTTGGACGAGCCGGGGAGCGTGTACCTGGCCGGGTTCGGAAGGGTCGAGTCGGGAGTCCACTCGCCGCTCGCGAACGCGGCCGCGGCGACGACGAGCTTGAACGTCGACCCCGGAGGGTTCAGGTCGCCCGCGATCGCGCGGTTGGAGAGCGGCTTGGTGGGATCGTCCACGAGCTGGTCGTAGGTCGCGTTCGCGGCATCCGCATCATGCGAGGCGAGCAGGTTGGTGTCGAAGCCGGGGGTCGAGACCATCGCGAGGATGCGTCCCGTCTTCGGATCGATCGCGACCACGGCGCCCTTGAGGCCCTGGAGGGCGTCGTAGGCCGCCGTCTGCGCGGCGGTGTTCAACGACAGCTCCACGCTGAACCCGCGCTGCGGCTGGCCGGAGAGGATGCGTTCGATCTCGGCGAGGAAGGCGTTGGATCCGGTACCGGACAGGTCGGCGTTCATGGCCTTCTCGATGCCGGTGGCGGAACCGAGGGCCGGGTTGAAGTAGCCCGTCACCGGCTCCCAGATCGGAGCATCCGCATACACGCGCTGGAACTGGTACTGATCGTCGCTCGGGATCGACGTCGCGATCGCCGCGCCGTCGACGATGATCGAGCCGCGCTGGATCTCGTAGCTGTCGAGGCGCGTTCGCTGGTTGTGGCTGTTCTGGGCGAGACTGTCGGCCTCGACGACCTGGATCCAGCTGCTCGCGGCGAACAGGGCGATGAACATGAACAGCATCACGATGCTGAGGCGGCGGAGTTCCTTGGTCATGTCAGCCGATCACCACCCTCGGTTGGCGGCGCACGCCGTCGGAGATGCGCAGCAGCAGCGCCACGATGAGCCAGTTGGCCACGAGCGAGGAGCCGCCCGCGGCGAGGAACGGCGTGGTCAGACCTGTCAGCGGGATGATGCGCGTGACGCCGCCGACCATGATGAACACCTGCAGCGCGATCGTGAACGACAGCCCGGTCGCGAGGAGCTTGCCGAAGTCGTCCTGACCGGCGAGTCCGATGCGCATGCCGCGGCTGACGAACACCATGTACAGGCACAGGATCGCGAACAGTCCGATCAGGCCGAGCTCTTCTCCGAGGCTCGTGATGATGTAGTCGCTGTGCGCGAGCGGCGTGATGTCGGGGCGGCCCTGACCCCAGCCGGTGCCGATGAGACCGCCGCGGGCGAGCCCGAACAGACCCTGCATGGGCTGATAGCCGGCGCCGTCGGGATCGACCTGCGACGAGTCGAACAGGAACAGCCAGTTGATGAAGCGTCCCTGCACGTAGCTGAGGATCTGTGTGGCCAGGGCGACGCCGGCGACCACGAGCGTCAAGCCGATGAGCACCCAGCTCGTCTTGCCGGTCGCGACGTACAGCATGGCGACGAACATGCCGAAGATCAGGGTTCCGGTGCCGAGGTCGCGCTGGAAGACGATGATGCCGAGCGAGATGACCCACACGACGAGCACGGGTCCGAGTTCGCGCATCCGCGGCCAGGTGATGCCGAGTACGCGCTTGCCGACGGAGGTGAGGCTCTCGCGGGTGCGCACCAGGTAGCCGGCGAAGAAGATCGCGAGGCTGATCTTGGCGAGCTCGCCGGGCTGGAACGCGAAGACCCCGCCGAGCGAGACCCAGACGGCCGCGTTGGCGTCGTCGATGCGGAGCCCCGGGACGAACGGAAGGAGAAGGAGCAGGATGCCGACGAGCCCGAAGATGTACGTGTACCGGAACAGGACCCGGTAGTTGCGCAGCAGGATCACCACGGCGATCGCGCCGGCGAGCGAGATGGCCGTCCAGGCGAGCTGCTTCGTCGAATACGCGTCCCAGCCGGTGTTCGCCTTGGCGATGTCGATCCGGTAGATCATCGCGATGCCGAGGCCGGTGAGCAGCGTCGCGATCGGAACCACGAACGGGTCGGCGTCGGCGGCCACGACCCGCAGCACGAAATGCAGGGCGAAGGCCAGCACGGCGAGTCCGCCGCCGATCGCGAGCACCACCGGGTCGATGACGCCGAGCGCGCCGAGCTGCACGAGGGTGAGCGAGGCGCCGCTGATCGCCAAGGCGAAGAGCAGCAGCCAGAACTCGCGGTTGCGCTGCGTCTGCGGCATGCGGAGCTTCTTCAGCGCCTTGATGACGCTGGTGTCGGCGGCGACGTCGGTGCTCATCCCTCACCTCCGGCCGGGGTCTCGGTCGGCGTGGGCAGCGGGGTGGGGAGAGGCGTCTGCTCGATGGCGTTCGCCTCGGCACCCGCGCGCAGGCGGTCGACGATGGCCATCGCGTCGGCGAGGGAGCGCGCGGTGATCGTGCGCTCGACAGACGCACGCTGGTAGGGCGGCAGCTCGGCCAGCAGGATGTCGGTGTCTTCGAGCGGCGTCGACAGCGTGATCGGGCCGATGTTCTGCTGCACGCCCTGGAAGATCACGACGCTGTCGTCGTCGGCGCCGATGAAGTACCGCGTCTGGGTCCAGCTGTAGGCCGCGAACGCGGCGACGCCCAGCATGATGAGGACGACGAGCACACCGGCGATCCAGCCGAGGCGGCGGCGCTTGGCGCGGCGGCGATCCTCTTCGATGAGCTCCTCGAGGTATTCGGGGGCGGGTTCGAAGTGGCTGGGCTCGTTGGCCGCCTGACGCACCGGGTGCAGCCAGTTGCCGCGCGTCGGGCGTGCGGGCGGCACGTAGACACCGGACGGGTTGGCCGCGGAGCCGACGACCGTCGCGGTGCCGGAGTGGATCGGATGCTGTCCGCCCACGTCGACCAGCACGATCGTGACGTTGTCGGGCGCGCCGCCGTCGAGGGCCTGCTTGAGCAGGTTGTCGGCCGTGCGGCCCGGCGCCAGGCCGAGCTGCATCGCCTTGAGGATGTGCGGCTCGTCGACGACGCCCGAGAGTCCGTCGGAGCAGAGCAGCCAGCGGTCGCCGGGCTGCGTGTGCATGACGAACATGTCGAGCTCGGGATCGGAGTCCATGTCGCTGAGCACGCGCATGAGCACCGAGCGGCGCGGGTGGTAGCGGGCCTCTTCGGGGGTGATGCGGCCGGAGTCCACGAGGCGCTGCACGAACGTGTGGTCGGCGGTGATCTGCGTCAGCGCGTCGTCGCGGTACAGGTAGATGCGCGAGTCGCCGATGTGGCCGATGACCGCGTACTCGTCGACCATGATGATCGCGCTGACCGTGGTGCCGAGCCCGGCGAGCTCCGGGCGGTCCTTCGCGGCGCGGATGAGGTCGCCGGCCGCCGTGGTCGCCGCGGCCTGCAGCGACGCCTGTGCGTCTTCGGTCGAGGCGTAGGCCTGGTCGAGGGGCTCGAGGCGGTGGATCGCGATGCTCGAGGCGACGTCGCCGCCGGCGTGGCCGCCCATTCCGTCGGCGACGACGAACAGGTTCGCTCCGGAGTACCCGGAGTCCTGGTTGTTGGAGCGGACCTTCCCGGTGTGGGAGATCGCGACGCTCGAGCCTTCGAAGACCATGCCGGGGTCAGGCTCGCAGCTCGAAGGTCGTGGCGCCCACCTTGATCGGAGTGCCGAGCGAGAGGTTGACGGGGCCGCCGGTGACGCGCTGGCCGGCGACGAACGTGCCGTTCGTGGAGTCGAGATCCTGGATGGCCCAGGCGTCGCCGCGCAGCATCAGGCGGGCGTGATGGCTCGAGGTGTAGTCGTCGCGGATGACGAGAGCCGACTCGCTGGAGCGCCCGATCGTCATCGAGTCCGCGCCGAGGGGGAGCTCGAGCCCCGTCTTGGGGCCGGACGTGATCACGAGGCGCTTCGCCGTCGCGATCGTCGCGGGTCCCGTCGACGGCTTCGCGGATGCCGGGCGCGACGCTGCCACGGGCTTCGCCGGAGTGACGGGGGCGGCCGCTGCGCCGGCCGCGGCCTCGGCCGGGAGCTTGCGCACCTTCACGCCGAACAGGTCGGCACGGAGGGAGTAGACGACCCCGAACACGAAGAACCACAGGACGATCAGGAACCCGATGCGCAGCAGGAGGAGGATCAGTTCACTCATCCGAAGCCCCCGAACGCGCGGGTGGAGTCGTCGGAGGGGCGCGGAGGGCGTGCCGGGGGAGCCGACACCGGCACGATGCGGAACACCAGGTCGGTGCGGCCGATCGAGATCGTGGTGTCGGAGGGGAGCGCCGCTTCCCGCAGCTTCTGCCCGTTGACCTTCGTGCCATTGGTGGAGCCGAGGTCGCGCATCATGGCGCGCTCGCCGTCCCACAGGATCTCGATGTGCTTGCGGCTCGAACCGGCATCCGCGATGGTGATGTCGGCATCCGATCCGCGGCCGACGACGGTGCGGGCGCGGGAGAGGGTGTGACGGCGTCCGTCGACGTCGACGACGGCCTGCCAGCTGACGCGACCCTCGACCGTGCCCGAATCGACGCGCACGGTGCCGGTGGCGACCTTCTCGTCGGCCTCGAGGCTGATCGAGAGCGGGCCGGAGAAGCTGTACCCCTGTGACTTGGCGTGCTTCGTCAGCAGCGAGTGGAGCTCGTCGGTGAGGGCGCTGCCGAGTCCTCGCATGCGGTCCGCGTCGTCGGTGCTGAGACGCACGACGAAGCTGTTGGGCGCGATGATGCGGTCGCGGCTGACGACCGCCGCTTTCGTGTCGGCTTCACGACGGACCGCCGAAGCGATCTCCACGGGTTGGATGCCGCTGCGGAAGGTCTTCGCGAACGCGCTGTTCACTGCGCGCTCGAGACCCTTCTCAAAGCTGTCAAGTAGTCCCACTGGGCTCCTCTGGCATGCCGACCGGTAGGGACATCGTAGCCAGGTGACCTGGGGGAACGCCGCCGAGCGGTGGTTTTGCGTGTGCCGCGCGGCGAAAATCGCGTGATATCCTCGGGAAGTTGAGTTCTTCGGAGCGAGACGCTCGCGCGAGTGGCGGAATGGTAGACGCGCTGGCTTCAGGTGCCAGTATTCGCAAGGATGTGGGGGTTCGAGTCCCCCCTCGCGCACAGTACGACAAGAGAGCCGGGCCCGGAGGGTCTGGCTCTCTTTTCGTATCTGGGCGCGAGTGAGGCCCCTCGATAATCAGGGCCCCACCGGCGTGGAGTGCGCCGGAGGGACTCGAGTCCCCCCTCGCGCACAGTAACGACAGATTTGTCGACGAGAATGACCTGATGCGCCTCCACTCCACCACCTCCGGCTCCGGCGATCTCCTTGTCGGGCTGATCCACGGGCTCGGCGGCGCGGGCGCCATCTGGCAGCCGCTCATCGAACGGATGCTGGCGACAGGCCGCTACACGGTCACGACGATCGATCTGCGCGGCCACGGCGAGAGCGACCGAGCGCCTTCGTACACACTGAACGAACTCGCGGACGATGTCGTCGAAGCCCTCCCGACCGGACTCCACAGCGTCGTCGGCCACTCGCTCGGGGGAGCGGTGCTGGTCCGCGCCGTCGCGCGCCTGCAGCCCGAACGCGCGATCTACCTCGATCCGGGCTTCGAACTCTCGCTCCCGACAACCGGGTTCAAGGGTCGAGCCTTCTGGGCGGTCCCGCCGCTCTCGCTCGGCGTCATGGGTCTGCTGCAGGCTCGACGCAGCAGGGCGACGCGCGCCGCGTACGACCCCCGCGTCCGCGAAGCGCTGACGCAGGCGCAAGCGCAGTTCGACGCCAAGATGGCGATCGGCGTCTTCCGCGAGGTGGCGTTCCACCCGATCGCGATCACCCCGCCCGACGTGCCGTCGACCATCGTCCTCTCCGATGAGTCGCCCGCCGTGCTGTCCGACGCGACGGCCGCGGCGCTCGAGCGCGAGGGATGGGACATCCGCCGTATCGACGGTATCCATCACGACATGCAGATCGAAGATCCCGATCGCACATTCGCGATCATCGCGGACGTCTTGTAGACCTCTGCATCTGAAGAACTCGACGACAGGACACAGATCGATGAATGGTGACGCATGGCTGGCCCGGCTCGAAGCCGAGCACCTCGAACTGGAACTGCCCGGTTTCGATCGCGCTGACGCCTGGCGACTCGGCAGCTCGATCGCGGAACGCGCGCTGGCGGCATCCCATCCGGTCGCGATCGACGTGCGCACGGCATCCGGCGTCCTGTTCCACGCGTCGTTGCCGGGCGCGACGGCCGACAACGACGAGTGGGTGCGGCGGAAGGCGGCGACCGCGTTCCGCTTCGAGACGAGCACGGCCCTGCTCGAGGCGCGCTTCGTCGCCGGCGGGCGCGACATGTTCGAACCGGGCTGGCTCGATCCTGCGGAGTACGCCGTCGCCGGGGGAGCGGTACCGGTGCGCGTCACGGGCGTCGGCGTCGTGGCGGTCGCGACCGTCTCGGGCCTCGCCTCTGAAGACGACCACGACCTGGTCGTGCAGGCGATCCGAGATCTGCGCGGGAGCTGAAACGAGGAAGGCCGAGCCCGACGGGCCCGGCCTTCCTCCCTTCGTAAGGAACGTCAGCGCTGCACGTCGGCCCAGGTGCGCGTGCGGAGCGACTCGTCGATCGCGTCGAGCACCCGCGCGGCCGACACGGCCTCGTCGATGCCGATGCGGCTCGGCTGGTCGAACTCGATCATCTGCAGGAACCAGTCGAACTGCTGCGGCACGACGCCCTCGAGCCGGCCGTCGAGCTCGGGGTCGAGCATCGTGTTCGGCAGACGGAACTCGTCGAGTGTGTCGAGCGAGACGCCCTCGGCCGTGACATCGACCTTGATGTTGCCCTCGGTGCCGTACAGCTCGAACTGCGACGCGAGACCACTCGGAGTCGTTCCCGGGAGGACCCACGAGATCTCGATCGTTCCGACCGATCCGTCCTCCAGCTCGGCGAGGATCAGCGCCACGTCGACGCCCTCCTTGCCGGCGGCGGGGAGCACCTTGGCGGCTGTGGTGGCGGAGACCCGCACGATCGGGCTGCCCGAGATCCACTGCACCAGGTCGATGTCGTGGATGCCCTGGTACATGTAGATCGGCGAGGCGCCGTTGTTCGCGAAGCCGACGCTCCGCGGCACGATCCTCGACGCGCGGAAATGCACGGGGTCTCCGACCTGCCCGGCGGCGACGATCTTCGCGGCGGAGCGGAAGCGGGGATCGTGTCGCAGCACATGCCCGACGAGCACCTTCGAACCGGTCGCGCTCGCCGCGGCATCCGCGATGGTCCGTGCGCCTTCGAGAGTGTCGGCGAGCGGCTTCTCGACGAGTACGTGCAGACCCGCCTCCAGAGCCTCGACGGTCACGCCGACGTGCAGCCGGTCGGGAACCGCGATGATGACGCCGTCGAGGTCGACCGCTTCGCGAGCCGCGGCGAGGGTCGGGAACCACGGGGCGCCGAACTGCTCGGCGACGCGGCGGCCGCTCTCCTCGAACGGGTCGACGACGGCGGCGAGCTCGGCGCGCGGGTTCTCCGCGACGATGCGACAGTGCACCTGTCCCATTCGACCTGCGCCGACGACGGCGATGCGGGTGGACGTGCCACTCATGCTGATGCTCCCTTCGTGAGCGTCGGTACTGCTGCGAGATAGCGCCTGGTCAGCGCCATCGGCTCGGTGATGGACGTTCCGACGACGACCGCGAACGCGCCCGCTTCGAACGCGGCGCGCAGCTCATCGGGCGACTTGATGCGTCCCTCGGCGATCACCGGGGTCGGCAGGGCCGCGAGCCGCCCCACCAGCGCGATGTCGGGATCGCCGCTGCGGTTCTGCGGCACGCTCGTGTAGCCCGACAGCGTCGTGCCGACGAGCTCGGCGCCGAGTTCTCCCGCATGCCGCCCGGCCTCGAAGGCGTCGATGTCGGCCATGACGGGAACACCGAGGTCACGCACGGCCGGGAGCAGCTCGTCGACCGCGGGAGTTCCCGACCGCGCTCGCAGCGTGGCGTCGAGGGCGACGATATCGGCACCGGCGTCGACCAGCGCCTTGGCGAGGTCGGCGGTGGGGGTGATCCACTGCTCCCCGTCGGTGACGACCTTCTCCAGCCCGATGATGGGCACGTCGACGCGCCTGCGCACGGCCGCGACGTGCTCGGCGCTGTTGATGCGCACGGCCGCGGCGCCCGCCAGCACGGCGGCTTCGGCGATGGCCGCGATGATGCCGGGATCGCGCAGCGGCGATCCGTCCGGCGCCTGACAGGACACGATCAGGCGTCCCCGAAGCGTCTCGAGGTCGAGCATTCTTACTCCTTCACTGCGATGAGACCGGCGAATGCCGAGCGGATGCTGGTGTCTTCCGCGACGATGCGGGCGCCGTCGAGACCGGCGTCGGGCTGGACCACGAACTCGTCCACCGCGACATCCCGTCGATCGAGGGCGGTGCGGACCGCCGACACGAACGATGACGAGCGGGTCAGACCGCCCGTGAGACCGATGGGGCCGGGTCCGAGACGCGCGGCGCCGATCGTCCGTGCGAGCTGATCCGCCGCGTCGGCGAGGATGCCGAGGGCCGAGGCGTCGCCCTCGTCGGCGGCGCGGAGGACGTCGGGCGCGAATGCCGCGATGTACTGCGGGGCCGGGATCGAGCCCATCGCCCCGTGATAGATGTCGGCGGGCGAGCCGAGCCGCAGCGATGCGTCGGCGAGCGCGGTCGAAGGACCTCGACCCTCGAGGGCGTCGAGCGCCGCCTGCAGTCCGCGTTGGCCGATCCACGCGCCCCCGCCGAAGTCGCCCAGCAGGTACCCGCGGGCATCGATACGCCGAAGCCCTCCCTCGTCGCTCACGCCGAGCGCCGCGACACCGGTGCCGCAGATCACCACGGTTCCGGCCCGTGCGCCGACGGTGCCGAGGAAGGCCGTGACGGCATCCGCAGCGACCACGGTCGTGCGCGCACCGAGATGCACGCGCAGGATCTCGGCCAGCCGCGCCGGTGCGGGGGAGTCCTCCACGAATCCGGAGAGGCCCACGCCGACGAGCTCGGGGCGCGTGCCGGGCGGAACCAGGTCGATGATCGTCTGCGCGAGTGCGGTCACGTGCTCGTCGCCGGTGAGGGCGATGACCCCCAGCGGGGCCTCGATGACGTCTCCGTCGTCGAGGCGCAGACGGCATCCGCTCTGCCCGACGTCGACGGCGAGTGCGGCGGTCACTTGACACCTCCGAAGGACAGGCCGCGCGCCATGTGCTTGCGAACGAGGATCGCGAAGATCACGATCGGCAGCGCGCCGATCACGCCGGCCGCGGTGAGGCGCGCCCAGTTCGTGCCGAAGAAGCTGAGGAAGCCGGCGATGGTCACGGGGACCGTCTGGCTGTCGCCGCTGGTGAGCACCAGGGCGTAGAGGAACTCGTTCCACGACTGGATCAGCGCGAGCACGAACGTCGCGAACGCCGCGCCCCAGACGTTGGGCAGCACGCACTGGAAGAGCGTGCGCCATTCGCCGAGGCCGTCGATCATCGCCGCCTCGCGGATCTCGCGCGGGAAGGCGACGAGGAAGGAGCGGAAGATGAGCACCGCGAGCAGGATGGCGTAGAAGGTGTGCACGACCGTGAGTCCGACGGGGTTGCCGGTCAGCCCGACTCCGAAGAACGCGCGGTAGAACGGCGTCAGGGTGAGCACCGGCGGCACGGTCGTGAGCAGGAGGATGGCGAGCGTCACGCGGGCGGACCACGCGGACTCCGGCGGCCAGACCTGGGTGGTGAGGTAGGCGAGCGGGAGTCCGACGACGATGCCGATCACGCTGCTGATGATCGCGACGGCCGCGCTCACGAGCATCGCCTGGCCCATGCCGCCGTCGACCCAGGCGCTGACGTAGCTGCCGAACTGGGGCACGAAGAACCACACCGGCTCGCGGCTGAACGCGTCGACGTCGCTCTTGAGCGAGGTGCTCACCAGCCAGGCGACGGGCAGGATGCACCACAGGACGAAGACGTAGACCGCGATGACGCGGAGGGAGTGCAGGATGCTGCGTCGGGTTCTCATCGGCGGGCCTTCCAGATGCGCAGGCCCATGAGCCGCGTGGCGGTGGGGAACAGGATGACGAGGACCACGAGCGAGACGAGCGCGCCGACCGTGGTCGCGTAGCCGATGTCGAACGTCTCGAAGCCGAGCCGGTACACGTAGTTGCTGATGGCGAGCGTCGACGTTCCCGGACCGCCCTTCGTCATGGTGTTGACGATCGCGAAGGTCTTGACCGCGTCGATCACCCGCAGCAGCACCACGATCGACAGCACCGGCGCGAGCATCGGGAGTGTGACGTTCCACAGCATCCGGAATCCGCCGGCGCCGTCGAGCTGGGCGGCCTCGAAGGGGGAGGGGTCGAGCGACTCGAGCCCGGCGAGCACGATGATCACGACGAACGGGGTGTTCTGCCAGACCTCCACGAGGATCACGGCGCCGAGCGCCGTCGCCGGATCCGCGAGGAAGGCGTGCCCGCCGATCCCCACCGTGTCGAGGAACCAGTTGATGAACCCGGATGTCGGATCCATCAGCAGCCGCCACATGAGGCCGGCGACCACCGGGGTCAGCACCATGGGGATGAGGATCAGCGCACGCAGCACGCCCTTGCCCGGGATGCGTCCCCGCAGCGCGAGGGCGATGGACACGCCCAGCACGAGCTCGATGCCGACGCCCGCGACGACGTAGACGAGGGTCACGCGGATGGAGCCGAGCAGCGTCGGGTCGCCCAGTGCGCGGGTGAAGTTGTCCCAGCCGACGAAGATGTCCTCGCTGCCGGGACGGAGCAGGTTCTCGGCGTGGGTGACGAGGTTCGCGCCCTGCATGATGATGATCACGAGCAGGGGCACGATCACGATCACGGCGGGGAGGGCCAGGCTGGCTCTCGCGAGGCCCGGTCGCAGCGGGCGGCGGCGGGGGGAACGCCGGAACGGAGGGTCCTTGACGGCGCCTTCGGCATCGGGACGTGGTGGCGTCGTGAGCTGGGTCATCGTCTTGTTCTTCCGTTCCGGCGTTCGGTGGGTCAGCCCAGTTGGGTCTTGAGAGCTTCCTGGGCTGCGGTCAATGCGTCCTTCGCACTCGCCTCACCGGCAAGCGTGCGCGAGAGCGCCTGTCCGACTTCCGTGATGATCGCATTCGCATCGGTGCCTGCGGGCAGGTAGTCGACGTTGCCGGTGGCGAGCTGTGCGAGCAGCGCCTCCTTGAAGGGACCGTACTTCTCGTTGTACTCCGGGCTCTCGAGGACCGCATCGAGCGTGACGCCGACCGCCTCGGTGTTCTCGACCGCGTTGCTCTGCACGTCCTGGCCGGTCGCCCACGCCATGAACTTGTAAGCCGCCTCCTTCTTCTTCGAGAAGGAGCTGAGGTACAGCGCGTGCACGTTGAGCGAGTTGTCGGTGTTCCCGCTCTCGGGCGGGTCGGAGATCGCGTAGGGGATCGGCGCATAGCCGACCTTGCCGGCGATGACGCTGGCGGCGGTGTCTTCGTTGAACGGGCCGTTCGCCGTGGCGTCGATCGTCATCGCGGCGGTGCCCTGCGTGAACGCGATGCGGTTCTGCTCCCAGTCGAAGTTGCCGACGCCCGAGGGTCCGTACTCGCTGAGCAGGTCGGCCCAGAACTGCGTGGCCTCGACGGCCTCTTCGGAGTCGACGGCCAGCTCGTCGCCGTCGTAGAAGTCGCCGCCGAAGGCCCGGAGGAAACCGGCCCAGGGGTAGACGCTCTGGATGCCGGGGGCGCCGCGCAGCGTGATGCCGGCGACCTCGCCGCCCGAGCCCTCGCTGATGGTCTTCGCCGCGGCCTCGAGCTCGTCCATCGTGGTCGGCGGGCCGTCGATGCCGTACTGCTCGAACAGGTCGGTGCGGTACATCAGCCAGGTGCTCTCGCCGTAGACCGGGAGGCCGAAGGTCGCGCCGTCCTTCTGCATGGGCGCGATGTACGGCTGGTAGAAGTCGTCGAATGCGACGAAGTCGGATCCGTCCTTCTCGTACTTCGCGAGGTCGTCGACGTAGCCGGACTCGAAGTAGCCGGTGCCGTAGGTGTTGTCGGTGAAGACGACGTCGTAGTCGCTCGACTTCTGGCTGAAGTTGAGCAGGATCTTCGCCGCCTGGTCGCTGTACGGCACGGTCTCGATGTTGACCTTGATGCCGGTCTGCTCTTCGAACTCGGGCAGGAGCTCTTTCCAGTTGTCGGTGTACGAGATGTCCTCGGCGAGGACGTTGATGGTCGTGCCGCTGCCTCCGTCGCCGGTCGAACCGGACGGGGCGCATGCGGTCATGCCCGCGGCGGCGATGGTGAGTCCGGTGAGTCCGGCGCCGACGCGGACGGCGAGCCGTGGTGCACGCGAGCGGGCGGGTGTTGCAGCGCTCATGAGAATCCTCCGTTGGAACAAGGTGCATTCGGGATGGGTCTTGATTACCATAGGGTATGTGTAGCACCCTAGGGTTACAAGGAAGTTACACCGTCCGCCGGAGAACCGCAATCATCGTTTCGGACGGCCGGAGGGTGGAGGCGTGATAGTCATGAACCTGACGATTCACGCGGAAGGAGGGGAACGTGGCCGCGAAGTACGAGGTGGTGCTGAAGGAGCTGTCGGCCGAGATTGCCGAGATGCGCGCGGGCGATCAGCTGCCCACCGAACAGCAGCTCGCGGCGCGCTTCAACGTGTCGTCGATGACCGTCCGACGGGCGCTGGAAGCGCTCATCAACGCCAAGCGCATCGTCGGCATCAGAGGCAAGGGCACGTTCGTCGCCGAGCCGTCGCTGACCAAGCGGATGACCCTCGCCTCGTTCACGGATTCGATGCGCGCGGCCGGTCGCACCGCCCGCGCGGAGGTGCTCTCCGCCGGTATCGCCCCGGCGGCGCCCGAGGTGGTCACGGACTTCGGCATCGCGTCATCGGCATCCGTCTACTCCGTCGAACGACTGCGGTTCGGCGATGACACCCCGCTCAGCATCGACAGCTCGCAGCTGCCCGCCGAGCTCTTCCCCAATCTGCTCGGCAACGACCTGACCGGTTCGCTGTACGAGATCCTGCGCCGCCGGTACGACGTGCACCTGACGCGTGCGTCGTCGCGCGTGGCCGCCGTGCTGCCCACTGCGCGCGAGGCCGAGCTCCTCGGGATCACCGTGGATCAGCCCTGCCTGCGGGTCGTCGCCCGCGGCAGCCTCGCCGACGGACGTGTGGCCGAGATCACGCGATCCATCTATCGCGGGGATCTCTACGAACTCCTGATCGAGCCTGAAGAGCACGGCGCGGTCTGAACCGCAGAGTGGGCCCTGCCCCCTGCAGAGCCGGGCAGACTGGAACCGGACCGCCCGCCCCGAATCCGGAGACCCGATGACACAAGATCAGCCCCGCAGAGCACCCGAACAGGCCGTCCTCATGGTGCAGCAGGTCGAGCAGGTGAGTCCGGATCTGATCCGCATCACGGCGGGCGGCGACGGCTACGACGCGTTCCGCGACAACGACTCGACCGACAGGTACGTGAAGATCCTGTTCGCCGACCCTGCTCACGGGCTGACGCCGCCGTACGACCTGGCGCGGTTGCGCGAGGAGAGTCCGGAGAAGCTGCCGACGCGGCGCACGTACACGGTGCGTTCGGCCGACCCTGCCCAGCGACGTCTCGTCATCGACTTCGTCGTGCACGGCGACGAGGGTGTCGCCGGGCCCTGGGCGCGTGCTGCGCGGCCGGGCGACACCCTCGTCGTCAGCGGCGCCGGCGGCGGCTACCGCCCCGACCCCGCGGCGCCCTGGCACCTGCTGGTCGGCGACCACACCGCGCTCCCCGCCATCTCGTCGGCGATCGAGAGCATGGATGCCGCGACGCAGGGCCACGTGCTGCTCTCCGTGGCCGATGCCGCCGATCGCATCCTGCCGGAGCCGCCGTCCGGGCTGACCGTGACGTGGACGAAGACCGACGACGAGCTTCTCGCGGCGCTCGGCGACCTGCCCTGGGCCGAGGGGAACCCGCACGTCTTCGCCCACGGGGAGCGCGGCACGATCAAGGCCGTGCGTGCTGTGCTGAAGCAGCGCGAGGTCCCGCGGGAGTCGCTGTCGATCTCGGCCTACTGGGCGCGGGGCCGGGCCGAGGATCAGTTCCAGGCGGAGAAGCGCGAGCCGATCGGCCAGATCGAGTAGTCGAGGGGCCGGGTCGGCGGGGCCGCGAAACGTGCAAGGCTGGGTCGAGACGCACGATGAGCCACGACGATCGAGGGAGCAGACGGATGCTGGAGACGACCGACAACGTACGACTGGGGAACAGCGGCCTCAAGATCTCGCCGGTGGTCCTCGGTTGCATGAGCTTCGGCGCCCCCGACAGAGGCACTCACCGCTGGTCCCTCGACGAGGAGACCAGCCGGCCCCTCATCCGCCAGGCACTCGAAGCCGGCATCACCACGTTCGACACGGCCGACGTCTACTCCGACGGCACGAGCGAGGAGTTCGTGGGCCGCGCGCTCGCCGACTTCGCGCAGCGCGACCAGGTCGTCATCGCCACCAAGGTGCACGGCCGCATGGGGCCGGGCGCGAACCAGGGCGGACTCAGCCGCGGGCACATCCTCTCCGGCATCGACGCCAGCCTGCGCCGCCTCGGCACCGACTTCGTCGACCTTTACCAGATCCACCGCTGGGACCCCGAGACGCCGATCGAGGAGACCATGGAGGCGCTCCACGACGTCGTGCGCTCCGGCAAGGCGCGGTACATCGGCGCGTCGTCGATGTGGGCGTGGCAGTTCGCGAAGGCGCAGGGCGTCGCCGTTCAGCACGGATGGACGCCGTTCGTCTCGATGCAGGACCAGTACAACCTGCTGCAGCGTGAGGAGGAGCGCGAGATGCACCCGTACTGCCTCGACTCGGGCGTCGGCGTGCTTCCGTGGTCGCCGCTCGCGCGCGGCCGCGTCACCCGTGACTGGGACGAGACGACGGCGCGCACCGCGACCGACGAGTTCGGCGCGACCCTGTACCGCCGCGAGGAGGAGTCGAACCGCGCGATCGTCGAGGCCGTCGCCCGCGTGGCCTCGGAGCGCGGAGTCTCCCGCGCACAGATCGCCCTCGCCTGGGTCGCGCAGCAGTCCGCCGTCACCGCGCCGATCGTCGGGGCCACCCGCGCGCAGCACATCGAGGATGCCGTCGCCTCGGCCGGCATCCGTCTGGAGCCGACCGAGCTCGCGCAGCTCGAGAGCGCGTACACGCCGCGGGAGCCGGAAGGGTTCTGATCAGGCGGTCTTCTGGGAGCGAGCGCTCTCGTAGCCCCGTCGCGTCGCCTCGATGAACCGTTCGGCGGCTTCGAGCGGGCGATCGTGGCGGACGACCCCCGAGGTGGAACCCGTGCCGTGCGCACCTGCGCCCATGATCCGGTAGGCGTCGTCCGGCTGCGAGACCCCGCCGGCATGCATCATCAGCACATCGGGAGCCGTCGCCGCCGCCTCGCGGTCGATGGCTCCGATCCACGGTCGGTCGCCGCCTCCCGCGACGCCGATCAGGGCCGGGGGCTCGTAAAGGACGATCGTGGGTCCGAGCGGGAGCAGGCTGCGGACCTCATCGTCACTGCCGGCGCACACCATCGTCATCAGCCCGTTCTCCTGGGCGCGGCCGATCGCGGGAGCCAGGTCCTCGGGCGCGAGGGGATTGCTGTCGTGATTGAGCATGACCCCGCGCGCGCCGGCGTCGGCCAGAGCCTCGGGGATCGTGCGCCCGACGCTCGCACCGGGGCGATCGAGGTCCATGCCCTGTGCGAACACGAAGACGTGCGGGGCGGCGCTCTGCACCGGAGCGATCATCGCGGTGGGCACGGTGAGGATGACCGACACCCCGTGCCGCACGCCGGCGTCGCCGGCGGCGATCGCGAGCTCGACGACCTGCGGCAGCCGGAGCAGATTCTTGGGGCCGATCTCGAAGAACGGCGCGGCGATCGTCGTCGAGGCGGGAACGGTCGGCTTCGCCGCTGCCGCTCGGCTCACGGCTGTGGCTCCACGAGCACGATCGACACGGACGGCGGCATGGACCGGAGCACCTCGTCGTCGGCGTCGGCATCCGTCACGAGCACGCTGATGTCCTCGACGCCCGCGACCCGCGACATCAGCACCCGGCCCAGCTTCGAGTGGTCGGCGACGAGGACGACGCGGTCGGCGCGTTCGAGAGCCAGGCGCTTCCCCGCGCTCTCGTCGGGGTCGTAGTCGGTGAGACCACGGGTCGGATGCACCCCGCTGATGCCCATGACGTAGGTGTCGACGTTGTAGTGGCGAAGATCGTCGGACATCGTCGAGCTGGTCGTGAGCATCTCGGAGGACTTGACCCGGCCGCCGAGCATGAAGATCTCGATGTTCGGCTCCTCCGCCAGCTCGGCGGCGACGAGCAGGCTCCGGGTCAGCACGGTCAGGGCGCGCCCGCTTCCGCGCAGGGCATGTGCGGCGGCGAGGGCGGTGCTGCCGCCGTCGATGTACACCACCTCGTCGTCGGAGAGCAGGTCGGCGACGGCCCGGCCGATGTGCGACTTCGTGTCGTACGCGGCGTTCGCCCGCGTGGAGAGAGCGGGTTCCCGGCTCTTGGCGTCGAGCAGCAGCGCACGGCCCCCCACCAGGCGCCGGACCACACCGTCTTCCTCGAGCACTCCCAGGTCTCGACGGATGGTCATCTCGGACACGCCGAAGTGCTTCGCCAGGCTCTGAATATCGACCTCGGCGCGGTCGCCCATCAGGACTTCGATCTCGGCGCGCCTGCGCTGAGGAGTCGTCGCGCTCATGTCCCACCCTCCGGCCTTCCGTTCGCGGGCGGCCAGGGGGCCGTCCGCGACGAGAATCTATCACATCATGTTTCGCGAATGTAACAGATTCACAAATATGCCCCGGTCTATTGCAACCGAAGTGTGAACCAATTACATTGCGTTGAAAGACGATCACACCCGCTGGCCGATCGGAAGGACACTGATGTACCTCAACACCCGCACCCGCTCCTCGCGCGGCCGCCACCTCCCGGCAGGCCGCGCCCTCGCCGCGACCGGCCTCGCCGTCACCGCCGCGCTGGCCCTCGCCGGCTGCAGCGGCGGCAGTGCCGATGTCGACCCGGAAGCCGCAGACGGCTGGTCGCAGGAGTTCGCCGGTACCGAGCTCAACGTGCTCGCCGAAGCCACCCTGAACTCGGAGATCCTCGCCGAACTCGCCCCGGACTTCACCGCCAAGACCGGTATCGAGGTGAACATCGAGACGGCTCCGTTCGCGCAGCTCGTGCAGAGCGTCACCCTCGACTTCTCGACCGCACAGGGCGACTTCGACGTCGTCTCGATCCCCTACGACTACCTCGGCGCCTACGCCGGGAGCGACTACGTCGAGGAGATCACCCCGCTGATCGAGGCGAACGCCGACCGCGTCGGGGACGACTACGACCCGGACGACATCATCCCCGGTCTCTGGGAGACCGCCGCCGAGTGGGGCGGGAAGTCCTACGGCATGCCCTCGAACAGCGCGGTGACGATGATGATGTACCGCACCGACCTCCTCGAGAACCCCGAAGAGCAGGCTGCCTTCGCCGCCGCATACGGGTACGATCTCGCGCCCGCGCAGACCTGGCAGCAGTACCACGACATCGCCGAGTTCTTCACGCGGGACGCCGGGGAGACGCTCGCAGGCGAGGTGCTGACCGAGCCGATGTACGGCGTCACGATGGCGGGCAAGCGCCACGAGGCCGCGGTCTTCGAGTGGATGAACTACGCCGGCGGATTCGGCGGCGGCGTCGTCGACGCCGACGGCGAGCTCGTCGTCGACAGCGACGCCTCGGTCGAGAGCCTCGACTACATGAAATCGCTCGGCGAGTTCGCACCTCCCGGATTCACCTCGGCCACCTGGGATGAGGTGACCGCCAACCTCCAGCAGGGGATCGCCGCACAGGCGATCTCGTGGGGCGACACCGCCGGCGCGATGGACGACGAGTCCCAGTCCGCCGTCGTGGGCAAGATCGGCTACGGCGACATCCCCGTCGCTGCCGAGGGCGACGAGCACCACGCTCTGCACGGCGCATGGACGTACACGATCAGCAAGCAGGCCGTCGACAAGGATGCCGCATACCTCTTCGTCGCCTGGGCGCTCTCGGCATCCGTGCAGAAGCAGATCGGCGAGATGGGCGGAGTCCCCGCCACGCGCGCCGCCTTCGAGGACGCCGACCTGGTGGCCGCACTGCCCTCGTGGCCGCAGCAGCTGAGCAGCCTCGAGAACGCCGTCGCGCGTCCCCGCAACGCCGAGTGGCCGCAGATGCTCGATCAGCTCGCCCTGCAGGTGTCGACCGCGCTCGTCGGCGATGAGAGTCCGCAGAACGCCCTCACCGACGCGCAGACCGAGATCGAGGGCATCCTCGGCGACAAGCTGCCGCTGAAGGACTTCTGATCATGACCGCTGTCATCGACACGCCCTCGTCGTCGCCGCCCGCCCCGGCGCCGACGGATCGGGACGGGTACCGTCGGAACGCCCGACGGCGGGCCTTCTGGACGCGCTTCGGGATGCAGGCGCCGAGCCTGATCATCCTGGCCGTGGTGCTCGCCTTCCCCCTCGCCTACAGCGTCATCCTCAGCTTCCAGTCGTACAGCCCGGTCGACGCCGCGGCCGACGGCCACTGGATCGGGTTCGACAACTACGTGCGCATGTTCGGCGACGCGCAGTTCGGCCGCGCGATCCTCGTGACGATCGGCTACGTGGTGCTGGCGGTCGGCATCGAGACGCTCATCGGCACGGTGATCGGAGTCGTGCTGTCGCGGCTGATCCGCACCCGGCGCATCGTGACCTCGGCTCTGCTGCTGCCGATGATCGCGACCCCGCTGGTGGTCGGCCTCATGTTCAGCTTCGGCCTCAACCCGCAGTTCGGGTACATGAGCGACTTCCTCCGGTTCTTCGGCCTGGTGGGAGACGGCGGCGTTCTCGACTCGGCCGGCGGGGCGTTCGCGGCCCTGGTCGTGATGGACGTGTGGGAGTGGACGCCCTTCATCGCCCTGATGGTCCTCGCCGGGCTCGCGGCCGCACCGCAGGCGCAGATCCAGGCTGCGCAGCTGGACGGATGCAACACCTTCCAGCTCTATTGGCACGTGATGCTGCCGATGGTGCGGCCGGTGCTCATCGTGGCCGTCCTGTTCCGCGCGACCGAGGCGATCCGGCAGTTCGACCAGGTGTACATCCTGACCGGCGGCGGTCCCGGGTCGGCCACCACGGTCAACGACATCTTCCAGTACCGGGTCAGCTTCGCGGCCTTCGACATGAGCTACGGCGCCGCCCTCGGTGTCGCCACCTTCGCGGTCGTCGCGACGCTCGCCGCCATCCTCTTCCGTTTCCTCAACCGCAAGGGAGCCGACGCATGAGCACCACGACGGTCGTCAACACCCGGGCCATCGTGACCCGGCGGGACACCTCGCGCCTCGAGGCGCCCCTGCCGACGGGTCCGACGCGGATCAAGGCGGTCCAGATCATCCTGGGGATCGTGGCCGCGGCGCTGATCCTCGTCTACCTCTCGCCGATCATCTGGCTCGTGCTGACCTCGTTCAAGGACCGCGTCGACATCTTCTCGTCCGCGCCGAGCCTCTTCTTCGTCCCGACACTCGAGAACTACCGTGAGGCGTTCCTCCAGAAGGGTTTCACCGACAACCTGATCAACTCGGCCGTCGTCGGTCTGGTCTCGACGGTGATCGCTCTGGTCGTGGGCGTCCCGGCGGCGTACAGCCTCAGTCGCGTGAAGAAGGGCGAGACGTTCATGATGGCGCTGCTCGCGGCACGCCTGCTTCCGGCCATGGTGCTCGCCGTCCCGCTCTTCGTGCTCGCCTCGACGCTGGGCGTACGCGACTCGTACTTCGCCCTCGTCGCCGCCCACCTCACCTTCGCCCTGCCGTTCACCGTCTGGATGATGCGCGGCTTCTTCCTCGCCGTGCCGATCTCGCTCGACGAGGCGGCGCGCCTGGACGGCTGCGGCGAATGGGGGACCTTCCTCCGCGTCATCCTCCCGATCGTCAAGCCCGGCCTCGCGTCCACGGGGATCTTCTGCCTGATCAACTCGTGGAACGAGTTCCTGTTCGCCCTCGTGCTGACCGGGCGCAACACCGAGACGCTTCCGGTCGCGATCCCCGGTCTGATCACACCGATCGGCACCTCCTGGGGGCAGGTCGCCGCCGTCGGCACGGTGACGATCCTCCCGGTGCTCATCATCGCCTTCATCGTCCAGAAGCACATCGTCGCCGGGATGACCGGCGGGGCGGTGTCCGCCGAATGACCTCGCCCGCTCTGCCCTCTCGTCCCATCACACCAGCAAGGAACACCACGATGGTCGTCCAGACTCACTCCTTCACCCTCTCCACCCCCGCCCGGCAGGACTTCTTCGACGTCACCGACGAGGTCGTCCGGTTCGTGCAGGAATCCGGCGTCGTGGAGGGCATCGTGCACGCCTTCACTCCGCACACGAGCTGCTGCGTGCTCATTCAAGAGGAGTCGGAGGACGTGACGTACTACGGCACCCAGCTGCTGCTGCAGGACACCCTCAACGTCTTCGCGAAGATCGTGCCGCCGGCCCGCCACGAGGGTCAGTACCTCCACCCGGGACCCATCCACATCAAGAACGCAGCCGAGCTCCGCGGCGAGCACCCCTCGTGGGGGCTCAACACCGACGGACACATCGTGTCGTCGATCATCGGCCGCTCCGAAGCGGTGCCCGTCAAGGACGGCGCTCCCGTGCTCGGCGAGTTCGGTCGCGTGTACTTCGGCGATCTCGACGCGGTGAGGGCTCGCGAGCGCACCGTCGTGCTGACCATACTGGGCAACTGAGGATGCTGATCTACGCCGTCGATCTGGGGACGACCAATATCAAGGTCGTCCTGTTCGACGAGCGCGCCCAGCAGCTCGCCGTCGCCCGCGACGCCATGCGGTACCGGCGCGACGGCGTGTACGTGGAGTTCGATCCCGAAGCCGTTCTGGCGAGCGTCCTCCAGCTCATCGCCGAGTGCGCGCGCCAGGCGCCGGGCACCGATCAGGACGCACACATCGTGCTGACCGGTCAGGCGGAGGCGCTCGTACTCGCCGATGCGGACGGACGACCTCTCGCCCCCGGCATCTCCTGGATGGACGAGCGCTCGACGATCGAGGCCGACGAGATCGCCGACCGCTTCGGCACCGACGACGCCTTCGCGGTCACGGGGCAGCCGGAGTCGGTCGCGACCTGGCCGGCCACGAAGCTGCGCTGGTTCGCGGCCCACCGCCCCGAGCTGCTCGTCGCCGCGCGTCATGTGCTGATGATCAAGGACTTCGTCCTGTTCCGCCTCACGGGGCGTGCGGTCGGGGAGGAGACCACCCGCGGGTTCACCTACCTCTACGACGTGCCCCGCCGACGGTACTGGGACGAGATGGTCGAGTTCTGCGGCATCCGCCCGGAAATGCTCCCCGAGGTGGTGCCGGCGGGGACGACGATCGGCTCGGTTCGCGACGAGATCCTCGACCAGCTGCCTCCGGCGACCTCGTACTCGGTGAACGTCGGCGCGCTCGACCACTTCTGCGCGATGCTCGGGCTGTCGTCCTACGCCGCAGGCGCTGTCAGCGCATCCGCCGGCACGGTCCTCGCGCTCTCGCTCATCGCGCCCGACTGGAGCTTCGACCCGGCGGACCGCGTCTCGTTCCACCCGGGCCTGCGCGCCGACGAGACTGTGCTGTTCACCTGCGCCGACAGCGGCGGGGTGGCCCTGGAATGGTTCCGCGAGAGCATCGCCGGCGGCATCCCGTACGACGCGCTCGAGAGGGAGCTGCGCGATCGCGACCACCGCGGCGCACCGCTGTTCCTCCCGTACCTGACGGGAGTGAATCCCCCCGATTTCCAGCCCGACGCCCGCGGCGCGTTCCTGGAGCTGCAGCTGCGGCACGACCGGATCGACCTCGCGTATGCCGTGATGGAGGGTGTGGCCCACCTGCTGCGCCGCAACATCGACGCCCTTCGCGGGAGCGGACAGGCGGTCGAGGAGATCGTCAGCGCCGGGGGCGGCACCGCCTCGTCGTTCTGGAATCAGCTCAAGGCCGACGTGTGCGGCGTCGCGCTGCGTGTTCCCGACGAACAGGAGGCCGCCTGCCGAGGCGCGGCCGTCCTCGCCCTCGTCGCCGCCGGTGCTCTCACCTCGATCGATGACACCGCAGCACTCCACGCACCGTCGGAACGGGTCTACCGTCCCCGGATCGACGCTGCCCTGGCCGCCCGATATGACCGCTTCGACACCGCCCTCACGCGTCTGTATCCGCAGTGAGCGGCGTCCGACACCCACCCGAGAGAAGGATGCAATGATCCTCTGCTGCTCCACACCGATGATCCCCGGCGACACCCTGACCGCCCAGGCCGAACTGCTGCGCGACTGGGGATACGACGCGATCGCCGTGTTCCAGCCCGTCGAGCTCTGGAACGCGAGCGTTCGCAGCGAACTCGCGGAACTCGAGACGCGCACCGGAGTGCGGCCCGTCGAGTTCGTGCTCGTGGGAGACATCTACGGCCACGCGATGTCGGACGACGCCGACCTGCGCAGGCGCTGCCGCGACATGTACCGGGAGACGGCCGACGTCTGCGCCGAGCTGGGCCTGGTCACCGAGATCGAGTACCAGTACGGCCCGCAGGACCCGATGCCGCTCTTCGACCCCTACCAGCAGCTCACTGCGGCTCAGAACGACGAGTTCACGGCGTTCTACCGCGAGCTCCTCGACCGGGTCGCCGGTTCCGACGGCGCGGTGCTCCTCGAGCCGCTCAACCGCTACGAGAGCCGGTACCTGAACTCCGTCGCCGACAATCTCGCGGTGCTCGCCCAGGTGCAGCATCCGAATGCCGGCCTGCTGCCCGACACGTTCCACATGTCGATCGAGGAGGCGAACATCCCCGACGCCCTGCGTGCGGCCGGCGACCAGGTGCGCCACGTGCACCTCGGCGACAGCAACCGTCTGCTCCCCGGCGGTGGCGCCCTCGACTGGCCGGCCATCTTCCAGGCACTGCACGAGATCGACTACCGCGGCGCCGTCAACCTCGAGTGCTCGACGAGCGGCGACCCGGCCCGCACCCTGCCGCAGACCGCGGCGCTGCTGCGCGAGCTCATCGGCGCCTGACCATCCCCTTCCCTTTCCACCCCAAGGAGAAAACATGAACATCGACCTCGCCGGACGCATCGCCGTCGTCACCGGAGGCGGACGCGGCATCGGCCTCGCCGTCGCCCGCGCGCTCGCCGCGGAGGGCGCCGACATCGCCCTGTTCGACCTTCTCGAGACGGTCGAGGAGACCGCCGCGCAGATCGCCTCGGACTTCGGGGTCCGCGCCCTCGGACACCGCCTCGACGTGACGGATCAGGATGCCACGGCAGCCGCCTTCGCCCACGTGAAGGAGCAGCTCGGCGTGCCGCGCGTGCTGCTGACCGCCGCGGGCATCGAGATCAACGGCGACTCCATCGACGTGACCGCCGACCAGTGGCGCAAGGTCATCGACGTGAACCTCACCGGCACCTTCTTCTCGGCCCAGGCGTTCGGACGCACGCTGCTGGAGGCGGGAGAGACCGGCAGCGCCGTGCTCATCTCGTCGATGTCCGGGTCGATCGTGAACGTGCCGCAGTGGGCGGCGTCGTACAACTCGTCCAAGGCGGCTGTCGCGCACCTGGCGAAGTCGCTGGCCGTGGAGTGGGCGGCCTCCGGCATCCGCGTCAACGCCGTCGCCCCCGGATACGTGCTGACCGACCTCACGCGGCAGATCATCGAGCGCGAGCCGTCGCTCGAGGCCGAATGGGTCTCCCTCATCCCGCAGGGCCGCATGGCGACCCCCGAGGATGTGGCCGGTCTCGTGGTGTTCCTGGCCTCCGACGTGTCGAGCTACATGACCGCTCAGCAGGTGACCATCGACGGCGGCTACACCGCCGTCTGACCCCCGGCCGCTCCGGCAGCCAGGAAGGAAGCAGGTCTGATGAACTCCGATCTCCGCAGCAGCGGGGGCACGACGACCGCGTCGCCTCCGCACGACACCGCGCTCAGCACCCGCGGCATCCGCGTCTCGTACGGCCACGTCCACGCCCTGCGCGGCGCCGACTTCGACTGCCGGGCGGGCGAGGTGACCGCACTGATCGGCGACAACGGCGCCGGCAAGTCCACACTCGTCAAGGTGCTCTCCGGAGCACTCGCGCCCGACGACGGGCAGGTGTACGTCGGCGGTGAGCCTTTCCGGGCGAACGGACCGACCGATGCTCAGGCCGCCGGGATCGAGACCGTGTGGCAGGATCTCGCTCTCGCACCCGACATGGGACCGGTCGCGAACATGTTCCTCGGTCGCGAGACGCGGCGCAAGGGACTGCTCGGCGCGTTCGGCTTCCTCGACAACAAGTCGATGGCCGCCGCCGCGCAGCGCGAGTTCGCGCAGCTCGGCGTCACGGCGGATCCGCGTCGCGGCTCCGTCAGCGACATGTCCGGCGGCCAGCGTCAGGGAGTCGCCGTCGCGCGGGCCGTGAGTTGGGCGCGCACGGTCGTGCTCCTCGACGAGCCGACCGCCGCACTCGGCGTCGTGCAGACGAAGGGTGTGCTCGACATGGTCAGGCGCGTCGCCGATCGCGGTCTCGCCGTCGTGCTGATCAGCCACAACATGTCCGACGTGCTCAGCGTCGCCGACCGGATCGAGGTGCTGCGTCTCGGCCAGCGCGTCGCGAGCTACTCGCGGCAGGAGGCGAGCCTCGAGCTGCTCGTGTCCACCATGACCGGGGGCAGCGCGTCGTCCGCGCCGACCGACACCGAGAATCGAGGAGACCGATGACTTCCCTGGACACCCTGGGCGCGCCCGTCGCAACACCCGAACCTCCCTCCTGGCGCGAGCGCCTCGAGCGTGCGTGGCAGCATCCGCTCTTCGTCGTGACATGCGCGCTCATCCTGCTGGTCGTCGTGTTCGCGATCATCAACGGGCAGCCCTTCCTGGGGGCCGCCAATGTGCGCAACATGTTCCTCGCCGGCTCGATCATGCTGATCCTCGCCGTCGGCGTGACGTACGTGATCATCACCGCCGGCTTCGACCTCTCGGTCGGATCGGTGCTGGTCTTCTCCGGTGTCGTCAGCATGATCGTCATGCAGCGGGTCGGCGGAGACGGCTGGGGCACCGCCCTCCTCGGGCTCGGCGTCGCCGTCGCGAGCGGACTGCTGCTCGGGTGGATCAACGGTCTGCTGGTCGCGTACGCCGACCTCAACCCGATCATCGTCACGCTCGGCATGTTCGGCGCGGCTCTGGGCCTGGCGCAGGTCTTCACCGGCGGACAGGACCTCAGCGGGATGCCGTCGGCGATGTCGCAGTTCGGCGTCGGCCGGCTCCTGGGAGTGCCGTGGGTGGTCATCATCGCCGCGGTCGTCGCGATCATCGCCGCCATCGCCCTGCACTCGACCGCGTTCGGCCGGCACACCTACGCGATCGGCTCGAACAAGGAGGCGGCCGTGCGCGCCGGCATCCCTGTTCGCCGCCACCTCGCGGTCATCTACGGCCTGTCCGGCCTGCTGGCGGGCCTCGCCGGCTGGCTCTCGCTCTCGGTCTACGGCACGACCAACATCTCGGGCCACTCGCTCGATGCCCTGACCGCCGCGACCGCGGCGATCCTCGGCGGAGCGAGCCTGTTCGGCGGAGTCGGCACCATCGCCGGCACCGCGCTCGGGAACGCGATCCCCGTCGTGCTCGCGAGCGGTCTCGTGATCGCCGGGCTGCAGAGCTTCTGGCAGCAGGTGGTCACCGGCGCCGTGCTGATCGGCGCCCTCTACCTCGACCGCCTCCGGCGCCTGCGCAGCCTCCGCAGATCGAGCTCCGCCTCGAGCTGATCCTCCGACCGCCCCTTCTCCGCCTCACCCTCCATGCACTGACCCTTCCTTTCGCACGCCCTCACGACACAGGAGTCCTCATGAACGCACCGTCCGCACGCTCTCGCCGTCGCATCCTCCTCGCTCTGGCCGCCACCTCGCTGCTGATCGCCCCGCTCGCCGCCTGCTCGACCGCCGATCCGGGCGCCGGAGACGGCGGAGAGGACGCGGTGACCGGCGCCAAGGTCGCCATCGCCGGTCCCCAGTCCGGTGACCCGTACTATGTGCAGGTCGCCTGCGGCGCACAGGCCGCGGGCAAGAAGCTGGGGATGGAGGTCGGCGAGCTGCAGGCCCCGCAGAACCAGAACCAGGCGCAGCTGACGACCATCATCCAGAATGTGCTCACGAGCTCCCCGGATGCCCTCGTCTACACCCCCGCGGATCCGGTGGCCGGCGGCATCCCGGTGCAGTCGGCGCGGGAGGACGGCGTGGTGGTCATCGACGTCGACGCCCAGCTGGAGGACGACAACCTCTACGACTCGTTCGTCGCCTCGAACCACTATGAGGGCGCGAAGGAGATCACGAAGTATCTCGCGGAGCTCATCGGCGGGGAAGGGCAGATCGCTGCGATCGGCTCGCTCGCCACCAACCCCATCACGCAGGCGCGCATCGCCGGATTCGAGGATGCGCTGAAGGACTACCCCGACATCGAGGTGGTGTCGATCTCGTACCCGGAGATCTCGGCCGACGTGATCCAGGCCAACGCCGCCTCCACGCTCGTGAAGTACCCCGACCTCAAGGCCATCTACACGACGAACTACCTCAACTCGACGGGTGCGGCGGTGGCGCTGCGCAACGCCGACGTGGTCGGTGACGTGAAGATGGTCAGCTGGGATGCCGGTGCGGCGAACGTCGAACTGCTGCAGGAGGGTGTGCTGCAGGCGACCGTCGCCCAGCAGCCGTACGCGATGGGCGAGCTGGCGATCGAGCAGATCGCGAAGCAGCTGCGCGGTGAAGAGGTGTCGAAGACCGTCGATGCGCCGGTCGAGATCCTCACCAGCGACGACGTCGACACTCCCGAAGGCCAGAAGCTCTGGTACAAGACCGAGTGCAACTGACCCTCGAACACCCAGAACCCACCCACCTCGGACGGAGAACCGCATGACTCTCACCGGATACCTGAACACGCTCTCGGCCGAACCCGGCGAGGTCGTGGACCTGATGGTCAGCGCGAGCGCCGACACGGTCGAGGTGAGCCTGGTGCGACTGCGTCATGGGGACGAGAACCCGCAGGGCCCGGGGCGCCGGATCCTGCCGGTTCCCGGGTTCGCGCCGCGCACCGTTCCCGGTGGTCTGCGCGACGTCCACCTGGGGTCGTGCATCGTGGTGCCGAGCCTCGGCGGCACGCCCCTGCGCGGGATCGAGGTGTCGGTGCTCCTGAAGCCGACCACGCCGGATGCCGGTCGCGAGCAGGGAGTGATCTCGCTGCTCGCGGCCGACGGCACGGTCGCGCTCTCCGCCGTGATCGATGCGGGGGGTGCGCTGAGCCTGCGCGGCGCCGACGGGGAGGTGTCCTCGCTGTCCGTGCCCTGGCGTCGCGGCAGCTGGTACCGGCTGGAGCTCCGTGTCTCCTCCGACGATCTGCTGGTGGCGCGATGCACCGAACTCCGTGCACGTCGGGAGATGTGGAGCGGAGCGACGGACGAGGTGCCGATCTCGGCAGGCTCGTCCGCCGCGTCGGCGGTGATCGCCGCCGTGAGCTGTCCACGTGTCGGGACCCAGTGGGCGCCGGATCGGGTCTTCAACGGCAAGATCGAGCATCCGCAGATCCACAGCCGTGCCGCCGACGGGTCGCGGACAGCGGTCGCCGACTGGCGGCTCGAGCGCGAGATGGGCAGCGCGCGGTGCGTCGACGTCGGCGGGCACGAGTACCACGGCGTCGTGATCAACGCGCCTCTGCGCGCCGCCACCGGAGCCCTGTGGCGCCACGAGGAGGTGGACTTCACGAAGGTGCCGGAGCAGTACGGCGCCATCCACTTCCACGACGACGACCTCGACGACGCCGGCTGGCCTGTGAGCCTGAGCTTCACCGTGCCGGACGACCTCGACTCGGGCGTCTATGCCGTCGAGCTGCGCGCGGGAGCGCAGGTCGATCACGTGCCCTTCGCCGTACGCCCCTCCGCGTCGGGTCCGCGTGCCCGCATCGCCGTCCTGCTGCCCACGTTCACCTACATCGCGTACGGGAACGAGCGGATGGTGACCCGGCTCGACTTCGAGGGCGATCAGATGAGCGATCATCCGATCCACCCGGGTCACCGCGACCTCGAGCTCGCGGAGCATCCGGAGTGGGGTCTGAGCATGTACGACGTGCACTCCGACGGCAGCACGTGCTCGTACTCGACGCATCTGCGCCCCATCCCGAACCTCCGTCCCGACTACCGTGCCTGGCTGCAGGACGCCCCGCGCCATCTGAGCGCGGATCTGTACCTCGTCGACTGGCTGATGGAGAAAGGGCAGCCCTTCGACGTCCTCACCGATCACGACCTCCACCGCGACGGAGCCGCGCTGCTCGCCGCCTACGACGTCGTCATCACCGGCAGCCACCCGGAGTACGTCAGCGGGCGGATGCTGGACGCCCTGGAAGCGCATCTCGACGACGGCGGATCCCTCATGTACCTCGGTGGGAACGGCTTCTACTGGGTGACCAGTCAGGATGCCGAGCGACCTCATCTGCTGGAGATCCGACGCGGACCGGTCGGCACCCGCCCGTCCGAAGGCGGGCCGGGCCAGGGCTTCCACAGCACGACGGGGGAGCCGGGCGGGATGTGGCGTCAGCGCGGCCGATGGCCGAACGGCCTCACCGGCATCGGCATGACTGCGCAGGGCTGGGATTCGAAGGCTCCAGGCTATCGGCGATCGGCCGCTCTCCCCGCCGAACTCGGCTTCGTCTTCGCGGGCGTGGACGATGAGGTCATCGGCGATTTCGGTCTCATCATGAACGGCTCGTCGGGGGATGAGATCGACCGTTTCGATCCCGAACGCGGAAGCCCGCCCGAGACCGTGGTGCTCGCGACATCGACCGGGCACAGCGACTTCTACCTGCTCGCGGGCGAAGACGTCATGGCCTCGCGCGCCGGTCTCGGCGGCACCGAGTCGCCGGACGTGCGGTCCGATATGACGTGGCTCGAGAAGCCGGGCGGCGGGGCGGTGTTCAGCGTCGGCTCGATCTGCTTCACGGGCGCGCTGTCGCATAACGGGTACCGCAACAACGTCTCGACGGTGATGACCAACGTGATCGGCGAGATGCTCTCCCGCGCGCGAAGGGCGAGCTGACCCGAGGTCGACGACCGACGCTCACCGCACGGCGAGTGCCCCCGCGGCATCCTGCAGGCAGGCGATGAACGCCGCCACGACCGCGCTCTCGTCCTCTTTGACCGGGTACGCCGCCAGCAGCCGCGTGACCGGCGACCCGGCGAGGGGCACGACGGCGATCGACGGCGGCACCAGCTGCCGCACGGATTCGGGAAGGATGCTCGTGCCGAGGCCCGCGGCGACGAAGCCGAGCGCGGTCTCCTGGTGCACGACCTCTTCGATGATGCGGGGCGTCCCCGCGGTTCCCAGCACGTCGCTGACCCGGTCGACGTAGCCGGGCATGAGCGAGCGGGGGTAGGCGATCATCGGCACCTGGATGATCTCCGCCGCCGTCACCTCGTCGCGTCCGGCGAGCGGGTGCGCGATCGGCAGGCAGGCCACCAGCCGCTCCTCGAAGACGACCTCGGTGGTCAGGACGGGTGACGAGCGCCCGGGCCGCGGGATCTCGTCGCGCACGATCCCGATGTCGATCGACCCCTCCCGCAGGCGGTCGAACTGCTCGCCCGAGGTCAGCGGCACGAGGGTGAGATTCACGTTCGGACGACGAGCGCGGAAGAGCTGCACCACCTCCGGGAGCACGGTGTAGTTCGCGGAGCTGACGAAGCCGGCCGTCAGGTGTCCGGCGAGTCCGTCGACGTAGTCGCGCATCTCGGCACGGACGGCGTCGACCTCGTCGATGATCCTCCGCGCGCGCTCCTGCAGGTGCCGGCCGGCGGGCGTCAACGAGACCCGGCGGGTGCTGCGCTCGAACAGGGGTGTGCCGACCTCGCGTTCGAGACGGCCGACCTGCACGCTGAGCGGCGGCTGCGACATGTGCAGCTTCTGGGCCGCTCGACCGAAGTGGAGCTCGTCCGCCACCGCCAGGAAATAGCGCAGCTGACGGAGTTCCATGCGGTCACGATACGTGCTCCGTATTACCGCTCCGTTACGGGCGCATTGCGAGCGAAACGCTATCAATCGGTGTCAGAAATCGTATTTGACCTGGGATTGCTTGCGCCGTTCAACTGGTCTCGACGCACCCGACACGGAGGACCCGACCATGACTGCAGACACCGCCACCCGCACCCGGATCGACATGCTCTACCTGAGCGAGCCCGAGGTCATCGCCGCCGGCGTGAAAGACATGGAGCGCTGCATGGAGGTCATGGAGGAGGTCCTGATCCTCGTCGCCAAGGGCGACTACCGCATGGCCGGCAACTCGGCGAACTCGCACGGTGCGCAGGTCGGCTTCCCGGCATCCTCGCCGTTCCCGACCATGCCGCTGGATGCCGCCGACCGCCGCTTCATGGCGATGCCCGGCTACCTCGGCGGCCGCTTCGACACAGCGGGGGTCAAGTGGTACGGGTCGAACATCGACAACCGCGAGCAGGGTCTGCCGCGCTCCATCCACCTCATCGTGCTGAACGACAAGGAGACGGGTGCTCCGTTCGCGATCATGTCGGGCAACCTCGAGAGCGCGTACCGCACGGCCGCGGTGCCCGGCGCCGCCGCCAAGAAGCTCGCACCCGTGAACGCGAAGTCCCTCGGCATCATCGGCCCCGGCGCGATGAACAAGAGCGCGCTGCACGCCATGACCGCCGCCCGCCCCTCGCTCGACACGATCCGCATCAACGGCCGCCGCCGCTCGACGTCGGAGGCGTTCGCCGACTACGTGCGCGAGCACTACCCGCAGTTCACGACGATCGAGATCGCCGAGACCGTCGAGGCCGCCGTGCGCGACTCCGACATCGTCTCGGAGGCCGTGACCGGACTCGTCGGCTCGGAGAACTACCCCTACATCGACGGCGACTGGATCAAGCCCGGTGCGTTCCTGAGCCTGCCGGCGAACCTGCGGATGGACAAGGAGTACACGCTCTCCGGCAAGGCGCGGCTCATCGCCGACGCCAAGAAGATCTACGAGGCGTGGGCCGAGGAGTACCCGGCGCCCTCGCACGAGACCGCGTTCGGCATGATCGGCCTCTACTGGCAGGACCTGATCGAGGCGGGCGAGCTCGACGAGTCGCGGGTCGTGAACATCGGCGACGTGTTCGAGGGCACCGTGCCCGGGCGCGAGTTCGACGAGCAGCCGGTGCTGTTCAGCGTGGGCGGCATGGGTGTGGAAGACGTCGCCTGGGCGAAGACCGTCTACGAGAACGCGGTCGAGCTGGGCATCGGCACGAAGCTCAACCTCTGGAACGCCCCGGACCTGGCCTGAGCCATGAGCACGACGGACGGACAGGCAGTGCACGAGTCCGCGAGGTTCGCGGTCATCGGCGCCGGGCTGAGCGGTGCGGCGGCCGCCTGGCGACTGGCGCAGTCGGGCGAAGACGTGATCGTGCTCGAGCGCGACGAACCGGCATCCGCTCTGGGCAGTTCGCACGGGTCGGCCCGCATCTTCCGCTACGCCTACCTCGACCCGTTCTTCGTCGACCTCGTCGTGCAGGCGAAGCGCGGCTGGGACGAGCTGGAAGCCGCGACCGGCGAGCGGCTCGTGATCCCCAGCGGTTCCCTCGACTGCGGTGTCGTGCGCGACCCGCGTCGACTCGCGGGGGTGCTCGAGAGCCAGGGCGTCGAGCACGAGCTGCTGACGGCCGGAGATGCGAAGGCGCGCTGGTCGCAGCTGAACTTCGACAGCGAGGTGCTCTGGCACCCGGGAGCCGGCGTGATCGACGCCGAGGCGTCGGTCGAGGCGATGATCGACCTCGCCCGCGTCGCGGGTGCCCGGGTGCGCACGCGGTGGGAGGTCGCGTCCGTGCGTCGGGCATCCGCGGGCTATCTCGTCACCTCGTCGACGGGCGACACGGTGCACGCCGAACAGGTGATCATCGCGGCGGGCGGCTGGCTTCCCGCGCTCCTCGGCGAACTCGATCTGCCGTCGGATTTCGTCGACGCCCTGCCGCAGTTCGAGGTGCGCCAGGAGAACGCGTTCCACTTCCTCTACCGCGACGTGCGCGACTGCGGCGAGACGCCGGTCGGCGGGGAGACCTCGTGGCCGACCTTCATCTACAAGGGACGCGACATGCAGGCCTACAGCCTCCCCGGCGGACGCGATGCGCAGTTCCGCGGGCAGAAGGTCGCCGAGTACAACGGCGGCCGCGTGATCCCGTCGGCGCGCGACCAGGACGGACGGATCGATCCCGCCAACCGGAAGCGCGTCATCGGCTTCGTCGAGCACTTCTCTCCGGGTCTCTTCGCGACGCCGTACGCCGAGACGACCTGCCTGTTCACCAACGTGCCGCGCGACGACATGATCATCGACCGGGTCGAGGGGATCACGATCCTCTCGCCCTGTTCGGGGCAAGGAGCCAAGTTCGCTCCGCTGCTCGGCGAGCTCGTGCTCGACCTCGTCGTCGGATCCCAGCACGCGGGCGAGCGCTTCCGCGCGGCCGGCCAGCGATTCGCGGGGGTGTGACATGACGACGCACGCCGACGCGAACGCGCTGCTGGCCGAGATCGAGGGAATCGGCGTCGATCAGCACCGCGGGGGATACTCGCGCCCGGTCTTCTCGCCGGCAGAGCTCGAGCTGCGCGGCTGGTTCGAGAACCACGCCACGGCGCGCGGCCTGACCGTCGAGACCGACGGCAACGGCATCCTCTGGGCCTGGTGGGACGTGCCGGATGCCGATGACCGGAGCGGTGCAATCGTGACCGGATCGCACCTCGACTCGGTGCCCGGCGGGGGCAACTTCGACGGACCTCTCGGAGTCGCGAGTGCGCTCGCCGCGGTCGACGTGCTGCGCGACCGCGGCATCGCACCGGGGCGGCCGCTGGCCGTGGCCGTGTTCCCGGAGGAGGAGGGATCGCGGTTCGGCATCGCCTGCCTGGGTTCCCGCCTTCTCGCCGGGGCGGTCGAGCCGGATCGCGTGCGTGCGCTGACGGACGAGACGGGACGGTCGTTCGCCGATGTGGCATCCGCTGCCGGATTCGATCCGTCGACCATCGGAGCCGATGCCGACCGCCTGACCGGCATCGCGGCGTTCGTCGAGCTGCACGTCGAGCAGGGCAGAGGACTCATCGATCTCGGCCGACCCGTCGCGCTGGCGGGGGCGATCATCGCGCACGGCCGCTGGCACGTGCGGATCGAGGGTCGAGGCGACCACGCCGGAGCCACGCGGATGGCGGATCGCCAGGACCCGGTCGTCGTGGCGGCCGAGACGATCCGCAGTCTGCGCGTGCACACGCTCGTGGTGGACGACGCCCGCGGGACCGTCGGCCGCATCACCGTGACGCCCGGCGGCACGAACGTGATCGCCTCGTCGGTCGACCTCTGGATGGACGTGCGGCACCACTCGGAAGAGGCCGTGCGGCGCATCGTCAGCGAGGTCACCGCGGGCACCGAGCGCGCGGCGGATGCCGAGGGCTGCACCGTCACCGTCACCGAGCAGTCGTTCTCGCCGACCGTCTCGTTCGATCCCGCCCTGCGCGACCGCATGCAGGCAGTGCTCCCCGATGCCCCCGTGCTCGACACGGGAGCCGGGCACGACGCCGGCGTTCTCGCCGCTGTCATCCCCACCGGGATGCTCTTCGTCCGCAACCCCACGGGCGCCTCGCACACCCCCGCCGAGACCGCAGGAGCGGAAGACGTGGCCGCCGGCGTGGACGCGCTCGCCGACCTGCTCGAGAACCTCCTCACGCACTAGACCCCCTCCCCGAAAGGAGATCGACATGGACATCACCTCGCAGGTGAACACGGGATGGATGCTGACCGCCACGGTCGCCGTCACCCTCATGCTGCCCGGACTCGCCCTGTACTACGGCGGTCTGTCCCGCACGAAGAACATCCTCAACACGATGATGATCGTGTTCGGCGGCTTCGCCGTCACGGCCGTGCTCTGGGTGCTGTACGGCTACGGCCTGACCCTCGGGAACTCCGTGGGCGGCGCCGGCATCATCGGCGACCCGACCGGCCTGTTCGGCATCCAGTCGCTCCTCGGCGCCGAGACGCCGGAGGGCACCGTGCCCGCGATCCTCATCGCCGTGTTCCAGCTGATCTTCGCCGGGCTCACGGTCGGCATCATCGGCGGCGCGGTCGAAGGCCGCATGAAGTTCTCGACCTGGCTGATCTTCAGCGGCCTCTGGGCGACCCTCGTCTACTTCCCGGTCGCGCACTGGGTGTTCGCGTTCGACTCGGCCGACGGCTCGACCGTCGGCGGCTGGATCGCCAACCAGCTGCACGCGATCGACTTCGCCGGTGGCACGGCCGTGCACATGAACGCGGGCGTCGCGGCGCTCGTGCTCGCCTTCTTCCTCGGCAAGCGCCGCGACTTCCCGCACGTGGGTCGCCCCGGCAACCTGCCGATCGCGATCGTCGGCGGCGGGCTCCTGCTCGTCGGCTGGTACGGCTTCAACGGCGGATCGTCCGGCGGCATCAACGACAGCGCCGGTGTGGCCGTCACGAACACCCTCATCGCCGCATGCGCCGGACTGCTCGGCTGGTTGATCGTCGAGCGGATCGTCCGCAAGGCGGCGACCTCGCTGGGCGCGATCTCGGGTGTTCTCGGCGGACTCGTCGGCATCACGCCCGCGGCCAACTCCGTCTCGCCGGTCGGCGCGATCATCATCGGCCTCCTCGCCGGCGTCGTCGCGTTCGCGGCACTGAGCCTCAAGGAGCGCCTCGGCTACGACGACGCGCTCGACGCCGTCGCGATCCACATGTTCCCCGGCATCTTCGGCACGCTCGCGATCGGCTTCCTCGCCGACCCCGCCTCGCCGGCCGGAGCCACGGGCATCTTCTTCGGCGGGGACTGGGCGCTCCTCGGCACGCAGGCCATCGCGATCATCGCGGTGTTCGTCTACACCTTCATCGTGACCGCGCTCATCTCGTGGGTGCTGAAGGTCACGGTCGGGCTGCGCGTCGCCGACGGCACCGAGGTCACCGGCCTCGACACCACCCTCCACGCCGAGACGGCCTACGACCTGGACGACGTGCGCTCCTGAGCGCCGCCCACCGAGAAAGGACAACATCATGAAGCTCATCACCGCCGTCGTGCAGCCCAGTGCCCTCGAACCCGTCAAGACCGCGCTCGCCGAGATCGGCGTCGCCGGCATGACGATCCTCGATGCGAAGGGGCACGGTACGCAGACCGGCAAGGTCGAGGTCTATCGCTCGCAGCGGATCAAGGTCGACTTCCTTCCGAAGATCTACATCGAGACCGTCGTCAACGACGAGGTGCTCGAGGCCGCGCTCGACGCCATACAGGAGGCCGCCCGCACCGGGGCGATCGGCGACGGCAAGATCTGGGTCACCGACGTGCTCCAGGTCATCCGCGTCCGCACCGGCGAGACCGGTCCCACCGCCATCCGCTGAGAAGAACATCATGCTGCACCGCACGCGCGCCGACCTCGAGATCGTCCGACCGGCCGATGTCGAACCCGAACCATGGGCCAACGGCCTCGGAGTCACGCGGGTGCTCGCGGCCCGACCGGCCTGGCGCATCAGCCTCGCCGAGATCGAGGGACGGATGCCGTTCTCGCCGTTCCTCGGAGCGGACCGGGTGCTCATCCCGCTCAGCCCCGGCGGCGTGACGCTCGAGATCGACGGAGCGGAGCGGTCGGTCCCGATGCACACGGGCCTGGCCTTCCGGGGCGAGGATCACGTCGTCGCCGATACCGCGGGTGATCGGGCGACGGTCGTGAACTTCATGACGCGTCGGTCGACCGGACGGATGCGCTGGGAGATCCGGCACGTGGACGGTCGGATCGATGTCGACGTCGTCGCCGACGCCCTCGTCGTGCTCGGCGGCGAGGTGCGTCGCCGGTCCGAGACGCTGCCGCCGGGGAGCGTGGTGCGCTCGCTCGAGACCGTGGACCTCGCGGCCACGGACGCGGCCATCGCGCTGCTGCGCGTGGCCGG